>NZ_JCBCUR010000004.1:0-536816 GCF_059862305.1 Pseudomonas sp. MF09156
CAGGCTGAAGCCTTGGGCATGACTGATTTGAATGGTGGCGCGCTCTTCAACGCTGAGTTCGGTATAAGACATAGGGGCAGCACCGTACCGGAAAGGTCAGGTGTTGCACTCAGTTTTTGCCGCCGCCCAGGAACGGCTCCATGCTGCAATGTTCAGGGATGGCCAAAAAATAGTCTGATAGTGAGGGCTGGGAATTTGGCCGTTGCCCTGAAAGCTGATGCGTATTCAAATGGCCATACGTATACATTCGATAGTATGCGAAAAGCAATATTCTGCATTCAGATGTACCATCAAACATAGCGAGGAAAACCAATGTATCAAGTGATAGTTCTTTACGGAGTTCCAACGGACCCTGCAGCCTTCGATCAATACTATGAAGAGGTCCACACGCCACTTGTTAAGGCGATCCCTCATCTGAAAAGCTTTTCTGTGAGTAAGGGTCCTATAACCATCGTTGGTGGCGGAGGCCCATACTATCGTATCGCCTTGCTTGGTTATGCTGATCTGGAGTCGCTTGAGGAATCTCAGATGTCTTCAGAGGGTATGAAGGCATCAATGGACGCTGCAAATTTTGCAACTGGTGGCATGACAGCGTTGGTAATGGAAATTAAAGATGAGCTGTAAGTAAAACAGCGGTGGACAAGGGGTCGCGTTGAGATTAACTGTTTCTCGGCGCGATTCCTTAAATGAGCAGCTGTGGTAATTTTTTGTACGGCGCGTACTGGCTGACGATGTTAGACTTTTGAGGGTGTTCACATACATCCCGTTGATGTTGTTTGGTGGAAAACTGTGAAAAAAAACTGTGGAGATGGTGAGTGGTTTTATAGTTGTATTGTGTTTGATTTCTTTATTCGTGGTGTCGCTATGCTTCTTGGTTTTAGCATTCAAAATTAATCACCAAAAAAAACCTGCTTTTGAGTTGTCAGCTAATTTTAAGTTTCAACTATTTGTGATGTGTTTTTTTTGGCTTCGATTATTCCAATCTTTAAAATTTGGCTGAGGTGCTACGCACAATGCTTTCTCAGGTTCGCGTAAATCTTATTCCAGGGTGATGAGATGAAAGTTGATGCGTTCGCCTGCGCCGTAGTTCCAAGTGACTCCATAAGCCGTTTTCGGAGGCGTTGCTATCTGGTTCGTCACGGAGATATAGAGTCTTTCCAGAAAGACACTAACGCCTTGGAATCTTGCAATTTCAAACTATCCGATAAGGGTATTCGTCAGGTTCGCGAGCTTGCCGTCATGCTGCAGGATGTTACCTTCGACCGGGCGGTTTGCTCGGATTATCCCCATGCCTATCAAACCGCCAGAATTCTGCTAGATGAACAGGAAGGTATGTTGGAGCGAGCCGAGGCGTTCAGGGAAATAAAGGCTGGCTGCCAGGGCAACATTCCGCGGCACGAGCGGCACGATCTAATCGGTGTTGCCTACGAAACTATTGACGAGGTGGGTGGAACGTTTTTGGGCGGGGAAGACTGGGATAGTTTTGAGGCTCGTGTTCTTGAACAATTTCATCTTATTGTCAGCGAGTCGTCATGGCGTTCGCTTCTTATTGTCAGCCACGACGCAGTAAATCGAATATTGCTGGCCTGGGCAATGGGCGGAGATCGCCACTGCGTAAAGGGGCTTGAGCAGGACTATGCCTGCCTGAACATTATTGACTTGGATCTTATCGGCCAGCAGGTAGTTAAATGCCTGGTGAGAGGGGTGAATATCACTCCCTACGATCCCTGCAAAGTCTTCGACCAACGTACAGGGGAGAGGGTTCATGAGCTATATTACTCAAACGCAGAAAAGCAATAAGTTGTCCCATGGGTGAGTCTGTCGGGTATAAAGCTATTCTACGAGGTGTAAACCATCGAGGGTTACTGTTCAGTTTCTAGCGTTACAGTAGTGATTCCACTGAACTGGAGTAATTTGTTCAAGAGAATCGAATGGTGTGTCAAGCACTTAGCAAAGAAGAAATTCGCTGGGCGTTATTCGGGCGCGCTATTATGTGAAGAAAACCCTCCAAGGCCCACAGGAGGTGTTCGCACATAACACCAACATCCTCAGCATACTCGTGGCTGAAACCGAGGCGAAGGCCGACGCGGAAAAGAAAAAATTTCGCTATTTTGGCGTTATCTCAGTCAGAATAGTTCTGATACTGAACACGCCGAGCCATTCATACTCTTGGAGTCGATATGGAGCAAAGTAACGCCTCCGACACCGTCCGCTTAAAAACGAAGAGCTCGAAACCATTATGTGTGATTGTAATCTGGCATGTAATTGGACGCATGGGCAGATCGCGCGAAAGCGTGATCGTCCCATTGCTGCAGCGGCGGCAGCGGTTATTGACTACGCTCATCGCGTACGCTAGATGTTTAGAACGCTCGAAACGATCAGCATTTTCTTATCAGCCCATTATCTGAATGTCGACAGTGGGGCTTGGCTGTCATTTCGGCATTGGGCCTTTGCTGGGTCTGCCCGTGACAGCCACGTTATCGGTACAGGTGGGCGCTGCACGGTGACTCAGATCTCGGCCACGAACTTCCCGATCTGGGCGTTAGACTCTATGTATCTATGCGAGGTCAGCGATCTGGTCGAACGGCAAAACTTTAGCCATCAGCGGGCGCAACGTACCTGACTGCTACACCGCCGACTGGATCAAATGCCATTCGGACACGTTCACCATCAGTGCTCCCTAGGCCGTTAAAAACGGCATCCCAAATACCCGCTGCCTCGACAGATGTGATGCCGCTACGTTGGCGTACAAGGGCTTGAACGGACGTTGGCCAGCCGTTGCCGATCTTCATATCCCTATGACGTCCAGCCTATCACTGGAGGTAGCTGCCGAGCGTTTTGGTATCAATGTAAGCCCAAAGGAATGGAATCGTTGCAGCATTACTTCGATGAGAGGTTTGCATCGATCACGATCTACCCGGACGCCTTTAACGCCCAACCTCTGCTCAGATTTTAAGGGATGTTTATCGGTATCTGTTCCAAGATGTCGACGCATTTGCGGTAGGCTTCAACATCGGAGTAATGAAGTCCCACCTAGATATCTAGCGCGAGATCTGCCTTCGGTTGGACGTCAGAAAGGCCTAGGGTATGGACACTTCAAGCGACCACATTGTGATGCTCGGGGATTCGTTACAGTGTGTCCAAGATGGCCCCAGAGCGATTGGAGTTTCTGGGTACCATCTGGATTCTATAAGGGGAGGGGGGCAGTAGCCTCATCTACTTCGCCGAGCTAGAGGTCGAGGAGTAGTTGGAGCTAAGGCTGGGTGAATAAGAGAATCTAGCGTCCTGTCAAACCTGCAAAGTCGAGTGAGTCATAACACCTGCATTTCAGTCTTGAGTTGACCTTGCCTTGCTCTATGGACATTCGGGCCACCTTCAGGCAGAGATCGCAACTGCCCGACGCGGACGCTCGTCGATGCTAAAGACTCTGTAACAGTCGGCGAGCTGCTGCGATGACTGGCGCGTCGATCATCTTGCCGTCTAAACGAAATGCTCCAACACCTCCCTCAGCGCCATCCACAACCCTGCGAGCCCAGTCTATTTCTTGCACTGTGGGTTCGAAAACGGTGTTCACAACCATCACCTGGCTCGGGTGGATGCAGAGCATGCCGCCGAACCCCCTATCCGAAGCGTCCTGGGCGAACCTGGCAAGGCCTTCAAGATTAGAAAAATCTGGGAACACCGTATCGAGAGGCCTAGCGAGCTTAGACCTCGCAGTTGCGATGAGTATTTCATATCGGACTTGATCAAATATCCGACCTGCAGCGGCGCTCTGAGCACGCATCCCAAGATCCAGCCCCAGATCCAACGCGCCAAACGTCAAGCGCTCGACGCCTGATACTGAGGCAATGGCGGGGAGAAATTCCAATCCCTTGGCGCTTTCGATCAACGGCCAGATCCGTTTGCCTGTGGCCGCAGCACGAGCCACCTGGTCAGCAGACTCTGCCTTGGGCAGCAAGATGACAGAGACTTCGGGAAAGCGGCCGCAGAAATCCAGGTCGGATTCATGCTCATGATGTTCGCTGGCGTTAACGCGAACCACCATGCGAAGCCCTGGGTTGGCGGTAAGGTAGATGCCCAGATGTTCTCGCGCCTGACGCTTCATCGATTCTTCGACAGCGTCTTCGAAATCAACAATTATCGTGTCGGCACCGGTGGCGATCGCCTTATCGAATCTTTCCGGTCGGCTACCAGGGACGAACAGCGCAGTTCTGATTGAGGGTTCCAGATGCATGCTCATATCGCACCTGCCACCTTCAGTTGCTCGATATCACGTACGGAGTAGCCCAGCTCAGCGAGGATTGATTCGCTGTGCTCGCCCAAGGCCGGTATCGCATCCATACGCGGTGTGAATGCACTATTGGCACCTGGTGGCAGCAGCGCAGGCAGAGTGCCTTGAGGGCTCCCCACATCGACCCAGCGATTACGCGACTTCAGCTGGGGGTGCGACCATACGGCGTGCATATCGTTGACCTTGGCATTGGCGATAGGAGCTTCATCCAATCGCTTCACCACCTCCTCAATGCCGAGGGTTGCAAAGGTGTCCACAATGATAGCGCGCAGCTCGCTGCGGTGAGTTGACCGGTTGGCATTGGAGTTGAAACGCTCATCGGCTTGTAATTCAGGCTGGCGAAGGACACGCTCGCAAAAGAGCGCCCATTCACGTTCATTCTGCAGGCCGAGCATGACTGTGTCGTTTTCGCCTACCGGGAATGGGCCGTAGGGGTAGATGGTGGAGTGGGAAGCCCCAGCCCTTGGCGGCGGCTCGGCACCATCGAATGCGTAGTACATCGGATAGCCCATCCACTCGACCAGGCTTTCGAGCATGCTGACATCGACACGGCTACCCACTCCCGTGCGACCTCGTAGCAAGAGTGCCGAGAGAATTCCCGTGTAGGCGTACATGCCCGCTGCTATGTCAGCAATGGAGCAACCTGCCTTTGCCAGCTCATCAGCTCCGGCACCGCCTGTTACGGAGAGAAATCCGCCCTCGCTCTGGATCAGAAGGTCGTAGGCTTTCTTCTGCTCATAGGGGCCACCCTCACCGTAACCCGAAATATCGCAGACGATCAGTTTGGGAAAACGCTCATGAAGAGCGTCAAAGGACAATCCCATGCGTGCAGCGGCACCGGGTGCCAAGTTCTGCACAAGTACGTCTGCCTTGGCCAGCAGCCCTTCCAAGATAGAGTCTGCCCCCGGCTTTTTCACATCCAGGGTCAGGCTTTCTTTTGATCGGTTCGTCCAGACGAAGTGTGAGGCGAGTCCCTTTGTACGGGTGTCATAGGCCCGAGCGAAATCGCCGACGGCCGGCCGCTCGATCTTGATCACACGTGCACCCAGGTCAGCGAGCTGGCGCGTGCAGAAAGGCGCAGCAATCGCATGTTCGAGGCTGACAACAGTAATGCCATCCAGTGGGCGAGGGGGGGGAGTAGTTTCAGTCATCTTTAAGCTCCGTCAGCTTGGCTAGATCATTGTCGTCGGCCTCAGGGAGAAAGCCGCCGCGCTGCGGGTGCCCATCGATGCCGAGTGCCGGCTCGCCCACTGGCTCCTGAAAAAAGCACCAGTGCCACAAGGGCTGAAGGGGGGCATTGACGCTCAGGGTGTCCAGATTGAACGTGGCAGCTATACGCTTGAGGAGATTGTCGCTTAGAGGGTCTGATGACCGTTCTGTACGTCCCAACCAATCGGTGAAATGAGCCATTAAATTGGCACTCAACAGTTGTTGTTATGAGCAGATCATGAGAGCCTCATAGCGTTCTGAGAAGTAGCGTTTCTTAAACCCTGCGTTTTGAAATGGTTAACACATAGCTAAGGCCACATCCTCTATGCATCTCGACCTAACTGACCTGCGCCTTTTTATCCACATTGCGGAGGCCCCCAGCCTCACGCAAGGCGCTAAACGCGCATTCATTTCTCCTGCAGCCGCTAGTGTTCGAATCAAGGCGCTCGAGGCCCAGCTCAACTGCCACCTACTTTATAGGGGAAGCAAAGGGGTTGAACTGACCGACGCAGGCCAGCGATTGCTCAAGCATGCTCGGCTGATCATGCGACAGATTGGTTATCTGAAAACCGAGTTTGCGGAGTACGGGACAGACTCCTCAGGTCACATACGGATATTTGCAAACACGACAGCCGTCACAGAGTTTTTGCCTGAAGTCCTGGCTGGATTTCTGGCCAAGAATCCGGGCGTTACGGTAGACCTTCAGGAGCGTCTGTCGCGCGACATCGTACGGGGTGTTCAGGAAGGGGCTACCGACATAGGGATCATTGCTGGCCCTGTGGCTGCCAAGGATCTGCAGGTCTTGCACTTCAGCACTGACCGGCTCGTACTGGTCGTGCCGAAGGGCCATGTGCTGGATACCGGTGAGCCTCTGAAGCTCAGGGACGCCTTGGCTTTCCACCATGTGGGCCTGCAGGAGGGCAGCACGCTGCAAGAGTTCATGCGCGAACAAGCTGAAAAACTGGGTGAGCACCTCACCTGGCGGATACAGGTCACCAGCTTCGAATCCATCTGCCGTATGGTTGAGGCGGGTGTTGGTATCGGCGTGATCCCCGAATCAGCGGCGACCCGGCACAGCCGCACAATGGCGCTGTCGATTGTTCAATTGGATGAACTCTGGGCCGTCAGGGAGCGAAGCATCCTCGTCAGGCAATTGGAGGCACTGCCAGGCTGCATAAGGGCGCTGATTTCCATCTTGCGCCCGGAAGCCATCGACATCCATTCCATGCCCAGCAGTGGTGGGTAAAACAGGGATAGGGTGTGCAGCATTAACCACAACCAAATGCAGGGTTAGTCCTAGGTTTATTAATGCTTAGAATGATAACGATAGGCCAAAATAATATTAAGTAATAACTCTTTCAGCCCTTAGGATCCCCCAGGCTTTTTCAGGTTATCCGAAACACCTCTCGCCCAATCTAGGAGGGCTGTCGGATGCCACCTTTCTTGGGGACGGACGTGAAATTTAGAAACCATCTTCTGATCGTTGCACTGACCATTTTTCATGAAGTAGCTTTTGCCGCTTCAACCCTTGAAGTGGGTGATCAGCGTGGGAATGCCAGGGCAGTCATGGAGGCAGCAGGGGTGCTGAGCGGTCTTCCATACACTGTTGAGTGGCATGAGTTTGCGAATGCGGCTCCAGTACTTGAATCCCTTAATTCGGGCCATCTTGACGCAGGATTGGTGGGTGATGCCCCGCTGACCTTCGCAGCGGCTGCCGGTGTCGGCGTCAAAGCGATCTTTGCTTCGGAGTACAATGGCAATGCCATCATCGTAAAGCCAGGCTCCGCCATTCAGTCAGTCCAGGACCTGAAGGGCAAATAGGTCGCGACAGTCAAGGGGGCTGCGGGCCACGCATTTCTGCTCCAATCATTGCAGCAGGCTGGCGTTTCACCTGACGCGGTTAAGCTCATCTTCACCACCCCGGCAGAGGCAATTCTTCTGCTCGACAATGGCAGCACAGATGCCGTCTCCACCTGGGAGCCCTTCGTTTCCTTCGCCACGACTCAGCACACCGCGACCGTCGTGGCCGACGGCAAGGATCATCCTTCCCTGAACTACCTGGTGGCGTCCAACGATGCCATCGAGCATAAACGTGCCGAGCTGACTGACTTCCGGGCCCGTCTGGCCAAGGCACGTCAGTGGGGCGTCGACAATCCCAAGCCCTATGCAGCGGCCATCAGCAAACTGTTGCGAGTGCCTGAGGAGGTTGCTTTGGGAAAAGTACAGCGTGAGGGCAATGCACGCGTCGAAGATTCAGCGCGTATCCAAACCATGCAGGAGCAGACGATCAAGCTCTACAGCGAGGCAGGCCTTATCCCAAAAGTATTCAGCGCCAATTCCGTGTTGGATAGCAGCTTTGGGTCGAAGCAGGTCACGGCTAGCGCAGGGGGTGTTTCGCAATGATGCATCTTGCGCTGTATCTGGAAGCAGGAACGCATCAAGGTGGGTGGCGCCATCCTGACTCATCCTCAAGCGGAACCGTAGATTGGCCGCTGTACAAGAAGATCGCCCGTCGGGCCGAGGCCGCCAAGCTGGATATGCTGTTCGTGGCCGATAAGCTTTCTATTGATGACAATTTCGGCGGACACTTTTCTGAGACGGTGAAATACCGAGCCGTAGTGCGGCCTGAACCCATCACCTTGCTATCCGCGCTGGCGGCGATTACCGACAATATCGGCATAGGCGGGACGATTTCATCGTCTTACGCAGTTCCGTATACCGCCGCTCGGATGCTTGCCAACATCGATCACATCAGCGCCGGTCGCGCGGCCTGGAATCTTGTGACGTCAGTAAGCGATGGCGAGGCCAGAAACTTCGGACGTCCCAGCCATTTTTCCCATGCGGAGCGCTACGACCGAGCGGCCGAATTTATCGATGTCGTGCAGAAACTTTGGGACAGCTGGGGCGATGATGCCTTGGTGCTCAATAGTGATGAGGGTGTTTACGCCGATCCAGCGGCGTTCACTTACATCGATCACAAAGGTACTCACTTTGACGTGAAAGGCCCTATAAACATTCCACGCCCGCCGCAGGGGCATCCGGTGCTGATTCAGGCGGGCGTTTCGGAATCATTCATCGATCTGGCTGCCAAGAATGCAGAGGTCATCTTTGTCGTGCAGCCTACGCTTGAGCGCGCCAAGCAGTTCTACAAGGTTCTCAAAGACAAAGCTCAATCGTATGGCCGTGATCCGGCGTCCATCAAGATCCTGCCAGGGATCGTACCGATTGTCGCCGAGACCCAAGAGGCGGCATTGGCCAAAGACAAGCTGCTCAAGTCGCTTATCCTTCCTGAAGCGGGCCTGAGCTTTATGTCGGCGAGCATGAACTTCGATTTATCGCAGTTCCCCCAGGATTCGCTGTTTCCAGACATCAGCGAACAGATCACTGGCAGCAAGGGCAGATTTCAGTTTGTGATCAAACATGCTGTTGAGAATGCGATGACGGTTGCAGAGGTGGGCAAATGGTACGCCGAAAGCCTTTCGTTCTTCTCTCCCGTGGGATCACCCCAAGACGTTGCCGAGCAGTTGGAGACTTGGTACCGCGAAGGCGCCTGTGATGGTTTCGTTATCCTTCCGCCCTATCTTGAAGCTGAGAAAGATCTCTTCCTGGAAGGCGTGGTGCCGTGTCTGCAGGCCGCAGGTGTCTTCAGACAAGAGTATTCAGGGTCGTCCCTGCGCGAGAACCTGGGGCTGCAACCGCCTGCAAACCGATACAACTCAGCAATCTAGTCAGAAGCGGTCACAGGCCTGCGAGGGGTTCAGAAGGCCCCGCAGGCCTGTGCGTTCAGGCGTTGCCGAAGAGCAGCGACTCTTTGGCAATATCATCAGCGCAGGATTGCAGCGCCGATCGGATACTTCTCGCTTTTTCATCAGCGTCAAAATGCTTCGAACTGGCTCGAAGGGCTTCACTGAGATCTGTGGGAGGAATATGTAAATTGCCCAGAATGTGCAGGACGTTACTCACCTCAGCACGCAGCTCCAGGCTCTCTGCGGCGTAAGATCGCAAAGTCAATATCAGTGCACCCAGGTCGAGGGCCAGCAATACGCCCGGGACACGGTGGGCTGATTCACCCATTCCTGGTCTTGCGATCCAGCGCAGCAAACGCAGATACATCCGAGCCTTCCAGTAATCCACACTGGGTACAGCTTCTTGGCGCGCCAGGCTTTCCAGGTGGCGGACGATCGCTTTTGACTGCAGTCGTTGACGATGAAACGGGTCAAGCGGCAACAGAAAATGCAATGCGATCACCGAGAGGCAGGTACCTATCATCAGGGCCAACCCTTGGCTTTCAATCGGCAAGCCGATGGGAGTGAGGTGGGAGGGTTGTACGAGCATCAAGAAGAAGTTGCTGTACTCAACCGCACTGATTGCCGTGATCCTCATCGTAAGTCCCAGCATACTCACCAGCAAAAATGGCAGCAGACCCAATACCAGCTCTTCAATGTTTGCAGGTGAGGGGTGCAACCAGACTCTGAATACATAGCCAGCACAAATGCCCAGGGCTACGCCGGGAATGACCCTGCGAGCATTGCGCTTCCCATGTTCATTGGTGGCAAACACAGTGATGTAGACGCAGGCACCCAACAGCATGAATGAGCCGGCGCTCCATTGAGTCGCGTCCCAGACAAAGCCAACAATCAGCACGCAGAGGCCTGTTCGCAACGCTGCTCGCAAGGCTGCGAGCCAGTCTGACTCTGACACCAGCCGAAGGGGCACCGGCCCGGTACTGGCTTTGCGCTCCAAGGCTTGGATGTCATCTGTGAGGCTCGCCAGCGCTTGGCGTAGTGCGGCTACCTCTATTGGGAGAATGCGGCTGTGGGGTGCAATCTCACCCCAGCTGGTGGGGTCGTGTTCACCCGCTGTGGTTTGCGCAGATGCCTTGCTCAGCCACTGGCGCAGAACGACCCTTGTCTGCTCTATTTCTTGCTGATGTGCGTCGTGACGATTCATTTGATTACGCAGGCTGTTGGCTGCATCAATGACAGCTAATAGGGAGGCCAGCATGTTACGCAGGCGCCGTTTGCGCCATCTGGCGCCGGTGCTGCCATCGAGCACTTCATCAGCCTCGGCTTCAATGTTGGATATGTCCAGGATCAATCGCTCAAGCCTCAGATGCTCTTGGGCTGACGCCAGTCCATTCACCCCATCAGCGACCCATTGAAGCGTCTGAGTGGACAGCCTGCGCGCGTTATCCAGTAACCGCTGAGTACCGGATGCGGGCATGAAAAAACCCGAGATCAATGTTGCAACGCAAACGCCGATCACCGTACAGGCGATACGCCCGTAGGCAAGGGCCTCCACATTGCCGGGATGACTTACATCGATAAGCGCGACGATTGCTCCGGTATAGCCGGCTAACACTGCACCGTAGCTTCTGAAGTGCCGAACCAGGGCTGACGCGGCGGCGCAGATCGCTAACCAGCAGGAGAGAAATAGCACTAGCAAAGCCGGTTCATTGCCAAACAGGATCAGCAATAGCCCGCCTACTACCGCTCCTAACGCTGTGCCCACCAAGCGCCATGTGCATCGTTCGATGAGCAGGCCACGGCTTGGCTGCGAAACGGTGAACACTGTGATGCCCGCCCAATGAGCGTTTGGCAAATCAAGCACTGTCGCCACTGCGATAGCCAGCCACGCAGCCACAGCAGCGAACAGCGCAAAACGAACGCGGCTTCGATCAAGGCCAACAAACCTGGAAAAATGCAAAGTGTTCATGAGTATTTATAGGCCGTCATAACGCAAAAAATCCGCTGGCATTTGCCAGCGGATGTCCGGGGGGATCTACCCCGATTAGAGTCGAACAACAGGTTTGAAAACTCTGGCGTTTTCTGACGCTTCGAGCGCTTCGTTGATGTCGTCCAGCGTGAAGAACTCGATCAACTTGACGAATGGGAACCGGCCGGCTCGCCACAGTTCGATCAATTGGGGGATGAAGACGGTCGGTACGCTATCGCCCTCAATGATGCCGCGCACGGTACGACCAAAAAGCAGAGTGTTCACATCCAGTGTCGTCTCTGCTCCCATTGGGGCAGCCCCGAGCAATCCGCACAGCCCCGGCACCCGCAGCACGTCGACGGCTTGTCGCAGAACCTGAGGACGGCCGGTGCATTCAAGGCTATAGTCCGATCCTCCACCAGTCAGCTTCTTTACTGCTTCTACAGGGTCTGTTTCCCGGCTGTTGATGACATGTGTCACACCGAGCTTTTTCGCAAACGTCAGCCGACTTCGTTCACATCGACCATGATGATATTGGTCACGCCAACGGCCATTGCAGCCAGTGCCGCCGCGAGGCCCACAGCGCCAGCCCCGAAGATTACCAATGATGATGCGGGCTCAGGTCTGAGTACGTTGATCACCGCCCCTGCCCCGGTCTGGATGCCACATCCCAGCGGGCCCATGATGTCCAACGGAACATCTTTGCGGATCTTTACAGCATTACGCTCGGTAACCAATGCGTAACTGCCGAACGAGCTTTGTGAAAAGAAGCTGCCGCCTACTCTCTCACCCGCGTGGGTGTGATGGCAGTGGCTTCCATCAAGTCGAGCACCCTTGAAGTTTCGATCGTAGAACTCGACACAGTAGCTTGGGCGGCCCTGCTCGCAATTACGACACAGGCCACAGGAACCGTAGCTCAGCACGACATGATCGCCGACTTCAAAGGCCGTCACATCCTCGCCGACCCGCTCTACGATGCCAGCGCCTTCATGGCCAAGAACCATGGGAAGAGGTACCGGATAGTTCTGGTCTCGTACCACCATATCCGTATGGCAAACCCCGGTCGCCACGATCTTTATCAAAAGCTCGTTATGGCGCGGTTCATCCAACTGCAACTGTTCGATCAGAAAGCGGCCGCCTTTTTCTCTAACTACTGCGGCTTTCACCTCAACCATGGGATCTCCTCGCCTTCAATGGGCGTTACTGACAATAATCAACGTATCAAGACAGACCTATTGCGCCATTTTTGCGACCGCCTCGGACACGGGGGTGTCTCCGGCAGTCAACTCGATAATCAGGCGATTCACCGAGGGCGTTTCAATCAACTGCACAAGCGTGGCCGCGACGTCATCGCGCGATACTTCGCCGTACGGGATGGCAAGCCCCGTTCTGATCAGGCCGGTTCCAGGCTCATTGAGCAGAGTTCCTGGCCTGAGAATGACCCAGTCGAGTTCGGTGTGGGACAGATAGACGTCCGCCTGGCGCTTCACGAACATGTAATGCTCGAAATCTTCAGGCATTCGTTTTTCGCGCCATGCATCAGGAAACGCCGAGACGAGAAGAAAGCGCCACACGCCTGCATATGCAGCAGCATCGCTTGCCTTGGTCACGCCGGCGCCATCCACGGCATCGGTCATCTCGTTGCCACCGCCATTGGCCCCCGCCGTGAAAACTACGGCGTCGGCCTCCAACATCAGCTCGCTCAGTTCTTTCGTGGACGAGGTGACGAGATCACCTAGGACAGGAATTGCCCCGATACCTCGCAGCACCTCGGCTTGCTCGGGACGGCGGTGCAGGCCTATAGCGCTATGGCCTGCTTCGACCAATTGCCGACACAGCCGCAGCCCCGTTTCACCGGTCGCACCCACTACAAATACTTTGGCCATAACAACCTCAGACTGGTTTGGCATCAGCCGGTGGGTTGCGCAGGTCGTTCAGGGTGATGGTGTCTCCAAAGACACCCCAGTCGATCGTGGATACGTCACGGAGCACGATGTAGACCGGTGCCAGATCTTTTTCCGCGATGCCCGCGTGCTTTCTAATGGCTGCCGTGAACCGGGTGATGAGGCTCTCTTTGGCCACAGCATCCAGGCCGCCCTGAAAGGCGTTGACTTCGAGAGAAATGATCTTAGTGCCGCCTGGCTTACCACCGTGGTAGACATGTGAAGCTGGGTGATCCCGGAAGTAGATCCAGGTGGTGCTTTTGACAAACGGTGTGGTGGGCAGGCCTTCCGACTCAAGGGCCGCGACAGTCAGCTCTTCGGCCAAGGCGTCGCGTGTCGAATCACTGAAGGTGCCTTCGGGGCTGTTTACGTAGATAAGAGGCATTGAGAAAATTCCTGATTCAGTCGAACTTGGTGATGATGACGTAACCGTTGGTATCGAATTTGGGCATCCTGTCCATCACGGACTGGACGTCTTCCAGACTGACTTGCTCGGTCACGTGCTGGCTCGGATTGAGTCGGCCTGCGTCGATCATTGAAAGCAGCTTGGCGTATTCAGGCTGCGGATTGCCCAAGCTGCCGGCGATCGACCATTCGCTGAACACAAGCTTGTCGATCGGGATGGTCAACAGGCCTTTGTCTTCTTCGCTGGACAAGCCCACGGTCGCCATACGGCCACCCTTCATCAGGCTTTCAAGGGCTGTCAGTGTGGCGTTGCTGACCCCGACCGCGTCGATCGATGCGCTAACGCCAGTGCCGTTGTTCAGTGCACGCACTTTCTCACCGGCCTGTTCTGGGGTCAGGCCCGAACTGTTGAGGGTCGCGACGGCGCCAAGCTTGGCAGCGGCCTTGAGCTGAGCTTCACGGGTATCGATACCGATCACCTGGGCTCCGAGCGCAACCGCGATCTCAACTGCTGCGAGACCAACACCACCCAAGCCAACAATCGCTACCTTTTCGCCACCTTTGACAGTGGCGCGACTGGCCACCGCTCGGTAGGCCGTCATGTATCGGCAGCCCAGCGCTGCAGCGTCGAGCTCCGTAACACTCTCAGGAAGTGGAACGCAGTTGAGCGAGGCGTTAGGCACTCGAACGTACTCAGACCAACCGCCTGACCCTTCCAACATGAAAGGCCATGAGGCGTCGTCGCAGATATTTTGAGAGCCCTTGCGGCACTGTGGGCAGCATCCGCACGCGAAGTTGAACGGGACGCTGACACGGGTACCTGCGGTAAGTCCTTTGACGCGGGAGCCGACTTTCTCGACCACACCGCCAATTTCGTGACCCAGGGTTGTTGGCATTGGCAGCTTCAGACCAAGCCAGGCCCAGTCGCCATTCCACAGGTGCCAATCGGTACGGCAAATCCCCGATGCGGTAACCCGTACGAGGGCCTCGTCATCACCGATTTCTGGGATGTTCACTCGGCAGATCTTAAGCGGTTCTCGTAGGGCTTCTACTCGAACAGTACGCATGGTGCTCATGATTTTCTCCATCTGTAATGCTGGTGAAAAAAGCATAGCGAGCTCACATGGATTCGACTAGAGTGAACATTATGAAGAGAGAATTCACTTTGAATGAACTTAGGAGAATGGATCTCAACCTGTTGGTAGTGTTGAGCGTCCTGGTACGTGAACGCAGCGTCCGGCAAACAGCGGCACTTTTGCATGTGGGATCTCCCGCGATCAGCATGTCGCTGAACCGACTTCGAGAGTTGATGAATGATCAGCTCCTGGTGCGAACGGGGAGGGGGATGGCGCCTACCCCCAAGGCGTTGGAGCTGGTGACGCTGATCGATCCATTTCTCCAAGACCTTCGATTGGCACTCCTGGAACAAGGCCATTTCGACCCAGCCACCGTCTCACGTGTCGTGCGATTTGCGATAGCCGATGACCTGGAAGCGGCACTGCTTCCGCGCCTCATTCGTGCGCTTCAGGAGCAGGCACCAGGGGTTCGACTGGTCGTCAGAGATGCCGACTACCACTGCATCGACAAAATGCTGCAGTCGGGCGATGCGGAAGTGGTGCTAGCGGCATTGCTGCCAGAGCTGCAGTTGCGAGAGCCTTGTCAAATTCTCTATGAAGAAGGCTTTGTGGCGCTCTTTGATCCCAGACAAATAGTATTGGCTGCTCCCATAGGGCTGGATGAGTACTTGGCGACCCCGCAACTGCTGATGTCGCCGCGTGGTGAGATCAGCGGAATGCTTGAGCCCCAACTTCAGGCGCTAGGACGCACCCGAAATGTCATTGCCACACTGGCGAGGTTTTCAACGCTGCCGCTGGTGCTCAAAGAGACGCCGATCCTGTGCAACGTTCCTTCCACCACCGCACACTTCCTGGCAGACCATTTCGGACTGGCCATAAGCGCTCTGCCGTTCAACTCCTCTCGATTCAATATCGGGATAGCGTGGCAGCATGTGTTGAATCAGGACCCGTTCACTCGATGGTTCACATCACTGGTGAGCGAGCTGATGATGGAGCTAAGGGAACAATCACAAGCCAATCAGGCCCCAGCGCAGACACGCTGAGGCCGCGTCAGGGGCCTATTTCTTGAACATGTAGCTCTTAGTGTTGGTAAACCCAGCCAGACCTTCCTGGCCGTTCTCAACGCCCATCCCGGATAGCTTGTGTCCACCAAACGGAATATCAATGCCGTGGATGTGGATCTCGTTGACCCACACTGTCCCGGTTTCCATTCGCTTGGCGACCGCGATCGCAGCGGCGCGATCGCCGCCCCATACAGAACCTGCAAGGCCGTAAGGGCTAGCGTTGACCCGAGCAATCACATCTTCCACATCGTCAAACGCAATGACGGGCAGGATGGGGCCAAACGGTTCCTCCTGCACAATGCGGCTATTCTCGGGCGGATTGTCCACAACGGTAACCGGAACAAAATTGCCGGCCAGGCTCCGGTCAATCACACCGCCTAGCGGAACCTTGTAGCCCTGCTTGCGGGTATCCTCGAACAGGTCAATCAGCTTTTCGTACTGCATACGGTTCTGAATCGGCCCCAGTTCAGTTGCTTGATCCATCCCGTCACCGACCTTGACGGTCTTCGCGTACTCCACAAAGGCTGCTGTAAAAGCCGCATGAATGCTGGAGTGCACGTAAAGACGCTTCACGGCAATGCACCACTGCCCAGAGTTGCCGAACGCTGCCCAGAACAAGGGTTTGACGATCGATGGCCAGTCAGCATCAGCCAGTACCACAGCTGCATCGTTGCCGCCCAGCTCCAATGTGATGCGCTTAAGATTGGAGGCGCCGCTGGCCATTACTTTCTTGCCTGTCGCGGTACTGCCGGTAAAGCTGATCTTGGCGATAGCGGGGTGTTCTGTGATGATCTGGCCGAGTTCATTGCCCCCGGACAGCACACTGAGCACGCCTGGCGGCAACACAGACTGGGCGATCTCACCAAAGAACAGCGAAGTGAGAGGCGTGTAGGGCGACGGCTTCATCACCATGGTGTTGCCGGTGATCAGGCAGGGCGCCACTTTCCACAAGCCAAGAAGCACCGGAAAGTTCCAAGGAGTGATCGCACCCACCACGCCCAAAGGCGTGTGGTGAACTTCGACGACGTGCTCCGCTGTATCCTCAATCACCTGGACTGGTATTTCGCGCTTGGCTACTTCCCGAACCCAATAGATCGCAGCTTCCACCTCCGATTTCGCCTGGCTGTGCTTGGGCTTACCCTGCTCCAGTGTCAGCAAGGTAATCAGCTCATCCTGGCGAGCTTCGAGCGCGTCGGCATATTGCAGGATGTAATCCGATCGGGTCTGCCAAGACAGGGCAGACCAGCTTTTGAACGCCTGAGCCGCAGCTTGGATAGCGTCTTCAAGCTGCTGAGCTGAAGCCTGGGGCGCCTTAGCGATGACCTCATTGGTGGCAGGGTTCAAGACGTCGAATGAGCGGTCGGCGTCGACCAGCTTCCCATTAATAGATAGGTGGAAAACCGACGGCAGCCCAGCCGCCTGTAGCAAATCCAACGAATGAGCAGTATTCATGGTGCAATCCTTCTTATTATCTTCGAATGAGTAGACACATCCTCAAGGCTTCAGGATGGGCTTGAGCACGACACCGCTTTCGGAGTCGGCTACGGCCTGATTGATGTCTTCAAGATCGTAGTACTTCACTAATTGATCAAATGGGAAACGGCCGGCGCGCCATAGCTCAATCAGCTGCGGGATGAACACGTGAGGAACGCTATCGCCCTCAATGATGCCCCGCACGCTTCGACCGAAAAGCAGAGTGTTCATGTCCAGCGATACCTCGGCGCCCAGTGGAGCAGCTCCCACAAGCCCGCACACGCCCGGAATCGACAGGCAGTCGACCGCTTGGCGAAGCACTTTGGGGCTTGAGGTGCATTCGAGGCTGTATTGAACGCCGCCATCAGTGATCTCGCGGATGCGATCAAGCGCGTTGGTAGTGCCTGCATTGATGATGTGGGTAGCACCCAGTTCAAGTGCCAGCTCCAGGCGGCTATCATTCATGTCAATGGCGATGATGGTAGTGCAGCCGACGGCTTTGGCCGCCATAACGGCTGCAAGTCCTACCGAACCCGCTCCGAACACGGCAATGCTGCTACCAACGCCCGGTTTGAGCGCATTCATCACAGCTCCAGCACCCGTCTGGATGCCACAACCCAGCGGGCCCATCAGCTCCAGAGGGACATCCTGGGCGATCTTGATCGCATTGCGCTCTGATACCAGCGCATGCGTGCCGAATGAGGACTGATTGAAGAAACATCCACAGACAGTACCGCCATCCCCGCCTTTATAAGGGCTGGTTCCATCGGGCCGATAGCCGCCGAAATTCTGTTCGTAGAACTGAGAGCAATACCCGGGCAAGCCCTTCAAGCAGTTCCCACAGTGGCCGCAGCTGGCGTAGCTCAGAACCACATGGTCGCCGGGTTTGAGGGTTTTCACCTCAGAACCTACCGCTTCCACAACCCCGGATCCTTCATGCCCTAACACGAGAGGAAGTGGGACCGGGTAGCCCTGATCTCTGACCACCATATCGGTGTGGCACACACCAACACCGACGATTTTTACGAGCACTTCGTCCTTACGTGGAGCCTCAAGCGTGAGGGTTTCGACCACGAAAGGAGCTGATTTTTGACGAACGACTGCCGCTCTGATTTGCATATTTATTATTCTCCGTGCGCCCCAGGCCAACTTGTTGGTGGTTTTGAAAAATGACAAGGGCGCGGCTGTCGCCACCATGCATCAGAATTGGCGTAAGTTGAATCTGCATTCTGAAAAGGGGGTGTTAAACTAGGGCGAACGCTAACTGGCCGCGTTGAGCGAGCTAAATTCCAAGCATTGCGCTTTGAGTGCATGAAGAGTCCAGATGAGTCATTGAATAATCCCGAGGCACGCAGTCGTGGGCGGGCGCCCCGGGATTCAATGCATTTACACCACTCGGCCACCGTCGACCGGAAGTTCAACGCCGTTCAGGAAGGCGGCGCCGTCTGTTGCCAGGAACACTGCGACAGCCGCGATATCATCAGGCTTGGCCAAGCGGCCTAACGGGATGGTGGAAAGAAACTTCTGGCGGTTCGCAGGCGTGTCCGGCATACCCATGAAGTCTTCAAGCAGGGCTGTCTCGCCCATGACCGGGCAGATGTTGTTGACCCGAATGCCGTCTGGGCCCAGCTCTACAGCCAGGGACTTGGACAGCAGATTCACAGCGCCTTTCGAGCCGTTGTACCAGGTCAGACCAGGGCGCGGGCGAATACCGGCAACCGAACCGACGTTGATGATCGAGCCGTTCTTGCGCTCGCGCATCAGTGGCACGACGGCCTTGGTCATGTGGAAAATCGATTTCACGTTGACAGCGAAGACTCGATCAAAGGTTTTTTCGTCAACGTCCATCAGTGGCTGATTGCGATGCGTTGTCCCTGCGTTATTAACCACAACATCGGGAACGCCGAAGGTCTTGACGCAAAGATCCACTGCTGCTTGAACCTGGTCTGCTTGAGTGACGTCGCAGGCAGCGGCGATCGCGTTGGCGCCGAGTTCATCGGCCAGTTTGCTGGCAGCTTCGAAGTTGATATCCGCGAGGACGACCTTGGCGCCTTCCTCGATGTAGCGACGTGCGATGCAAGCGCCGAAGCCGCTTGCCGCGCCGGTTACGATGGCGACTTTATTATTGAGCTGTGCCATTTTTCTCTCCGTTACCATTAAGAATCTGATTGTTCGATACAGGCTTAGCCGTGGTGACTGACCACGGTCTTGGTGATGCTGAATTCATCCAGGGCGAGGAGGCCTTTTTCACGCCCGTGCCCGCTTTTGCGGATACCGCCGAATGGCAGCTCGACACCGCCGCCTGCTCCATAGCAATTGATAAACACTTGCCCGCCTTCCAGGCGTTTGGCCATGCGCTGCTGACGTGCACCGTTTTCGCTCCAGATCGATGCAACCAGGCCATAGTCAGTGCCGTTGGCCAGGGCCACAGCATCGTCTTCGTCATCAAATGACAACGCCGCGAGCACAGGGCCGAACACTTCTTCACGCGCCAGTTTGTGGTCGCGTGGAACAGGGCCGAACAGAGTCGGACGCACGTAGTAGCCGCCTTTGGGCAGATCGTTGTCCATGGCACCTTCTGCGATCACTGGCAGATCGGAGTCCTTGCACTCCTGGATGAATTGGTTGACCCGGCCAAATTGAGCTTTGGTGATGATTGGGCCGCAGTCTGGCGAGGTCTCAGGCAGTCCGACACGTACTTCACGGAACTTGGCAGCTACGCGTGTGATGACGTCCTCGTAGACCTCTTTTTGAATGAGGACACGGCTACCAGCAGAGCAGGTCTGGCCTGCGTTCTGGATGATCGCTCCCACGATCACAGGCACTGCCTTGTCGAGGTCGGCATCTGCAAACACCACCTGAGGGCATTTACCACCCAGCTCCAGCACGCATTTGACGTGGTTGACGGCAGCAGCGGTTTGAATGGCGACTCCGACATCAGGAGAGCCGGTGAAGGTGATCAGGTTGATGCCTGGGTGACCCGCCAGCGCGGCGCCCGCTTCGCGACCATAGCCGGTCACGATATTCAGCGCACCAGCAGGCAGACCGGCCTCTGCGGCAATCTCGGCGAAGCGAAGCGACGTCATGCATGCATCTTCTGCTGGCTTGACGATCGATGCGTTGCCCATGGCCAACGCAGGCGCAATCGTACGCCCGAGCATCTGAGCCGGGTAGTTCCAGGGGATGATGTGACCCACCACACCACAGGCTTCTCTGACCACGCTGACCGTGTAGCCAGACAGGTACGGAATTACCTCGCCATGGACTTTATCGGCTGCACCACCGTAGAACTCAAAGTAGCGTGCAAGCGCCTCGATATCCTTGCGGGCCAGGGCAATAGGTTTGCCCGTGTCCTTGGCTTCGATCTCTGCCAGTTCCTCAATGTTCGCCAGCACGCCGTTGCCGATACGAACCAATATGCGGCCTCGCTCGGTAGCGCTCATCCGACCCCAGTCGCCATTGACTGCACTGCGCGCGGCCTTTACTGCCAAGTCGATGTCTTCAGGCATGCCCCGGGCGATTTCGGCATACACCTCGCCAGTGACAGGTGAGTAGACAGGAATGCTCTGCCCGCCAGTAGCAGGGACTTTGCGGCCGTCGATGTAAAGCGTGCTCATGATTGTGCCTCCATTGGCAAATGGTTAATTGAGTCGGAACCAGTTTCGCGGCTGGTATTGAGGACAGATGACAGTTCCCCCCGCTCGATGTGCAACACGTGGTCAGGAACATCCTTTAGCAGGCTGCCATTGGATTCGGTCACGACGATGCAGAGGTCTGGAACGCGCTGCTGGAGCTGTTTGAGGGCGTTGCTGTACTCAGTCGCCAAGGCAGGTGCCAGACCTTGAAATGGCTCATCCAGCAAGATCAGCTTGCTACCGATCATAAGCGCTCGTCCAAGGGCGGCCATTTTGCCTTGGCCACCCGATAAGGCTGCGCCAGAGCGGTTCAGCATGGGTTTGAGCTGAGCCACGACCTCAAGCGTCATCGCCAGTCGTTCATCAACCTCACGTTTGTTCATGCCCGCGACCTGGCAAGGCAGGCGAAGGTTTTCTTCAATTGAAAGGGTCGGGAACATCACGCGCTCCTGGGGCGCGTAACCAATACCCAGGCGTGCGCGGCCATGAGCTGGCACACGCGCAAGGTCAGCGCCTTCGAACAGGATTTGCCCTTCCTTGGGCCTGATGAGGCCCATGATCGTACGCAGCAGGGTCGTTTTGCCCGCGCCATTTCGGCCTACCACCGCGATGATGTTTCCTTTATTCAGATCAGCGTTTACGCCTCTGAGAATAGGTACTCGGACGATGTCGGCGCTGACGTTGGCAAGGTGGATCAAGATGTCGTTTTTCATTCGCCAAGCACCTCACGCTGGATGAGCGGATTGCTCAGGACACTGGCAGGACTACCGTCAGCAGCGATCGCTCCACTGATCCAGGCGGCCACGCGGGTCGCGTAACGCTTAACGATATCGACGTCGTGTTCGACGAAGATTGCGGTGACCTTCTGGTCGTCCAGTGCACGCATGAGAATCTCCATCACGCCATGCTTCTCTTCTGTCGACACGCCACTGGTGGGCTCATCGAGGATCAGCAATTTGGGCTGAAGCAAGAGCGACATGCCCACATCCAGCAGCTTGCGCTGGCCTTCAGGAAGGTTGATGCACAGCTCATGCTGCCGATCGCGCAGGCTGATCAGATCAAGCATCCGATCGATTTCTACTGCATTGCTGCCGCCTGCCAGCGAACTCCAAGAAGACAAACTCTCAGCACGCGCGACTGCGGACAGTTGCAGGCATTCGCGCACGGTATGTTCAAGGAACAACTGGGGAAGCTGGAAAGACCTTGCCATGCCCTGTCTGACGATTTTTCGCGGTGACTGGGCGGTAATGTCACGGCCGGCGAAGATGACCCGACCTTTGCGAGGCTTGAGCAGCCCACTGCAGATGTTGATGAATGTCGTTTTGCCCGCACCGTTCTGGCCGATCACTGCCAGGCGCTCGCCCTGTTCCAGGCTGAAGTTGATGCCGTTTGCCACCACCAGTCCGCCAAAGGCCAGCGTCAAGTCGTGAGTCTGCAAAAGCGCTGTCATGCTGCACCTCCAATGAGGCGTTTACGACGATTCATCAGACCGGTAATGCCTTTGGGCAGGAAGTAGATAATCACGATCAGGATGGCGCCCAACACGAGCTGCCAGGAACCACTGACCAACGCGGCTGCATACATCTTCAAAAACTCGTAAAGGATCGCCCCGACGAATGCGCCGACTGCGTGACCGGCACCTCCCAGGATGGCGATGAAGACGAACTCACCAGACCGAAGCCAGTAGCCCATCTCGGGTGTGACCAGACCTTGAGAGAGGCCAAACAACGACCCGGACAGGCCACACAGCGAGGCCGACAGAACGTACCCTTTCCAAAGCACCTTCTTGGCCGAAACCCCGAGGTATTCCAGGCGGGTTTCATTGGTCTTGATGGCGGCTAGGGCTTGTCCACTGCTGGACAAAAAGTAGCGCTGTACCCCCCAGATAGCCGCAAGTGAGATCGCAACGACCAGTACCAACAAGGCAATCTCGAATGGGTCACGGGTCAGTTCAAACCCCAGCAGTGTCGGGCGGTTGATCCGCAATCCATCAGTGCCGCCTGTGACCGCGTAGAACTTGCCAAGGACGGTGAACAGCACCATTGAGATGGCAAGGTTAAGCATGCCGAAGAAGATCTCCCGGTAGCGAACAACAAACGCACCAATGAGCATCCCCGCGACCACACTCGCCAAGGTGCCAAGCGCGATTAGCAAGACCCCGTCCATGCCTGGGAAGCGATGCCCGACAAAGGCCACCACGTATCCAGAGATGCAGGCGTACATGGCGTGACCGAACGATATCTGACCGGCTTTGAGCAGAACGACAATGCCCAACGCGGCCAAGCCGTAGCACAGCGACAAAATCAGGGGAAGCTTGAGCCAAGGGAATGCCATTGCCAGGCCAATGATTACAACGACCGCTGCAGTATTGAGTAGGAGAGAGCGCATCAAATTTTCCTCGCCTGAACGACCGTGAACAGGCCTTGAGGCCTCGCGAGCAACACCAGAACCATGATCAGGTAGGGCATGACGACTTCAAATTCGGGGGCAAGGTACACGCAGAAAGAACGTGATAACCCAATCAGCAGGGCGGTGATCAGTGCCCCCGTTATTTGACCCAGACCGGCACTTGCGACGACTGCGAACGACAGTACGATCATGTCCGCGCCGATGCCTGGCACCAGTGACGTGGTGGGTGAAGCCAGTGCTCCGCCCAAGGCCCCCAGCACTGCGCCGACGACAAAGGTCAGATAGGCGATGCGCCGAGCATTGATGCCAAGGGCTGTCGCCACTTCTCGGTCATGGGTGACGGCAATGATCTGCCGTCCCATCAGGGTGCTGTTCAGGAACCACTTGAGAAGGAAGTAGACCGCCAGCGCCGCGCCTGGGACGAAGAGCAACTGGTAGTTCATGTACACCACGCCCAGCAGTTCAGATGTGCCCATCTGGTTGACCACGTCAGCTACGAAGTAAGGCTGCGTCCCCCAGATCATCCTCTGCAGATCTTCAAAGATCATGAAGGCGCCAAAGGTCACCAGGAGCTGGAGAATCGGGTCGCGATCCTGGAACTGCCTGAGCAAAAGCATCAGCACCGTACCCAGTACGATCCCCACCGCGATAGCGCCTGTGACCAGCAGCAGTACGGATGCCACCGCAGATTCCGACCCCTGCCCAAGCCATAGCCCCAAAGACGCTGCACCGTAGCCACCGAACGCGTAGAGGCTTCCGTGTGCCACATTAAGGATGCGCACTACGCCAAAGATGAAGGTCAACCCCAGTGCAACCAGAAACAGCAATCCGGCGTAAGACATGCCGTCCAGCATGGCCAGGATGAAAATGTCCCGGCTCATTGCAAGGCGCTCACAGGTTGAACCTGATCAAGCAACGCTGGCGTCACGGTCTTGACCCACTCAGGGGACTTTTCACCCGGCGGCGTCGTGATCTTGTCGGCAGGGACGATCACGATGTCCTTCAACACTTTGAATTTGTAGTCGGGGCTTGAGGTGGTGATGCCAAAGAGCTGGGATTCCAGGCCTTGACCGTCTTCTGGGCGTATGCGGATCTGACTGGTCAGGCCTCGAAATTCGAGCCCCTTGAATGCGTCGGCCAACTGCTCCTCATTGGGCCATTTGCCGCCGTTGGCCTGGATCGCTTTCAGGTAGGCCGCCTTCATGCCATCGAGCGCCTGCACCATGTGGTACACCGAGTAGATCGGGTAGGTGCCCGTACGCTCGTGGTATTTGGCGACGAATGCCTGATGCCGGGCATCCTTGGCGTATTGGGGATTCAAGAAGTAATGGTCGCCGCGCGCACCAATCAGCACGCCATCAGGCAGCGTATTGCCGAGGCGCTCAAGTGACGTTTCGCCCAAGGCCAGGAAAAACTTAGAGGTCTTCAGCAGCCCTCGCTGGCTAGCCTGGCGCACGAAGGTATCCAGGTCGCCCCCCCACGAGGTGGTGAGCACGACGTCTGGGCGCAAGACCTGCAGCCGGCTGACCTCGGCAGAAAAGTCAGAAGCTCCGAATTTGGGGAACAGCTCAGCAACGACCTTTACGTCTGGTTTGAGTTGCTTCAGTACAGCACTGAAGATTTCCCATGAGTCTCGGCCCCATGCGTAATCCTGGTTTACGACTGCGATGGTTTTGAAATCAGGATTGACCTTGAGCAAGTAAAGGACGCTGGCAACCATTTCGGTGACTGCGTTTGCTTGGGTGCGGAAGACATATTTGTAAGAGTGGCCTTCGAGTGCTTTCTCTGTCCCACAGTCCCAAAGAATGTTCACGATTTTAAGGTCTTCAGCAACGGGGGCGAGTGTGTTGCAGTTACCGCTGGAGATCGAGGCGATCATCACCTTCGCACCCTGTTCCTGCACGACCCGGCGGTATTCAGATAAAAGCCGATCACCCCCTACGCCCTCGTCAACGTAGACAGGATCTACCTTGACGCCATCAATACCGCCGGCTGCGTTGAGTTCTTCTATATATAGCTCGGCTGCAGCCTTAGCCGGCATGCCAAAGACTGAGGCGGAGCCGGACATAAATGTCGTGATGCCGATTTTGACGGAGTCAGGCTTATCGCCTTCGGCGTACGCAGGTAGCGTAGAAAGACCCACAACCGCACTGGTCATGATCCGCACGCACATCAACTTGAGTCTGGATGGGGACATAGGAGGTATCTCGATCGGCTTTTGTTGTTTTTATGAAGCTGTGTGCCGAGGATGCGCCGGGGAGGCCGTTTACGGAATTTGCAATTTGGTAAGAGGGTGTTTAGCAAAACAAAACGCGTCGCGGCATAGCGCACATGCGGCTCCCAGCGCCTATTGGGGTCTCAGGATAGTTTGACGGCTTTGGGATAGGATGGGATCTTGCTTAGAAAGTCAGGTTAAACACATGTGAGGGCTAAGGCATTCATGAGCAATTAATGCCGGCTTAAAGTCCCCGTCCGGCTTTAGTGACACCGATATGGTGCTATTCACCATTCAAACTGCGCTGGCGACGAAGCCACCAGACGCGGAAGAATAGATCTTAGATCTCGATAGCTATCTTGCCAATTTGTGCGTTCGACTCCATGAACCGGTGGGCGTCGACGATTTGAGCAAGCGGGAAGACCTTTGCTATCAATGGACGCAGCGAGCCGGATTGCAGGCCCTTGGTGATGAATGCTTTAGCGCCGTCCAGACGTTCGGGGTCTTGAGTGATTTCAAACAACTGGTATCCACGAATGGTCAGATCTTTGCCAAGCACTTCCATCACAGGGATGCTCATGTCTGCTGTATCGAGCGCTCCGTACTGGAAGAAAATTCCGAGGTAGGAGAGTGCTCGCAGGACATTGGCTACCTCTGGTCCGCCCACTGGGTCAAACGCCATGCGGGCACCTGCGCCCGCGGTGATCCGGTTCACTTCGGAGACGAGATCCTGTTCCTGTGTCGCAATAACGTGGGCGGCTCCCGCGTCCAACAAGGCTTGGCGCTTTTCACTGGTGCGGGTTAGCGCGACCGGAACTGCCCCCAGAATGTTTGCAATCTGGATGGCCGCCAACCCTACGCTGCTCGACGCTGCGCGAATCAGAACGGTGTCACCCTTCTGCAGATTCCCGATATCAACCAGAGCACCGTATGCGGTAACGAACTGCATCCAAGTACCGGCGGCTTCTACGGATGTCATTCCTGCTGGCTGACGAACTAAAGCGTGCACCGGGGCAACAGCGAGTTCGCCGTACATGCCGTAGTCTGCGAACGAGAAAGCGGGGATTACATTCACCTCATCGCCCACAGCATACTCGGTGACACCAGGCCCAACGCTCTCGATTGTACCGGCTGCTTCGTAACCGAGAGTGGCGGGCATCTCAGGGGTAAAGGTGTACTGGCCGAGCCGATACATCGCTTCTGCTCGATTGAGGCCAAGAGCCTTAACCTTGATACGAACCTCTCCGGCGTTTGGGCTACGCACATCAACGTCATCAATCTGAAGCACTTCTGGGCCGCCGATACGGTGGAAGCGGACGACTTTGGACATAATGAATTCCTCAAGATAAAGGGCGGACACATACTCGCTCTGGACGTATGCGCCGGCCTGAAGGGTTGCGCCGGCTATTACGCCCGCTCTGCAACCAATTGCGAGATGGCTTCGTTCAACGTTGTCGAACCTTTGCGCATCTCGATACCGCCGCCTTCGAAATCAATCCACCCTTCATTGAAACCATTGATCATTTGAATGCGGGGAAGGGGATTGGTAGCCCCTTGGGATCGGAAAAGTGGCTCCCATTCGGAGCGAGGTATAACGTTGGTTGTTACTCGATGACCGAATGCGAGTGAGAGGGCGTTTTCGATGTCCTTAGCGGAATAACGTGATGGGCCCTCCAGTTCCACAAACCTTGCCCCGTCCCACTCCTCATGCAGCAGTTGCGAAACCGTGGTGCCAATGTCGCGGATAGCAATCATGGGAATGGGGTGGTCGGCAGGCTGGAGAAAACTGTTGATGTTGCCGACGCGGGCGTCGCTCAAGTCCCAGGATGAGTTCTCCATAAACCATGCCGCACGCACAAAGGTGATTGGCAGGTTCAAGGTCCGAAAGCTCTCTTCGGACATCTTCAAATTGTTGAGCAGGTTCTCGCGCTCGACGTGGGCGCCTACCGTAGACAACACGACGACTTTCGCCGGTTTTGCCTTATCCAGGGCTTCACGCACCGAGCGGTTTGCCTCGACGGTATCCGTGAAACCAGGTGAGGGGTCATAGTTGGGTGGCATCAGGATGAATGCTCCGTCCACACCAGTCAGCGCCCGTGTCATGGCCGGTATATTGCGATTATCCGTGACGGCGACTTCACACCCGCGATCAGCCCATACCGCACCTTTGGCAGAATCCCGGACGATCACTCTGACCTGCTCCCCGGCATCCAGCAATGCGTTGGCAACAGCTCTGCCAACTTGGCCAGTTACACCCATAACTGCAAACATTTGCACCCCCAATCATGAATACCAACATGAATACCAACGAGAAAAAACCTTGGTCGGCCGCTCACTGCCGCCGACCTGCAGCGTGTATTCGCCCATCATTTTTGGTCGTTTGCGAAGCGAGGCGGGCCATTGCGCTCACTCGACATGCGCATGTTAAAGTCATGATCATCGCCGCGTATATGGCATTTATTTGCACGTAGTGCCAATAAGCGTACTACCCAACTGAGGATGATGTATGACCAAGCTTAGGAACTACGACGGCGCACCGGGGTGTTCCATCGAAGCCGCGCTTCACATAATGGGCGGCAAGTGGAAGGGGGTCATCCTTTACCACCTGCTGCTCGATGGCACGCATCGATTCAATGAGCTACAACGGCGCCTTACCGGCGTACCGCCGAGGTTGTTGATCAAGCAGCTTCGGGATATGGAGGAGGATGGACTTGTGGTGCGCAAGGTCTACCCAGTGGTACCACCTAAAGTTGAATACTCGCTCAGCGACGAAGGTCGGAGCCTTGAGCCTTTCATCTTGGGATTATGCGGTTGGGGAGATGCCTGGTTGAAACGTCGGGGTATGACCACAGCTGCGCAGATGAGAGCGGACGAGGAAGCTGCAGGGCTGAAATCAGATGCACCGTTCTTAGCTGAAGAGCAAGGGTAGGGCAGTACACTTAAGCGTACTATGTGCAAATTTTCGCAGTATTTACGTTTCTGCCCACTCCGATAGGCTTGTTTGCAAACGGGGCATTTGACTGGGTCGAGAACTCCAGCCTAGCCCTGAACAACCCTCGGAGGATTGATTTTGTCCGCAAAACTTTTTGAACCAGTAACCATTGGTGGCCTGACACTTCGCAACCGGATTGCGATGTCACCAATGTGCATGCACTCAGCCGATGATGATGGATGCGTCACGGATTTCCATACCGTGCACTACGGTGCTCGAGCCCTTGGTGGCGCAGGTCTCGTATTTCTGGAAACCACTGCCATTATGAGTAATGGAATGATTGGCCCTGGCGATATTGGGATCTGGGACGACGCCCAAGTTCCAGGGTTAGCCGAGCTGGTCAAAACTATTCAGCGGTTTGGGGCGAAAGCAGGCTGCCAGTTGGGGCATGCAGGCCGTCAGTTGGGTGTCCCAGGCCCATCCATCGCACCTTCGGCCATCCCGTTCACTGCCGATTCACCTGTGCCGCAGGCACTCGATCTGGCAGGAATCAAACAGGTGGTAGAGGCTTTCCGACAAGGCGCACGCCGTGCTCATGAGGCGGGCTTCGACGTAGTGGAAGTGCACACTGCCCACGGATATCTGCTCAATGAGTTTCTCTCGCCACTCGCGAACCATCGCACCGACGAATACGGTGGCAGCCATGAGAACCGCTATCGCATCGTCCGTGAAGTGATCGATGCCGTTCGCTCCGAGTGGAAAGGCCCATTGTTCGTCCGGATCTCGTCCACCGACTACACCGAAGGCGGTAACACACCTGAAGACTTCCTCATCTACGGCAAATGGATGAAGGAGCAGGGCGTAGATCTCATCGACTGTTCGTCAGGCGGTATCGCTATGGTGAAGGTAAAGGCTTTCCCTGCCTACCAAGTTCCAGCGGCTGAATTGCTGCGTCGTGAGCTTGGGATCATGACAGGCGCCGTCGGTCTGATCGAAAGCGGCCGCCAGGCTGAAGAAATCGTACAGAACGGTCGGGCAGACATTGTTCTGGTTGGCCGTGACATGCTGCGAGACCCCTTCTGGGCCCGCACCGCCGCAGACGAATTGCGAACGGCTATCCCGGTTCCTCCGCAATACACCCGTTATGGCTCGGTATGGCAGCGCAGCCAACCGCCGGTGCCATCAGCACCAATGACCGAAAGCTGATCTGCCCACAAGTAAAACAAGTTTGATCCAATTTACCCCTGATGCGCCACGCAGCGTTCAGGGGTTTTCTCCATCCGAACTTATCCAGGTCGTTTTCTTTGTTGAAGCGGCTCCTTACCGACTTGAAGGAATAACATGAAAGCATTGCATTCACTCAACATGGTCTGCCAATCGAAGACCCCAATTCGCTGATGGACATGGATCTGCCAAGGCCAACCCCAGGCTCGCGTGATCTATTGGTGGAGGTGCAGGCCATCTCAGTCAATCCTGTCGACACCAAGATCAGGGCAGGCTCCGCGACCACTGAACCCAAGGTGCTGGGTTGGGACGCAGTGGGAGTAGTCCGTGAGATCGGCGCTGATGTAACGCTGTTCAAAGTCGGCGACGAGGTCTTCTACGCAGGCTCTACTGTGCGTCCTGGTAGCTACAGTGAATTTCACTGCGTGGATGAGCGTATCGTTGGTCATAAGCCTAAAACCATCAATGCAGTGAATCGCCCCTAGTTTCGTAGACACCTCCAAGCCTTAAACTGAGGCCAATTAGGAGGTGCCATGAGCAACGCGCGTCACCCCGAAGAATTCAAAATCCAAGCAGTCAATCAAGTGACCGAAAAGAAGCTGCCTGTCGCTGAGGTAACGGCCCGTCTTGGCGTGTCGACGCATAGCCTCTATGCCTGGATAAAGCGCTACAGCAAACCTCAAGAAGAACGGCAGCAGGATGATGATCTGCACGCACGGAACTCAAGCGCGTCACTGAAGAGCGAGACATATTAAAAAGGGCCGCCGCGTACTTTGCCAACGTCTGTCGGCAGCACTCAATGGCGTAGCGATGGAATCTCTCCTTCTTGGTCTTTGGTACACGCCAAAAACAAATCCAGAGTTGAGTCGTTTCCTGCTTCGGCAAGAAGGAAAACCCCTTAGATTTCAATGGGGCTGACGTAAGATGCGAGAGTCGTTTCCAGCTCAAATCTCTGATAGTTTTCGCGGTTTCGTCAGTCTTTCCTCTCTTGAGCTGCGCTGTGCCGCAGATGGTCTAAATAGTCAGCCCATTGTTGAGCCGCCTCCCGGCGCTGTACCAGCAGTTGCGCGCGCGCATACACAGCTCCAAGCGCACCTGGCATACGGTGGGATAACGACAGTTCGAGCACGATGGGGTCAATACCCAAGTGCTCGTGAGCAATAGTCCGGTAGGTAGCGCGAAAGCCGTGGGCAGTGATGTCGTAATCTGGCCAGATACGCTGAAAAGACTTGAGCATGGAGGTTGGATTAATGGGACGACCTGGATAAATCGGCGAGGCGAACACCCATCCTTTGCCTTCTTCGTCCACCACGCGGGTTTTACTTAGCTCGCGTAACAGGACTAGAGCTTGCTCTGGTAACGGCACGACGTGCTTGCTCTTGTCCAAGTGCTTGGTCTTACTGACCACGTAACGCCAATCGGCGCCGACCAGGTCAACGTCTTCCCAGCGCATCTTTACTAGCTCGCCAGGACGGACCGGCAACATGACCAGCAGGCGCATCGCGGTCGCAACGCTGCCATCGTTGCAGTCATCCAGACGTAGAAGAAACCTGCCCAGGTCGGCGGGCCTTTCGATCGCCGGGTTGCTGGTCACGACATGGCGAATCTTTAGCTCCTCGATGTTACTGAGCGCCACGTTGCGCTCCACCCAGCCTCGACCTTCGGCAAAGCCCAGAATGGAACGGATGATGGTGCGTACGCGCCGGGCCATGGCCATGATGCGCTGACGGCGCAGCTCTGTGATGATTGTGGTGATGTGCTCCAGCTTGATCTCGCTGACCGGTTTATTGCCGATAGCGGGCAAGATGTGGTTATTCAGCGCGCCACTAAACCCCGAGATGGATTTGGGCACCAGTTCCGCAGACTTAAATGCTAACCATTGTTTGGCCACATACGCGAAGGTGCGCTCTTCGTTGAGCAGCTGTGCCTCGATCTTCGCGGTCTTGGCTTTGAGGGGAGCAATGTGGTTGGCTACGTCGCGGCGTGCGCCGCGGGCAATGTCGCGTGCCTCCTTCAGACTGATGTCAGGGTAAGCGCCAATGGAGAAGCGGTTTTCCTTACCATGCAGCCGATACTTCAAGCGCCAGAATTTGGACGGGGATTTACCGGCCCTGCTCGACGCCCTTACCTCCAAGTAGAGGCCAGGGACTTCGCCGTCGGCGTGCTTGCCGGGCTCAGTCAGCGAGCGGATGAAGGCATCGCTGAGTTTTCGTTTGAAAGCAGTAGCAATATCTGGCGGCATCGGTGGGGGCATCCTTTTTAAGGAACCGAAATTTGCCCCCAATTATGCCCCCATGAGCTCTGGAATCCACTGGATTTAGACAGGCGGCGGTGGATTGATTTTTCCTTCAAGTAGTTGTTATTTAAGGATTTTATGGAATACAGTGGAACTCCATTACAAGCTATCGGGGTCCCCGAAGAACATCTGAATCCGCGACCGCAACCACCGCTCCCCCGGATCATTATCCTGGGAGCCGCGCCACGCCATGTGCAGTTCAAAGCTGCGCACCGGCAACGGCGGGTCTTCGGCGCGCAGGCCGCCGGCGGCGGTCAGGGCTTCGGCGGTGTAGTCGGGGACGGTCGCCAGGATGTCGGTGCCGGCCAGTAGGGTGCCCAGGCCGTTGAATTGCGGGACCGCGAGCACCACATGGCGTTTGCGGTCAAGTTTCTCCAGCTCTTCATCAATAAACCCGCTGAGATCGCCGGCAAACGAGACCAGGGCGTGGGGGCGGGCGCAGAAGTCGTCCAGGCTCAGGGCGCCGGGTACGCTGTCGGCGCGCAGCAGTTTGGGCAGGCTGCGGCGCAGCAGTTTGCGCTTGGCGTTGGCCGGCAGGTCGGCGGTGTAGCTGACGCCAATGGAGATCTCCCCGGACGCCAGCAGGCCCGGCATCAGGATGTAGTTGACGCGACGGATTACCAGCACGATGCCTGGCGCTTCGGCGCGCAGGCGCTTGAGCAGTGGCGGCAGCAGGGCGAACTCGACGTCGTCCGACAGGCCGATGCGAAACACTGCGGTGCTGGTGGCCGGGTCGAACTCGGCGGCGCGGCTGACGGCGGTGGAAATCGAATCCAGGGCCGGCGACAGCAGGGCGAAAATCTCCACTGCTCGGGCCGTGGGCTCCATGCTGCGCCCGGTCCGCACAAACAGCGGGTCATCGAACAGCCCGCGCAAGCGCGACAAGGCAGCGCTGATGGCCGGCTGGCCGAGGAACAATTTCTCGGCCGCGCGGGTCACACTGCGCTCATGCATCAAGGTTTCGAATACGATCAACAGGTTCAGGTCGACACGACGCAGGTCGTTACGGTTCATCTTGTGTCCTGGCAGATTCAGCGAACTTGACGTGAACGGCCACATGATAACAATGGCCGGCGTGAATCTTACGGGGAAAGGCTGGTACTCTGCACCGGCTAATTCAGATTTCCTACGCTGCCTGGTGTTTTTTCCTAGGCGGTGGAATCAATGACAGACATGACGACTATTAATGGCGACCGGTGGCCTTGCCCCGAAAGCCCAGATAAAGTTCATGGCATTAGAGGTTACTTTGGCGAGGTTTGCGATGTCCCGCACGATCCGTTTTCACAAGTTTGGTCCGGCCGAGGTGCTCAAGTGCGAAGAGCATGAAGCCACGTTGCCCGCACCGGGCGAAGTGCAGGTGCGTGTCGAGGCGATTGGCATCAGTTGGTACGACATTCTCTGGCGCCAGAACCTGGCGTCGTCCCACGCCCGGCTGCCTTCCGGTCTTGGCCATGAAATGGCCGGCGTGGTCGTGGCGCTGGGCGAGGGCGTCGAGGACCTGGCGGTGGGCGACAAGGTCGCTAGCTTCCCGGCCGAAAGCCCCAATGATTACCCGGTATATGGCGAGTTGATTGTGCTGCCCCGTTCGGCCCTGACCCGTTACCCGGACGTGTTGAGCCCGGTGCAGGCCAGCGTGCATTACACGCCACTGTTGATTGCCTACTTTGCCTATATCGACCTGGCGCGGGCCAAGCCTGGGCAGTTCGCCCTGGTCACCGATGCCAGCCATTGTGCCGGGCCTTCGTTCGTGCAATTGGGCAAGGCCCTGGGGGTGCGGGTGATCGCGGCCACCAAATCACCGGACGAGCGCGAGTACCTGCTGTCCCTGGGCGCCGAAAAGGTCATCGTCACCGAAGAGCAGGACTTGCTGATGCAAATCAACAAGTTCACCGATGGGCGCGGCGTGGATGTGGTGTTCGACGGCCTGGGTGGCCCGCAGATGTCGCTGCTGGGCGATGTGCTCGCGCCACGTGGCAGCCTGGTGTTGTATGGCCTGCAAGGCGGCAACCAGACGCCATTCCCGGCCTGCGCCGCGTTCCAGAAGAACATCCAGTTCTTTGTGCACTGCATCGGCAACTTCACTGGCAAGCCGGAGCTGGGCATCGCCCAGGACCAGGCTGCGCTGCAACGGGCGCTACGTGAGATCAACCAATTGACTGCCGACGGGCTGCTGATACCTCTCAAGACCCGGGTATTTGCCTTCAGCGAATTTGTCGATGCACACCGCTATATGGACGAATGCCCATGTCGCGAGCGGGTGGCGTTGCAGGTTGAAGCCGTTTGATCTGTGGGAATGTTCGTAATCGGACATTCCGCCTACGCTGCCCATGGGGCAAATACGCCATTTGAAAGGACAGTACCTACGCCCTTGGCACCAGGACTGTCACCGTTTCCCCCCTGTAAAACCTGCCTTTTAAGCCGCCGCCGCCCTGAATCCCAGAGCCGCGGCATTTTGCGTGGGCCCCGCAACAAGTGCCAAGCTGTTGATCTGCACTGGTTTTTACGCTGAGTCTGTATCTTTTAATCATCAAGCAAGCGCTGATAATTGCCCGGTCACTTTCATCTCAAGGACTGAGCAATGATTGCAGAAAACAAATCACAACAGCGGTTCGCTGTAACTAGTAAGTCGCCTTGTATGCCGGGCAAAGGATGTTGGTCGGTAGATAGAGTGCGAACTAAATCCGGTAGTTTCCCTGCGCTGTATATGTCAGACCATTCTTGATTGTCTGAGTTAAATTCCACTAGGAAGCTGTAAGACCGTTCCTAGGCTGGCCAACAGGCCGGTGTAGGGGCTTTCTTCAACAGCTGATGGCATCTTCGCAGGGATGTTCCGACTGGCGCTTTGTTGTGCGGTGCTAACATTTAGCTATCAGCCTTAGTCGCAACAGGCGTCAACTCCAAGCAAACCGCAGGACGGACAGGCACGCCTAACTGCTTGCCCGGAACTGACAGTTAACTTCAGGTAGTAAAGCTATGAGCGCTATTCACGAACAAGCCATGAATTATGTTTACCAGCAAGTATTGCAACGCTTACAGGGCTACTTCTCGCGAGCGGAGCGAACTGCACTTCAATTATTGATTCAGCGGTTGATTGTGGCGGCAGGCGGCATCGAACAGATCGGTGACTACAAAGTATTGGTCGCCCATGGGGGCGGCAGAGGCAGCAGTTATGCATTGGCCTTCCTGCGTGCCGCCCAATTGACCATCGCCGGCCGGGCGCCGAGGAGTTTCCAGTTGCGCGTCGCAACCCTGCGGCATACGGGAATGACGCAAGCTGCGCTGGACAGCATTCATCGTGGCTACAGCGCATTGTTTTTCCACGACGACCCCCGGGTCGAGCTGATGATGGTGGAAAACCAGGAGGTCTTGCCCTTCAACCACCTGCGTCCGGCTTCGACAACTGGGCAGGATATCGGCCGGCGCAATATGTTGATGGTCGGGCATAGGAGTTGCGGGGATATTCGCACCAGCCTGTGTAACGACGGCTACTTGTCCCTGGGGGATTTCTATCGGCGCATTACCGCCTGGGACGGTGGGGTACACGCCCTGGTCAGCAGTGATTCGCCGCGCAAGCAAAACCAATACCTGGCGTGGCTGGTCAAGACTACCCGCGCGGCGGGCATGAAAGGTCACTCTGGCCGGCCCCTGGCGCTCACCGCCCTGTTTACTCGCATGGACGATTGCAGCGTTGGCTATTACCGCGATGTGTATGGCGAACACTATGCAGCACAGGATGCATCTTCCAAGGAAGTGCATCGCCACCTGGCCTACATCGGCGTCGCCGACCTGTTATGCACCGGGGAGCTGGACTGCACCGCATTGCTCAACGATTTCATGGGTTACAAGCAAGATGAGTTTGCCTTTCAGTTCAGCACCCCGGCCTACGCCAACCCATTGATGATGGCGCACATGCATGGCCTGCACGCCGAAGTGTTGCTGGGCATTGACTATCAGCAGGGCGTCAGGGGGTTTATCGAACAGGCCATCGGTTTTATGCGTCGCAAAAGAATCCCCGAACTGCTGATTGCCCAAGCCGGTACTCCGGACGGGCGCATGCTGGCGACGACCTATGCGCGTGAGTTTTTTGGCCTGGAAGAAAGCCAATTGGTCTGCCTGTTGTTTTCACCGTTTATCCAACAAGGCCAGCGGCTGGAAGCGTTCTTGCGCCGCTGCCACCCCGGCATGCTGGTGGCGCTGCCCGAACTGCACAAAGCCCTGGAGGGCAAGGCGTCGGCCGAATTGATCCAGCATTGGATTGTCGATACCAGCGGTTTGCCGCTGGCGTTGTTGCAGCATTTGTACCGCAACGATGTGGCGGCCAATGCCGCCTGTATCAACAGCGAGGAGCCGGTCACAGGGCCGCACGGCGTGCCAGGACGCTGAAGGTGGGTGTGCGACGGCAGAAAACGTCATGAGTGAGGACAAACAGGCAGACTTCGCCTATCAGGCCGTGTATCGCTACATGATCAACCTGATCAATGAAGTGGGCGGTGAGGCGAGGGTCAAGCTGCCGTCGTTGCGACACCTGGCCGAGCGTTTGAGCGTGTCGATTTCCACCATTCAATACGCTTATTCACTGCTGGAAAAGGAGGGCAGGGTGTACTCGGTGGCCAAGTCCGGTTACTACGCCTTGCCCATTGCCAGCACTACCCCGTGCTGCACCGCCGGTGATTTGCTCGAGCGCCTGTATGCCGGGGCGCGCAGGCCGGGGATGTTGGTGCTCAGTGCCGATGAGCCGGCGCAACTGCTGTCCTTGGACGGCCCATTGCTGCAATTGGAGCGTGAGCTGGTGCGCCAGTACCCGCGCCAGTTGCAGCCCTATTCCCAGCCCTGTGGTATCTGGGAGCTGCGTGCGGCTTTGGCGGCGCGCTACACCCGTTCGCCTACACGATGCTGGCAAGCGGATGACGTCTATATCGGCGCTGACCTGCGGGGCGTGCTGGCCATCCTGATCGAAGTCCTGGCCCTCAAAGGGGCGGCGGTGCTGGTGGAGTCGCCGTGTGACTGGCTCGTGCTGCGGCTGCTGCAAGACGCCGAGGTGCGGGTGATCGAGTGGCCGTGCAACGAGCAGGGACGGCTGGACCTTGCGTATCTGGAGCAGCAGTTGCGTAGCGAGGGCGTGCAACTGGCATTGTTATCCTCGACCCCCGGCCTGGCCACCGGCAAAGCCTTGACCCTGGCCGAGCAGGCGCAACTGGCAGGGTTGCTGGAGCAACATGGCTGCTGGCTGCTGGAGAACGACATCCATGGCGGCTTGGAGTTCGAGGCGTGCGCCGGCTACTTGCGGGACCTGGTGAATCCTGAGCGGCTGATGGTGTTTTCTACCTTCGAGAAACTCATGGGCCCGGAAGCGCCCTATGGTTACCTGCTGTCGCGGCACATGAGCACGCAATTGCAGCGCCAGTTCCTGTTGCGCGCGTTTCGTTTGTCGTCCATTCGCCAGCGGGCGATTGCCCGGCTGGACCACAATGGCCGCCTGGACCAGCACTTGCTGGAGCTGCGCGCACTGCTCAAGGAACACGCGGCAGCGATGCACAAGCGTCTGGAGCAGCATCTGGGCGAGCGCGTGACATACCGCCAGCCCCAGGCAGGCGCCACCTATTGGTTGCGCTCGACCGAGGCTGTGGATATGCGTCGGGTATTCCAGAACATGCTGGCGCGCCAGGTGGTGATCGCCCCTGGTGAGTTGTTCAGTGTCAGTGGCCTGTACCAGCAGCACTTTCGTTTGAGTCACGTGTTCAGCTCCCACCATAGCCTGGACCTGGTCCTTGAAGAGTTGGCGCGGGCACTCAAGCAGGGGCAGAATGGATGATTTGGTGTTGCGGGAAATATCCCTAATTATTGTGGGATAGATACCGTCGCATGGCGGTCGAACTCCCAGTAAACTGCATTCCTTTTCCGAATCCTTCTTTTCAGAGGTTTTTGCATGACTCTCAGTCCTTTTGCGGGCAAACCGGCACCGGCTCAATTGCTGGTGGACATCCCGCGACTGGTAACGGCCTATTACACCGGCCAGCCCGATGCAGCAATCTCCACTCAGCGCGTGGCATTTGGTACCTCCGGGCACCGTGGCAGCTCTTTTGACTTGAGCTTCAACGAATGGCACGTGCTCGCCATCAGTCAGGCCATTTGCCTGTACCGCGAGGCGCAAGGTATCAATGGCCCGCTGTTTGTCGGCCTCGATACCCATGCGCTGTCCACCCCGGCGGGCGCCAGTGCGCTGGAAGTACTGGCGGCCAACGGCGTGCATGTAATGCTCGCCGAGGGCGATGAATACACACCCACCCCGGCGATTTCCCACGCCATCATCTGCTACAACCGTGGCCGCACCAGCGGGCTGGCGGATGGCATTGTCATCACCCCGTCCCACAACCCGCCCCAGAGCGGCGGCTATAAGTACAACCCGCCCAACGGTGGCCCGGCCGATACCCATGTCACCAAGTGGATCGAGGCCAAGGCCAACGAGCTGCTGGCGGCCAAACTGGCCGGGGTCAAGCGCATTACCCACGCGCAGGCGTTGAAAGCCGACACCACCCACCGCCATGACTACCTCAACACCTACGTGGCCGACCTGATCAATGTGATCGACATGGACGCCATCCGCAGTACCGATCTGCGCCTGGGCGTGGATCCGCTGGGCGGAGCCGGGGTGCGCTACTGGTCGGCCATCGCCGAGCACTACCGTTTGAACCTGGAAGTGGTGAACACCGAAGTCGACCCGACTTTCCGCTTCATGAGCGTGGATTGGGACGGCCAGATTCGCATGGACCCATCCTCCAGCTATGCGATGCAAGGCCTGATCGGCCTCAAGGACCGCTTCGACGTGGCATTTGCCTGCGACCCGGACCACGACCGTCACGGCATCGTTACCCCGTCGGGCGGGCTGTTGGCGCCGAACAACTACCTGGCCGTGTCCATCGACTACCTGTTCCAGAACCGACCCCAGTGGCGTGCTGATGCTGCCGTTGGCAAGACCGTGGTCAGCAGTGGCTTGATCGACCGCGTGGCCGCGCGCATTGGCCGGCGCCTGTACGAAGTGCCGGTGGGCTTCAAGTGGTTTGCCGATGGCCTGTTCGAAGGCTCGCTGGGCTTTGGCGGCGAAGAAAGCGCGGGGGCTTCGTTTTTGCGTAAGGATGGCACTGTCTGGAGCACGGACAAGGATGGCTTGATCCCGGCCTTGCTGGCCGCGGAAATGACCTCGCGCAAAGGCCAGGACCCAAGCCAGATCTACCGTGGCCTGACCGACGCCCTGGGCGAACCCTTCGCCATTCGTGTGGATGCCAAGGCCACGCCGGCGCAGAAGGCGCTACTGGGCAAGCTGGCGCCGGCGCAGGTCACGTCCACGCAGTTGGCCGGGGAAAGCATCCAGCAGATCCTCAGCCATGCGCCGGGTAACGACCAGGCGATTGGCGGGTTGAAAGTCATGACCGAAAACGGCTGGTTTGCCGCACGGCCATCGGGCACCGAGGATATCTACAAGATCTATGCCGAGAGTTTCATTGGCGAAGATCACCTCAAGCGCCTGGTGGAAGAGGCGCAGGTGTTGGTGGACGGCGCCATCACCCCGAACTGACACACAGTTGTAAAAAATGTGGGAGCGGGCGTGCCCGCGATGGCGGTGGATCAGTCAATGTATCGGTGACTGACCCAACGCCATCGCGGGCAAGCCCGCTCCCACAATTTGTTTAGTGCCTGGCTTGGGATCAGGCCAGGTCCACCAGCACCACTTCGCTGTCTTCGAGCGCGGTCACTCGCAGCACGCGTTCATCCTCTACCGCAACGCCGTCACGCGCCTGCGCTCGCAAGCCATTCACATCGATCACCCCAGTGGCCGGCACCAGATACGCCCGGCGTCCTGCATCCAGGTGATACTCGGCACTTTCCCCGGCCTTCAGGTTGGCCGCCACCAGGCGCGCGTCGGCACGGATCCGCAGGCTTTCATTGTCGCCGTGCTTGCCACTGGCCAAGGTCACGAAGCCTTCGCGCTCGCCCTTGGGAAACGGCTTGGCACCCCAGGAAGGGGGCAAACCCGCTTCATTGGGAATGATCCAGATCTGGAAAATCTTGGTTGCCGTGGCTTCCAGGTTGTATTCACTGTGGGCTATCCCGGTGCCAGCGCTCATTACCTGTACGTCGCCAGCCTCGGTGCGGCCTTTGTTGCCCAGGTTGTCCGCGTGGCTGATGGCACCTTCACGTACATAGGTGATGATTTCCATATCCCGGTGCGGATGCTGGGGGAAACCGGTACCGGGCGCGATGATGTCGTCGTTCCACACCCGCAGGTTGCCCCAGTGCATACGCTTAGGGTCATGGTACTCAGCGAATGAAAAGTGGTGATGGGCATCCAGCCAACCGTGATTGGCACCGCCCAGGGAGGTAAAAGGTCGAAGTTCAAGCATGATCGTCTCCTGTTGATGGGCCTATCTTCTATCAGGTCATCATCGATAAAAAGCGTAAAAAATGCCTTATTTCAATCAAATTATTCGATTGGTTTGTGGTCGCGAAAACTCGACCCGATCTTCACTTCATCGCCTAACCACATGAAGCCAAAGCAATTGGCTGGAACTGTCGGAGGTTTCCGGCGACCATAGCGTCTCTGTCCGCTCAAGCCCCCGCAGGAGTCCGCGTGCCGCAACACACCCCCGATCTGCCCCCCGAACTGCGCCCGCTGGCGCAAATGCCGCTATTCAAGCGCCTGGCTGCCCGGCTGTTTGGCCATGGTTTAACGCGCCTGCGGGCCCAGCATCGTTTTTCGTGGCTGCATGGCCAGGCCGACGGTTTTCGCAGCGGGCATGAGGCGGGCGTGGAGTATGGCTACCAGGAGGGCAGGCGCGATGGCATCGAGGAAGGGCGCCAGGTCCTGTTGATCCGTGACTATCGCAGCGATGAGCATCGCGTCCCGGGTGTCGACGACAGCCTGTTCGACGATTGGCGCCTGCCACTGACCGCGGAGCTAAAAAAACGTATCAAGGCCGATGTGGCGCGCCTGCTACCGGCCCATGCGCAGCCCAGCGCAGCGCAGTGGAAGATGATCTTCAGCGACACCCCATCCACTTCGGTGATTGCCGGTGCCGGTGCCGGCAAGTCCACGTCGCTGGTCCTGCGGATCCTGCTGCTGACGCATTACCTGGGCTTTGAGCTGAGCTCCATGACCGTGGTGACCTTCACCCGTGAATCGCGCAAGGACTTCATAAACAAGCTCATGCAGATTCTCCAGCTGTGGGGCCAACCCCTTGGTTTGAAAGAAGCCCAGGCTGTGGTGCGCACCTTTCACTCGCGCATCCTGCCCATGGTCCGCAGCCTGCCGGGCTTAGAGCGGTTGCAGGCGTTCGAGAACCTGCACCACGGCACTTACGACGAGGAGGCCGATAGCAACCCCTTCGACCTGCGCATCAACGATGCCCAACGCCAGCAACTCAACGCCTGTTATCACGGGCTCCATGGCCGGCATGCGCGCTTTCGCGAGTTGATGACGCCCATGGCCCGCCACGCCCTGCAGCTCAAGGAGCTGGAGCGCGACCACCCGGATGTGCAAAAACGCGTGGCGGTCACCGAGTTGGCTGCCAAGCGCGACGAAGAGCTGTGCGATGTGATCGAAGACCTGTGGTTGCGCGCCGGCGCATGGCCGATCCAGGGCATCGAGCCAAACCGCCAGAGCGTTGAAATCAATGGTGCGTCGTTCCATTGCCATGGCTACTGCGCCGAACTGGATGCCTGGGTGATGCTGGGTTTCGACTCCCGGGAAAACCCGCAGATTGCCCGCCCCGGGGCCAAGCTGTCGGTACGCGCGGAATGGGCAGTCAAGCGCACCTTGTTTCAAGCTTTCTGTCGTAAGCCATTGATATGGATAGATAGCTACGAGTCATCCAGGCGCCTGTTGAGTAGCCTGGCCGCAGATACCACCTCGGGGCCGGGGTTTGATTACAAGGTCAAGGGTGAACTGGCTTCGGCGCCGCTGCTGGATTGTTTCGTCACCGCCGCCGGGTTTATCGAGAACCTCGGCCTGGACGTGCCCACGGCTGTGGGCCAGATGAGCTTTGCCAAGGATGACCCGGATCGCGGCTTCTTCGAGGCCCTGGGTATTTTCTGGAAGGCCCTGGAAGATCACCTGCTGGACCAGTCGCCGCCGATCATGACCTATAACCGCATGTTTTCGCTGTTTGGCGAGAACACCCCGGAAAACCTCAAGTTGCTCAACGATGGGCTGTTGCGCCCGCTGTCGCACTTGATGATCGACGAATTCCAGGATGTCTCGCCGCAGATCGTCTCGTGGATCCGCGCCAGCCTGCGCGAAATCCGCACTCGTGGGCCGGCGATGCATGTGGGGCGCGGTGCCCAGCATTCCTCGCTGCTCTGCGTGGGTGATGACTGGCAGTCGATCTATGGCTGGCGCGGCAGCTCGCCCAAATACTTCATGGAGTTCAACAAGGAGTTCCCGTCACCGGCCACCACTAGGGTGATGCTCGGGGAGAACTTTCGTAGTCACCAGCACATCATCGATGCGGCCGAACACATCGTTAAAGCCGCACCGGCGATCAGCGGCAAAAAGGCCAAGGCCAGCGGCGTAGATCGGGCATTGGTGCCGGTACAGGTGCTTGATCGCGACGAGGCAGCCTTGGCCCAGCAGTTGCTGGCGCACTATCAGCGTGGCGAATCGGTATTGATGTTGTATCGAAAAAGTAGCGATAAACTATTGATTCAAGAGCATATTCAATCTGTAGTTAATCTTGATTCTAGCTTGCCTCCCGCCATGCGCCGCCTCAAGCAACTGACCTACCACAGCGCCAAGGGCCTACAGGCGGATGCGGTGTTTCTGCTCGGCGATTGCCAGCACCTGACCCGCTCGCCGTACAAGAACCAGGTGTACCGTATGGCCGGCCTGGGCAAGGACGGTGATGCCGAGCCCTATGACAATGCGCAAAAAGACGAGGTGCTGCGCCTGGCCTATGTCGGGATTACCCGGGCGGTGAGCCATTGCTATTGGTATGTCGAAGGGCAGGATGGCCAGGGCACGAATGCGCCGAAGGCGTCGGATCGGGTGGTGGGGAGCAAGGCGTTCTTCGATGACCGCCGCCGTTAGATCCCTGTAGGAGCTGCCTCGCGAAGCGAAACAGCCCCTACGCAGTTCAGGCCTGCCGCAGTTGCGGGCGCACAAACGAGTCCAGCTCAGCCTCGATTGCCTCGATAATCCGCTCCACATCCGTGGCGTTCATCACCGTGGCGCAAGGAATGCCGGCGATGGCAATCAGGGTTTCGCCACTCTCTCGGTCAAACAATCGCGCGATCATGCTGCCAGGCGCGTCCATGCTGCCTTCAAAGCCAACCGGGTGAAAGTGCCAGCGCATCAACTGGCATGCATTGGGGAACGTCACTTTGTTCATGTTGCCAACCTTGTTCATTGAGCACTTCCTTTAGCTCGCGGCAAGGGCGTCAGGTCCATCAATAGTCCTGACGGTGAAGCTTAAAAAATAGCACTCACTGGCAATAAGTACCGGGGTTTTTTCTGTCCGTTCGGCGCTTCCTTGCGAGAAGTTTGACGTGGGTCATGTCTTACAAATGCTTAGGCAAAAGGCCATTACTTAAAACTGTCACTTGGCCATTGAAGCACCCGGTAAAGTTGTGCAAGCTCCAGGCTTTAGCCGTTTTCGAGTGTTGTATGCCACAGACCGTCCCGGCCGATTGCCCGCAACAGACCCAAGCGACTGCCGACGTGGTATTGCGCCATCACTTGTGCTGGAAGCACCGCGACCTGGACGGGGTAATGGCGCACTATCACCCGGATATCCAGTACCACGACTTCTTCCAGAACCGCGTAGTGTGCTTCGACCAGTTGCGTGAGTACCTGCAAGCCAGCATGCCGCGCGACCCCGACGAGGCGATTGAGCACACCGATCGCATCCGCACCGACGGCGATACCGCATTTATCCAGTATCGCGTGACCTTGCGCGGTGGCCAGGGCCTGGTGTCGTTTCGCACCAGTGAGGCGATTACCGTGCGCGACGGGCTGATCTGGCGCGTCAACGAATACGCGTCCCTGGTGCACGAGCCCGCCACCAGCCGTTCCCAGTCCCAGGCCACACGGCCGACCGTCAGCCGCCTGGGCCTGTCGCCCCAGCAACTGAGCTACCTGGCCAACGATTTGCAGCAGTACTTCCAGCGCCAGCAACCCTATCTCGACCCCGAACTGGACCTGCAACGGGTGGCCAAGGAATGTGGCTACAGCCGCAACCAGATTTCCTACCTGCTCAACCAGGTGCTGGGGCAGAGCTTCTACCGCTACGTCAACCAGGCCCGCCTGCAACATTTACTGGCGGCGCTGGATGGCGCCACGCCGCCGATCCGCATCGATGAACTGGCATTTGCCGCCGGTTTCAACTCGTTGTCGGCGTTCTACAGCTGTTTCCGCCAGCACACGGGCCTGTCGCCCAAGGCCTACGTCAAACAAATTTCCCTGCGTGCACGCGCGCAAGACGACGACTGAAGCCAGGCACTAGGATCACGCCATCGACGTTTGGTGGTGGAGTTTCAGCATGCCGGCATGGCGCAAGATCAGTTTATGGATGGACCAGCTGCAAGAGCCGCTGGAGGCGCGTGCGTCCCTCGGGCAGGACCTGGATGTCGATGTGGCCATTATTGGCGCCGGCTACACCGGGTTGTGGACCGCTTATTACCTCAAGCGCCATGCACCGCAGCTCAAGGTGGTGATCGTCGAGGCACAGACCGCGGGCTTCGGAGCCTCCGGGCGCAACGGCGGTTGGCTGATGGGCAACCTCCTGGGCGAAGACCGCTTGCTGGCGGGGTTGCCTGCCGAGCAGCGCCGGGCCTCGTTTGATCTGCTGCACGGCATCCCCGATGAAGTCGGGCAGGTGTTGCAGCGCGAAGGCATCGACTGCGACTACCGCAAGGGCGGGGCCCTGCACTGCGCCGCCCGTTACCCCGAGCAGGAAGCCAGCCTGCGCGAATACCTGGCCAAGCTCCACGGCCAAGGCCTGACCGACGATGACTACCGCTGGCTCAGCCCCGAGCAACTGGCCGGGCAGATCCGCATTGCCTCGGCCTATGGCGCGGTCTACACGCCCCATGTGGCGACGATCCACCCAGCCAAGCTGGTGCGCGGGTTGGCGCGGGTGGTCGAGGCCATGGGCGTGGCGATCTACGAAAACAGCCCGGTCACCCATTGGCAGTCCGGCAGCCTGCGCACCGACAAAGCCCAGGTCCGGGCCTCGTGGGTGGTGCCGGCGGTAGAAGGCTATGCGCCGACGCTCAAGCCCCTGGGGCGCTATCAACTGCCGGTGCAGAGCCTGATCGTGGCGACCGAACCGCTGCCGGCCAGTACCTGGGAAGAAATCGGCCTGAACCAGGGCCAGGCCTTTGGTGAAAGCAGCCGCCAGGTCACTTACGGCCAGCGCACCGCCGATAACCGCTTGGTATTCGGTGCCCGCGGCGGCTATCAGTTTGCCGGCAAGCTGCGCCACAACTTCGACCTCACCGACAGCGAAGTGGAACTGCGTCGCTACCTGTTCTGCGAGCTGTTTCCGCAACTCAAGCACGTGCGCGTGACCCACTCCTGGGGCGGCAACCTCGGTATGTCGCGGCGCTTTCGGCCGCACATGCTGTGCGACCAGCAGAGCGGCATCGCCTTGTCCGGCGGGTATGGCGGGGAGGGCGTGGGCGCCAGCAACCTGGGCGGGCGGACCCTGGCCGACCTGATCCTGGGGCGTGACACGCCGCTGGTCCGGCAGCCGTGGGTGCTGCGTGATGGCGGCCTGACGGCGCTCAAGGGCTGGGAGCCGGAGCCATGCCGCTGGCTGGGCTACAACGCCATCATCCGCAGCTTTGTCCATGAGGACCAGACCCTCGCCGACCCGAACACCGCACCCTGGCGGCGCAAGCTGGCCAGCGGGATGGCCGGCTTCATGGAAGGTTTCATGCACTAAGTCGCTTCATTCACCACAGGTATGACCATGAGCATTACCCAGTTCAAAGACACACTAAACCGCCACCTGCCGGACTCAAGTCCGGTCGCCGTGCCCCTGGGCACCCCGGTCGCCGTGGCCTCCACCCTCAGTGTGGAACGCAATGATGGCGTCGAAACCGGCATCTGGGAATGCACCCCGGGCCGCTGGCGGCGCCAGATCGTGGCGCAGGAGTTCTGCCACTTTATCCAGGGCCGCTGCACGTTCACCCCCGATGACGGCGAAACCCTGCATATCGAAGCCGGCGATGCACTGATGTTGCCGGCCAACAGCACGGGGATCTGGGATATCCAGGAGACCGTGCGCAAGACCTATGTATTGATCCTCTAATCTTTTGATCCTTGATCGCCTGCCATAAAAACAGCCCTATAACCGCCAGGAAATCGAACCATGAGACCCATTGCCCTGTTGCCCTTGATGTTAGTGGCCTCCCTGACCCAGGCCGCCGAAACGGTGAAAATCTACAACTGGTCGAGCTACATCGCGCCGGACACCACCAAGAACTTCCAGAAGGAAACCGGGATCGGTTTCAGCTACGACGTGTACGACAGCAACGAGACCCTGGACGGCAAGTTGATGACCGGCAACTCGGGCTATGACGTGGTGTTCCCGTCCAACCACTTCATGGCCCGGCAGATCCAGGGCGGGGCCCTGAAAAAGCTCGACAAGAGCCAGTTGCCGAACTGGAAAAACCTCAACCCGGTGCTGCTCAAGGCCCTGCAAACCAACGACCCGGGCAATGAGCATGGCTTCCCGTACCTGTGGGGCAGCACCGGCATCGGCTACAACATCGACAAGGTCAAGGCAGTGTTGGGCGAGGATGCGCCGGTCGACTCCTGGGACTTGATCTTCAAGCCCCAATACATGGAAAAACTCAGCAAATGCGGGGTGGCGATCCTCGACAACGGCCCGGAACTGCTGCCGATCGCCCTGAACTACCTGGGCTTGCCCCATCACAGCAAGAACCCCGAGGACTATAAAAAAGCCGAGGCGCTGCTGATCAAGGTGCGGCCGTACATTGCCTACTTCCACTCCTCGAAATACACCGGCGACCTGGCCAACGGCGACATCTGCGTGGCGGTTGGCTTCTCGGGTGACGTGCTGCAGGCCGAAAGCCGCGCCAAGGAAGCCAAGAATGGCGTGAAGATTGGCTACAACATTCCCAAGGAAGGCGCTGCGATCTGGTTCGACATGGTCGCCATGCCCGCCGACGCCCCGGATGAAAAGGCCGGCTATGCCTTCATGAACTACCTGCTGCGCCCGGACGTGATGGCCGACATCACCAACTTCGTGCACTACGCCAACGGCAACAGCGCCGCCGACAGCCTGGTAGACCCGGTGATCAAGAGCGACACCAAGGTGTACCCGAGCGAAGAAATGATGGGCAAGCTATTCGCCCTTGAAGCCATGCCGATGAAGATCGACCGCATTCGTACGCGGATCTGGAACACCATCCGTACCGGGCGTTAGATACCTGTGACTGATCTACCGCTATCGCGGGCAAGCCCGCTCCTACACGAGATCTCGGTTGGGCACAGGACTTTGCACACCACACACCAACTGTAGGAGCTGGCTTGCCAGCGATAGCTGTAGGCCATTCAACACATCCTTACATGACCCACCGCCATCGCGGGCAAGCCCGCTCCTACACGAGATCTCGGTTGGGCACAGGACTTTGCACATCCAACTGTAGGAGCTGGCTTGTCGGGTCGCCGCATCGCTGCGATAGCGGTGGACCAGTCGATACATGGCCTCCCTATGGGTTATCCAGGTCATGCCCCAACGACTGGATAAACAACGAAAACAGCTCCGGCTGCGACGAGATATCCAGCTTGGCGTAGAGGTGGCGGCGATGCACCTTGACCGTGTCCGGCGAGATGCTCAGGCGTTCGGCCATGGCCTTGGACGAGAACCCGCGCAATACCAGGCGGGCGATTTCCAGTTCGCGCTCGGACAACACCCCACTGCCAAAATGGCTCAACGCATCGCGGATCTGGCTGGCCATGGCCGCGCCGGCCGGTGCGCGCTGGGTGCTCTGCTGCCAATGTTGCTGCATCAAGGGCAGCACCCACGCCGCCAGCAGCGTCAGTAGCCCGGTTTCCGTGGCGGTAAACACGCGCTGCATCCCCAACGACAACGACAAGGTGCCCACCCCGGGCAGTTGCAGGATGAATTGCACCTCATCCTCCAGCACGTTGTCGTGAAAGTAATTGAGGAAGTACTCACTCTGGCGGAAATGGTCCGGTGCCACCTCTTCGAGGCGATACACGCCACTGGCGTAACCTTCGCGGCAGGCCTGGAAGAACGGGTCGAGCAAGTACAAGCCATTGAGGTACACCAGCATCGACGCCGGCTTGCTGGTGGGCTGCGCGTCGTATTCCTCCAGCGCCTGGGGCGGCCCATCCATCGGGTAGAAGATCGCCAGGGCGTTATCGAAGGCCAGGTTCTGGTGCAGCAGCAACACCAGTTGCTTCCAGAAACGCTCGGTGCCAATTTGCGACACGGTGCGACCCAGGCCCGCATGCATGCCGATTTCCCTGAACAGGCTCATGTGATGGGTTCCGATGGCTGAAAGATCGGCCAAGGGTTCGGCTTTTGCACGAGCCCGTCAAGGGGAGTACTCCAATAGGGGAATTGGCGGGCGCCGGCACAGCGCCTAGATTCCCTGGCATTCAGCGGGAAACATATCCCGCACCCGCTTTCCCTTTTTCGTTTCTGCCTCAACCAGCTTTCCAATAAAAAGAATAACCATGAGGATAACGACATGAGCGCAACCCCCGCACCCGATGGCGTGCTGAAACCTACCTTGAGTGTGTTCGATGTGGTGGCCATTACCGTTTCGGCGGTAACTCCGGCCAGTTCCGTATTTGTGATTGCACCGTTTGCGATCCAGCAAGCCGGCAGCGGGGTATTCCTGGCGTTTGTGATGGCTGGGCTGCTGGCGCTGATGTTCGCCTTTTGCTACGCGGAGCTTGGGCGCGCCCATAACAGTGCCGGTGGCGAGTATGTGTATGCCAAGCGCGTGTTCGGCGGCATGGCCGGCTACGCGACCTTCCTGACAGTGCTGGTGATGCTGTTGTTTATCCCGCCGGTGCTGGCCACCGGCGCGGCGACCTACCTCAACAACGCCCTGGGCACGAAATTCGATTCACAAACCGTGGCCCTGGTGATTGTGGTGTGCAGTTACGCCCTGGGCATTCTCAATATCAAGCTCAACGCCTGGATCACCGGCACCTGCCTGCTGCTGGAAGTGGCGGCGTTGCTGGTGATCGTATTTATTGGCTTCGGCAACCCGGTGCAGCCGGCCAGTGTGCTGTTCCAACCGCAGATCGTCGAAAACGGCGTGCTGCACCTGGCGCCCTGGGCGCTGGTGATCGGCGCGGTGGGCATCGGCCTGTTCTCGTTCAACGGCTACGGCCCGGCGGTGCTGCTGGCCGAAGACATGAAATGCGGCGGCAAGGGCGTGCACAAGGCGGTCCTGTGGTCCCTGGGCCTGGTGGTGGTGATCGAGTTGGTGCCGATCACCGCGCTGTTGATCGGCGCGCCCTCCCTGAGCGAGATGATCAGCAGCCCGGACCCGATCGGCTACCTGCTGACCAGTCATGGCAATGAAACCCTGTCACGCCTGGTCAGCGCCGGGATCTTCCTCTCGGTGTTCAACGCCATCGTCGCCATCGTGATCCAGATCGGCCGGGTGGTGTTCAGCAGTGGCCGCGATGCGCTGTGGACGCCGACCATCAACAAATTGTTCACCCGCATCCACCCGCGCTGGGATTCGCCATGGCTGGCCACGCTGTTCCTGGCGATACCTTCGGCACTGCTCAGCTTCAGCTCCAACCTGGCAGACCTGACGTCCTTCAGTGTGTTGTTGATCATGCTGGTGTACCTGATCGTGGCCCTGAGCGCGCTGATGAGCCGGGTGCTGTTGCGCGACCGCGAGCACCCGTACCGCATGCCCCTGTGGCCGGTGCCGGCGTTGCTGGCCGTGGCGGGCGCGGGTTATCTGTTGTTTACCTTGTTTATCGCGGCCTCCATGCGCGACATCATGATTATCATTGGCCTGCTGGCAATGTCAGTGATCCTCTATTGCATCAGCGGCCGGTCGAGTCCGGCGTTTCAGAAACTGTAAGGAGTGGTTATGCGCGCACGTCAATTGGGCATTACGTTGGGGTTGGGCACGCCCGGCGAATTGAATGCGATTACCGACGTCCCCGGGGTTCGGGTCGGCCACAGCACGCTCAAGGAGCAGATCGACGGCAAGCAGGTGCGCACCGGGGTCACATTGATCCAGCCGCGGGCCGGTGCGGCGCGGCTACAACCGTGTTTTGCCGGGTACCACGTGCTCAATGGCAACGGCGACGCCACGGGCCTTGAGTGGATCGGCGAAGCCGGGCTGCTGACGACGCCCCTGGCGATCACCAACACCCACAGTATCGGCATTGTGCGCGACACCCTGATTGCCCTGGAGCGCGACAGCCTGGCGGACCCGGCGGTGTACTGGTGCATGCCAGTGGTGATGGAAACCTACGACGGCCTGCTCAACGATATCTGGGGCCAGCACATCGGCCCCGAACATGTGCTGCAAGCCATGGCGAGCGCGGAGTCCGGCCCGGTGCAAGAGGGCGCCGTGGGCGGCGGCACCGGGATGATCTGCCATGAGTTCAAGGGCGGCATCGGCAGCGCCTCGCGCAAGCTGGCGGTGGAGCAGGGCGGCTGGACCGTTGGCGTGCTGGTGCAGGCCAACCACGGCAAGCGCCAGGAGCTGCGGGTGGATGGCTATCCGGTGGGGCGCCACCTGATGGACATTGCCTCGCCGTTTGCCGACCGGGGCACCCCGGGCATGGGCTCGATCGTGGTAATTATCGCCACCGATGCACCGTTGCTGCCGCACCAGTGCCAGCGCCTGGCGCAACGCGCATCCATCGGCATTGCCCGCACCGGCGGCGGCACCGAGGACTCCAGTGGCGATCTGTTCCTGGCGTTTGCCACCGGCAATCACCACCTGCCGCCGGCAGATTACGGGCGCAAGGACTTGCCCCTGAGCACAACCTTGAGCATGGTCAATAACGATCATATTTCGCCCTTGTTCAGCGCCGCGGCCGAGGCGGTGGAAGAGGCGATCATCAACGCGATCCTCGCCGGGGAAGACATGACCACCGCCGATGGCGTGCTGGTGCCGGGGCTGGATGGGCAGACGCTGCTGGAGGCGCTGCGCCAGACGGGCTGGCGTGGGTAAGCCTGAGGCCGCTATCACCTTGTAGGTGCCGGCTTGCCGGCGCTGGCTGTCAATAATAAAACAGTGGCTATTTAATATTTGCGAATGACACGGTGGCACTTTTAAAGTGCCGCCCAATCAATATATTGGATCCATTACGCAATAAGTGTGACCCGTCTGGCATTTAATTATTTAGCACTATTTAATATTTAAATAGCCGATTCTCCGTCACTCGCCCCAAAACAAAGAATATAAACACTTAATTCCCAATGTTTGCAGCCGTTATTCCGTCCATGAACTTTTCCAACAAAAAAATCACTGGACGTGTGATTTCGAATTGTGTCAGTTTTCTTTCGCCTTCATAAGAGGCGAGTGATAGGACGATCTCGCCCGAGAGCGTCATATCGGACAAAAACTGTTCCACTTGCAAACAAGGAAGTACGTTTATGTCGAAAGTAAAAGACAAAGCTATTGTCTCGGCAGCTCAAGCAAGTAGTGCCTATTCACAAATCGATAGCTTTAGCCATTTGTATGACCGTGGCGGCAACCTCACGGTCAATGGCAAACCTTCGTTCTCTGTCGACCAGGCAGCCGACCATTTGCTGCGCGAAAACGCGGCATACCGGGACGTTGACGGCAACGGCAGGATCGATCTGACCTACACCTTCCTGACCCAGGCTTCCTCGGCGACCATGAACAAGCATGGTATCTCCGGGTTCAGCCAGTTCAGCAACCTGCAAAAAGGCCAGGCCGTACTGGCCATGCAATCCTGGGCCGATGTGGCCAATGTCACCTTCACCGAGAAAGCCTCGGGCGGCGACTTCCACATGACCTTCGGCAACTACAGCGCAGGCCAGGACGGCGCCGCGGCCTTTGCCTACCTGCCCGGCACCAATGAGAAGTACCACACGAGCGGCACGGATGGCACCTCGTGGTACCTGATCAACAACAGCTACACCGCCAACATCAACCCTGGCCTGAACAACTACGGGCGCCAGACCCTGACCCACGAGATCGGCCATACCCTGGGCCTGGATCACCCTGGCGACTACAACGCCGGGACCGGCAACCCGTCCTACAAGGACGCGGACTACGGCCAGGACACCCGTGGCTACAGCGTCATGAGCTACTGGGGTGAAAACAACACCAACCAGAACTTCACCAAAGGCGGGGTCGAGGCTTATGCGTCCGGCCCACTGATCGACGATATCGCGGCGATCCAGAAGCTCTACGGCGCCAACTTCAACACCCGTGCCGGTGACACCACCTACGGCTTCAACTCCAACACCGGGCGCGATCACCTCAGCGCCACGTCCAATGCCGACAAGCTGGTGTTCTCGGTGTGGGACGGCGGTGGCAACGACACCCTGGACTTCTCCGGCTTTACCCAGAACCAGAAAATCAACCTCAACGAGACTTCGTTCTCCGACGTGGGCGGCCTGGTGGGTAACGTGTCGATCGCCCAGGGCGTGACCGTGGAAAACGCCTTCGGTGGCTCGGGCAACGACCTGCTGATCGGCAACGCAGTGGCCAACACCCTCAAGGGTGGTGCCGGCAATGACCTGATCTACGGCGGTGGCGGTGCCGACAAACTGTGGGGCGGCGCGGGTTCGGACACCTTTGTGTTCGGTGCCAGCTCTGACTCCCGGCCAGGTGCGGCGGACCAGATCCTCGACTTCACCTCAGGTTCGGACAAGATCGACCTGACCGGCATCACCAAGGGCAGCGGCCTGCATTTCGTCAACGCCTTTACCGGCGCTGCCGGCGATGCCGTGCTGACCTACGCCTCGGGTACCAACCTGGGCACGTTGGCGGTGGACTTCTCCGGGCACGGCGTGGCGGATTTCCTCGTCACCACCGTGGGCCAGGCGGCCTATAGCGACATCGTGGCTTGATCAAGGCGTAACGAAGGGCGGTGCCCCGGCGCCGCTCTTTCCTTGCAACAGCCCCGTAAACGGGTAATGGTGATGACTATTTTTCGCAATGCAATCGCCTGGGTGATCCCGGCATTGCTCGTGTCGGCAGGAGCCAACGCAATGGCAAGCAGTCTTGTTTTACCCAGCACCGCGCAACTGGCTGGGCACTGGCAACTACACCAGCAGGAGCAGGTGTGCGAGCTGGATCTGATCGCCCAGCCCAATAGCCTGGCGGGTGATATTGAGTGTGCGCAACAGTGGCTGGGGCAAAAACCCCTGACGTGGCTGCCCACCCCGGATGGCATCTGGCTAATGAATGCCGAGGGCACCGGTATTACTCATTTGAATCGGCAGAAAGAAGGCGAATATACCGCGCGTTCTGCTTCTGGATTAGAGCTGTTACTGCAGCGCACACAATAATTAACTATTACGGTTATATGCTTATAACTACCAGGTATAGAGCTGTTTGTTGGTCGTGACCTATATCCACCTGTCACTTCCAGCGCATTAAACACTATTGAAATAGTTGCCCGCCCCATCCATTGGGGCGCCCGGCAGACTATCGCGCGTATTTCAGCCCAGGGAAGATCAGGCAACATGGCGAAGACCACTCCCACTGCACCACTGTTTAAAGCCCTCGGCGATTATAAAAGTATCCTGATCAGCGTCGGTTGCTTCACCGCGCTGATCAATCTGTTGATGCTGGTGCCGTCCATTTACATGCTGCAAGTGTATGACCGGGTCCTGTCATCGCAGAACGAAACCACCTTGGTGATGTTGACCCTGATGGTCGTAGGTTTCTTTGCTTTTATCGGCACCCTGGAAGTGGTGCGCAGCTTTATCGTGATCCGCATCGGCAGCCAATTGGAGCGCCGCTTCAACTTGCAGGTATACAAGGCCGCCTTCGAGCGCAACCTGCAACGGGGCGAAGGCCATGCTGGGCAATCGCTCGGGGATTTGACCCATATCCGCCAGTTCCTCACCGGGCCGGCGTTGTTTGCGTTCTTCGATGCGCCGTGGTTCCCGATCTATTTGCTGGTGATCTTTTTGTTCAACGTGTGGCTGGGGGTGTTGGCCACGGCCGGCGCCGTGCTGTTGATCGCCCTGGCATGCCTGAACGAATACCTGACCAAAAAACCCTTGCGCGAAGCCAGCGGCTACTCGCAGCAGTCCACCCAATTGGCCACCAGCCACTTGCACAACGCCGAGACCATCCAGGCCATGGGCATGCTGGGGGCGCTGCGCAGTCGCTGGTTCCAGGTGCATTCGCAATTCCTCGGCCTGCAAAACCGGGCCAGCGACACCGGTTCGGTGATCAGCTCCCTGAGCAAATCCCTGCGCCTGCTCCTGCAGTCGTTGGTGTTGGGGCTGGGTGCGTTGCTGGTGATCAAGGGCCAGATGACCGCCGGGATGATGATTGCCGGCACTATCCTGATGGGCCGGGTGTTGAGCCCGATCGACCAGTTGATTGCGGTGTGGAAGCAATGGAGTTCGGCCAAGCTGGCCTATCAACGCCTCGATGAGCTGTTGCAGGAGTTCCCGCCCGGGGCGCAGGCCATGGCGTTGCCGGCGCCCAAGGGCCAGGTGAGTTTCGAACAGGTCAGTGCCGGGCCGCCAGGGCGGCGGGTGGCGACTTTGCATCAGGTCAGCTTCAACCTTGCGGCCGGTGAAGTACTGGGGGTGTTGGGGGCCTCCGGGTCCGGCAAGTCGACGTTGGCGCGAGTGCTGGTGGGCGTGTGGCCGACCCTGGCGGGCACGGTGCGCCTGGACGGCGCCGATATCCATCGCTGGGACCGCGACGACCTCGGGCCCTATGTCGGCTACCTGCCCCAGGACATCGAGCTGTTCAGCGGCAGCATCGCCGACAACATCGCGCGCTTTCGCCAGGCTGACCCCGAGTGGGTGGTGCAAGCCGCGCAGCAAGCCGGGGTGCATGACCTGATCCTGCGTTTGCCCCAGGGCTACGACACGGTGTTGGGCGACGACGGCAGCGGCCTGTCCGGTGGGCAGAAACAACGGGTGGCCCTGGCCCGCGCACTGTATGGCGGGCCGCGCCTGATCGTGCTCGACGAACCCAACTCCAACCTCGACACCGTGGGCGAGGCCGCCCTGGCCAGCGCCATCATGCAGATGAAAGCCCAGGGCAGCAGCGTGATCCTGGTGACCCACCGCTCCTCGGCCCTGGCCCAGGCCGACAAGCTGTTGGTACTCAACGAAGGCCGCCTGCAAGCGTTTGGCCCCAGCCAGGAGGTGCTGCGGGCGCTGTCCGGGCAAGCGGAGCCACCCCGTGAAAAGGCCGGCGTCAGCTTGAACCGTCAATATCCTGCGGCAAGGAATCCAGGCCAATGAATACCGATAACAGCCTGCCACTCGAGCAGACCTTTCCCGAGCGCGATGCGCGCTTTTTCTCCCGCCTGGGCTGGGTGATGACGGTGGTTGGCGCCGGCGGATTCTTCCTCTGGGCCAGCCTCGCGCCGCTGGACCAGGGGATCCCGGTGCAGGGCACGGTGGTGGTGTCCGGCAAGCGCAAGGCCGTGCAAACCCTGAGCCCCGGCGTCGTCAGCCGGATCCTGGTGCGCGAAGGCGAGGTGGTCAAACAGGGCCAGCCGTTGTTTCGCCTCGACCCGACCCAAAGCCAGGCCGACGTACATTCCCTGCAAGCCCAATACCGCATGGCCTGGGCCAGCGTCGCCCGTTGGCAGAGCGAGCGCGACAGCTTGCCGGCGGTGGCCTTTCCGGCTGAACTGAGTAGCGCCCCCGATCCTGCGCTGGCGTTGGTGCTCGAAGGCCAGCGCCAGCTGTTCAGCAGCCGGCGCGACGCCTTTGCCCGCGAGCAATCCGGGATCCGCGCCAGTATCGAAGGCGCCAGCGCCCAGCTCAACGGCATGCGCCGCGCCCGCACCGACCTCGGCGCCCAGGCGCAATCTCTGCGTGATCAACTGGCCAACCTGCAACCCCTGGCCGACAACGGCTATATCCCGCGCAACCGCCTGCTGGAGTACCAGCGCCAACTGTCCCAGGTGCAGCAGGACCTGGCGCAGAACAGCGGCGAAAGCGGGCGCCTGGAGCAGGGCATCCTCGAATCGCGCCTCAAGTTGCAACAGCACAGCGAGGAGTACCAGAAGGAGGTCCGCAGCCAGTTGGCCGACGCGCAACTGCGCAGCCTGACCCTGGAGCAGCAACTGACCTCTGCTGGCTTTGACCTGCAACACAGTGAAATCAACGCGCCGGCCGATGGCATTGCGGTCAACCTCGGCGTGCATACCATCGGTGCGGTGGTGCGGGCCGGGGAGACCCTGCTGGAAATCGTGCCCCAGGACACGCGCCTGGAAGTGGAAGGGCGCCTGCCGGTGAACCTGGTGGACAAGGTCGGCAGCCATCTGCCGGTCGATATCCTGTTCACCGCCTTCAACCAGAGCCGTACACCCCGGGTGCCAGGGGAGGTGAGCCTGATCTCCGCCGACCAGTTGCTCGACGAAAAAACCGGTGCGCCGTATTACGTGCTGCGCACCACGGTCAGCGATGTCGCCCTGGAAAAACTCCAGGGTTTGGTGATCAAGCCCGGCATGCCCGCCGAGATGTTTGTGCGCACCGGCGAGCGCTCGCTGCTCAACTACCTGTTCAAGCCGCTGCTCGACCGTGCCGGCTCGGCGTTGACCGAGGAATGAGCATGAAACCAGTGTTCATCGCCTTGCTAATGGCGTGCAGCAGCGCCCAGGCCGCCATGGGCCCGTTCGATGTGTATGAACAGGCGCTGCGCAATGATCCGGTGTTCCTCGGTGCAATCAAGGAGCGTGACGCCGGCCTGGAAAACCGCACCATCGGCCGCGCTGGCCTGTTGCCAAGGCTGTCGTACAACTACAACAAGGGCCGCAACAACTCCCAGGCCAACCTGCCCGATGGCCGTGGTGGCCACTATCACGACGACCGCAACTACAACAGTTTCGGCTCGACCTTCACCCTGCAACAGCCGCTGTTCGACTACGAAGCCTATGCCAACTACCGCAAGGGCGTGGCCCAGGCGCTGTTTGCCGACGAGAGTTTTCGCGACAAGAGCCAGGCGCTGTTGGTGCGGGTGCTGACCTATTACACCCAGGCACTGTTCGCCCAGGACCAGATCGACATCGCCCGGGCCAAAAAGAAGGCCTACGAGCAACAGTTCCAGCAGAACCAGCACCTGTTCCAGCAAGGCGAGGGCACGCGTACCGATATTCTGGAGGCCGAGTCCCGTTACGAACTGGCCACCGCCGAAGAAATCCAGGCGCTCGACGAGCAGGATGCGTCACTGCGCGAACTGGGGGCGTTGCTCGGCGTACAGAGCGTCGATATTGCCGACCTGGCGCCACTGAACCACGACTTTGCCGCGTTCACCCTGGCCCCGGCCAACTACGACAGCTGGCACGAACTGGCGCTGACCAACAACCCGACCCTGGCCTCCCAGCGCCAGGCCGTGGAGGTGGCGCGCTATGAGGTGGAACGCAACCGCGCCGGGCACCTGCCGCGCATCACCGCGTACGCCAGTTCGCGCCAGCAGGAGTCCGACAGCGGCAACACCTACAACCAGCGCTACGACACCAACACCATCGGCATTGAAGTCAGCGTGCCGTTGTATGCCGGTGGCGGCGTCGCGGCGTCCACCCGCCAGGCCAGCCGCTCCATGGAGCAGGCCGAATATGAGCTGGAGGGCAAGACCCGCGAGACCCTGATCGAGCTGCGGCGCCAGTTCAGCGCCTGCCTGTCGGGGGTGAGCAAACTGCGCGCCTATCAAAAGGCCCTGGCTTCTGCCGAAGCGCTGGTGGTGTCGACCAAGCAAAGCATTCTGGGTGGCGAGCGGGTCAACCTCGATGCCCTCAACGCCGAACAGCAGCTGTACAGCACCCGTCGCGACCTGGCCCAGGCCCGTTACGACTATTTGATGGCCTGGACCAAATTGCACTACTACGCGGGCAACCTGCGCGACACCGACCTGGCCAAGGTCGACGAAGCCTTCGGCCCGGCCCAACGCTGACCCTGTAGGAGCCGGCTTGCCGGCGATAAGGCCGTTGAGCCCGCCATCGCCGGCACGCCCGCTCCTATAGGCTGATAAACACAATAAAAAGAGGAAGTCTGGGTGAACGCAAAACAACGAAGCTATCACTGCGTCATGCTGTGTGGCCTGGCCAGCCTGGGTACCGCCCAGGCCGCGCCCTATGTGGAGACCGGCAAGCTGGGCGACCCCGCCAGTTGGCGCTCGACGGAATACCAGCGGGACTGGGGCCTGGGGCGCATGCAGGCCGATCAGGCTTACGCCGCGGGGATCAGCGGTGCCGGGGTGAAGATCGGCGCGCTGGACTCGGGCTTTGATGCCAGCCACCCGCAAGCCTCCCCGGAGCGCTTCCACCCGGTGACCGCCAGCGGCACTTATGTGGATGGCAGCCCGTTTTCCACCACCGGCGCCCTGAACCCCAACAACGACTCCCACGGCACCCACGTCACCGGCACCATGGGGGCGGCGCGGGACGGCAGCGGCATGCATGGCGTGGCCTACAACGCGCAGATCTATGTGGGCAACACCAATGCCAACGACAGCTTCCTGTTTGGCCCGACGCCCGACCCCCAGTACTTCAAGGCGGTGTACAGCGCCATGGTCGATTCCGGAGTGCGCGCGATCAACAACAGCTGGGGCAGCCAGCCCAAGGATGTCAGCTACCAGACCCTGGGCGACCTGCACGCGGCCTACGCCCAGCACTTCAACCAGGGCACCTGGCTGGACGCCGCCGCCGATGTGGCCCGCGCCGGGGTGATCAATGTGTTTAGCGCCGGCAACAGCGGCTATGCCAACGCCAGCGTGCGCTCGGCCTTGCCTTACTTTGAACCGGCGTTGGAAGGCCACTGGCTGGCGGTGTCCGGCCTGGACAAGGCCAATAACCAGAAATACAACCAGTGCGGCATCGCCAAGTACTGGTGTATTGCCACCCCGGGTGCGCTGATCGACAGCACCGTTCCTGGCGGCGGCTATGGGATCAAGTCCGGCACCTCGATGTCGGCACCCCACGCCACTGGTGCGTTGGCGCTGGTGATGGAACGCTACCCGTACCTGAACAACGAGCAGGCCTTGCAGGTGTTGCTGACGACGGCCACGCAACTGGATGGTTCAATGACCGACGCGCCGACCGCCAGGGTCGGCTGGGGCGTGCCGGACCTTGGCCGGGCGATGCATGGGCCGGGGCAGTTGCTGGGTGCCATGGACGTCAATCTGGCGGCCGGGCAGGGCGATGTGTGGAGCAATGGCATCTCCGACAAGGCGCTGCTGCAACGCCAGGCCGAAGACAGTGCCGAGCGCCTGGCATGGCAACAGACCGTGCAGGACAAGGGCTGGGGAAATGGTCCGGGGGTCGGCGCCAGCCAGCAGGAACAGACCGACTACGCAGTGGGCATGGCCCGGGATGCGGCGGCGGCCCAGCGCATTTACCAAGGCAGTTTGATCAAGTCCGGCGCCGGTAGCCTGGTGCTCAGCGGCGACAGCACCTATCGCGGCCCGACCACGGTCAATGGCGGTGTGTTGAAGGTCGAGGGTGCGCTGACCTCGGCGGTCACGGTCAACCATGGCGGGACCTTGGGCGGCTCCGGACGTATCGGCGCGTTGCAGGCCAATAGCGGCAGCGTGATTGCGCCGGGCAATTCCATCGGCACCTTGAATGTGACTGGGGATGTGCGCTTCGACGCCGGGTCCACCTATGCGGTGGAGCTGTCGAATGCCAGCAGTGATCGCATTGTTGCGGGCGGCAAGGCCACCCTCAACGGCGGCACCGTGACCCTGGCCCTGGAAAACAGCCCGACCTTGCTCAGCCAGCCCCAGGCACAAAGCCTGGTCGGTCGCCAGTACAACATCTTGCAGGCGGCGGGTGGGGTCACCGGCAGTTTCGGTGCGGTATTGCCCAACTACCTGTTCCTCGGTGGCAACCTCGACTACAGCGCCAATGGCGTGCAACTGGCTATCGCGCGCAATGACGCAAGCTTTGCCAGCGTCGCGGCGACCCGCAACCAGCGCGCCGTGGCCGCTGCGGCCGAGCAGTTGGGGGCCGGCAACCCGGTGTATGAAAGCGTGCTGAGTGCCGACTCCAGTGTGGTGGCCCGCCAGGCCTTCCAGCAGTTGTCCGGCGAGATCTACCCGGCGGTCGGCGCGATGTTGATCAATGACAGCCGCCAGGTGCGCGATGCCGTCGGTGAGCGCCTGCGCCATGTGCCGGCGACCGGCGAAAGCAACCTGTGGATCAAGGCCCTCGGCGCCTGGGGCAAGGCCGACAGCAGCAGTGAATATGCTGGTTACACCCGCTCTATCGGCGGCATGCTGCTGGGGGTCGATGGCCAATGGGACGAACAGACCCGCGTCGGTGTGATGGCGGGCTACAGCGACAGCTCGCTGAACATGGGCGATGGCACGCATGCGTCGGCCGATGTCGACAGCTATCACCTGGGCACCTATGCCGGGCGTGAGCTGGGCAACTGGCGTGTGAGTGTGGGCGGCGCCTACAGCTGGCATCGCGGCGATGTGCAGCGCGACCTGCAATACGCTGACGTCAGCGCCAAGCAAAAAGCCAAGCTGGATGCGCGCAGCCTGCAGGTGTTCACCGAGGCGGCCTACCGCTTGGACCTGCAAGCGCTGGCCCTGGAACCGTTTGCCAACCTGGCCTATGTGCACCTGGACAGCGAAAGTTTCCATGAGAAAGGCGATGGCGCCGCCCTGCAACGGGGCAGTGATCGCCGCGACGCGACCCTCGGCACCCTGGGCCTGCGCGCCCTCAAGACCCTGCCTCTGAATGACCGCCAGCAGTTGGAACTCTCCGGCTCGCTCGGCTGGCAGCACAGCCTCACGCCGGTTGAATCCGAGGAACACCTGGCGTTCGTCGCAGGCGGCCCCTCGTTTGCCGTGCGCAGCACACCGCTTCAGCGCGATGCCGCGCTGGTGGGCTTGAAGGCCAGCCTGGCACTGAGTGACACCACACGGGTCAACCTCGACTACAACGGCCAACTGGGGTCGAAGGAGAACAACCAGGGCGTGGGCCTGAGCCTGGACTGGCAGTTCTGAAGCGGCGCCAACAAAAAGAACAACAAACGCAATGAAACTAAGGAAGGTCACCGTGAACGCAAAACAACGAGGGTTTCACTCCGCCATCCCAACAGGCCCGGGCTACCCGCTCAAGGCCTTGAGTCGCGTGCCATACGGCGCGTTGCTGTGTTGCCTGGCCAGCCTGGGTACCGCCCAGGCCGCACCCTACGTCGAAACCGGCAAGCTGGGGGATGTCGCCAGTTGGCGCAGCAATGAGTTCAAGGCCGATTGGGGCCTGGGCGCAGTCAATGCCGATGTGGCATATGCCGCCGGTTACAGCGGCAAGGGCGTGAAGCTGGGGATTTTCGACCAGCCGGTATACGCCCTGCATCCTGAGTTCTCCAGCCCGGGCAAGGTACAGACCCTGGTCACTGAAGGGATCCGCCAGTACACCGACCCGTATATCCCGGTGAAGGCCGGTGACCCGTTCCGCTACGACGGCACACCGTCCCTGGGTTCCAACGGCAAGCTGGGCGACCACGGCACCCATGTCGGGGGCATTGCCGCCGGCGACCGTAACGGCGGGCCGATGCACGGCGTGGCCTACAACGCACAGATCCTCAGCGCCGAGAACGGCGACCCCGGCCCCGAAGACGGGATCATCCTGGGTAACGACGGTGCGGTGTACCAGGCCGGTTGGGACAGCCTGGTGGCCAACGGCGCACGCATCATCAATAACAGCTGGGGCATTGGCATTGGCGATCAGTTTGCCAAGGGCGGCAAGGACCCGGCGTTCCCCCATTTTGCTCTCAGCGATGCGCAGGCGCAGTTCGACCAGATCAAGCCGCTGTTGGGCACCGCACCAGGCGGGGCTTATACCGGTGCGATCAACGCGGCGCGCAGCGGGGTGCTGACGATCTTCGCAGCCGGCAACGACTACAACCTGAACAACCCCGATGCGATCTCCGGCCTGGCGTATTTTGTGCCCGAGATCGCGCCCAATTGGCTGTCGGTGGCCGCATTGCAACGCAACCCGGATGCCAACAGCCCCAACCCCTATGTGATCAGCACCTTCTCGTCGCGCTGTGGCTATGCCGCCAGCTTCTGCGTGTCGGCGCCGGGCACGGCGATCTACAGCTCGGTGATGGTGGGCACCACGGTCGATAACATGACCCTGGGCTGGAACAACAAAAACGGCACCTCCATGGCTGCGCCCCATGTGGCAGGCGCGGCCGCCGTGTTGATGGAGCGTTTCCCGTACATGAGCGGCGAGCAGATTTCCACGCTGCTCAAGACCACCGCCACCGACCTTGGCGCACCGGGCATCGACGCACTGTACGGCTGGGGCATGATCAACCTGGGCAAGGCGGTCAGCGGACCGGGAATGTTTATCACCGCCGAGGATATCCCGGCCCAGTTCCGTATCGACGGTGGCTATGGCAGCGGCCAGTTTGTTGCGGACTTGCCGGGGGTTGGGGCGGTAGTTGACGCCGGCAAGCCCACCCAGCGCGTGTGTGACGATGTGCACTGCGGGCGGGATGTGTGGAGCAATGACATTGCCGGTCACGGCGGCTTGACCAAGCAGGGCATTGGGACGCTGGTGCTGACCGGCAACAACACCTACAGCGGGCCAACCCTGGTCAATCAAGGCCTGTTGGCGGTCAATGGCTCGCTGGCATCGCAGGTCACGGTGAGTAACAGCGGGGTGTTGGGCGGCTCCGGCAGCATCGGCGCGCTGCACGCGAAAAGCGGCGGTACGGTCGCGCCAGGTAACTCCATCGGCACCTTGAACGTGGCTGGGGATGTCAACTTCGACGCGGGTTCTACCTATGCGGTGGAGCTGTCCACTACCAGCAGCGACCGCATCGTCGCCGGTGGCAAGGCCACCCTCAACGGCGGCACCGTGACCCTGGCCCTGGAAAACAGCCCGACCTTGCTCAGCCAGCCCGAGGCGCAAAGCCTGATCGGTCGCCAGTACAACATCCTGCAGGCGGCCGGGGGAATTACCGGCAGCTTTGCCTCGGTACTGCCCAACTACCTGTTTGTCGGCGGCAACCTGAACTACGGCGCCAACGGCGTGCAGTTGGATGTTGCGCGCACGGCCAACAGCTTCGCCAGCGTCGCGGCGACCGATAACCAGCGCGCGGTGGCGGTGGCGGCCGAGCAACTGGGCGCGGGTAACGGGGTGTATGAAAGCCTGCTGCTGGCACCGAGTGCGGCCTCGGCGCAAGGGGCGTTCCAACAGTTGTCGGGGGAAATCTACCCGGCCCTGGAAACCGCGCTGGTCAATGACAACCGCTACCTGCGTGAAGCGGTGGGCGAGCGCCTGCAACAGGGTGAAATGGGCACCTCGCCACAAACCATCGACACGCGCGGCAACGTCTGGGTCAAGGCCCTTGGCGCCTGGGGTAAAACCGACAGCGCCAGCGATACGGCGGGCTACACCACCTCCATCGGCGGCCTGCTGGCGGGTGTGGACGGTGCGCTGGACGAAGACACACGCCTGGGCCTGGTCGCCGGTTACAGCGATACCTCGCTGAACATGGGTGATGGCACCCATTCGCGGGCATCGGTGGACAGCTACCACTTTGGCGCCTATGCCGGTCACGACATCGGCGCCTGGCGCCTGAGCGGCGGGGCGACCTACAGCTGGCACCGCGCTGATGTGAAACGTGAGCTGCAATACGGCGAAGTCGCCGGCAAGCAGAAAGCCAAGGTCGATGCCCGTAGCACCCAGCTCTTCACCGAAGCGGCTTATCGCCTGAACCTGCAACCGCTGGCGCTGGAGCCGTTCGCCAACCTGGCCTATGTGCATCTGGACAGCGACGGCTTCAGCGAGAAAGGCGATGCAGCAGCGCTCAAGGGCGGCGATGACACCCGCGACCTGGTGCTCAGCACCCTCGGCGTGCGGGCGTTGAAGACCTTCAACCTCAGCGACCATCAGGCGTTGGACGTTTCCGGCACCCTGGGCTGGCAGCACAACCTCAGCACCACCGATTCCGAGCGCCACCTGGCGTTTGCTTCAGGCAGTACCGCGTTTGCCGTGGAAAGCTCGCCGATGGTGCGCGACGCGGCCTTGGTCGGCGCGCGCGCCAGCCTGGCGCTGACCAAGGATGCGCGGGTGAACTTCGACTACAACGGCCTGCTGGCCAGCAAGGAGAAAATCCACGGCGTGGGCTTGAGCCTCGACTGGGCCTTCTAAACACCGCCGCTCCAAACGGTGGGAGCAGGTTTGCTCCCACCGTTACAGCATTCCAACTGTTTTGGCTTTCTCGACAATTCCAACAAAAGAGAGGCAATACCATGGGTGTCTATGACTACAAAAACCTTACTACCGAGGACTCCAAAGCACTGTTCGCCGATGCCATGGCGATCACCTTGTATTCCTACCACAACCTGGATAACGGTTTTGCCGTGGGGTACCAGCAACACGGCTTGGGCCTGGGTTTGCCGGCCACCCTGGTGCAGGCCTTGATTGGCAGCACCCATTCCCAAGGCGTGATTCCCGGGATCCCGTGGAACCCCGACTCGGAAAAGGCCGCCCTCGACGCCGTGCAAAAGGCCGGCTGGACGCCCATCAGCGCCAGCACCCTTGAGTATGGCGGCAAGGTCGACGCCCGGGGCACGTTCTTTGGCGAAAAAGCCGGTTATACCAGCGCCCAGGTCGAGGTCCTGGGCAAGTACGATGACGCCGGCAAACTGCTGGAAATCGGCATCGGCTTCCGTGGGACTTCGGGCCCCAGGGAAAACCTGATCCTTGATTCCATCGGCGATGTGATCAGTGACTTGCTGGCAGCGTTCGGTCCTGCTGATTATGCGAAAAACTACGCGGGCCAAGCGTTTGGCACCTTGCTTGGCAAAGTCGCCGCGTATGCCAGCGCACAGGGGCTCAGCGGCCAGGATGTGGTGGTCAGCGGCCATAGCCTCGGGGGCCTGGCAGTCAACAGCATGGCGGATTTGAGCAACGACAACTGGGCGGGGTTCTACCAGGACGCCAACTACGTGGCCTATGCCTCGCCGACCCAGAGCAGCGGCGACAAGGTGCTGAACATCGGCTACGAAAACGACCCGGTCTATCGGGCCCTCGACGGCTCCTCGTTCACGGGGTCCTCGCTTTGGGCCCACGATAAACCCCACGAATCCAGCGCCGATAACATCGTCAGCTTCAACGACCACTACGCCTCGACACTGTGGAACATCCTGCCGTTTTCCATCCTCAACCTGCCGACATGGATCTCCCATTTACCCACCGGTTATGGCGACGGCATGAGCCGCATCCTTGAATCCAAGTTCTATGACCTGACCAGCCGTGATTCGACAATCATCGTCGCCAACCTGTCGGACCCGGCGCGCGCCACTACCTGGGTGCAAGACCTCAACCGCAATGCCGAAGCGCACAAGGGCAGCACGTTCATCATCGGCAGCGACGGCAATGACCTGATCCAGGGCGGCCGGGGCAACGACTACCTGGAAGGCCGCGAAGGCAACGATACTTTCCGTGATGGCGGTGGCTACAACATCATGTTGGGCGGCAAGGGGTTCAACACCCTGGACCTGCAGCAGTCACTGAAAAACGTCGAGGTGGCCAACGACGGTGCAGGCACCCTCTATGTCCGCGACGGCCAAGGCGGCATCAGCATGACCCGTGACATGGGCGCGATAGTGAGCAAGGAAAGCTATCTGTTGCTGTTCAGCAAGGAGGTGACCCACAGCGTGACCGACAACGGCCTGCTGGCGGGCCGCGACCTGACGGCCTACGCGGCGTCGCTCAAGGGCGATGCCGGTGCCAATGTGCTCAAGGCCGGCGATGGCGGGCAGTGGTTGTTTGGCCTGGACGGCAATGACCATCTGATCGGCGGCAAAGGCAACGATGTGCTGGTCGGCGGGGCTGGCAATGACCTGCTGGAAGCGGGCGGCGGGCGTAATACCTTCCTGTTCGACGGCGACTTTGGCCAGGACCGGATCCTGGGCTACCAGTCGACAGACAAGTTGGTGTTCATGGGGGTGGCGGGGGTGGAAGGGCAGTACAACTACCTCGACCATGCCAAAGCAGTGGGCAGCGATACGCTGCTGACGTTTGGCGATAACTCGGTGACGTTGGTGGGGGTCGGACTTGGCAGCCTGTCGGCAGAGGCGTTCGTCATCACCTGAAACAACCCGTAGGAGCCGGCTAGCCGGCTCCTACGGTTATGCGGTCAGTCTTCCTTGCGCACGGTTGCGACATCCGCCGCCTTGACCCGTACGCGCTTGCCGGCGATATCGGTGAATTCGTAGAAACCATCGGGTGTCTTGGCATTCGGCGTGTCTGTGGTCAGGTACTGAGTACCGTTCTGCAAGGTCACGACGGTCGGCGTCGAGCAACCGGCCAATGCCAGAAACGTCAGTACGGCCAGCGGCAGGCCCCAGTTCTTCATGTTCATAACCCTTACTCTCATCCTTCGAAAACCCCGTGCTCAACGGCTGCGGGCAACAAATGTTACGCGGATCCACCCCCATCTGATCACTTTTATGCAAAAAGTTGCGTGCGCCACTGATCTATTAGCCATTGCAACGCAAGCCTTGGGACGGCACTCTGTATGCATAACCAGTGTTTGTCCAAGTGCCCGTCATGTCCAATCCCCTCGAAGACCCGTTCTACTACCTGCATAACTTCCGGCAAGTGCTCGACTGGCTGGGCCAGCGCTATGCCGATGTGCTGGACGAACAGGAGCAGCGCTTCATGGCGCAGTTCGCCCAGTTGCCGCAACCGGCCCAGGCGTTGCTGGTGCGCATGGTGATGCGCAAGGGCGTGCATTTTCGGGCGAGCAAGCTCAATTACGTCGAGATCGGCCCGGTTGATGTGGCCGTGCAGCCGTTGCTGGCCCACGGTTGGGTCAGCGAGCAAGGCCTGCTGTCGCTTGATGAGCTGTGGGGGCAGTTGCAAAAAGGCGAGGTACTGCAAGCGTTCAAGCCATGGATCGAGCAGCCCAGGGGCAAGAAGTCCGATTGGCTGCCCGGCCTGTCCAGCCAGTTCACCGAGCCGCGTACGTTTGCGCAGTGGTCCCCGCAGCTGGACGAGCGCCTGTACAGTCTCACGGTGATGGATTTATGTGAGCGCCTGCGCCTGATGTTCTTCGGCAACCTGTACCAGGACTGGTCGGAGTTTGTCTTGGCGGACCTGGGGATCTACACCTACGAAAAGGTCGAGTTCTGCGCCGAATCCCGCGGGCTGCGCCATCGCGACGATGTATCTGGCCTGCTGTTCCTGCACCAATGCCAGCAGGCGTTCGAGGCGGGCGAACCGTTGGAGGCTGTGCTGGCGCAAATAGCCACCTTGGCCACCGATAACCCCTGGCTGGAAAAACGTCGGGCCAAGCTGTTGTTCCAGGTTGGCCAGCATTGCGAGCGGCTCGCCGAACTGGCCCTGGCCGAGGTGATCTACCGCGATTGTGTCTACCCCGGCGCTCGTGCACGGCTGATCCGCGTACTGGAGCGCCAGGAGGATTTCGCCCAGGCCATGGCCCTGGCGCTGGAGGCCCAGGCCGCGCCACAAAGCGCGGCCGAGCAGCAGCACCTGTTGCGGGTTTTGCCGCGGTTGCGGCGCAAGCTGGGCGAGCCGGCGTTGCCCAAGCCCAAACCCCAGGTGATCCAGCGCCTGGACCTGGAACTGCCGTTCCCGCAACCGTTGGCGGCCGTGGAGTTCTGCGTGCAGGCGCATCTGGGAGATGAAGAGGGGCCGGTGCACTACGTGGAGAACACCCTGGTCAACTCGCTGTTCGGGCTGCTGTGCTGGCCGGCGATCTTCGCGCCGTTGCCCGGCTCGTTCTTTCACCCGTTCCAGCGCGGGCCGGTGGATTTGCACAGTGAGGACTTCCAGCAGCGCCGCGCCGAGCTATTTGCCGCGTGCCTGGACCAACTGCACGACGAGCGCTACAAAACCACGATCCGCCAGCGCTACGTCGAAAAGTGGGGGATCCAGTCGCCCTTTGTATTTTGGAATGTGTTGAGCGAAGAGCTGCTCGAGCAGGCGCTCGATTGCCTGCCCGCCGCGCACCTGCGGCACTGGTTCGACCGGTTGTTGTTGGATATCCGCGCCAATCGCGCCGGGATGCCGGACCTGATCCAGTTCTGGCCGGCGCAAAAAACCTATCGCATGATCGAAGTCAAAGGCCCGGGCGACCGCCTGCAGGACAACCAATTGCGCTGGCTGGAGTTCTGTAGCGAACACCAGATGCCGGTCACCGTGTGTTACGTACGCTGGGCGGAGCAGGGCGCTTGAGCTACACCGTTGCCGTACGGGCACTGTGCGAGTTCACGGCCAAGGTGGGTGACCTCGATCTGCGGTTTACCCCCTCGCCCAGTGCCCAGGAAGGCATGCTCGGCCATCGCACCGTGGCCTCCCGACGCAGTGCGCACTACCAGAGTGAAGTGGCCCTGGAAGGTCTCTACCAACAGTTGACCGTGCGCGGCCGCGCTGATGGCTATGATCCGGATCGCAATGTGCTGGAAGAGGTCAAGACCTACCGTGGCGACCTGGATGCGCAACCGGCCAACCACCGGCAACTGCACTGGGCCCAGGCCAAGGTCTATGGCTGGCTGATGTGCTGCAAGCTGGGGATACCTGAGATCGAGCTGGCGCTGGTGTATTTCGATATCGTCAGCGAGCGCGAAACCGTGATCCGCCAGGTGTGTGCGGTTGATGAGCTGGAGACGTTCTTCAATCGCCAGTGTGGGTTGTTCCTCGACTGGGCCGAGCAACAGGCACAGCGGCGCCTGGCCCGCGATACCGCGACCAAGGCCCTGGCCTTTCCCCACGCGGGCTTTCGCCTGGGCCAGCGGACCCTCGCCGAGTCGGTGTACAAGGCCGTCAGCACCGGACGCTGCCTGATGGCGCAGGCGCCCACGGGGATCGGTAAAACCATTGGCACGGTGTTCCCGGTGCTCAAGGCCATGGCGCCGCAGCAGTTGGACAAGCTGTTCTTTCTCACGGCCAAGACCCCTGGCCGCAAACTGGCGCTGGACGCGGTGCAGATACTGCACGCAAGTGCCGACCTGCCGCTGCACGTGCTGGAGCTGGTGGCGCGGGACAAGGCCTGCGAGCACCTGGACAAGGCCTGTCATGGCGATTCCTGCCCGCTGGCCAAGGGCTTTTATGATCGCCTTCCAGCCGCGCGCGAAGCGGCGGCCAGGGTGCGCCTACTGGATCAACGCACTCTGCGCGAGGTGGCGCTGGCCCATGAGGTGTGCCCGTATTACCTGAGCCAGGAAATGGCGCGCTGGTGCGACATGGTGGTCGCCGACTACAACTATTACTTCGATTTTGGCGCGATGCTGTTTGGCCTGGCCCAGCTCAACCAATGGCGGGTCGCGGTGCTGGTGGACGAAGCCCATAACCTGGTGGAGCGGGGCCGCGCGATGTACAGCGCCGACCTCGATCAATTTTCCCTGAAGACCGTGCGCGACAGCGCCCCCGAGCCGTTGCGCAAACCGTTGCAGCGGCTCAACCGTGAATGGAACGCGCTGCACAAAGAGCAGGTCACGGTGTATCAGGCCTATCCGAGCAAACCGGAGAAGCTGTTGCAGGCCTTGGCCCTGTGCACCAGCGCCATGGGCGAGTATTTCAACGATCACCCGCAGGCGCTCACGGGCGAACTGCAAGGCTTTTACTTCGAGGCCTTGCAGTTCGCCAAGGTGGCGGAGCTGTTCAACGAGCAGTTTATTTTTGATATCAGCCAGCGCGACCCACTGGCCAAGCGTCGCTTCTCGCGCTTGAGCCTGCGTAATGTGGTGCCGGCCGAGTTTATCCGCCCACGCTTGACGGCCGCCCGCAGCAGCGTGCTGTTTTCCGCGACCCTCAGCCCCCGGCATTACTACGCCGACCTGCTGGGCCTGCCGGCGGATACCGCGTGGGTCGACGTGGAATCGCCCTTCGATGCCGCACAGTTGCAGGTGCGCATCATCGACCGCATCTCCACGCGTTTTGTGCATCGCCAGGCGTCCCTGGCGCCCATCGTCGCAGTGATCGCCGAGCAGTTTGAACGCACGCCGGGCAACTACCTGGCGTTTTTCAGTAGCTTCGATTACCAGCAGCAAGTGGCGCAATTACTGGCCGAGCGGCATCCGTCGATCCCAACCTGGCATCAATCGCGGGGCATGGCCGAGGCCGAACGCCAGGCGTTCCTTGACCAGTTCACCCAGCACAGCCAGGGCGTGGGGTTCGCCGTGCTGGGCGGGGCGTTCGGCGAGGGTATCGACTTGCCGGGCGCGCGCCTGATCGGGGCTTTTATCGCCACCCTGGGCCTGGCGCAACTCAATCCGGTCAACGAGCAAATGAAGCTGCGCATGGGTGCGATCTTCGGTGCGGGGTACGACTACACCTACCTGTATCCCGGGATCCAGAAGGTGGTACAGGCGGCCGGCCGGGTGATTCGCACCCAGCAGGACCAAGGGGTAGTGATGCTGATCGATGACCGTTTTGCCGAACCCAAGGTGCGGCCGCTACTGCCGCGCTGGTGGTCGGTGACCTGAGGTATTTGCCCCATCAATGATGCTGGCGCAGGCTGTATCGCTGGGGCAGTCTGCAGCAGTCCCCTGATGGAGCGGTGCGATGAGTGCTATCGAACAACAGACGATCCAGGTCAACGGTATTCAATTGTGCCTGCACATCGCCGGCCCCGAGAGCGGCCCGCCGGTGTGGCTGCTCCACGGCTTTCCCGAGTGCTGGCACTCCTGGCGCCAGCAGATACCGGCGCTGACTGCCGCTGGCTATCGCGTGTTCGTGCCGCAGATGCGCGGCTACGGGCACAGCAGCGCCCCCGCAGCCATTGCCGACTACGACCTGCTGACCCTGTGCGCGGATATCCAGGGTGCCATGGACCTGTTCGGGCATCGTCGGGTGGTGATGGTCGGCCATGACTGGGGCGCGGTGGTGGCCTGGCACCTGGCCTTGTTGGAGCCGCAGCGCATCAGCGCCCTGGTCACGATGTCGGTGCCCTTCGCCGGTCGTTCCCGCAGGCCGGTGATCGAGATCATGCGCGAGCTGTATGCCGAGCGGTTCAACTACATCCTGTATTTCCAGGAGCCCGGCGTGGCCGAACAGGAGCTGGAGGCGGATATCGAGCGCAGCTTGCGCCTGTTTATGCAGGACCAGGATGTATTCCTGCAGCAGAAACCGGCCACGGCCACCTTGCTGGAAGGTGTTGCATTGCCTGGCGCCTTGCCGGCCTGGTGCAGCCAGCACGACCTGGATATTTATGTACAAACCTTCGCCAAGGGCTTTCGCGGGCCGTTGAACTGGTACCGCAACTTTGAGCGCAACTGGCAGCGCACCGAGTTCCTGGCGGGCCGGCAGGTGCTGCAACCGACGTTGTTCCTGATCGGCGACCGTGATCCTGTGGGGGTGTTTGAGGCCCATACGCTCAAGCGCATGCCCCAGGTGGTGCCGCAGTTGCAGCAGCAGGTACTGGCCAACTGCGGGCACTGGATCCAGGTGGAGCAGGGCGCGCAGGTCAACGCCCGGCTGCTGGAGTTCCTCGGGCGCTGAAGGTCAGCCCTTGGCCTTGGCCAGGAACGGCGCCAGGCGCCGGCCCATTTCTTCACCCAGGGCCTGTAGCCCGCTCAAGGGGCGGACCATCACTTCAAACTCGATGATTTGCCCCTGTTCGTTGAAGCGGATCAGGTCGATGCCCTTGAGCTGCTTGTCGCCCACCCGCGCGCTGAACTCCAGCACCACGTTGTGGCCGTCGGCGCTGGCCAGTTCGCGGTGGTACTGGAAGTCTTCAAACACGGTAAACACGGTGTTGAGAATCATCGACACCACGGGTGCGCCGGGGTAGGGGGTATGCGCCATGGGCGAGCGAAACACGGCATCCGGCGCCAGCAGTTCGGGCAGGGCTTTGAGGTCGGCAGTGGCCAGCATGGTGTGCCAGCGCTTTAGGGTATGGGCGGCCGGGCTGGATAATTGCAGAGCTTCGGACATGGTCTGTACCTGTTCTTATGAGTGTCTGGCAACCATAAGAGCAGCCGCGAGATGGGATCAATGATCCAAACTGACAGTTATATGCCTGGAACAAACATCGCGCCTGTGGGAGCTGGCTTGCCCGCGATGGCGGTGTATCAGTCGATAAATCTATTGGCTGACCTGCCGCCATCGCCGGCAAGCCAGCTCCCACAGGAGAACGCGCACGGCTGTCAGGCTGGGGGGATTGGGGGTTACACCACCTCCAGGTAGGAGCTGTGGATCGCCCGCGCCAGTTCGCGCACGGTGTCGATAAACTCGGTCAGCCGGCTGTGCAGGCCTTCTTCGAGAATCTCATCGATACCGGTGTAGCGCAGCCGCGCTTCAAACTCCGCCGCCAGGCGCTGGGCCGTGCGGCCGTAGCTGCCCGGCAGGTCGGCGAGGATATGGCTCAACTCCTCGATACACGCATGCAATGAGCGCGGCACATCGCTGCGCAGCAGCAGCAACTCCGACACCGAACGCGCATTCAGCGCATTGGGGTACAGCTCGGTGTAGGCCTCGAACGACGACAAGGCACGCAGCAGGGCGCTCCACTGGTAGTAGCCGCGGGCGGACAGGTCGCTGACTTCTTCGGACTCCTCGCCGAACATCTCGTAACGCGCATCCAGCAGGCGCAAGGTGTTGTCGGCGCGCTCGACAAAGGTGCCCAGGCGGATAAAACGATAGGCATCGTTGCGCATGATGGTGCCGGACGTGGCCCCCCGGAACAGGTGCGAACGCTGCTTGACCCAGTCACAGAAGTGGCTGATGCCATGGCGGGCCAGGCCGCCGGCGGCGATGCTGCGCATTTCCAGCCAGGTGGCGTTGAGGTTTTCCCACATGTCGGCGGTGATCCGTCCACGTACCGCATGGGCATTGCCCCGGGCGGCGCGCAGGCAGTTGTAGATACTGGCTGGGTTTTCTTCGTCGAGGGCGAAAAAGTGCAGCATGCGCTCGGCGTCCAGTTGTTGATGGCGCTCCAGGTAGTTGTCCAGGGTGCCACTGCTGAGCAGCGACATCGCCAGTTCATCCAGGCCATCACTGCGCCCGGCCTGGGGCATCAGCGACAGCGAATAACTGACCTCCAGCATGCGCGCCAGGTTCTCTGCGCGTTCCAGGTAGCGCGACATCCAATACAGATCTGCGGCGGTTCTACTCAGCATACTCAGCCCTCCACCACCCAGGTGTCCTTGGTTCCGCCGCCTTGCGACGAATTGACGATCAATGAGCCTTCACGCAATGCCACGCGGGTCAGGCCGCCTGGCACCAGTCGGGTCTCCTTGCCCGACAGCACGAACGGGCGCAGGTCGATATGCCGTGGCGCGATGCCGTTTTCGACAAAGGTCGGGCAGGTGGACAGGCTCAGGGTCGGTTGGGCGATATAGGCATGGGGCCGGGCCTTGATGCGTTGGCGGAAGTCCTCGATCTCGGCCGCCGAGGCGGCTGGGCCCACCAGCATGCCGTAGCCGCCGGAACCCTGGGTTTCCTTGACCACCAGATCGGGCAAGTGCGCCAGTACGTGGGACAGTTCATCGGGTTTGCGGCACTGGAAGGTGGGTACGTTTTGCAACACCGGTTCCTCATCCAGATAGAAGCGAATCATCTCTGGCACATAGGGGTAGATGGATTTGTCGTCGGCCACCCCGGTGCCGATGGCATTGGCCAGCACCACATTGCCGGCGCAGTAGGCGGCCACCAGGCCGGGCACGCCGAGCATGGATTCGGGGTTGAAGGCCTGGGGATCGAGGAAGGCATCGTCGATGCGCCGGTAGATCACATCCACGGGTTTCGGGCCGTCGGTGGTGCGCATGAACACCTTGAGGTCGTGCACGAACAGGTCGGCACCTTCGACCAACTCGACGCCCATCTCCCGGGCGAGGAACGCGTGTTCGAAAAACGCGCTGTTAAAGCGCCCGGGGGTCAGCACCACCACATTGGGGCTGTCCAGGCGGCTGGCGCTTTTCAGGGTCTTGAGCAGCAGGTTGGGATAGTGGTCCACCGGCGCGATGCGCTGCTTGGCAAATACTTCCGGGAACAGGCGCATCATCATCTTGCGGTCTTCGAGCATGTAGCTCACGCCGCTGGGGGTGCGCAGGTTGTCTTCGAGGACGTAATACGTACCGTCGCCATCGCGCACCAGGTCGACACCGGAGATGTGCGAATAGATATCACGGTGCAGGTCGAGGCCGATCATGGCCTTTTGATAGCCTTCATTGCCCAGCACCTGCTCGGCGGGAATGATCCCGGCCTTGATAATGCGCTGGTCGTGATAGATATCGGCGAGGAACATGTTCAGCGCATTGACCCGCTGGATACAGCCGCGGTCGATCACCCTCCACTCACTGGCGGGAATGCTGCGCGGGATGATGTCGAAGGGAATCAGGCGCTCGGTGTCTTGCTCGTCACCGTACAGGGTGAAAGTGATCCCGGCGCGGTGGAACAATAGGTCGGCCTCGCGGCGGCGCTGGGCCAGCAGTTCCGGCGGCGTGTTGGCCAGCCAGCGGGAAAAATCCTGGTAGTGCGCACGGCACACGCCATTTGCGTCATTCATTTCATCGAAGAAAGATCGAGCCATTCCAATTACCTTGTCAGTGCCGGGTAAAACGCTGCAGGCACTGCCGCTTTAGAAAACGCATTGTTATGAGCCCGTGGCTTTTGGCGCCAACGGACCTTGTCCTTACTTTCTTGTGGAGTCGGCTCTGAGTCGGGGGGTAACAGTTGCTCCTGTGTTCACCCTGGCAAGTAGGGAGTAGCAGGAGTAAAGCAATGGCTGTGCCGCAAGCGTGTTTATTGGGATTACACGGTGTATCAGCCCGTTACTGGAGCGGCCTGGGCAAGCGTGGTGCGTGATAGGCGCAGCATTTGCTTCATAACGGTGCAGGCGATTGACCTGAACTTCGCGCACCGCCGGTTCTTCTAAGTGGATTACGCCCTCTGAGGAATATCGATTGTGCCCAGGATCATCTCCCCGCACAGCCCGGAATCGGCGCTGGCCGACCACACCGAACACAACGCGAAGATCTTCGGCTCGCCCAAGGACCGGTTGGATTTCTATCGTCGGGAAATCCAGTACGAAACCTCCATCCTCGCCAACCGTACCGATGCCTACCTGACGGCGCAGTCGTTTTTGGTGATTGCCTTTGTGTCCTGCATGGGCAACCTCAACCCGGAGTGGGGCAAGCTGTTTACCCTGGTGGTGCCGCTGATGTTGTCGATGCTTGGCGTGTTCAGCTCGCTCAATGCCTGGCCGGGCATCCGGGCGGCCTACGACATCATTGACCACTGGCACTTCAAGCAGAGCGAACTGTTGCGCAGCGAGCCGGTGATGGGCCTGGCCTACGATGAGTCGCCGCTGTTCTGCGAGACCGAGTCGTCGCACAAGGGCTATCGCAAGTCATTGCTGTTTTCCGTGCGCACGCCGTGGTTGTTCACCGTGTTCTGGATGCTGCTGGCAGCGTTTGCGTTCTATATCCAGGTAGACAACCCGGGGGGGTGACCATTGATCAGCATGGGGCTTGCGCAATGAACTTCATCCCGCCGCGCGGCACCTTAACCTTACACCAACGAATAAAGAGGTTCCCATGAGCACCAATGACAGCCAAGACCTGCAAACCCGCGGCAGGAACGATCCAGCCATCGCTGACGATGCCCGCAAAGTGCCCACTCCAAGCAACGGGGCCACGGCTCCCAAGGACCCGCAACCCGCCACCGACAAGGTGGCCAGGGACAACGAGTACAGTCCGGACTTCAAGCCCGAACGCGAACCCAAGCCCAAGACCGACGCTGACATTGATACCCAGGGCGGCTAGGGCCATGCATACCCCAACCGAAGAGGAGCCGATCAATGACCCGGGCAATGAAGACCCCGGATCGTTGATGGATGATGCGCAGGTGCCGCTGATTGATGGGGACGACGCCCCAGAAGAGGTCAGCTCCGATTGATCTGTACCGCCTTCTACGCGCCATCCAAGGGCGGCAACCGACGCTTGACCGGGGTTTTCTTGACGATGGCGGTGTTGGTCTCGGCATAGCCGTTGAGCCGGTCAAGCAAGGTATCCAACTGGTCCATGGTGCGTACATGCAGCCGTGCGATAAAACAGTCGTCGCCGGTGACTTTGTCGCACTCGGTAAACTGCGGTATTGCCTGGATCTGCCGCTCCACTTCCTGTAATTGGCCGGGCAGGGGGCGGATGCGCACGATGGCTTGCAGCAAATAACCGAAGTGTTTGGGGTCGATATCCACCGTATAGCCCTTCAGAACACCGCGTTCCTCCAGACGTCGCAATCGCTCGCCAACGCTGGGCGAGGACAGGCCGGTAATCCCCGCCAGGGTCTTGAGCGTGCAGCGTGAGTCGTCCATCAGGGCGGCAATCAGTTGTTGGTCAATAACATCAATCATCCTGGGCTCCTTAACCAAACCTGCTATTTCACCTAATAAGAATAGGCGCTGACTACCTTTGACCTTCTTCAGGCGCTGGAGCCTGATCGACGCAGATTGCCATAATTTAGCCTCATTCGAGGAGCTTAATCATGGACACATCCATACGTCGCGGCTCATGGGAAATGGTCGGTGCCATGCTGATCTCCGGCACGATCGGCTGGTTCGTGCTGATGTCTGGCGTGCCGGTCATTGAGGTGGTGTTCTGGCGTTGCGTCATTGGCGCCTTGACCCTGTTGCTGGTGTGCTGGCGCCTGGGGTATTTACGCAGTACATGGCTGAGTTATTCAACACTCGGCTGGGCCATGTTGAGCGGCGTGGCCATCGTGGGTAACTGGCTGTTGCTGTTTGCGTCCTATGCCAAGGCGTCGATTGCCATCAGCACGGCGGTCTATAACGTTCAGCCATTTATGCTGGTGATCCTCGCGGCGCTGTTGCTTGGCGAGAAAATCACCGTACAGAAGCTGGCGTGGCTGAGCGTGTCATTCATGGGCATGTTGGCTATCGTCACCGCCCATGGCGAGCAGCAGGGCAGCGGTGATCAATACCTGTGGGGCGTGGCCCAGGCGCTGGGCGCGGCCCTTTTGTATGCCATCGCTGCACTGATCATCAAGCGCCTGAAGGCTGTGCCGCCCCATCTGCTGGCGCTGATTCAAGTGAGTACCGGTGCAGTGCTGTTGGTGCCGCTGGTTTCGTGGCACAGCCTTTGGGCGCCGGTTGATGCCTGGGCGGCGCTGTTGACACTGGGGGTGGTGCACACCGGCCTGATGTACGTGCTGCTGTATGGTGCGATTCAAAAGCTGCCGACGGCATTGACCGGGGCGCTGTCGTTCATCTACCCGATTGCGGCGATCCTGGTTGACTGGATGGCCTACGGGCATCGTCTGGGCTGGGCACAGTGGCTGGGCGTTGCGGCAATATTGCTAGCGGCGGCAGGATTGCAGCGAGGCTGGTGGTGGCGTGCTGAACCCGATCTGCCGCCATCCAGGCGCCCCTTGTAGGAGCCGGCTTGCCGGCGATAGCGCCTTCCAGATCGCCATCGCCGGCAAGCCGGCTCCTACAAGGGCGTGGGTCAGTGTGGCGCGCGGGGGATGGTCTTGAGCAGGTCCGCCGGGCTGATATGCCCCACGACCTGCTGCTGCACACCGCTGCCCGGCAACGGCAGGTCGAGGATATGGCCCTTGATCTTGCCCACCACGTGCATTTCACAAGGTTTGCAGTCGAATTTCAGGGTCAGTACTTCGTCGCCATGAATCAGCTGCATCGGCGCGACCTTGGTCCGCACGCCGGTCACGCCCTTGGCCTGCTTGGGGCACAGGTTGAAGGAGAAACGCAGGCAGTGCTTGGTGATCATCACCGGCACTTCACCGGTTTCTTCGTGGGCCTCGTAGGCTGCGTCGATCAACTTCACGCCGTGGCGGTGATAGAAATCGCGGGCCTTCTGGTTGTAGACGTTGGCCAGGAACGACAGGTGCGATTCCGGGTACACCGGCGGCGGCGTGGTTTCGGCTTTGCGGCCACCACGGGGGTGGGCCTCGACACGGGCCACCGTCAGCGCTTCGATCACATCGCGGCGCAAGGCCTTGAGTTGCGAGTTGGGAATGAAGTACGCCTGCGGCGCATCCAGCTCGATCGCCGTGGCGTGATACTGGGTGGTGCCCAGTTGGCCAAGCAGGTCGCGCAGGGTGTCCAGTGCCTGTTCCGGCTTGTTGGCCACGCCGAACGGGCCGGGCAGGGTGGTGCTGGCGCTCACGCCTTCTTCACTGGTGGCGGTCAGTTGCAGTTGGTCTTCGCGCAGGCACGCCTGCCAGGACACGCCAATCCGGCGCTCGGCCGAGGTCTTGAGCAACGCTTGCTGCCAGTTATGGTCGAGGTTGCGGTTGAGCGGGTGATTCGGTCGTAGTTGATGCAGGCCCGCCGGCATTTCGTTGGGCTCGACACGGTAGCGGTAGCGCTTTTCGCCGTCTTCTTCGAACTCGCCTTTAGGCTCGGCGATATTGGCGCGAAAACCTACGACTTCGCGCTTGATCAGCACGTTCAGGCCGTCACCGTTGGACAGCGGCTCGTGGGTGATTACCTGCAAGTCGCGTTTGCCGGCTTTTTCCACCACACCTACCGGCAAGCCGGTAAAGGTCGGGGTGTCGAAGGCGCCGATATCGATCTTGCGGTCGCTGACGAAGTAGTCGGTGCTGCCGCGGTGGAAGGTCTTTTCCGGGTCTGGCAGGAAGAAATGCGCAGTGCGGCCGCTGGAGGCGCGGGCCAGGTCCGGGCGGTCTTCGAGGATTTCGTCCAGGCGCTGGCGGTAATAGGCGGTGATGTTCTTCACATAACCCATGTCTTTGTAGCGACCCTCGATCTTGAACGAGCGCACGCCGGCGTCCACCAGTGCGCGCAGGTTGGCGCTCTGGTTGTTGTCTTTCATCGACAACAGGTGCTTTTCAAAGGCGACGACGCGGCCCTGGTCATCCTTGAGGGTGTAGGGCAGGCGGCAGGCCTGGGAGCAGTCGCCACGGTTGGCGCTACGGCCGTTTTGCGCGTGGGAAATATTGCACTGCCCGGAGAACGCCACGCACAACGCGCCGTGGATGAAGAACTCGATGGCGGCATCGGTTTCATCGGCAATCGCACGGATTTCCTGAAGGTTCAGCTCGCGGGCCAGCACCAGTTGGGAGAACCCGGCCTGGTCGAGGAACTTGGCCCGGTTCAGGGTGCGGATGTCGGTCTGGGTGCTGGCATGCAGCTCGATGGGCGGGATATCCAGTTCCATCACGCCCAGGTCCTGGACGATCAACGCATCAACCCCGGCATCGTACAACTGGTGGATCAGCTTGCGCGCTGGCTCCAGTTCGTCGTCATGCAGGATGGTGTTGATGGTGGTGAACACGCGGGCGTGGTAACGACGGGCGAACTCCACCAGTTGGGCGATCTCGCTCACGTCGTTGCAGGCGTTGTGGCGCGCACCGAAGCTCGGGCCGCCGATATACACAGCGTCGGCGCCGTGCAAGATAGCCTCGCGCGCGATGGCGACATCGCGGGCAGGGCTGAGCAATTCCAGATGATGCTTGGGCAAGGACATAGTTTTTTAGTCAGGCTTGTCACGGTTGAGGTGCGCATTGTAGCCGTGAATCGCCTGACCGGCACCCGCTGGATGCCCAATAACCTGCCGGGCTCAGCCCTTGGCGGCCATCGCCGTGACTTCCACGCGCATGCCTTCGACCGCCAATGCGGCCACGCCAACAGCCGCGCGTACCGGCCAGGGTTTGCCGAAGAAGCGCTTGTACACCTCGTTGAATGCGGCGCGGTCGGCCATGTCAGTAAGGTAGATGGTCAAGTGCATGACCCGGTCCATGGAACTACCTGCACGTTCAAGGGCGACCTTGAGGGCTTGCAAGGTGCATTCACTTTGCACGGTGATATCGCCCAGTTCCAGGCTGCCATCGGCACGCACGGGGATTTGGGTGGAAACCAGGATGCCGTTGAAGCCGATCACGTCGGATGAGATGGAATCGGGGTCGAGGTCGGGGGTGTAGTCTAGGTGGCTCATGGGGGCTCTTTTATTCAAGAAGTGGATCAGGCCGGCAGTTTACCTGGGGGCAACGTGTGCCACAGCTGATTTGAGAGTTAGATGATGTCGAAAGCGGCTGGCTAAAATGCCACTATTGCGCACAAGTACTTTGCTGGCCTGGACATTGGAGCTTTAAAGGCATGAAGGTTAAACATTATCCATCAAGGCTTATCCTGGTAGGCGAACCAAATACCGTTAGGAACCCCCTCATGCATTTATTTATCCGAGCGGCGCTGTTGCCAGTGGCCATTTTTGTCCTCGACGCACACGCCCAGACGGGGCCTTCGTTCAAGTGCAGCGCGAACTTGAGCAGCTCAATAGAGACGCTGATCTGCGCCAGCGAAGCGCTTAGCGCCCTTGATCGCCAAATGGCGAGCACCTACAGCGCCGCGCTGAAAAAGGCCGGTAGCCAGGCCAAGATGCTCAAGGCCGAACAACGTGGCTGGATCAAGGGCCGCAACGACTGCTGGAAGGCTGACGACAAACAGGCCTGCGTGCGCGACAGTTACAAGCAGCGGTTGGTTGAACTGCAGCAATGAATCGTCTGCTGTTTGTTTCTCTGGATGGGCCCAAGGGCACCGGCAAAACCACACTGTTGGAAGCCGTTACCAAAGCACTAAGGGCGGACAACAAAAAGGTCATCCGACTGTGCGAGAAAAAAAGCGATCCCTTTAGACGGGAAACAATGGCCCTCGTTAACACGCTGGTCAGAAATCCCTCGCGGGACCTGGAGTGGGAGATTTGTGAACGCCTCGCGGACAGCCGTGCCTGGATTTCTCAACACGTCCTGGCTAAACAGCTACCCGGTAGCATTGTGTTGATTGATCGCTGGTACCCATCCGATGCAGCGTTTCGCCGCATAGTGCCGTTTGCAGAGGTTCTGCAATTGAACATTGACCGAAACGTGCAAGTACCGGACTTGCATGTGGGGATTGTCACCGCACCTGGGGTTTCATGGGCGAGGGCTGCGGCGCGACGGCGTGGGCTGAGCAGCACGGTGATCCATAGGTTGGAAGAACATGTGGCGTGTACCGAGGCGTTCGAGCGAGCGGTTGCGAATCACGGTTGGGTTTTATGTCGGAATGAAGGATCGATCGAAGACGCAACAAGGCAGGTGGTTGCTGAGATCTATAGGGTGCTTGTTGGCCAATCGCCCCGGATTCTCTAGACACCTTGCAAGCTCATTGCGTAAAGCTTCTCAAACTCTATCGGTGACAGATGATTGTTGAAACACTACCGGCGTTTTGCGTTGTAGAACATCTCGATGTAGTTCTACCTGCAGGGTCGCTTTCGTCTGTACTTTTTCGTAGACCCCAAGTCAATTAATCATCACCACCTCACACGTCGCGAAGAGCAAATGCCGCTGGCAATGGTGGAACTCCTTCGCGCAATGCTTCCCACAAATGCAAAGAGGCGCTGGTGTGATAACGCTTTCGGGAACGAATCAGGTATGCAGAGCGATGCAAACCGGGTGCAGAAATCGGTCGAGCCCCGTCAAGCATGTTCAAGCTGAGCGCCGCCATGGTGTTCATGACAGCCGTCACATTGTTGTAGCGCGTAGCCTCTGCCAAGTCAGACAAAATATCTGACTCAAGATAAATGCACGGCTTAAGCCGGGCCTTGGCAAAGGCTGCATCTAATTGCCGTCGCATCATGTACTCGCTGGGCAGCAAAGCCAATTTACCCTGGGCAAGCGTTACCAAATCGATGCTTTCTCCGTTGTGCGGCGCGTTGCTAATCGCCACAAACTGCTCCTGGAAGCACTTCGTAATCTCCAGGTCCGCAGAAGGTTCAGGATCAAATGTCACCGCCAGTTCAAAATCTCCGCGCAGGACACCATCGGTCAATGCCTGCGCGCTACGCCGGCGTAGAGATACCGACAAAGCCGGCCATTGCTCCTGAGCCCGGCGGACAATCGGTAAAACCCAACATTCGCCATAGGATTGTACGAGCCCTACGCGTACCAACCCGCCAACCTCTTGCGAGCGATCGCTGATGCTGCGCAATGCCGCCTGGAGATCGCCAAGGCAAGCTGAAATCTGCAGATGAAGTTGATTGGCCGGTTGTGTCGGTCTGGCGCGCCCCCCACTGCGATCAAATAGCCTAAGTCCGAGCGTCATCTCCAGAGCGGCAATTTGTTCAGACAAGGCAGGTTGCGAAATCGAACATGATTTCGCGGCTTCGTTAAAGCTGCTGCATTCCATCGCTGCGCTGAAATAGCGCAATTGGCGCAACGAAATGACTTCAAGAGGGTCGCGATTTTTAATAGGTTTTTCCGATGACTTTTAAAGAAAAAAGTGAATTTACCTTGGCAAATCCTATTGGAGATACTGGTGACCGTCAAATGTGGTGGTAGCCAGCCTTTACACCGCGACCTTTTCTCTCTCCTGGCCAAACGGGTCTGCCATGCCACATATCAAAATTGAAGCAAGCGCTGGGATTATCGATGTCATCGACTGGGCAAATATCTTGAACAAGTTGCACACCGGGCTGGCCAATGAAGGCTGGGCCAGGCTGTCAGATCTTAAATCCCGCATCCACCCCTGTACCGCGGCTGTTTCAGCTGATGATCCGAGCGCCCAACAAGTCATCGCGACGTTGGTTCTGACTAATCCAAGGCCTGCCGAAATGCAGCGAGCGATGATCCAGATGGTTCTGAAGCACCTTGGACAAGCCATTGATGCCACCCACCCGAATCAGTGGGTTCAATGCTGCGTCTTTCTGCAGCCGGTTCCCAAACACGATTACATCAAGCAGCAGTGGAACCCTCCGAGCTCACCGTAACCGAGCAATACCACAACGATTTTTGCGTCACATTTTCCTTACAACAAGAAGCAGACAAAATGAAAAACTCTATTTTCCGCATTGCACTTTTGCTCGCAGGCAGCCCTCTTTTATTGGCGGCTTCACCCACTCAAGCCCAGGATGTCGTCCGTCTTGGCAATCTCAAACTGGCACATTTCGGGGCCGTTTCGTACATGAAGGACCATTGCAGCAAATACGGTTTGAAGGTTGAAGAGCGGGTTTTTTCTAAAGGTACTGACATGCTTCCGGCGATCATCTCAGGTGACCTCGACATCGCCGCTTTTGGCTCGGAGGCAGCCATTTCCGGGCGCTCTAACGGTGTGCCAATCTTTGCTCTAGCTGGTTTCTCGACCGGGGGGGCGCGCATCATCGCCGGAGCCGACAGTGGCATCAAAAGTATGAAAGACCTTAAGGGCAAGCGTGTCGCCGTAACTCGCGGTACTGCGCTGGAGCTAATGCTCTATGGAGAGCTTGAGCTTGCGGGCCTGACCTGGTCTGACAAACCGGGCAAGGATGTGCAGGTAGTTTTCCTCGCTTTTGCCGATCTCAACAATGCCTTGGTCACCAAGCAAATAGACGCGATGAATCAAGCCGAGCCGCAGGCAACACAAGCACTTAGCAAGAACATCGGAATCGAAATCACCAAGCCCTATAACACCGCCATGGGTAGCCCTTCTCGCCTGCTCGTCATGACCGAAAAAATGTACAAGGAAGCCCCCGACGTCGCGCAGCGTGTTGTCACCTGTTTTGTAGAGTCGACCGTACTATTCAACAAAGATATGGCGTTGGCCGACAAATACGTGCGCGAGCAGATGTTCAAGGGACAACTCAGTCCACAGGACTTCAAGGACGCCATGGAAAACGCGCAATACACGTACGACGTTACCCTCGAGCATATCGACATCACCACCAGTTACATGGCCAAGTATGGTGCGGGCAAGATGAGCAAGCCACCGAAGGCGGCCGAGTGGGTCAAGCTTGACTTGCTGCAAAAGGCTAAGGCCGATCTGAAGGTGACGCAATGATGCACAAACTCAAGAGCTTAGCCGAGGGGTTGCTGGTCCCGGTCGTGATATTGATTCTCTGGGAAGCTGGTTCGCGTTTCGGGTTGTTCTCGGCGGTTGTTCTGCCTTCTCCCACTGCAGTCGCAATCAAGTGGTGGGCCTATCTGATGCCGCTGCAATCGCAGGAGCCCCACCAGAGCTATCTCGCCTGGCTAGTGTCCGGCGAACTACTGCATGACGCTTACTCCAGCCTCTACCGCGTGATCGTCGGTTTCATCATCGGTGCCGCACTGGCGTTGCCCGTCGGCCTTCTAATGGGGGCCAGCAACGGCATCTACCAGCTGCTCAACCCATTGATGCAGATACTGCGGCCGATTCCACCCATTGCTTATATTCCGCTGGCTATCCTCTGGTTCGGGCTGGGCAATCCACCGTCCTTCTTCCTGATTGCCATTGGTGCTTTCTTCCCTGTATTGATAAATACCATTGCCGGTGTCCGTCAGGTCGATGGAATCTACCTGCGCGCGGCACGTAATCTCGGGGTTAATCAGTGGACGATGTTTAGCCGCATCATCCTGCCAGCCGCGACGCCCTACATCCTGGCGGGTGTGCGCATCGGTATCGGCACCGCGTTTATCGTCGTGATCGTTTCCGAAATGATTGCGGTCAACGACGGCCTGGGCTTCAGGATTCTTGAGGCTCGGGAGTTCATGTGGTCGGACAAAATCATCGCAGGCATGATCACCATCGGCATGCTCGGACTCCTTATCGATACCGCTGTCAGTCGACTAAATAACCATTTGCTGCGCTGGCATCGCGGCCTGGAGCAATAGCATGGCCCAAATCATCATCAACAACGTACAGAAGGTCTTTAAGACGCCGGGCAAGGATGTCATTGCGTTGAAGGATATCAATCTGGAGATCAAGCAGGGGGAGTTCGTTTGTTTGCTCGGCCCTTCGGGCTGTGGCAAGTCAACGCTACTCAATGCCGTGGCTGGCTTTGCGCTGCCTTCGGGTGGGGAGATTACCGTTGAGGGCAAGAACATCATCGGGCCCGGCCCGGACCGTGGCATGGTGTTTCAGGAGTACGCACTATTCCCGTGGATGAGCATTTCTCAGAATATTGCGTTTGGCCTTGAAGTGCAGAAGAAGTCGAAGTCGGAGATCGATTCGACGGTCAATCAGTTGCTGGCGTTGTTGCACCTCACTGATTTCCGCGACCGTTTTCCGAAAGATTTGTCCGGTGGCATGCGCCAGCGTGTAGCCATTGCCCGTGTGTTGGCGCTCGATTCGCCAATCATGCTGATGGATGAACCCTTCGGTGCTCTCGATGCGCTGACCCGGCGGAATTTGCAGGATGAATTGCTGCGCATCTGGGAGAAGCTAGGCAAGACGATTCTCTTCGTCACCCACTCGATAGAGGAGTCGATCTATCTCGCTGACCGTATTGTTGTGATGACTTACCGCCCAGGTACGGTCAAGCGCGATCACATTGTCGAGATACCCCGCCCGCGTGATCCGGCTTCGCCAGAGTTCAACAACCTGAAACGCGAACTTGGCCTGTTGGTCATGGAGGAGCAGCAGCGCCATTCCAACGATGAAATGAAACTTGCCACGGGCGACTGATAAAAGACCGAGAATATTGTTCAGAAGCAAAATCTGAACCCCATTCATTTAGTTTCAACACCCAATCGTCACACCGTGCTATGGCAAGGTGTGACGATTATCTTTTAGTGTATTGGCCTCTCGTGTCTTGTTGCTGTCTATCTGGCGATTGAAGGAAAAATCCCGGTCCAACATTTCGATAACGCTGAACTACCAGTCCTCTAGTACCTGGCTATCCAATTGCGCAATGCGAGAAATAATATAGTCGCGCAAAGTACGTATCAACGGGGTGATCTGGCGTCGGCTCGGCAGCACCATGAAGAGTGGCGCCGGTTCGGTCGTCCAATGGGTACACAAGGCCTGAAGATGGCCTTGCGCGAGATCCTTGGCGACATCTAAACGCGCCTTGTAGGCGATACCTTTACCCAGCAGCGCCCAAAGCCGCACGGCATCGCCGTCGTTGGACACATTCATGCTCCTGACGCGCACGGTGATCTGCGGCTCATCCCCCAAAGAGAAGTGCCATCTGTCCCGCACGTTGTCACCGAGCATAAAGCACAGGCAGGCGTGGTCGCTCAGTTCGTGGGGGCTTGATGGCGTGCCATGCCTGGCCAGATAAGCGGGTGAGGCGCAAAGCACTCGACGGTGTGTCGGTGCCAGCGGGAGAGCCACAAGGCTGGAGTCGGGGGGGTGACCATAGCGAAATGCCGCGTCGACAGGCTCGCTGTAGACATTGGCCATGCGATCCGACAGTTGCAGGCGAATTTCAACCTGGGGGTGCAGATTTTGGAAATCGTTGAGCCATGGCAGCAGCAGGTTACGGCCGAAGTCGGACGATGCAGCGAGCTTGAGCACGCCATGCAGAATCGGGTCTGCCACTGCGATTTGCTGCGCGGCTTTCTGCAGTGTTTGTAAGGCCGGACGGCAATCTTCCAGGAAACGTTCGCCGTGTTCTGTCAGACGCAAGCTGCGAGTTGAGCGCACGAACAGTTGCACGCCCAGTTCCGCTTCCAGGCGTTTAAGCGCAGCGCTTGCCGCGGCCGGCGTCAGGTCTAGATTGCGAGCGGTCGCAGACAGGCTTCCGGTGTCCACGGTACGTACAAAAATCTCAAGATCCTGTAGGGCTTTCATCGGTACGCGGTGCGCTCGGGGAGGGGGGGTGTTTTCAAATATTATTTGAATATCCCTTCTCGGGATAGGCTGTTTTTCAAATGATTTTGTTCGTGGATGATCAGCCTACATCCACAGGGTTCCAGGCGTTCAACACCCTAATCCGATTGCTCACTGCCCTGCATGCCGCTTGACGTTTGGCCGTTGTGATCAACGACTCAAACTGAAAGCCAAATCTGAGAGATACCTATGAAAGCCAATGATCGAGACCAAGCTTCTATCCAGACGCCCGATAACCCACAGCGACGCACCTTTATCCAGCAGGCCGGGGTAGGTGTAGCCGCCCTCGCGGCCACGACTTTAGTCAATCAGGCTTCAGCAGCGTCGGTTCCCGCTCTTGAGGACGGCAACAAAGGCAAGGTCACTGGCAAGCAAGGGAAATTTTGGCCCGGTGATACGCGCCTGGTGGTTTCAGTTTCGATGCAGTTCGAGGCAGGTGGGCAGCCTGCGAAAGGCACGGACAGCCCGTTCCCTCGTGTGGATTTTCCCGACAGTGTCCCATCGGACGCTGCCGCGAATACCTGGTTTGCCTACGGCTACCGGGAAGGTATACCGCGAATGCTCGATCTGTGGGACCGCTACGGAGTAAAAGTCACTTGTCACATGATCGGTGAAGCCGCTCAGCGTCACCCGGAGTTGGCCAGGGAAATAGTGAGGCGCGGGCACGAAGCGTCTGGTCACGGCCCGCGTTGGAGCTCTCAATATGCGATGGGTCGAGATGAAGAGCGCAAGTTTTTACAACAAGCGCGCGACATGGTCGCAGAAGTGACAGGGCAGAGTCCGGCGGGTTACAACTGTAATTGGTTACGGCGTGGCCCAAATACGTTATCACTGCTGCAAGAGTTGGGTTATCTCTATCATATTGATGATCTTAGTCGTGATGAGCCATTTATTGAGAAGGTCAATAATAAAGACTTTGTGGTGGTCCCGTATACCTTGCGTAATAACGACATCCTATTGATTGAAGGTCGTAATTATTCGCCAAGTCAGTTTTTGGAACAGATAAAGTTAGACTTTGATCAGTTGTATGAAGAGAGTAGTACTCGCCGGCGGATGATGTCTGTCAGCGCCCATGATCGCATCAGTGGTTCCCCTCAAATGGTTCGTGTATGGGGTGAGTTTCTAAAATATGCTAATAGTCATGCGGGCGTGAAGTTTATGCGTAAGGATGAAATCGCTCGATACACCCTGGAAAGCCCCCTCTCGTATAGAGAATCAGAAACTATATAGGCTTGGTTAGGCTTTGACCACTATATGGCTTTTGAAAGCTTTTAGCTTTATCCCTGTCAAGGTTTATGAAAGTCGACGGTATTTGACGATAACGCTTGTTTTCTGGATGAACTTGGTGGCCTTGAGTTTTTTTGCGAGCAAGCTCGCTCCTACAGAAAGCAAAAGCTGATGAGTGCCGGGTGATTTTCAAAAACCTTGAAAGGGATGGTTTTACATGGCCTTCATGTGTGCTGTGATTTTACCGACTTCCCAATAACTTTGCGTGTGAGGCGCTGTATGTCCTTGAGTTTGAGAGTTGTTAATTGGCTGTCATTGTTGGCCACTGTAATGGTGGTTGCATTGTCGGTTTATTCGTTTTTTATCTACTCCATTTCAAGCTGGACGCTAATATCGTTAGTGGGGTTGATTGTGGTGTTGGTATTGTCGTTTTTTTCGCTATGGCAACGTCCGTACTCGTTTTTTGCATGGCTTGCTACGATGTTTTCCTTGCTTGTAGTTGGTCGTTTATTTTCCACTATGCGCCTCAGTGCCGTGAGTGAGACGGGCTCAGCGCTTGATCCGCTACTTCTGGCAGAAACGGGTCCTGGATTACCTTGGTTAACCTGGACGTGCGTAGGGTTATTCGTCTTGTTGCTGCTAAAGCTCTGGAGCATTATTCAGCACGATCGTAGTGTCGCTGGAACAAGTTCAGAACAATGGGGGATGACTGCTATCAGGGTTTATGTCGGTTTGATGTTCATTGCTCATTTCGCTGGGCATTTGTTCGCTGGACCACAGGCGTTTGGAGTGTTTCGTGATTACTTTGGAAGTATAGGTTTACCGTATCCAGGGTATTTTGTGGTGCTGGCCGGGTTAATAGAGTTGGCTGTAGCGTTTGGGCTGGCGTTTGGCTTTTTAACGCGTTTGGCAGCCTTCGGCGGCGCCGTTTACCTGTTGGTGTCCGTTGGAATGGGCGGGCATTACGGCGTGGGTTATATATGGGTTTTGCCTACTGGTGGCTGGGAGTTTCCTGCTCTCTGGGCCTTTGTTGTAGGGGTTTTTGCATACACGGGAGCCGGTCCTGTTTCTGTTGATAATTACCTGCGAACTTCGCGCTACTGACATATGACCGTTAGGGCTCTACAACTCCCACTTTTGATCTCTGCTGGCTTTATTAAGGGGCTGCGATTGCCTGCGCCAATTGCGTCTGCCTACGCAGCAGGCCAATAGCCGTGCGCATTATCCGGATTAGCCGGAATATATTTCCCGAACTGAGTCGATTATCAAGAAATCCCCTCATAGATATTCTGTGGTCATTGGCACCACCGACTATCTACGAGGAGACACTGATGTCCACACTTTTTACCCCTGGCGTTGTTGGCCAACTGCACACCCCCAACCGTGTAGTCATGGCGCCCATGACTCGCTCGCGCAGCACCCAGCCTGGCGATGTGCCGAACGCCATGAACGCGGTGTATTACGCACAACGGGCGTCGGCCGCGTTCATTGTTACTGAAGCCACGCAGATCTCGCCCCAGGGCAAGGGCTATTCATTCACCCCAGGTATTTACAGTGACGAACAGGTCGCCGGCTGGCGCCTGGTGACCGATGCGGTGCATGCCGCTGGCGGGCGAATTTTCCTGCAGTTGTGGCATGTAGGGCGTATGTCGCACCCTGATTTCCACAATGGCCAATTGCCGGTCGCGCCGTCTGCAATTGCGTTTGACGGCAGCATCTGGAAAGTGGACGCCGAATCGGCTGTCGGCAGCATGGCCCCGTGCCCGACACCACGGGCGCTGGAGCGTAACGAAATCCACGCCATCGTCGACGATTATCGTAAGGCTGCGCGTAATGCCATGACCGCGGGTTTCGACGGTGTCGAAGTGCATGGGGCCAACGGCTACCTGATCGACCAGTTCCTACGTACCACGTCTAATGTTCGTACAGATGAGTACGGCGGATCGCGCGAGAACCGCCTGCGCTTTCTCAAGGAAGTCATGGATGCAGTGATTGATGAAGTGGGAGCCGCCCGTACGGCGATCCGCGTTGCGCCGTTTCTTACGGCACGTGGCATGGCGTGCCCGGACATTCTGCCCACCTTGTTGGAAGCAACCAGCTATTTGCAAGGCAAGGGCATTGCCTACCTGCACCTGGTCGAAGCGGACTGGGATGATGCCCCCAAGTTTCCCGAGGACTTCCGCCAAGCCGTGCGCGAGCGCTTTCGCAATGCGATTGTGGTGGCCGGTAAGTACGACCTGGAACTCGCAGAATGGGTCCTGGAAAAAGGCTACGCAGATTATGTCGCCTTCGGACGCAAGTTTGTCGCCAATCCGGATCTGCCTCTGCGGCTGGAGAAGGGGTACCCGTTAGCGGGTCTCGAAGGTGCCGAGCTATTTGGCGGTACCGAACGTGGCTACTCGGATTTTTCCGCCTGGGCTCAGTAGGGCGCAAGCTCTCAGGTCAGCTCTGAAACATCTCCTTGGAGCGCGCTCAAGTTGCCAGCTTCAAGGAGATTTCGTCCATCAGCAGTTTGACCCGGCGCGGCACTACGTGGCCGGAAGGGTAGACAATCTGCAAGTCCACGCCCGGCAGAGAGTAGCTCTCCAGCACCTCGACCAGTCGGCCTGCGTCCAAGTCATCACGCACATCGATGTAGGACTTGATACAGATGCCGTGACCGGCCAGGCACCACTGGCGCACCTGATCACCGTCATTGGCAATACGCCTGCCCGACACCAGAACCTTGAATGTACGACCATCGGCGCGGAACTGCCATTCACGGTGGATGCTGCTGCCAAAGCGCATCAGGATGCACTGCTGTTGCGCCAGGTCCGATGGGTGTTGGGGCGTGCCGTGGGCCGTGAGATAAGCGGGGGATGCACACACGACCCTACGGCCCTCGCTGAGTTTTCTGACGCGCAGGGTGCTGTCGGACAGGGCGCCATATCGAATGGCGAAATCAATCCCTTGCCCCGCGAGATCCAGGTAGCCATCGGTCAGGTTCAGGTCGAGGCTGACGTTGGGATGCGCCTGCAGAAAGTCATCAAGGATCGGCACGATGCGGTTGCGGCCCAGGTCGACGGGGACGCTCAGGCGTATCAGGCCCGAGATCCTTTCGGTGCCCAGTTTGATATTGCTCTCGATGTCTTCAGCTTCGGCGAGCAGGCGCCGGGCGCCCTCCATCAGCATCCGTCCTTCGTCCGTCAGGCTGATCGAACGTGTCGTACGGGTCAGCAGGGTTGCGCCGTAGTGCCTTTCCAGAGCCCCGAGCCGTTCCGACACAGACGTGGGCGAAAGTCCGACCTCGCGGCCTGCCGCCGACAATCCGCCTTTCTCGACAATCAATAAAAACAGCGCGAGGTTCTCGAAGAGCATTATCCGGATTTCCCTGAATATGATTGTGCTTTTGAATGGATTCTACGCCTTGGGCTTCAAGGATATCGTTTCTGCATTCACTCTTGAGGAACGACATCGTGCATATCGATCACGTCACCCTACGAACCCGCGACCTTCGCGCTATCCGCGACTTCCTGATTCAAGTCTTTGACCTGGAGGAGGGCACTCGCCCCCACGAAATCCGTGGCAGCGGATTTTTTTGCGCACCCCGGGCGGGCAGTTGCTAGAGACCGTTTTCCCTGGCCCCTCTTCTGAAAACAGCTGGTAGCCCCCCAACCGCACCCGTGGAGAAACACCGATGACTGACTCAACCAAAATGCCTTTTCAAGTATGGATCCTCACGCTGGCGGCGTTCGCCATTGGTACGGCGGAGTTTGTGATCGCCGGTATCCTGCCGCAAGTGGCTGAAAGCCTGGCGATCAGCGAAGGCCAGACAGGATCGTTGATCACTGCCTATGCCCTATCCATTGTCGTGGGGGGGCCTTTGCTGACCCTGTGGCTATCGCGCTTTGAGAAACGCAATGTGTTACTGGGGTTGATGGTGCTGTTTATCGTCGCCAACCTGATCACCGCGCTCAGCCAGGATTACACCGTGCTGCTGATCAGCCGTGTCCTGGCCGGCCTGACCCAAGGCCCGTTTTATGGGATCGGCGCGGTAGTTGCCACGCGTTTGGTCGCGCCGCAGATGGCGGGGCGTGCCGTGGGCCAAATGTTTGCTGGCCTGACCCTGGCCAATGTACTGGGTGTGCCGGCAGGGGCGTGGATTGGCAATGCGCTGGGGTGGCACGCAGCGTTTTTTGTGGTCGCGGCATTGGGGGCAGTGGCAGCCGTGGCGATTGCCACTAACATCGAGCGACAAGGACAGGAAAAGGCCGTCTCCGTGATGGGGCAACTGGCTGGGCTACGTGACCGTAACTTGTTGGCGAGCCTGCTGATTACCGTTCTCAGTTGGGTTGGCTTCATGACGTTCTACGGTTACGTGGCGCCCTTTGCCGAGCAAGTTGCAAGCATCGATCGCGGTAACGTCACGTGGGTGTTGATGATCGTTGGGATTGGCCTGGTCATCGGCAATAGCCTGGGTGGCAGGACCGCCGATGCCAACCTGCGTCTGTCGCTGATTGGCTGGCCTTTGGCGATGATCGCGTCGCTGGTCGTGGCGTACCTAGTGTCGAGCAACCCATACGCGTTTCTGTTGGCTGTTTTTGCCTTTGGTGTAACCTCATTTGCCAATGTCCCGGCGCTGCAGATGCGGGTGATGAACTACGGCGGTAAAGCGCCGGAGTTGGCAGCCACGGCGAATATCTCGGCGTTCAATGTTGCCAACGCCCTGGGTGGAATGATTGGTGGCGCAGTCATTGACAGCCATTTCGGTGCACAAGCGATTCCATTTGCGGCGGCGATTATTCCTATCGTCGGTGTGTTGTTTATCCTGACCCAAGAGCGCAAGGGCCCAACTGCAGCGGTTTCGTTGTTTAAGTGATCAACAAGGGCGTCCCGTTCAGTTCACCTTCGGTGCGCAACGTTCAGCGTGCGAACGATCTGGAGTTGCGTATCTGTCAGGCTGCGGTAACGAGTGCGGTCGGAACGAGCATTGATGATATGGCTCTCAAAGCGCCGCTCTAGGCTTGTACAAGCAGCGGTAGTCGTTGACCTGAAGAGAACCTGCATTGAATCAGTTTCATCGACAGCCACTTGATTTAACATAATATACATTATGCGAACTATCCTATGCGGAGCTGAGGGGCTCTGGGAGGCTGCTTTTCACTAAGCGACCTAGAACCTCTGCGTGCCAGATTCAAAAGCAGCCTCCGTCGCCGGCGCTGACCTGCCTTCGTTTGAGCCTTGGGCCATCTGACGTTTACGGCGAGTCAGCACACCGTTCACCAACACTGTGATGAAATCGATATCGTTGCCCGTCGTAACGCAGTACTGGGAAACAAGAGCCCGGGCCGCCGACCTTGACATCAGGCCAACCATTACTGCCTTTGCTAGCGAGAAACTCAGCGGCGCCGCTTTCTTTGAGCATGAGTTTCCAGTGGCCGTCAGACTGCTGACTGACTAGATAAAATCCAGTACCCGCTTGCCCATAACAGTAAGTGCTGCCTTCGGTAATCAACGCATCCGGCCGGCCGTCACCGTTCAGGTCCTCAACCAATTCCATGGTTACCGGCGTGTAGCTACCTGTTGTCTCGATTTCGCACTCCGACGTCTCTTGGTTAAATCCAGCAGCGCGGAATGCTTTTAACTGCTCGCTACGCGGTAGTTCATCTGCCAGCGCTGTAGCACTGATCACGAAACATGCCACCCACAGACCTGACGTAAGCCTTCCCCGCATATAGATCGTCCCTATATGATGCCAAACGTTTAGCTATGCTCTTGACTATAACTAAACTAAATGACTGTTTAGTTTAGTTATAATAATCCACTCACACTCCTAAGCTAAAATGCTAACCCTTCCTCGCCCCCGGACTCTGCCAAAACGCAGGATCAGCACTCTTGAGCCGCTCAACCGCATTATTGATATGCTCCAGCGCCGCCTGGCGCGCGGCTTGCGGGTCGCGTGCGGCAATGGCGGCGTACACCGCAAAGTGCTCGGCCCGGACGGTCTTGGCCAGGTCGCGGCGGCGCTCTTCGTTGGAGCGGGTGATGCGGATCGCTTCTTTGATGAACTGCGCGATGAATTCGTGCAATGACGGATACAGCGGATTGCCGGTCGCCTTGGAAATGGAGTGATGGAACGCCAAGTCCTCCTCAACCCCGTCGCGACTCCCCTGCTCGGCCGTATCAATGGCCTTCAGCGCCTGGTGGATCGCTTCCAGTTGCGCCGGAGAGTGCCGTTGCGCCGCCAGTGCCGCCGCTTCGCCTTCGATGCCACGGCGTAGTTCGGTGACGCGCAACACCGCCTCGATCGACCCGCCCACATCCAGGTCAATGGTGAACGCCTTGATGTGCGCACCTTCGCTGACCACCGTGCCGCTGCCCTGGCGCACCTCCACCAGGCCGGCTGACTTGAGGCGTGAAATGGCCTCACGGATAACCGTCCGGCTCACGCCGAAGCGCTCGGCGAGTACGGGCTCGGTGGGCAGGCGATCGCCCGGCAGTGCTTCGCCGTTGGCGATGTAGGCCTTGAGGGCCGCCGTCACCTGGTCGGACAGTGTGCCCTTGGCGGAGTCCTTGAGGACGCCCAGCGCATCGGCACTACAGGAAGACTTGTCAGCAGTGGGCATAGAAAGCTCTGGCTCAAATCTGTGAAAGGTACTGCATTTTAGACCCGGCGTCCCCTGGGGATTTAGTCGTTGAATTCGTATGACGTATTATGATAAAAAACGCCCCATCATGTAATCCGACACACACAACGCCACCCACTATAAAAATAAGGATGGGGGAAACACATGACTGAGTCAGTGATTCAAACCAGTACTGCCGTACCCGCAGATCGCTTCGAGAACCTGGCGTATCGCAAAGTGGCGTGGCGGATCATGCCGCTGTTGCTGCTGTGCTATCTGGTCGCCTACCTGGACCGGGTGAACGTCGGTTTCGCCAAGTTGCAGATGTCTGACGATTTGCAGTTTTCCGAAGCCGTCTACGGCCTTGGTGCAGGGATCTTCTTCATTGCCTACTTCCTCGTCGAGGTGCCCAGCAACCTGATCCTGCATCGCGTCGGCGCGCGCTTGTGGATCGCCCGCATCATGATCACCTGGGGCATCATCTCCTCGGCCATGGCCCTGGTGACCACGCCGACATCCTTCTACATCATGCGTTTCCTGCTGGGGATTGCCGAGGCCGGGTTCTATCCGGGTGTCATCCTGTATCTGTCCTATTGGTTCCCGACCCACCGCCGCGGCAAGATGTACGCCCTGTTTGCCACCGCTGTGCCGCTGTCCGGGCTGATTGGCGCGCCGCTGTCCGGCTGGATCATGAGCGCGTTCAACGGTATGCATGGATATGCCGGCTGGCAATGGCTGTTCTTCCTTGAAGGGCTGCCCTCGATTGCCGTCGGTTTCCTCGTGGTGTTCTGCCTCAGCGACCGGATCTCCAGCGCCGGCTGGCTCACCCGCGAAGAAAAAACCCTGCTGCAGGCACGCATTGACGCCGAAGCCGTCGGCCACCAGAAGCACAGCCTTAAAGAGGTGTTCCTGCAACCGCGTATCTGGCTGTTGACGGCCATCTACTTCTGCATGATCGCCGGGTTCTACACCGTCGGTTTCTGGTTGCCGACCCTTATCCGCCAGGCCGGCGTCAGCGATGTGTTTGAGGTGGGCATGCTCACCGCCATCCCGTACGCCGCCGCGGCAGTCACCATGATCGTGGTTTCACGCAGTGCCGACCGGCTGCGCGAACGGCGCTGGCACCTGGCGCTGACCGCCGTGCTCGGGGGTATCGGCCTGTTCATCTCCGCCACCTGGAGCGACAACTTTACCGTGTCGATGATCGGCCTGACCCTGGGCTCGATGGGGGCCATGAGCACCCTGCCCTTGTTCTGGAGCCTGCCGACAGCCTTCCTCGGCGGCACGGCTGCCGCTGCTGGTATTGCGCTGATCAACTCCTGGGGCAACCTGGCGGGCTTTGTCTCGCCGTACCTGATGGGCTTCCTCAAGGACCTGACCCACAGCACCACAATCGGCATGTACGTGATGGCGAGCGCCCTGTTCCTCGGCGCCCTGCTGGTCTTCAGAATTCCCGGAAAACTCGTCAACCGCTGACGTTTGGAGTAACTCATGAATATTCTCGTGACCGGTGCAGCCGGCTTCCTCGGCCGGCGCCTGATCGAAGCGCTGCTGCTGCGTGGTTCGCTCACCGACCGCACTGGCCAGTCGCGGCCCATCGGGCAGATCGTCGCCTTCGACATGGTCGAACTCACAGGGATCGCTGATCCCCGGGTCAAAGTGGTGTGTGGCGATATCGCCAACGCGCAAGTGCTGGAAAGCCTGATCGATGCCAACACAGACAGCATCTTCCATCTGGCTGCGGTGGTTTCCAGCCAGGCCGAAGGCGACTTTGAATTGGGCATGCGCATCAACTTCAGCGCAACCCAGAACATGCTGGAGCGCGTGCGCCAGCTCGGTACGTGCCCCAAATGGGTGATGACCAGCTCTGTCGCGGTGTTCGGCGGACAGTTGCCGGAACAGGTGCCGGATAATCAGGTCTGGGCGCCGCAAAGCTCCTACGGCACGCAAAAAGCCATGAACGACTTGCTGCTCGCCGACTACAGCCGGCGCGCCTTCGTCGATGGTCGCAGCCTGCGCATGCCGACCATCGTGGTGCGCCCAGGCAAACCCAACCTGGCGGCCTCCAGCTTCGCCAGCGGGATTATCCGCGAGCCGCTCAACGGCCAACCCAGCGTGTGTCCGGTACCCCTCGACACCCGCCTGTGGCTGATGTCGCCGGCACAGGCCATTGGCAACCTGATGCATGGCCATGAACTGGGTGGCGAGCAACTGGTCCAGGGCCGGGTGATCAACATGCCGGGCCTGTCGATCACCGTTGAGCGCATGATCGATGCCCTGCGCCAGACCGCCGGTGCGCAAGTGGCCGAACGGATTCGCATGGAGCCCAACCAGGCGATCGAGCGCATTGTCGGCTCCTGGCCCGGCGCCTTTTGCGCCACCTACTCCCGGGACCTGGGCTTTACCGCAGACGAGCATTTCACTGATGTGATCGAGCAATTCATCCATGAATACCAGCCCGGCTAAACCCGATTGAGGAGCGCACCATGTTGAACGCCCCTGCCCGGCCGCTGCTGGGCTGCATTGCCGACGATTTCACCGGAGCCACGGACCTGGCCAATATGCTGGTGCGCGGCGGCATGCGTACTGTGCAGAGCATCGGCATACCCGCTGCCGATGTCGCCAGCCAGCTCGACGCCGATGCAATCGTCATTGCCCTCAAGTCACGCACGGTGCCGGCCGCCGATGCCGTCGCGCAGTCCCTCGAAGCGCTGCACTGGCTGCGCGAGCGCGGCTGCGAGCAGATATTTTTCAAATACTGCTCGACATTCGACTCCACGGCGGCCGGCAATATCGGCCAGGTCAGCGACGCCTTGCTGGACGCGCTGGGTAGCGATTTCACCCTCGCCTGCCCGGCGTTCCCGGAAAACGGGCGCACGGTGTTTCGCGGGCATTTGTTCGTGCAAGACCAATTGCTCAGCGAGTCGGGCATGCAGCATCACCCGCTGACGCCAATGACTGACGCCAACCTGGTTCGCGTGTTACAGGCGCAGACCCAAGGCAAGGTCGGCCTGTTGCGCTATGACAGCGTGGCCGGCGGCGTCGAGAGCATCCGCGCGCGCATCGCTCAGTTGCGCGCCGACGGGGTCAGCATGGCTGTCGCCGATGCCCTGTGCGATACCGATCTCTATCTGCTGGGCGAGGCTTGTGCTCAGTTGCCGCTGCTCACTGGCGGTTCCGGGTTGGCCCTGGGCTTGCCGGGCAACTTTCGGCGTGCCGGCAAATTGCGCGCGCTGGACGCTACACAAGTGCCCGCCGTCAAAGGCGCTGAGGTGGTGCTTGCGGGCAGCGCTTCCCAGGCCACCAGGGGGCAGGTCGCGAATTGGTTGCAGGCAGGTCGCCCGGCCTTGCGTATTGACCCGCTGGCATTGGCGGCGGGAAAACCGGTGGTCGAGGAGGCGCTGGCCTTCGCCGCCGACCATGCGCAAACTGTGCTGATCTACGCCACCAACACGGCCGATGAGGTCAAGGCGGTCCAGCGCGAATTAGGCGCCGAGCGTGCGGGGCACCTGGTGGAGCAAGCCATGGGGCGGATCGCCAGCGGGCTGCGCGAGGCCGGTGTGCGGCGCTTTGTGGTCGCCGGCGGGGAAACCTCGGGCGCCGTGGTCCAGGCGCTGAATATCCAGCTATTGCAGATCGGCGCGCAAATCGACCCAGGGGTGCCCGCCTGCGTCAGCACGCCCGGGGAACCCCTGGCACTGGCGCTCAAGTCGGGTAACTTCGGCGGTGTGGATTTCTTCGACAAGGCCCTCAAGCAACTGGCAGGAGTTCGGACATGAGCAACGAAAATACCCTGCGTGAAGAGATCTGTGACGTCGGCGCTTCGTTGTACACCCGTGGCTACACGGTGGGCAGCGCCGGCAATATCAGCGCGCGCCTGGAGGACGGCTGGTTGATCACGCCCACGGACGCATGCCTGGGGCGTCTCGACCCGGCGGCGATTGCCAAGGTCAACCTGGCCGGGGAATGGGTCAGCGGCGACAAACCGTCCAAGACCCTGGCCCTGCACCGTCAGGTCTACGATCGCAACCCTGGGGTGGGCGGCGTGGTCCACACCCACTCGACCCATCTGGTGGCGTTGACGCTGGCCGGGGTCTGGCAGGAGGATACAATCCTGCCGCCGTTGACCCCTTACCAAGTGATGAAAGTCGGGCGCATCCCGCAGATCGCCTATGAGCGCCCCGGCTCTCCCAAGGTGGCCGAGCGGGTGGCGCAGCTGGCCAACCGTGTGCGCGGGGTGATGCTTGAGCGCCTCGGGCCGGTGATCTGGGAAAGCTCGGTGTCCAAAGCCAGCTATGCCCTGGAAGAATTGGAAGAAACCGCACGCCTGTGGCTGATGACCGATCCGCGCCCCGCTCCCCTGCCCCAGTCGGCACTGGATGAGTTGCACGCGGCCTTTGGTGTTCAGTGGTAACACCGGCCATACGATTGATTGTTCACCCCTGGAGTCTTCATGCCTCGTTTCGCTGCCAACCTCAGCATGCTTTACCCCGAACATGATTTTCTCGACCGTTTTGCCGCCGCCGCTGCCGATGGTTTCCAGGCCGTGGAATACATGTTCCCCTACGCCTACCCCGCGCAACAGTTGAAACAACGGCTCGACGACAATGGCCTGGTCCAGGCCCTGTTCAACGCGCCGCCCGGCGATGTTGCGGCGGGCGAGAAAGGCACCGTGTCCCTGCCTGGTCGTGAATCGGAGTTTCGCTCAGGTTTCGACCAGGCCCTGGAATATGCCGCCGTCCTGGGCAACGACCGCATTCACGTTATGGCCGGGCTGCTGGCAAACGAAGCGGATCGCGCCAGGCACCAGCAAACCTACCTGGACAACCTCGACTATGCGGCCACACAAGCCGCCAAGAGCGGCGTCACCGTGTTGCTGGAGCCGATCAACACCCGGGACATACCGGGGTTTTTCCTCAATCACCAGCATCAGGCGCACGCCATCTGCAAAGCCGTCGGCCATGCCAACCTGAAAGTCCAGTTCGACATCTACCATTGCCAGATTGTCGAGGGCGACGTGGCGACGAAGCTGCGCCAGGACTTCGCCGGTATCGGCCACATCCAGATCGCGGGCGTGCCGGATCGCCACGAGCCGGACCTGCATAACGAGCTGAACTATCCCTATCTGTTCGAACTGATCGACCAACTGGGCTATACCGGCTGGGTGGGTTGCGAATACCGGCCGCGCGGCAACACATCCAAGGGCCTGCAATGGCTGCGCGATTGGCAGGCACGCCCAAACAAGAGCGTCACTTTCGGCGCAGACAAGCAGAACGCGCCCCAGCCCTGAGCCTGCAAATGTGGCTTTTAAGAATCGCCTGAGAGAATCCCCAGCGCCCACCTCCTAACATGAGCCCCGAAGCCATTCCAAACCTATCCAGGGAAGCTGCGGGCCCTCATGTCACCACTCAAGCATTTGCCATTCTGCCGGTCCCTGCTCTGGATCAGTGCGCTGCTTGCAGCGCTGCTGGCCCTGGCGCCCTGCGCGCAGGCGACGGTCAAGATTGAAGGCACGCGCCTGATCTACTTTGGCCAATATAAAGAAGCCAGCATCAACATCGTCAATCAGTCCCCCGGCGAACTGGTGGTGCAAAGCTGGGTCACCCGCGAGGACGATGATGCAACTTCGCCGGTGCCCTTTGCCGTGGTTCAGCCGCTGGTTCGCCTGGATGCTCAACAGCATCACCTGCTGCGTATTCTGTATGCCGGCGAAGGCTTGCCCGACGACGTGGAATCGATGTTCTTGCTCAACGTCATGGAAATCCCGCTGAAGCCGCACGCCACCGACAGCGTGCAATTTGCCGTGCGCCAGCGTCTCAAGCTGTTCTATCGCCCGCCTGGGCTTGTCGGCAGCTCGTCAGAGGCGGTGCCCCGCTTGATGTGGGAGCGCACCGATGGGCAGTCCATAGCGGTCACCAATCCGAGTGCGTTTCACCTGTCCCTGATCGATGTGCAAATCGACGCCGGCGGCCAGGTTCAGGCGCTGGATGACTACGCATTGCTCAAGCCCGGGGAACGCAAAGTCTTCAGTGCCAAGGCCCCCATCAGCGCCGGGAGCCAAATCAACTTTACCGAAATCACCGATATCGGCTTGCAGGCCCGCCATCGTGCGGCCCTCAAGTGATGGTTCGTGGGGAACACCGACCTATGTCACACCTTAAATACCTGCTCCTGGCCACCTTGCTTGCCTGCGCCGCCCTCCCCGCTACCAGCTATGCGCTGGCCTGTCGGGTGGACGGTAGCGGTTCTGTCGCTGACACCGCGCCCCTGGGCACGGCATTGGCAGTAGCGGCCGATGCGCCGGATGGCACGATTATCTGGGAGTCGGGCCCACGCTCGGTGAACGTGATTTGCAAGGATGACTTTGAGCATGGCCGCGAAGAAGTGTTTTTTTACCTGAACCCGGCAAGCGTCAGTATCGGTCAGGGCATTCGTGCCGGGATTCGCTATAACTCGGTGCCGATCACGCAAAGCAGTGGCAAGTACGGTACTGGGTTCTACTCCGACCGCGGTTGCAACTTGTCAAACTGCGTCGGTTGGGACAAGGCCCGGTTCACCCTCAACTTCAGCGTGTTTATCGAGAAATTTGGTACCACGCCGCAAAACGGCCAGGCCAGTACCCTGTCGCAATACCGGGTCTTTCAACTGGACGGTATTACGGGGCTCAACAACCGCCCCAACAGCAACCTCAATTACATCGTCACCGGCGTCAACGACATCCGCTTCGTGCCCTGCACGCCAGACCTGACGATCACGCCCTACGTGGTGAACTTTCCCAAGCCCTCGCGCAAGGCGCAGATCGGCGAGGTGGCAAGCACCGCCACCTTCAGCTTGAGCCTGCGCAAAGCCTGCGACACCCCGTATACGGTGAGCGCGCGCTTCGCCACCACCCCGGGCGGCGGGAACGTGATCAATGGCCTGTTGGTGCCGGCCAATAACAGTTCCGTGGGCATTTCGTTGGCCTGGGACTATACCAATCAGCATCTGCCCTTTAATGAATGGTTCCCCCTGGCCCGAATGAATGGTGCTAACCAGACCTTCCGCCAAGACTTCAGGGCGGACTTGAAGTGGCGCAGCCTGCCCATTCCCGGCGCGTTCGATGCGGCGGTCGTGGTCGATATGTTCTACAAGTAACGGCACCGGCGCTTTTAAGGATCGTCTTATGCCCAGGCGCTGGGCGGCCGATTAAAATCCGCCGATGCGATTTAAAAGTTATCTGTTGCAGATCAATCCCGTCCTGTCCCGACCCGAAGCAGCCAGAAGGCTGCTTCGTCTTTTCGCCACCGTGTTGCTGGTTGGCATCTTGAGCGGTGTCTATACGTTTCTGCTCTCCACCTTCAACAATGACATCTCCCAGCGGCGCGGCTATATGAGCAGCGCCATTGCCGAGGCGCATACCTTCTTCACCACCCGTGAAGCGCTGCTTGAAAGCCTGAGCCTGTCGGCGGTGCGCAAATCCGCGCAAGCCAAGGCCCAGGTCTACCCGGCAGTGGGCGAAGAGCAGCGCCTGCTGCTGGGCAACACGCCAAGCCATCAGTGGAGCATCTGGCTGACCTCGCGCATGCGCAGTTACCTGAAGTCCAAGCAGGTCAACCTGCTCTACGTGACCGCCGGCCCCGATCCGCAACTGACCCGGCTCTACGACTCCACGCCTCAGGTACTGCCGTTTTCCCAGTGCATGCTCAATCGCCTGCGGGCGCTGAAGAAGCACAACCCGTTGGACCCCGGCGAACTCTGGCTCAGCGACCAGACCGAAGGCCATTCCCACCTCTACCTGTTCATTCTGCTGGATGAGCGCGACCCCGACTCCGGCTGGCTGGGCCTGGAGATGGAAAGCCATGAAGTGTCCACGACCCTCAATGACCAGAGTGCGGGCGAATTCATGATGCTCAACTCCCAGGGCATGCTGGTGTTTACCAATAGCCACGACCCACGGCTGGACCAGTCCCTGCTCAAGCCCAAGGGCGAGAATTTTTTCGGTTTTGTCGGCGGTGGCCTGGTGCCGGATCACCTGGTGATTCGCAAGCAACTGAAGTCGTCGGACTGGCAACTGATGTATTCGATCAACTTGCGCGATGTAGTGCGCGGATTGTGGCGCGAACTGCTTGGCTCGCTGGTGTTTTGCCTGTTCAGCGTGACCCTGATCTGGCTGGTGATGCGCCGGGTCAATCAACGCTTCATCATCCCGTCGATCAATGGCATCCAGGCGCTGATCGAAAGCGAGGCCTTCGGGCGCGACGTGATCCAGACCGCGCCGGTGGCGTTGTGCGTGCTGCGTCGCACCGACGGCCAGGTGGTGCTGGAAAACACCCTGGCCCAGCAGTGGCTGGGCACCGGCCTGGAGCGTGAAGCGCTGTGCGCCGGCTGGATCCGTCAGGCCTTCGATGGCACCTCCTGCGGGCATTCGGATTACTTCGAGACCGTCGACGGCCGCCACCTTTACCTCAGCAGCGCGCCCACCCGCTATAGAGGTGAGGACGTGCTGTTTTGTGCATTCAGCGACATCAGTGCGCGCAAACAAGTGGAAGCGGCCCTGGAAGACGCGCGGCAATCAGCGGATGCGGCGAATGCCGCGAAAACCCTGTTCCTGGCGACCATGAGCCACGAGATCCGCACACCGCTGTACGGCGTGCTGGGCACCCTGGAACTGCTGGCCCGCACTCAGCTCGATGCCCAGCAAAAAGACTACCTGCATGCCATAGAGGGTTCTTCGGCCACGTTGCTGCAACTGATCTGTGATGTGCTGGATGTGTCGAAGATCGAGGCCGGGCAGTTGGCGTTGGAGCTGAGCGAGTTCTCGCCCCTGGACCTGGTCAATGAAATCATCCAGGGCTATGCCGCGGCCGCCAGGGGCAAGGGTTTGCAGCTCTACGCCTGCTTTGATCCCAAGCTGCCCGAGCGGCTGATGGGCGATGTCACACGCCTGCGGCAGATCCTCAACAACCTGTTGAACAACGCGGTGAAATTCACCGACTACGGGCGCGTGGTTCTGCGGGTCAAGTTGCTTGACCGCGACGACGAGCGCTCCAGCGTGCTGTGGCAAGTGTCCGACACCGGCAAAGGCATTGCCCAGGAAGACCAGGCGATGATTTTCGAGCCGTTCTATCAAAGCGAAGGCAATACCAACGTGGTGGCCGGCACCGGGCTTGGCCTGCCGATATGCCAGCGCCTGACGCAATTGATGAACGGGCATATCCGCATGGTCAGCGAGCTGGGCCTGGGCAGCAGTTTCAGCCTGACCCTGCCGCTGGAAGTGGCGCACTGTGCGCCCATGAGCAGCTTGCTTGCCGAGACTGTCTATGTGGTCTCGCCGATTCCCGAACTCGCTCAATCGATCAGCGGCTGGCTGCGCCGCTGGGGCGCCCGGGCCCAGACCGGCCAGCCAACCCACCCCGATGGCCAACTGCTGCTGGAGCTGCACCCCGGCGCCATCGAACAGCCCCTGGTGCCCGATTGGCCGGGGCCGGTGATCCTGGTCAGTAGCAACAGCGGCAATGGCCAGCAACCCGAGACCGGTACGTGGCACGCCAACCTCAACCAATTGAGTGCGATTCACCAGGCGGTCAGCCAGGCCCAGGGATTGTGGGTCGCCCGGGTCGATGAGCAGGCGCAAAAGCGTGAACTGCGCAAGCTCAACCTGCATGTGCTGGTGGCCGAGGACAACGTTATCAATCAATTGATTTTGCGCGATCAGCTTGAGGAACTTGGGTGCACCGTGGAATTGGCCTGCGATGGTCATGAAGCGCTGCAGCTGTGCAAGGCCTCACACTTCGATGTGGTACTGACGGATGTGAATATGCCCAGAGTCAACGGTTACGAATTAGCCAGGCAGTTGCGCAGCCAAGGTTGCGCGCTGCCCATCATCGGCGCGACTGCCAACGCCATGCGCGGCGAGGCCGACCTGTGCCTGGCCGCCGGAATGAACCATTGCCTGGTCAAACCCTTTGCGTTGCGGGCCCTCTTCAACTACCTGGAGCCTTACGCACGGATCCCCCATGAAGCCCTATAGTATTTTGATCGTCGAGGACCATCCCCTGCAGCACCTGTACCTGCAGAACCTGCTCAATGAATTGGGTGACTTCCTGCTGGAGGCTGCCCAGGATGGGAACGAGGCGCTGGAGCGCCTGCGCCAGCGTGATTTCGACCTGGTACTGACGGATCTGCTGATGCCGGGCATGGACGGTGTGCAGTTTATCCAGAGCCTGGCGACCCTGCGTTGCAAGCCCGCCCTGGCTATCATGAGTGCCGCGTCCCGGCGGATGTTGATGGCGGCCAGCCTGGTGGCGAAAAATCTCGATGTGAAAGTCATCGGGCTGATTTCCAAGCCGGTCGCCGCTGATGCGCTGCGCAGCCTGGTCAGCCAGCTCAACCACAAGGACCGCAGCCCTTCCCCACCGGCCGCGACGGCCCCGGCGATTGACCGGCATACGCTCATCCAGGCCATGGGCAACGGGCAAGTCCAGGCCTGGTTCCAACCGAAAAAATCCCTGGCCAACGGCCGGATCGTCGCTGCCGAAGCGCTGGTGCGCTGGATGCACCCCGCACAAGGGGTACTGTTGCCCGCGGCGTTTTTGCCGGCGATCAAGGCCTTCGACCTGGAGGAGCGCCTGTTGTGGCTGGTGCTCAAGCAAGCGATCCATGCCCAGGAGCGCTGGCGCCAGCGCGGGTATGAGATTCCGGTATCGATCAACTTGCCGACGCACCTGCTCAACAGCCATGACTTGGCAGACCGCCTGCTGGCGTTTGTCCTGGAGCACCAGGGCATCCCGGGGATGATCTGCTTCGAGCTGATGGAATGCTCGGTGCCCCAGGACATCAGCAACTTCTACGCCGGTGCCTGCCGCCTGCGGATCAAGGGATTTGGCCTGTCCCAGGACGATTTCGGCAAAGGCTACAGCTCTTACCTGAACCTGGTCTCGACCCCGTTTACCGAACTGAAGATCGACCAGGCGCTGGTGCAGGGTTGCCATGATAACGAGGGCATGGCTTCGGCCCTGGCCAGCATCATCGCACTGGGCCGCAAACTGGGGCTGACCGTCGTCGCCGAAGGAGTCGAAACACCCCAGCAACTGGCGCTGCTGCGCAAAATCGACTGCACCCAGGTCCAGGGCTTCCTGATCTCTCACGCGGTGTCGTCAGAACAATTTCAGCAACTGTTGAACAATGATGGCCCTGCGACATCTCATTAGCCCGCGGCCTGGATTTGTCTAACCTGTATAAGGAGTAAACTCCATCCAGCGCCGATTCTTCATCCGCCTGCGAAAACCTTCCATGAAGCACAACAACGCGATCCTCGAAGCATTCACCCGCAGCTCACTGCGCTTGAACAAAGGGCTAATGGTGGTGCTCGGCGTCGCGTTGCTGCTGGCAGGCACCAGTTACTGGGCACTGCAGCGGATCATCGATGCACAGTACGCTGCCGTGGGTTTTCATTTTGCGCGGCTGATGGAAAACATCCAGGAACAGGAAGTCTTCCTCCGGACCCTGGCGCAGCCGGCTATCCAACGCGAGTTGACCAGCGACAAGAACGTCCAGGCCAGCCTCCAGAGCCAACGCCTGGACGCCCACACCACCCGTTATGAAGGCCGCGAGTTCGCGTTTTCGGTGCCCTTCAGCGCGCGGTTCGAGGCACAACGGGTCACGCCCGTCGAGCAGCAGAAGATCTTTGCCCTCGGCGTGCACCTGGCCAGCTACTACAGTGCGTTCTGGTCATCGTCGCCCTACGCTTCGCCCCATGTCTTTATCTTCAACCGCCTGGTCAACTACGACATGGCAGTGCCGGCGGTCGGCTACCAGCGAGGCGGCAAAACCCCATTCAACGGCCCGTCCCCCGAGCAGGCCGAGGCCGTGCGGCAAAGGCTCGGCCAGTTGCACCGAGTGGACGAGCGCCTTTACTGGGAGGCCTACACCCCATCCGGCACGCCCCCTGCGGCCCCTCAGTTATTGGCGTATGTGGCGGTGACCCTCAACCCTCAGCTATTGCGCGCCGGTCAAGGCGATAACCCGGTGATGGTTGCCACCCTGCTGGACATGGCGCACGTCAACGATGTGGAACGCACCATGGAGTCGTCCATCTATGACCGGTTCACCCTGATCTCCCCGGCCGGCCAGACGTTGACTGGCCCCCAGGCCATGGCGTCGTCCCTGGGCGAAGGGCTGAATTTTCGCGCTGAAGGCCTGGAGTTCAAGATCACCCACAATACTGAGTCGCAGTGGACGGCGATCTACGGGATCAGCTACAAGCATTTTTTCCGCTATGCCCTGTGGCCACTGACGAGCCTTGCGCTATTTGTGTGTGCGGTACTGGCGATTGCCTGGGCGGGCAACCGCTGGTACCGCAAGCACGTGATTCGCCCGGCGCGCCAAGCCCATGAGCGCATTGCCGAAAGCGTGGCGTTCAGCCGGGTGATCATTGACACCGCGCCCACCGGCCTGTGTGTGGTGGGCCGCGCGGATGGCCAGGTATTGATCGAGAACCAGCGCGCCCAGCAATGGCCCGGCACCGCCAGGCTGGTGGCGGCCCTCAGCCGTTCCCACGACAGCGCCGACAGTGGCGAAACCCACCTGGAAATCGAGGGCCGGCACTTGCAGGTGGGCTTCGTCTCCACCCGTTACCAGGGCCAGGATGTGCGCCTGTATGCATTCAACGACGTCACCCGGCACATCGAGGACGCCCTGGCCCTGGAAGACGCCCGGCGCGCCGCCGATGCGGCCAATGAAGCCAAGACGCTGTTCCTGGCCACCATGAGCCATGAAATCCGCACGCCTTTGTACGGGGTGCTCGGCACCCTGGAACTGCTCGGGTTGACGCCCCTGGACCCGCGCCAGAAAACCTACCTGCACACCATTCAGCGCTCGTCTGCCACGCTGTTCCAACTGATCAGTGATGTGCTCGATGTGTCGAAAATCGAATCCGGGCAGATGGCAATCGAATCCATCGAGTTTTGCCCACTGGACATGCTCGAAGACACCCTGCACACCTACGCAGCCTTCGCCCAGCGCAAGGGCCTGCAACTGTACGGCTGCATCGATGCGCAGTTGCCCGATTGTGTGGTCGGCGACCCGATGCGTATCCGCCAGATCCTCAACAATCTGGTGAGCAACGCCATCAAGTTTACCGACATAGGCCGCGTGGTGATTCGTGCCAGGGCGCTGCGCCGGGGCAACGATCGCGTCGACCTGGAGTGGCAAGTGACCGACTCCGGCGTGGGCATCAGCCAGGCGCAGCAGGCCAAGCTGTTCGACTTGTTCTACCAGGCCCCGGACACCGCCGGCCAAGGCGGCGCCGGGCTTGGCCTGCCGATTTGCCGCTGGCTGGCCGAGATGATGGATGGCCAGATCAAGGTGGTCAGCGAACCTGGCCTGGGCAGCAGCTTCACCCTGAAGATGAGCTTGCCGATAGGCCGTGGCGAGCTGCCGGGGCTGCCGCCCATTGAACCAAGCACCACACCGGTGCAGGTGCTGGCGCCCGTGCGCGAGTTGGCCGAGTCGCTGTGCGACTGGCTCAGCCGCCTGGGCATCCAGGCCTCGGTGGCAGCGCTGCCCCTGGCCCAACAAAGCGAGCGAGCGGTGCTGGTCGAGATGCTGCCCGCAGGCCCGCCGCGGCCCTGGGCCGGGCCACGGGTGTTGTGTGTGCCGGGTGCACACAGCCCGCCGCTGCACACCGCCCAAGGCTGGGAAGTGGATATGCATGACGTGCGCGCCATTGCGGCGGTGGTATCACTGGCGCAACGGGGTAAACAGGAGGCCGTGCTGCACGCCGAACAACAGAGTGCCGGGCAGTTGCAGCTGCGCATCCTGGTGGCTGAGGACAACCCGGTGAACCAGGCCATCATCCAGGAGCAGCTGCAAGCGTTGGGCTGCACGGTAACCCTGGCGGACAATGGCGAGCAGGCCATGCACCTATGGCAACCCCAAGCCTTCGACCTGGTGCTGACGGACGTCAATATGCCGTTGATGAATGGCTATGAACTGGCCCGCACCCTCAGGGAGCACGATCCGCAACTGCCGATCATCGGTGTCACCGCCAATGCCATGCGCGAGGAAGGCCAGCGTTGCCTGGCGGTCGGGATGAATGCCTGGCTGGTCAAGCCCTTGAGCCTGCAAACCCTGCGTGCACAGTTGATCAAACTGTGCAAACCCACGGTACGCGCCGAGCCGGCGGTAATTGACACGGTGCAGATGTCAGACAAAATGCGCCCGCTGTTTATCAGCAGTGTGCAGCACGATCTGCAGCGCATCAGCGCCGCACTCGAGCAACGTGATTGCCGGGGCCTGGCCGAAACCTTGCATTCGGTGGCCGGCGCCTTGGGGGCGGTGCAGGCACTCGACCTGGCCCAGGCGTGTATCGAACTGGAAAGCCAGTTGGCCGGCGGCCGGCTCAGTACCACGCTGGAGCTTGAGACAAAACAGGTCATGACTCGGCTGTCAGCCTTGCTCGGGGCACAGCTATGAGCGCATTGCACCGCCTGGCGCGCAAGCGCGTGGGACCACCTCACTTACTGAACCAGCATTACGGGCCCGCCTTATGAAAACATTCACTGTGGTTATTGCAGACGATCACCCCATCGTGCTCCTGGGGGTGCGAGAACTCGTCGAGCGAGACGAGCGCTTTGAAGTCGTCGGTGAAGCGATCTGTTCGGCGGGCCTCATCGGCCTGCTTGAGCAGCAGCCCGTCGACATCGTGATTACCGATTACAACATGCCCGGCGATTCGCCCTACGGTGATGGCTTGAAACTGGTGGAGTACCTCAAGCGACACTTCCCCGAGGTGCAGATTCTGATCCTGACCATGATTTCCAACCATCTGATCCTGACCCGCCTGCAAGAGTTGGGGGTGGTGGGGGTGATCCAGAAAAGCCAATTGCACACCGAAATCCAGGTCGCCCTCAAGTCCATTGCGCAACAGGCGCTGTATCGCAGCCTGGAGCCGGCCAAGACCTCGGTGATCGAGTCAATGACTGCCATTGATGCACGCTTCTCGACGCTATCGCCGAAGGAGTACGAGATATTGCGTTTATTCATTTCGGGCAAAAGTGTCAGTGATATCGCGCGCAGCCAGAATAGAAGCTCAAAGACTATCAGTGCGCAAAAAATTTCGGCCATGCGCAAACTTGAAGTCAGCAGTGATCAGGATTTATTAACTTATTGCCTGGAGCAGAATATCTTCAACTAGTTCGCACTTTATCAAGTAGTGCCATTTTTAACTAACTCGCGCTGTAGTGCTTTATAAGAATCGTCTTATTCTATCTAAGGCACAAATTCACTATTGTTCGTTGGCAGTTTCAACCCGTCTCTACAACCAACACTAACGGACATCATCATGAAGAAGTTTTCCCTGGCCCTTATCGCTGTGTCAGTTATTGCCGCCAGCGGCAGTGCGTTTGCCGAAACTACCCCGGGTACGGGTACCCCGGGCGGCGGCGGCAAAATCACCTTCACCGGTTTGATCAACAACGACGCTTGCTCGGTTGACGGTGCCAACGCTGATCGCGTGATCTCCGTCGACATGGGCACCGTCTCCATCAAAGACATGGGCACCGCTGAAAACCCGGCCTCGGGCCGTGTGACCGCCAAGGACTTCAACCTCAGCGTTAACTGCAACCTGGGCACTAAAGTGGCGATGATCTTTGACGCCAAAAGTGGTGGTTCAGGCCTGGTGACTGGTAAAAAAGTCCTCGCCCTGACCCCTGGTAACGGCAGCGCAAGCAACGTCGGTATCGCACTGCTCGACAGCACTGGCGCGCTGATCGACCTCAGCTCCCCGGCCACCGCTCGTATCGAAAGCGCCATGCACGGCCAAGGTGCCGTAGGCGGCGACGCAACCTTGAGCTTTGCTGCGGCCTACGTCACCACCGGTGCAGCCGGTGCATCCACCGCGGGTCGTGGTGACGCCACCCTGCCGTTCATCCTGCAATACGAATAAACGACACGCTGCGCCTGTCACGCGCGAGGCCTTCGGGCCTCGCCATTTATTCGACCACCAAACGGTAGACATCATGTTGCCTCGTTCCATTGCAGCAGGCCTCGGGCTGCTGACCCTGCTTATGGCGACCCAGGCTGCCGCGAGCATTTCACTGAGTGCCACCCGTATCGTCTTCGATGGCGATCACAAGGAGGCCAATATCACCGTGCGCAACGGTAACCAGGACGTATTGATTCAATCCTGGGTCGACACCAACGATGCGCAAGCCAGTGCTGCACCCTTCGCGGTAACCCCGCCACTGGCACGCATATTTGCCAAGGAGCAGCAGTTGCTGCGAATCCTCTACCAGGGTGCCGGGATGCCAACGGATCGTGAGTCCGTGGTCTGGCTCAATGTGCAAGAGATTCCCCAGGCCGCCGCCTCCGACAACACGTTGCAGTTGGCGGTACGCCAGCGCATCAAGGTATTTTTCCGCCCAGCGGGGTTGCCAGGTAGCGCGCTGTCGGCGCCCGCGCAACTGCAGTGGCAATTGCAAAAGCGCAGCGCTGACTCGCTGCTGACGGTCAAGAACCCCACGCTGTATCACGTGTCCATGGCCGACATACAACTGCAGGCCGGTAAACAAACAGAACTGGCTGCCGACTCGACAATGATTGCGCCGGGTGCCGAAAAACAGTTCAGCGTTAAACAACTCAATAGTCACGATGCTGTGCAGTTGTCTTTTTCCAGTATTAACGACTATGGCGCACAAGATAAATACACCGCACAACTTTCCACGCGCCTGACAGCCAAGGCCATTGAGGCGCGCACCCGGCAATAAGCATTTCCCTTAAACCCTTCAGGTTCGATTCGAGTGCGTACTCGCGTGCCTCGCCTGTCCGATAAGCAGGGATGATTGCATGTTTTTTCTTTTAGGCAGCAGGCCCAATCATTACATATCAAGCGAGCGCACTTTACGCGCGTCGACAACTTGCACGCTGTCACTGGCCATTCTTGCCGGTTCGCCCGCTTGGGCCGTTGCCGATGAACCGTCCCTGGAAGTGTTCAACACCACTTTTTTGCAAGGTGCACAATCGTCGGTCGACCTGCAGCAACTGCTCTCGGCCAACAGCGTGCTGCCTGGCAACTACCGGGTCGACCTGTACAGCAATGAGGTGTTGGTGGGCCGGCGTGACATCGACTTCAAACGCAACCCGCAGACCGGCCGGGTCGACCCCTGCCTGACCCTGGATCTGCTCAAGCAACTGGGCATCGACATGCCCCTCTTGCAGGCCCAGGGCAAGCTCGACCCCAACCAGCCCCAGGACTGCTACGACCTGCCGACGCTGATCGACCAGGCGACCTTGCGCTATGACGCCAGTCGCCTGCGCCTGGCGGCGAGCATTCCGCAGGTCGCGATGCAACGGGGCATGCGCGGTTATGTCGACCCAGAGCTTTGGGACGACGGCGTGCCGGCGGCGTTTATCAACTATCAACTCAACAGCAGCCGCACAGGCGGCGACTATGAAACGCGCATCAACAACAACCTGGGGCTGCGCAATGGCATCAACCTGGGGGGCTGGCGGCTGCGTAACGAGTCGAACCTGAGCAGCGGTACCGGGCGCCCGAGCAATTTCACCAGCAACCGCAGCTATGTGCAGCATGACGTGACTGTGCTCAAGGGGCAGTTCAGTGCCGGCGAGATTTTTTCCGATACCGACCTGTTCGACAGCGTGCGCTACTGTGGCCTGAAGCTGGCGTCCGACGAAGGCATGCGCGCCGACAGCGAGCGCGGTTATGCGCCGGTGATCCGTGGTGTAGCGCAAACCAACGCCACCGTAGAAATCCGCCAGAACGACTACATCCTGTACACCGCCAACGTCGCGCCCGGCCCCTTCGAGATCAACGACATCTACCCCAGCGGCTCGAACGGCGACCTGGAAATCACCATCATCGAGGCCGACGGCCGTCGTCACGTGAGCACCCAGGCGTTCTCCAGCCTGCCGATCATGGTGCGTGAAGGCCAGGTCAAATACAGCGTGTCGGCCGGTAAATTCAGCAGCAATGCTGACGGCTTGGCGAGCCCGCAATTTGTCAGCAGCACCCTCGCCTACGGCCTCACCAGCAACCTGAGCGCGATTGTCGGCCTGCAAGCCAGTGAAGACTACAAGGCGTTCTCCCTGGGAGTGGGCCGCAACACATCGCTGGGCGCCGTGTCCATGGACGTCACTCACTCGTCGAGCGCCGCCCAAGGGCAAACGACCCAGGGCAACAGTGTGCGTGCGTTATATGCCAAGACCTTTGCCGGCACCGACACCAATTTCACCCTCGCTGCGTATCGTTACTCGACCGAGGGTTACCGCACCCTGACCGACCACGTCGAGGACACCAGCGAAGAGGCCGTCAAGCGCACCGGCAACTCGAAAACCCGTACCGACCTGACCATCAACCAGAGTCTGGGGCGCAACCGTGAGTTCGGCAGCCTCTACGTGAACGCCACTGACCAACGCTATTGGAACCGTGGCGGCTCCCAGAGCTTTTCAGCTGGCTACAACAACAACTGGGGCGACCTGAGCTACAACCTGGGCGTGACCCGCACCAAACAGATCGCCAGTTGGGGCGCACCCGACTCCGACACGCAGTTCAACCTGTCTGTTTCGTTCCCCTTGGGCAGCCAGCCCCGGGCGCCGCGCGCGTTCGTCACCAGCAGCACCCAGCGAGGCGATACCAGCACCCAGGCCGGTATCAACGGTTATGTGGCCGATACCAGCGATGTGTTCTATTCGGTGCAGGCCGGCCATAGCAGTACGGGCGGCCAATCGGGATCAGCCAACATCAACAGCCGCACCTCCATGGCCGATATCAGCCTGGGGTACAGCCAGGGGCGTGGTTATGACTCGCAAAACCTTAACGTTGCCGGTTCGGTGGTGGCCCACGCCGGTGGTATCAACCTTGGGCAGACTGTCAGCGAGACCTTCGCCCTGGCCCAGGTGCCGGGCATCAGCGGGGCAAAGATCAGCAGCTACAGCGGGGTTGAAACCGGGCGCAACGGCTATGCAGTTATCCCCTCGACACAACCTTATCGAGTGAACTGGATCAGCCTCGACACCCGCGACCTGGGCGGCGACATCGAAATCACCCAGGCCACGCAGCAACTGGTGCCACGCCGTGGGGCGGTAGTATTGGCCCGCTACAGCGGCAAAAGCGGGCGGCGCGTGCTGTTTGAACTGTTTGATGCACAGCACCAGCGCATGACGTTTGGCGCCTCCCTGGAAGACGCCAGCGGTAAGCAATTGGCCATCGCCGACCCCAGCGGCAATGCCTTGGTGCTGGTTGAAGAAGACCAGGGCAGCCTGACGATCAAGTGGGGTGACCAGCAATGTACGGCGCCGTACGCCCTGCCCGCGCAAAACAGGGCGTTGAACTACGAGCGCCAGGCATTGATATGCCAATAAGCCGTAGCCCTTGTCGAGGGCGACACCGCTCAAATCTGCGATAGCGGCTCGACAGCGCCTGCACTTGATCTGCGGGTTGTGCCTATCCCCTACTCTGGTTTGGATGGGCGATATTCCATGATGGTCTCATGGTGTATTTTGCCGCATTCGTAGGTGATGGTTCGCTTCACATACATCGGCGAAGGCTCCAGGGGCTCAGGCAGTGTCTTGTCTCTCCTGAACAGGCCTTCAGACAAGATATTGACCCCCAGCGCACCCCCGAGAAAGCCCACAAACAAGCCGATCATATCGACAATTTTAGCCATGATGGTGTATAGCGTTTCGCCATCATCCTCTTGCCTCTGCTGGTCTTTTTTTGGCGCGCATTCCTGGTTCTGAGCCTTGAGCGCAGCGCATCTTTTTTCGTCGGTATCGGCTTGCAGGCGCTGGTTCATTTGCGCTATTTCTTGGGACTCAGCTTGCCGCTGCTCTTTGAAATCCATGTACTTGAACCACGAAACACCAGGCGGGACCATAGAAACAACCACCAGAATCAACCCCAGGTAGATATTCTGTTTCGCCGCCGTGATGCCCTTAAAGACCTTGCCGGAACGTACCCGCCACCCGATCAAAAAGGCGATCGCACCCCAACCGCTCAGTGCAAGCAGGGTCGCCCACCAAAAATCATTAATGCTTGTAGTCATGCTTACTTCCTGAGTCTGAAAAATCAAAGATCAAATCGATCAATCGCCCGCCGCCGCTCGTTGTCGTCGCGCACGTCGTAGCTGGCGGTGGTCTGGATATTGGTGTGGTGCGCCAGTTTCTGCGCAATCGACAAGTCATGCTCCTCGATCACCCGGGTAATGAATGATCGCCGGAAATCATGGGGCATGATCTTCACGCCCACCTGCTCGCCGCGTTGGCGGGCGATGTAGTAAATCGCATGTTTGGTAATGCGTTCGCGGGTGATGTGGCTGCCACGGCGGATGCGGTTGAACAGGAAGCTATCGTCCTGTTCCCCGTCCTTTAGATGCTCGCGGCGAAATTCCAGCCAGGCCTGCAACTTGGCAAACGCCCAGGCTGGCGCGTACTTGACCAGTTCCTTGTTGCCCTTGCCGATCACCCGCAGGCTGCGCTCTGCAAAGTTCACCTGGGCCAGGTCGAGGTTGACCGACTCTGACTTGCGCATCCCCGAGCCATAGAGGATTGCGATCACTGCCGCATCCCGCAGGCCCTGGGGCCTTGGATCGGCAGCGCAGACGTCCATCAGTTCGCGGATCAAGGTGCGGCGCAGGTTGCGTCCCTGGCTCAAGCGCGTGCCGGCGGTGGCTTTGACCGAGCGCATCTTCAGCAGGTGTTCCTGGCTGATCAGGCTGATGCGCCAGGCTTCGTTCATCACCCCGCGCACGGCGTTGACATACAGCGATGAGGTGTTGGGCGCGTACCCGTCTTCACGTAACACGGCGACCAGGGCCATCACGTGTTCGGGTTGCAACAGATGCCAGTCGATATCTTCCAGGTTGATCTCTTCGAAACCCAGGCGGTCGGCGGCGTCTTGCAGCACGTAGCGCATGGTCAATTGGCTGGAGGGCGCCAGGCGCGCGAGATAAAGGGTCAGGGGGTTGCGGGAAATCTCAGTCAAAATAGATCAGCCTTGAGATTAAATATCGAGACTAAGCCTATGTTTAATCTCGGTATTTATTGGTTTGGCGAGCGCCGAGTCTAACGCAGGTCGGCGCCGCATACCAAACTAGGGCTCATCCTCGGCCGGTGCCGGGCTCTGCTGCTGGCTCCAGTCGGCGTCCTGTTTTTGCATCAGCGCAAACCACTGCTGGCGCATGAAAACCAGCAGCTTGGCGGGCGCCTTGGCGAAGTCTTGCTCGTCGTTGTAGCAGCCTGGCAATGGCAGGTCGGTGCCCTGCTCCTGGTATTGACTGACCAGGGCCTGCTGCGCGGCAACTGTGCAATCGGTGGGCAGCGGCATACCGCGCAGCGCGCCGGCCTCCTCGTCCCACCAACTGGCGCCATAGCGGTCGACCCCACGCAGCCCGTACTTGTGCGCCTTGCCGATGTGCATGATCAGCTTGAACTCACGGGGGCTGACATCACTGGTGCAGGTGCGTGAATAGCCCACGGTCACCTGGCTCAGACCGTCACCCAGCAGGTCGGTGACGCGGGTCGCGGCGTTATCGAAGTGCAGGCCGGCGTCGAACTCGCAGCGCTGCACATCGTCATGCAGCATCCACAGGCGCTTGGGGCGATCCCCCTCCAACAGGTACTGCGCGGCATAGATCGACGCCGATTGCGTGCCGTCGTCATCGCGCTCGCCTGCTTCCTGCTCGGCCAGTACCAGCAGGTTATGACCCTGGCGGTCATCCCAGCTATACGCTGCCACTTGCTTGCCCTGCACCTCGACCCCGGGCGGAACCTGGGCCAGCGGCGTCAGGCTCACTTGCTCGGCAGCGCCAGCACTATGGGCAGCCCCCAGGGTCATCCACATCACTATCAACACCGGCCTTAACTGGCCCCGTAAAAACTGCACGCTATTCATCCGACTACCCTGGCAAGAGACCGCCTACTTTACCGGCACTTGCAGGGTGTTGCTGAGAAGATTGTTCAATCGCCATGGATTGCCAACCCGGTTAAATCAGCGCGAATACGCACTAAAGCACTTACGGATTAGGACTACGTGTAAACAGTTATCGTTTGTCTGCGTTCTTTATTGTCTAGCTGAACACTAGCTGTCTGCCCACCAAATAAACGAGTTTTTCATCTGCCTTTCATATTCGCTGGACAAATTTGCGCTTAATCTTGGCCGCAATACTTGGGGCAAGCCGGGTTTTGCTGACTAACTCCTTGATAATGCTTTACCTTTGGCCGTTATGGGCTTTACTCAGGGTGGCTCTGCACGCGGCTCTTTTTTATTGAACTGCCTGCACTTTCATCCGCTGTTTGTTGTCATCTCTACGCTCAAAGTTGCTCTAACCCGAGGTCATGAATCTTTGAAACCCTACCCTATTCATTGCGTGTCGATCGTTATCCCGGTCTACAACGAAGAACAGAGCCTGCCCGAACTGCTGCGCCGTACCCGTGCGGCATGCGGGCAGTTGGCCTATGCGTACGAAATCATCCTGGTGGACGACGGCAGCCGCGACAGTTCCGCCCAACTGCTGGAAGACGCGGCAAGCGAGCCCGGCAGCCATGTGGTAGCGGTGATCCTCAATCGCAACTACGGCCAGCACGCCGCGATCATGGCCGGGTTTGAACAATGTCGGGGCGAGGTGGTGATTACCCTCGATGCCGACCTGCAAAACCCGCCCGAAGAGATTCCACGCCTGGTCGAGCAAGCCGCCCTGGGTTACGACGTGGTCGCGACCGTGCGCAACAATCGCCAGGACTCGGCCTTTCGCCGCTGGCCTTCGCGCCTGATCAACCTGGCCGTGCAGCGCTCGACCGGCGTGGCCATGACCGACTACGGCTGCATGCTGCGTGCCTACCGGCGCACCATCGTCGACGCCATGCTCGCCTGCCGTGAACGCAGCACCTTTATCCCGATCCTGGCCAACGGCTTTGCGCGCCATACCACGGAAATCCTGGTGCACCACGCCGAGCGCGAGCACGGCGAATCCAAATACAGCGCCATGCGCCTGATCAGCCTGATGTTCGACCTGCTGACGTGCATGACCACCACGCCCCTGCGCCTGCTGTCCATCGTCGGTTTCAGCCTGGCGGCCCTGGGTATGTTGTTTGCCTTTGCCCTGATCGTCATGCGCCTGGCCTTTGGTGCCGATTGGGCCGGCGATGGCCTGTTCGTGCTGTTCGCCGTGCTGTTTGTGTTTACTGGCGGGCAGTTCATCGGCATGGGCCTGCTGGGTGAATACCTGGGACGCATGTACAGCGATGTGCGCGCCCGCCCCCGCTTCTTTATTGAAAAGGTGCTGCGCAACGAGCCGACAGCCCCTGCGCCAGCGGTCATCGTTGATGGCCTGCCCTCTTCCCAATCGTCCACTTCCTCTTCCAGTCAGGTTTCGTCATGAGTTCAAAAGCTGTTGTCTTCGCGTACCACGACATTGGCTGTGCAGGCATCGAAGCCCTGCTCGCCACGGGCTACCAGATTGCTGCCGTGTTCACCCATGCCGATGATCCCAAGGAAAACACCTTCTACGGCTCGGTCGCCCAGCTGTGCGCGCGCCACGGCATCCCGGTGCACGCGCCGGAAGACGCCAACCACCCGCTGTGGGTCGAGCGTGTGGCCAAGCTCAACCCGAACTTCATTTTCTCGTTCTACTACCGCAACCTGCTGGGCGAAGCGCTGTTGGCCACCGCGCGCCAGGGCGCATTCAACCTGCACGGTTCGCTGCTGCCCAAGTACCGTGGCCGCGCGCCGGCCAACTGGGTGCTGGTCAATGGCGAAACCGAAACCGGCGTGACCCTGCACCGCATGGTCAAGCGTGCCGATGCCGGCGCGATTCTCGCCCAGCAAAAAGTCATGATCGAACGCAGCGACACCGGCCTGACACTCCACGCCAAGCTGCGCGAGGCCGCCACCCAGTTGCTGCGTGACGCGCTGCCGCAACTGGCCCAGGGCAAGTTGAGCGAAACCGCCCAGGACGAAAGCCAGGCCACCTGCTTTGGCCGCCGCACCCCGGCAGACGGCAAGCTCGTATGGAGCAAGCCCGCAGAAGAATTGTTCAACCTGGTGCGTGCCGTGACCCAACCGTACCCCGGCGCGTTCTGTGCGGTGGGCGAGCACAAGCTGATCGTGTGGCAAGCCGAAGTGCTCAAGGGCAATGAAGGCCAGGCGCCGGGGCGCGTGATCAGCGTCAACCCGCTGCGCATTGCCTGCGGTGAAGACTCCCTGGTCATCAACTTTGGCCAGCGCAATGACCACGGCCTGTACCTGACCGGCCCGGCCCTGGCCGATGAACTGGGCCTGGTGGACGGCTCGATCCTGCGCGGCGCCGAGTCGGGCGGTAAACCACGGCGCACCCGCGTGCTGATCCTGGGGGTCAACGGCTTTATCGGCAACCACCTGTCCGAGCGCCTGCTGCGCGATGATCGCTACGAGGTCTACGGCCTGGACATCGGCTCCGACGCCATCGAACGCTTGCGCAGCCACCCCAACTTCCACTATGTGGAAGGCGATATCAGCATTCACTCCGAGTGGATCGAGTACCACATCAAGAAATGCGACGTGGTCCTGCCGCTGGTGGCCATCGCCACGCCAATCGAATACACCCGCAACCCGTTGCGTGTGTTCGAGCTGGACTTTGAAGAAAACCTCAAGCTGGTGCGCTACTGCGTCAAGTACAACAAACGCGTGATTTTCCCGTCGACCTCTGAAGTCTATGGCATGTGCCAGGACCAGAATTTCGACGAAGACACCTCCAACCTGGTGGTGGGGCCGATCAACAAGCAGCGCTGGATCTACTCGGTCTCCAAGCAACTGCTGGACCGGGTGATCTGGGCCTATGGCGCCAAAGGCCTGAATTTCACCCTGTTTCGCCCCTTCAACTGGATGGGCCCACGCCTGGATCGCCTGGACTCGGCGCGTATCGGCAGCTCCCGGGCGATCACCCAATTGATCCTCAACCTGGTGGAGGGCACGCCAATCCGCCTGTTTGACGGTGGCGAGCAGAAACGCTGCTTCACCGACATTGCCGACGGCATCGAGGCCCTGGCGCGGATCATCGACAACGATAACGACGCGTGCAACGGCCAGATCATCAACATCGGCAACCCGGACAACGAAGCGAGCATCCGCCAGTTGGGCGAAGAACTGCTGCGTCAGTTCGAGGCCCACCCGTTGCGCGGTAACTTCCCGCCATTCGCCGGGTTCCGTGATGTCGAAAGCAAGGCGTTCTATGGCACTGGCTATCAGGACGTGGCGCACCGCAAGCCGAGCATTGCCAACGCCAAGCGCCTGCTGGACTGGGAGCCGAGCGTGCAGATGAGCGAGACCATCGGCAACACCCTGGACTTCTTCCTGCGTGAAGCGATGCTGGAAATCGCCCAGTCCAGCGAAGCAGGCAAATAATGAAGGCAGGTCTGCGCATCGACGTCGACACCTACCGCGGCACCCGTGATGGCGTGCCACGGTTGCTGGAGTTGCTGGATGAGGCCGGGATCAAGGCGACGTTTTTCTTCAGTGTCGGTCCGGACAATATGGGGCGGCATTTGTGGCGCCTGATCCGCCCGCAGTTCCTGTGGAAGATGCTGCGCTCCAACGCGGCCGGGTTGTACGGCTGGGACATCCTGCTGGCCGGCACTGCCTGGCCGGGCAAGCCGATTGGCCGCAACCTGGGGCACCTGATGCGCCAGGCCAAGGCCGCCGGGCACGAAGTAGGCCTGCATGCCTGGGATCACCATGGCTGGCAGGCCAATGCCGGGCGCTGGAGCGATGCGCAGTTGGTGGAGCAGGTACGCCGTGGGCTCGACACGTTGGGCGATATTCTCGGCGCCCCGGTGCAGTGTTCCGCCGCCGCCGGCTGGCGTGCCGATGAGCGGGTGGTGCAGGCCAAGCAAGGCTTTGGCTTGCGTTACAACAGCGATTGTCGCGGCACCGGCCTGTTCCGTCCGATCCTCGCCGATGGCCGCGCCGGCACGCCGCAGATCCCAGTAGACCTGCCGACCTTCGACGAAGTGGTCGGGCCCCAGGTCGCGGCCAAGGACTTCAACGGCTTCATTCTTGATCGGTTCACCGAATCGACACTCAACGTCTATACGATCCACGCAGAAGTCGAAGGGATTCTTATGGCTAATGAATTTCGCCAGTTGCTTGCCCAGGCAGGGCAGCGCGGCATCCAATTCCAGCCCTTGGGTAACCTGTTGCCGGCCGATCCGGCGAGCTTGCCCCTGGCGCATCTGACACGCGGCGTACTCAGTGGCCGCGAAGGCTGGCTGGGAGTGCAACAGGCATGATCCGACGTTGGGCCCTGCCCCTGCTCCTACTGGCCTTCGGCCTGTGTTACCTGCTGCCGATGGTCACCCATGGCCTATGGATCCCGGACGAAACCCGCTACGCGCAAATCAGCCAGGAAATGCTGCTGACCGGCAAATGGGCGTCGCCGCACTTCATGGGCATCCGCTATTTCGAAAAACCGGCGGCCGGTTACTGGATGATCGCCCTCGGCCAGGCCCTGTTCGGGCAAAACCTGTTCGGCGTACGCGTGGCCTCTGCGCTGGCCACGGGCTTGAGCATCCTTTTGGTGTACTTCATGGCCCGGCGCCTGTGGAACGATCCACGCAAGAGCCTGGTCAGCAGCGTGCTGTACATGAGTTTTGTCAGCGTGGCGATGTCGGGGGGCTACGCCAACCTCGACCCGCAGTTCAGCTTCTGGGTCAACCTCAGCGGCGTGGCCTTGTGGCTGTGCATCGACAGCCACAGCCGGCGGGCGCGCCTAGGCGCCTGGGCCCTGTTGGGGTTTGCCTGCGCCATGGGCTTCATGACCAAGGGCTTTTTGGCCTGGCTGCTGCCGGTATTGATCGCCCTGCCCTACATGATCTGGCAAAAGCGCTTGCGTGAGCTGCTGGCCTACGGCCTGGTGGCGGTGGCTGTGGCGATTGTGGTCAGCCTGCCCTGGGCGCTGATGGTGCATGCCCAGGAGCCCGATTACTGGAACTTCTTTTTCTGGCACGAACACATTCAGCGCTTTGCCGGTGAAGATGCCCAGCACGAAGAAGCCTGGTGGTACTACCTGCCGTTGCTGGCCGCATTCAGCCTGCCATGGCTGGCCCTGTTGCCCTCCACCCTGAAACAGGCGTGGCAGGAAAAACGTGCGCACACCACTGGCTTCCTGTTGTTGTGGTTGCTGATGCCCCTGGCGTTTTTCAGCCTGAGCAAGGGCAAGCTGCCGGCTTACATCCTGCCGTGCCTGCTGCCTTTGGCATTGCTGATGGGCCATACCCTGGCCGACAAACTGGCCCAGGCCCGTGGCCGGGTGTTGCAAGTCAATGGCTGGCTCAACCTGATCCTCGGGGTGCTGGGCCTGCTGGCAATTGTGTATTTCCAGCTGAAAAAGCCGATCTATGCCCACCAGCAGGAACTGTCGAGCCTGGTGCTGGTGTTTATCGTGTTGCTGGGCTGGATTATCGTCAATCTGCTACAGGCGGCGCGCCCGCTGCGCCTGTGGGCGGCGCCGGCCCTGGGCAGTTGGTTGCTGGTGGCCCTGGTGCCTGCGGCGTTGCCGCACTCGGTGGTGAATAACAAGACCCCGGACCAGTTCATTATTGATCACGCCCAGGAACTGGCAGGTACCAATCGTTTGCTGAGCAACGACCTGGGCGCAGCGGCCGCCCTGGCGTGGCGGCTCAAGCGCCCGGATGTGACGCTTTACGACACCCTGGGCGAAGTCAAATACGGCCTGGCCTACCCTGACAGCGCTGCGCGCCGGGTCGACACCACACAAGTCCAGCAATGGATGACCGAGGCCCGCAAACAGGGCTCGGTGGGCGTGGTGATGCGCGTCAAGGGCGAGAGTGAAGTGCGTGAAGTCGAGTTACTGCCCAGCGATGGCCAGCGCTACGAGCAAGGCAACATGGTGATCCTGGTGTTCCCGCAGGTGGCGCCTTGATCAGCCTGCTGCTGCTCCTGGCCGCGTGCCTGCTGACCTGCATGGGCCAGATCGCGCAAAAGTATGCCGTGGAAGGCTGGCGGGACCAGCCTGCGGGCTGGGGCGTGAAACTGCACTCGCCCTGGCTGTGGCTGGCGCTGCTGTGCCTGGGCCTGGGCCTGCTGGTGTGGCTGCTGGTGCTGCAACGCCTGGAAGTGGGAATTGCCTACCCGATGCTCAGCCTGAATTTTGTACTGATCACCCTGGTGGCGCGCTTTGTGTTCCATGAGCCGGTAGACCGCCGCCACTGGGTCGGCGTGGCCCTGGTGATGGGCGGAGTGCTGCTGCTGGGAGGCCAGGTATGAGCCGGTTGCGCGGTTTCCCCCTGGCGTTGTCCAGCGTGGTGCTGGTCAGCGCGGCCCAACTGGGCATGCGCTGGAGCATGACACGCCTGCCATTGCCCGCGGAATGGCTCACGGCACTCGGCAACGCCACGGTGGACCCATGGGCGCTGGGCGTGGTGGCCCTGGCCATCGTGGCCTACGCCCTGTCGATGCTCTGCTGGCTCGGTGCGCTACAGCACCTGCCCCTGGGCCGCGCCTATTCGTTGCTGAGTATCAGCTACGTCCTGGTGTACCTGCTGGCCGCCAGCCTGCCCGGCTTCAACGAACCCTTTTCCCTGTCACGGACCTTGGGGGTGGCACTGGTCATCCTCGGCGTTTTGACCATCAACTCCCGTCGTATCGGCAATACAAGCCCCAGGAATGCCCCATGAAAATCAGCGTATTTGGTAGTGGTTACGTTGGCCTGGTACAGGCCACCGTATTGGCCGAGGTCGGTCACGATGTGATCTGCATGGACGTTGACGAAAACAAGGTGCGTCTGCTGCAACAGGGCCATGTGAGCATTTTCGAGCCGGGGCTTGCCAGCCTGGTCCGGGAAAACCTGGAAAACGGCCGATTGACCTTTACCAGCCAGGAAAAACTCGCGGTCGAGCATGGTGAAGTGTTGTTTATCGCGGTCGGTACGCCCTCGGACGAGGACGGCTCGGCAGACTTGAAGTACGTACTGTCGGTGGGTGATGCGGTGGCCCGGCATCGTGTCGAACCGGTGATCCTGGTGGAGAAATCCACGGTCCCGGTGGGCACCGGCGACACCCTGCGGGCCCATATCGACAAGGCCCTGGCTGGGCGCAGCCTGGTGTTCGATATCGTCTCCAACCCGGAATTCCTCAAGGAAGGCTCTGCCGTGGCTGACTGCCGGCGCCCCGACCGGATCATCATCGGCTGCGAGCGCGAAGAAGTGCGCGAGGTGATGCGTGACCTGTACGCGCCGTTCAACCGCAACCACGACCGCATCATCTTCATGGACGTGCGCAGCGCCGAGCTGACCAAGTACGCCGCCAACTGCATGCTGGCCACCAAGATCAGCTTTATCAACCAGATCGCCGAACTGGCCGAGCACCTGGGGGCCGATATCGAGTCGGTGCGCCTGGGCATCGGTGCCGATTCGCGGATCGGCTACCACTTTATCTACCCTGGTTGCGGCTACGGCGGCTCGTGCTTTCCCAAGGACATGCGCGCGCTGATCCACAGTGCCCGCCAGGCCAACTGCTCCAGCGACCTGCTCGAAGCGGTGGAAGCCATCAACCAGCGCCAGAAAAGCAAACTGTTCGAGCGTATCCGGGCGTTCTACAAGGGCGAGTTACGCGGCAAGACGTTTGCCTTGTGGGGCCTGGCGTTCAAGCCCAACACCGACGACATGCGCGACGCGCCGAGCCGGGTACTGATGGAGTCGCTCTGGGCCGCCGGGGCCAACGTACGGGCCTTCGACCCCGAGGCCATGCAGGAAACCCAGAAGCTCTACGGCGATGACCCGCGCCTGATGCTGATGGGCACCCCGGAATCGACCCTGGGCGGCGCCGATGCCTTGATCGTCTGCACCGAGTGGCAGCAGTTCAAGGCACCGGATTTCGACCTGCTGCACGCGCGCCTCAAGGCGCCGGTAATCTTTGACGGGCGCAACCTGTATGACGCCGAGCGTCTGGCGCGCAAGGGCTTTGACTACTTCCCCATGGGCCGTGGGCAGTCTTGCGAGTTGCCGATCCCCCAGCAACAGTGGGTGCCACGGTTGCTGGAGGCCTGAGGCGTGGACACGCTGCTCGCGCCTGCCTTGCGTCGCCAGTCCTGGGGCATCGGGCTGCTGGCCCTGTTGCTGTTTGTCGCCGGTAACTGGGACCAGGCAATTATCGGTTTCGACTCGCGCTTCGTGCTGTTCGCCCAGGAAATGCTGCGCCACGGGCCGGGGTTTTTCCCCACCACCTATGGCCAGCCATATGCCGATTACCTCTCGACCTCGACCCTGCTGACCTGGCTGTTGTCGCTGCCCCTGGGGCGCGTCACCAGCCTTAGTGCGTGGCTGCCGACGGCCATCGCTGCGGCGGTCATCGTTGCCCTGGTCTACCGCCTGACGGCGCCCTACTCCCGGCGTTGGGCGCTGCTGAGCATCGCGTTGCTGTTGCTCAGCAGCACGTTTATCAGCGAAACCCGCTCGGTTTCCCTGGACCAGATGCTGGCGGCGGTGACCCTGGCGGTGTTTTACCTGGGCTATGCCCATGATCATTTCGCCAGCCCCCGGCGCCTGCCGTGGCTGTTACTCCTGTTGCTGCTGGGGTTTGCCATTCGCGGGCCCATCGGCCTGGTGATCCCCACTGGGGTGTTGTGCGCCTATTACCTGCTCAACCGCCAATGGCGGCCGTTGTTCAGCTTCGGCCTGCTGGCCCTGGCGTTGCTGGTGGCGTGCGTGGGCTTGCTGCTGTTGCTGGCCAAGCTCAGTGGCGGCGAGGCTTTTATGCAGGACGTGATCCGCATGCAGTTCCTTGGGCGCATGGACGGCCGCGAAGGCTCCAGCAGCGTGCTGTATTACTTCAGCAGTTCCCTGGGCAACTACGCCCCGGCGTACCCGTTGGCCCTGTTGGCGCTGCTGGCGGTGCTGCAAAGAGGCCGGCGCGCGTCCGATAGCGGCTGGCAACTGCTGCTGGGATGCATCGCAGCGGGGTTGATCGTGATGCTGGGCCTGTCGATCCCCGAGGCGAAGAAAGCCCGCTATGTGTTACCGATGATGCCCATGGTGGCGATCATCGCCGCGTATCCGTTTCATCGGACGGATGGGCGCCTGTTCAAGGGGCTACGGGGCTTGATGCTGGGGTTATGGGCACTGGCTCCGGGTTTGCTGGTCGGCGCGCTGCTGGTGGCCCGGCATCGTTTTGGCGCGCAGGTGGAGCATTTCCAGGGCGCGCTGGGCCTGTTGATCGGCTTGCAGGTCGTTGCCGTCGCGATGCTTGTGAAGTGGCGCTGGCGCCCTGTGGGGCCGGCGTTTTGCGCGGTGCTGGCGGTGTGGAGCGTGTACATCCTGGTGGTCGAACCCCTGGAACGCCGCCTGTATGACACTCGCACCTTTGCCCGCGAGGCGCAGGCGCTGATTCGCCAGGACCCCGCGCCGCTGGTGTTGCATGGCCTGGGCAAAGACGCCAAGGCCATCAAATTCATGGTCAATGTGGAGTGTGACCGGGTGCCGCTGTTCACCCAGGCACCTGCCGACCTCGCAGCGCTGCCGGCGCCGGCGTGGCTGGTGATGGACAAGGCGCAATTCGATGGCCTGGAGGAGCCGCGCTGGCGCGGATTAACGCCGGTGCTTGTCGGGCAGTTCGATAAAAACCCCTATGTGCTGCTGCATCTGGAGCCGCTTGCGCCTTGAGTGTGAGTCATCAAGAAAGCTCCTACGTTTGTATCCGTAAATGCCGGTAGCGGTTCCCCTACCGGCTCTCTGACCCCACCGGTAAACTCGTTTTACATTTGCGCCACCATTCGCGCCATATCGTTACTGCCCTCAGAGGACCGCTGCCGTGCCTGACGAGCAATTGCCTGTTGCTGCCGAGCCTGTACACGTCGGCTATATCCCGCTGCCCACCCTCGACCGCCTGATGGAACTGCGCGACGCCCTGGTCGCACTCAAGGGGCCGTTGGCCAGCGACCCACAGTTGCGGGAAAGCGTGCACAAATCGCTGATCAATGCCGAGAACCACGAGCGTGTCCTGGGCAAGGTCTGCTCAGGGCCCCGGTGGGCTTGATGCAAAATTACTGCACTTAACCTGCATTAATATGCATTGGCGCCAGTGTTGATTGATCGGCACACTGCGCCGGTTCCTCCCCCAAATGTTGGAACTTTCGAAGGGCTTTACGGGAAACCGCAAAGCCCTTTTTTTGCCTTTCAAGATCGGACTGCCCCGCAATGCTCGCTCGCTGGTTCCCCGCTGCCATCAATACCCGTCCCGCCGAATGGAGTCGTGCCGCCATCGGCATGGCCCTGGGCACCCTGTTTACCGTATGGCTCTGTGCCCAGGTGTATGGCCTGGAAGTGGCCATGCACCTGCTGGGCCCGCTGGGCGCCTCCGCCGTGCTGTTGTTTGCGGTGTCATCGGGGGCCCTCGCCCAGCCATGGTCGATTATTGGCAGCTATCTATGCGCCAGTGTGGTGGCCTTGCTGGTGGCCCGCGTCTTGGGCCGGACCCTGGGCAGCGCCTGCCTCGCGGCGGGCATGGCGTTGATCCTGATGTGCTGGCTGCGTTGCCTGCACCCGCCTTCCGGTGGATTGGCCATGACCCTGGTGCTGGCCGACCCGGCCACCATCGCCCTGGGCTGGCAGGAAGTCGGCCCGGTCATGCTCGGCGCTGGCACCTTGCTGCTGTCGGCCCTGGCCTACAACAACCTGACCCGCACCCGTTACCCCAAGGGCCCGGCTGAAACCCCAGTGGTGGTGCCGACGCCGTCCCCAGAGGTGGATGCAAAAATCACCGCCGCAGACCTGGAACAAGCGTTGGCGCAAATGGAGCAGTTTTTTGACGTTACCCCCAGCGAACTGGAGGAACTGATCCATATCGCCGAAGACCATGCCCGCCGCCGCAGTATCAGCCAGGTGCTGGCCAGCCGGGTCTAGCCAAGCCTGCCCAGTTTTTTATCGAATGCCTCGCTGCATAAATGCAAAGATGACCTGCAGGATTCCGGCTTGTACTGGGCAAATTTGCACTGGTACGATCCGGAGATGGTTCGCCCGCGAACACTTTGATAAAGAACAATAAAAGCAGGGAGTTACAGATGACTGCTCAGGCTCAGTCCCAGGCGACACGCAGCACCGAGTCCTCCCAGGACAGCGTCCTGGCCGAAGTACGCAACCACATCGGCCACCTGACCCTCAACCGCCCCGCCGGCCTCAACGCCATCACCCTGGACATGGTCCGCAGCCTCTCGGCGCATTTGCGCGTCTGGGCCGATGCGCCCGAGGTGCACGCCGTGGTGTTGCGCGGCGCCGGTGAAAAGGCCTTCTGCGCCGGTGGCGATATCCGCTCGCTGTACGACAGCTTCAAGAGCGGCGACACCCTGCACGAAGACTTCTTCGTCGAGGAATATGCCCTCGACCTGGCCATCCATCACTACCGCAAGCCGATCCTCGCCCTGATGGACGGCTTTGTCCTGGGCGGCGGCATGGGCCTGGTCCAGGGTGCCGACCTGCGGGTAGTCACCGAGCGCAGCCGCCTGGCCATGCCGGAAGTGGCCATCGGTTATTTCCCGGATGTGGGCGGCAGCTACTTCCTGCCGCGCATTCCCGGCGAACTGGGGATTTACCTGGGCGTGACCGGGGTGCAGATCCGCGCCGCCGACGCTTTGTATTGCGGGCTGGCTGATTGGTACCTGGACAGCGCCAGGCTGGCGGAGCTGGACCACAAACTCGACCACCTGCAATGGCACGACTCGCCACTCAAGGACCTGCAAGGCCTGCTGGCCAAGCTCGCCGTGCAACAATTGCCGGATGCGCCGCTGGCGGCCCTGCGCCCGGCCATCGACCACTTCTTTGCCCAGCCCGACGTACCGAGCATTGTCGAACAGCTGCAACAAGTCACCGTCGCCGACAGCCATGAATGGGCCGTGAGCACAGCGCAACTGATGCACACCCGCTCGCCATTGGCCATGGCGGTGACCCTGCAGATGCTGCGGCGTGGACGGCACCTGGCGCTGGAAGATTGCTTTGCCCTGGAACTGCACCTCGACCGCCAGTGGTTCGCCCGTGGCGACCTGATCGAAGGCGTACGCGCATTGTTGATCGACAAGGACAAAGCCCCGCGCTGGAACCCGCCAACGTTAGCGGCACTGGACCAGCGCCATGTCGACAGCTTCTTCCAAGACTTCGCGAAGAACGGGAACTAACTCATGCAAGATATTGAATTTACAGAAGAACAAGTCATGATCCGCGACATGGCGCGCGACTTTGCCCGTGGCGAAATCGCCCCCCATGCCCAGGCCTGGGAAAAAGCCGGCTGGATCGACGACGGCCTGGTAGCCAAGATGGGCGAACTGGGACTGTTGGGCATGGTGGTGCCGGAAGAATGGGGCGGCACTTATGTGGACTACGTGGCCTATGCCCTGGCCGTCGAGGAGATTTCTGCGGGTGACGGTGCAGTAGGCGCACTGATGAGTATCCATAATTCAGTGGGTTGCGGCCCAATCCTCAACTACGGCACACCTGCGCAAAAAGAGACTTGGTTGGCCGAGCTGGCCAGCGGCCAGGCCATCGGTTGTTTCTGCCTGACCGAACCCCAGGCCGGCTCCGAAGCCCACAACCTGCGCACTCGCGCCGAACTGCGCGATGGCCAGTGGGTGATCAACGGCGCCAAACAGTTCGTTAGCAACGGCAAACGCGCCAAGCTGGCGATTGTGTTTGCCGTGACCGACCCGGAGCTGGGCAAGAAAGGTATTTCGGCGTTCCTGGTGCCCACCGCTACCCCAGGCTTCACCGTGGACCGTACCGAACACAAGATGGGCATCCGTGCCTCGGACACCTGCGCGGTAACCCTTAGCCAGTGCAGCGTGCCCGAGGCCAACCTGCTCGGCGAGCGCGGCAAGGGCCTGGCCATTGCCCTGTCCAACCTCGAAGGTGGGCGCATCGGCATCGCCGCCCAGGCCTTGGGCATCGCCCGTGCAGCCTTTGAAGCCGCATTGGCCTACGCCCGTGACCGGGTGCAGTTCGACAAGGCCATCATCGAGCACCAGAGCGTGGCCAACCTGCTGGCTGACATGCAGACCCGCCTCAATGCCGCACGGCTGCTGATCCTGCATGCCGCGCGTTTGCGCAGTGCCGGCAAGCCGTGCCTGTCCGAAGCCTCCCAGGCCAAGCTATTCGCGTCGGAAATGGCCGAGAAGGTCTGCTCATCTGCGATGCAGATCCATGGCGGCTATGGCTACCTGGAAGACTACCCGGTGGAGCGTTACTACCGGGATGCGCGGATTACGCAGATTTATGAGGGCACCAGCGAGATCCAGCGCCTGGTGATTGCTCGGGAGCTGAAGAACTATCAGCTATAGGCCTTGCTGCGAACCCTTCGAAAAAGCCTGAAGACTCCCGTGCGTTGTACGGGAGTGCGACTATTCTGACAGTTCCTAGCCACACAGGAGGTGTGTCATGAATGCAGTCGAGCACCCGCTCCGCGTCGAGCGAATCAGCCAGGAACGCTACATCCAAGCCCCTATCGAAGCCGTCTACGACTACGTGACCCAGCCGGATCGCTGGCATGAATGGCATCCCACGTCCCTGGGCGCGGACACCGGCACCAGCGGTTCACTGCCTGCCGGTCAGCGCTTCACCGAGACGATCGACCTGCTGGGGGTACGTGTACCCATGAGCTACCGGGTGCAAATCGCCGTGCCGCCCCGGGAATTCAAGACCGTGTTCACCTCCCTTGCGGTCGATGGCAGCATTCATTACTTACTCCAGCCTCAAGGTAGCGGCACTTTGTTCACCCGGGTGCTGAGCTATGAGACCGAACTGCAGCTGCGCACCTTGCAAACGCGCATGGTAGAGCTGTCGGAGCAGGCCATGGACCAGCTCAAGCAGCGCCTGGAATCGTCCTGAACTGACAAAATTGTCATCTTTGCCTCAGTTGGCTGACAGCTGCGCCCCTTAAGCTGCGGGGTTGTCGCGTGTCCGTATAATTTCGAAACATAACCACCTCACCTGATTCGCAAAAGCGCGGACAATGCGCCCTCTTTGCGCACTCCGTAACCGATGGGACCTGTCTATGAAAACCACCCTGCGCCTGACTTTGCTGTCCGCCCTGTTCATGACCACCCTGGCCCAGGCCGCCGAACTGATCCCGATTGACGTGCACCGCGATGCCAACTGCGGTTGCTGCAAGAAATGGATCAGCCACCTTGAAAGCAACGGATTCAAGGTCAACGACCATGTGGAAGCGGACATGAGTTCGGTCAAGCAGCGCCTGGGCGTGGCGCCTCGCCTGGCGTCCTGCCATACCGCCGTGATCGACGGCAAATTCGTCGAAGGCCACGTGCCTGCTGATCAGGTGCTGGCCCTGCGCAAACGTGACGACTTGTTGGGCATCGCCGCCCCGGGCATGCCAATGGGCTCGCCGGGCATGGAAATGGATGGTATGAGCGACGCCTATCAAGTCATCGGCCTGACCCGCGAAGGCAAAGATGTAGTGGTAGCCCAATACCCGGCCCACTGATCAATGCTCGCTGGGTATGCCGGGCTGTTTTTCAGCGCCTTTGGCGCGGCTACGCTGTTACCACTGCAATCGGAAGCGGTACTGGTCGCGCTGCTGCTCAACGGCAACTACGCGGTGTGGTTGCTGCTCGGGATCGCGACCCTGGGCAACGTCCTGGGTTCGCTGGTCAACTGGCTGCTGGGCCGCTCGGTCGAGCTGTTCAAGGATCGACGCTGGTTCCCACTAAGTGCCGCGCAGTTGGAAAAGTCCCGCGGCCATTATCGCCGCTGGGGGCATTGGTCACTGCTGCTCAGTTGGGTGCCGATCATCGGCGACCCGCTGACCCTGGTGGCCGGGGTGATGAAGGAGCCGCTGTGGCGTTTTGTGCTGATCGTCAGCCTGGCCAAGGCGGCCCGGTATGCGGTGGTGGCAATGCTTACGTTGCATTGGATGTAAGCAATGTGCGTTGCTGCACTGGGCCTGCGGCGACGGGTTAATCCCCGCTTAATCCCCCCGCCACAGCATCCGGGAGCATCGTCCCTGGAGCTTTCCCATGCCGCTGACACGTTCGTTTCTCCTTGCCGGCCTGCTGGCCACCTGCGCCCTCCCTGCCTTGGCAGCCACGCAAAACCCAAGCTACGGCCCGCAGTTGCAAGGTTTCCAATACCCCTGCCCGGTCGAACATTTCGATTTCCAGTCCCAGGGCCAAGCAGTGCAAATGGGCTATATGGACGTGCCGGCCAAAGGCCCCGCCAATGGCCGCAGCGTGGTGTTGATGCATGGCAAGAACTTCTGCGGCGCGACCTGGGAGGCGTCGATCAAGGCCCTGAGCGAGGCCGGCTACCGGGTGATCGCACCGGACCAGATCGGCTTCTGCACCTCCACCAAGCCTGAGCACTACCAGTACAGCTTCCAGCAGTTGGCAATCAACACCCATCAACTCCTGCAAAAACTCGGCATTCCCAAGGCGACCCTGGTCGGCCATTCCACCGGTGGCATGCTGGCTACCCGCTATGCCCTGCTTTACCCCACACAAACCGAGCAACTGGCGCTGGTCAACCCGATCGGCCTGGAAGACTGGAAAGCCCTGGGCGTGCCCTATCGCAGCGTCGACCAATGGTATGAGCGCGAACTGAAACTGAGCGCCGACGGCGTGCGCGAGTACGAGCGCAAGACCTACTACGACGGGCGCTGGAAGCCTGAATACGAGCGTTGGGTGGACATGCTCGTCGGCCTGAACCAGGGCCCGGGCCATAAGCGGGTGGCGTGGAATTCGGCGTTGATTTACGACATGATCTTCACCCAGCCGGTGTACTACGAGTTCAAGGACCTGCAGGTCCCGACCCTGCTACTGATCGGTACGTCCGATATCACCGCCATCGGCAGTGATAGCGCGCCGCCCGAGGTCAAGGCCAAGATCGGCCGGTACAACGAACTGGGCAAGCAAGTGGCCAAGCTCATTCCCCACTCGACCCTGGTGGAGTTCCCGGGCCTGGGCCACGCACCACAAATGGAAGAACCCGCGCGCTTCCACCAGGCGCTGCTGCAAGGGCTCAAGGCGCTCTAATTCCCACTAAGCGAGGCACCGTGCATGTCAGTTCAGATCGCAGTCATTGATGATTGGCAAGATGTGGCCCGCGACGTGGTGGACTGGTCCGCCCTGGAGGCGATCGGCCAAGTGCATTTCCTTCACGATTACCCTGCCGACACCGCCACCTTGATCGCACGCTTGCAGGGTTTTGCGGTGATTTGCGTGATGCGCGAGCGCACAGTGTTTGACCAGGCGCTGCTGCAAGGGCTGCCGGGGCTCAAGTTGCTGGTCACCGGCGGCATGCGCAATGCCGCCATCGACCTTGGCGCCGCCAAGGCCCTGGGTATCCAGGTGTGTGGCACCGACAGCTACAAACACGCGGCACCGGAGCTGACCTGGGCCCTGATCATGGCCTCCACCCGCAATCTGCTGGCCGAAGCGAGCTCCTTGCGTGCCGGCCAGTGGCAGCAAGGGCTGGGCGGCGATCTGCATGGCCAGACCCTGGGTATCCTCGGGCTGGGCAGTATCGGCCAGCGTGTCGCGCAGTTTGGCCAGGTGTTTGGCATGCGCGTGATCGCCTGGAGTGAAAACCTCACTGCGCAACGCGCCGCCGCTGTAGGCGTGACCTGGGTCAGCAAGCGCGAACTGTTCGAACAGGCCGACGTGCTGTCGATTCACCTGGTACTCAGCGAGCGCAGCCGCGGCATGGTGGATGCCCAGGCCCTGGGCTGGATGAAACCCGGCGCGCGCCTGGTGAACACGGCGCGCGGGCCGATCGTCGATGAGGCGGCCCTGATCGAGGCGCTGCGCGATGGGCGACTGGCGGGCGCGGCACTGGATGTGTTCGAGCGTGAGCCCTTGCCAGTCGACCACCCGTTTCGCCATCTGCCGAACGTGTTGGCCACCCCCCATGTGGGTTATGTCAGCGCGCACAACTACCGGCAGTTCTATGGGCAGATGATCAAGGATATCCAGGCGTGGGCCAGTGGGCGGGTCTTGCGCAGCCTGACATGATAAATAGCTTCACATATATCCATCAAGATATTGATTTATATGGATATTAACTCTTAACAAATCACTTTAAGTAGCATCCTGCACCACTATCGAGCAGCCCAACCCCGATGCCCCATCAAGAGGCGATCCCCCCGTAGGAGCCGGCTTGCCGGCGATGAAGCCCTCAGCAGCGACGCACTCTCCAAGGTCGCCATCACCGGCAAGCCGGTTCCTGGGAGGCGTCTGCCTGAAAAATAATATTGTCCTACAAAATTATCCTACAAGCCTTGCAGGCTCTGGGCTGTGTCCTAGACTGATGACCGATGGGTCACGATCAGAATAAAAGCCCCCGCAATAAATCGAAACTTTCCAACTCTGCCGTAGGTCAGGTTTAAGGTAGGACGCACGCTACCGGCGCCAGCCGGACGTCCGCCCATCCAATCTATTTATCAGTTCGGTGCAATTGGCATAAGCCTTGCCAGTCTGTGCAGTGCTAGTGCGCGTGACCGCAGGACGCGGTTGACTTTCGCTGAGGGCGCCAGGCTCTCGGCTGACCAACACATGGGAGAGAACAATGATCAGTGCCGCTTCGGGAATTCAGGGACAGCGTTTCAGTCAGCCGGTCGATGGGCCAACCGCCTTGGTTGACCTGCCCGGCGCAGTGCGGCCGGTCTCGTCTCAAAACCCCAATCGCAAGAAAGTGCTGTTTGTGACCTCGGAGCTGGCCGACCTGGTGAAAACCGGTGGCCTGGGCGATGTATCCGCTGCCCTGCCCCGTGCCATGGCCCACCTGCACGATGTGCGGGTGCTGATTCCGGGCTACCGCCAGGTGCTGGACAGCGACAACCCGATCCACATCATCGGCGAGTTGGGCGGGCATGCCGCGCTGCCGCCGTGCAAGATCGGGCGCATGGACCTCAAGGACGGCCTGGTCATCTATGTACTGATCTGCCCCGAACTGTACGAGCGTGAAGGCACGCCCTATGGCGCCAACAATGGTCGCGACTGGCCCGACAACCACATCCGCTTCGCCCGCCTGGGCCTGGCCGCCGCCGATATTGCCGCCAACCTTGCGCACATCCATTGGTGCCCGGACCTGGTGCACGCCCATGACTGGCCAGCCGGCCTGGCCCCGGCGTACATGCACTGGCGTGGGTCACGCACCCCTACGCTGTTTACCATCCATAACCTGGCCTACCAGGGTGTGGTCAGCCTGGCCTCGTGCCCGGAACTGGGGATTCCCGAACATGCCTTGCAACAAGAAGGCATGGAATTCTACGGCAAGATGTCGTTTCTCAAGGCCGGCATGGCGTATTCCAGTCACATCACCACGGTCAGCGCCACCTATGCCCGGGAAATCACCACGCCCGAGTTCGGCTGCGGCCTGGATGGCTTTCTCGCCAGCAAGACCCAGCAAGGCCTGCTCAGTGGTATCCCCAACGGCATCGATGAAAGCTGGGAATCGTCCACCGACCCGCACCTGGATCACCCATTCAATATCGGCGACTGGCAAGGCAAGGCGGTCAACGCCAGCCATGTGCGCAAGCTGTTTGGCCTGGACGAGTCCACCGGCCCCCTGTTTGCCGTGGTCTCACGCCTGGTGTACCAGAAAGGCCTGGACCTGACCGAAGCCGTCGCCGGGTTTATCGTGGAAAACGGCGGGCAAATTGCCATTATCGGCCGTGGCGAGCCGGAAGAAGAACAGGCCATGCGCGCCCTGGCCCTGCGATTCCCCGGCCGCATCGGTGTACGCATCGGCTTCAACGAAACCGACGCGCGCCGCATGTTTGCCGGCAGCGACTTCTTGTTGATGCCCTCGCGCTACGAGCCCTGCGGCTTGAGCCAGATGTACGCCCAGCGTTTCGGCTCGCTGCCGGTGGCGCGCAATACCGGTGGCCTGGCAGACACTATTGAAGACGGCGTGACCGGCTTTCTGTTCGACGAATCCACCGTACAAAGCTACGAAGCCGCCCTCGCCCGTGCCTTCAAGGTGTTTGCCTTCCCAGGCCTGCTCAACGCCATGCGTTGCCGGGCCATGGCCGCGCCGTTCAACTGGTGCCAGGCGGTGGAACCCTATGCCGAACTTTACGAGCAACTGGTAGCGAAAGCGCTGGGAAAATCAGGGAAAGTATAAAGAGGTCAGGATAGATGCCGTTACGGACTCTGGAAACATGGCCCCACGGCGCGATCATGCAGGATGCGCAACACACCCGCTTCGCCCTGTGGGCACCTGACGCGTTCTATGTCAGCGTTGAGCTGCATGATGGACAGTCGCTGCCCATGCAGCCCCAGGCAGAGGGCTGGTTTGTCGCCTACGTGCGCTGTGGGGCGGGCACCCGCTACCACTACAACATCGATGGCGAGCTGGATGTGCCGGACCCGGCCTCGCGCCTCCAATACGCAGGTGTGCAGGGTGACAGCGTGGTGGTCGATCCCCTGGCCTACCCCTGGCGCCACGGCACCTGGCAAGGCCGGCCCTGGCATGAAGCGGTGATCTACGAGCTGCATGTGGGGATACTCGGGGGCTACGCCGCAGTGGAGCAGCACTTGCCGCGCCTGGCGAAACTGGGCGTCACCGCCATCGAACTGATGCCCTTGGCGCAGTATCCCGGCGAGCGCAATTGGGGTTACGACGGGGTCCTGCCCTACGCACCGCAAGCGTCCCTGGGCACGCCGGAGCAGTTGAAACAGCTGATCGACAGTGCCCACGAGCAAGGCCTGGCGGTGATCCTCGATGTGGTCTACAACCACTTCGGCCCCGACGGCAATTACCTGGGCCAGTACGCCAAGGGCTTTTTCCACGAAGACACCCACACCCCCTGGGGCGCCGGGATCGACTTTGGCCGCCGCGAAGTGCGCGACTTCTTTATCGACAACGCCCTGATGTGGCTCCTCGAATACCGCTTCGATGGCCTGCGCCTGGATGCGGTGCATGCCATCAACGACCCCTCGTTCCTAAAGGAGCTGGCCCAACGGGTGCGTGAGCAGGTCGACCCGGCGCGCCATGTGTGGCTGGTCCTGGAAAACGAATTCAATCAGGCCAGCCTGTTGCAGCAAGGCTTCGATGCGCAATGGAACGATGACGGGCATAACGCCTTGCATGTGCTGTTGACCGGCGAGACCGACGCCTACTACGCCGATTTTGCCGACGACCCCACCGCCAAGCTGGCCCGCTGTCTGGGCGAAGGGTTTATCTACCAAGGCCAGACCACGCGCCACGGTACCCGGCGCGGCGAGCCCAGCGGGCATTTGCCACCCAGTGCCTTTGTGCTGTTTTTGCAGAATCACGACCAGATCGGCAACCGTGCGCTCGGCGAGCGCCTGCACCAGTTGTGTTCGCCCCAGGCGTTGCAGGCAGCGACCGTGCTGCTATTGATGTCGCCGATGATCCCGCTGTTGTTCATGGGGGATGAAGTCAACGCCGAGCAGCCCTTCCTGTTCTTTACCGACCATCACGGCGAGCTGGCCGAGGCGGTGCGCGAAGGCCGGCGCAACGAATTTGCTGATTTTGCCGCCTTCAGTGATCCCCAGCGCCGCGCGCAGATTCCCGACCCCAACGCGCTACAGACTTTCGAACGCTGCATACCCCGGTTTACCCAGGCACCTGCTGCGCTATACCGGCAACTGCTGGGCCTGCGCCAGCAGCATATCGTGCCGCACCTGCCCGGCAGCACCGCCCTCGGCGCCCAAGTCCTGGGTCAGGGCGCGGTATCTGCACGCTGGCGCCTGGGCAATGGCAGCGTATTGCAGATCGACCTCAACCTGGGGCCGGCCACCCTGCAGCCCCCGGCCGCTATCGGCCAACTGTTCAGTACCAGCAATGACCCCGCGTTACTCACGCCCTTCTCTGCCCGCGTCAGCTTGGCGCCGGGTGACACCTCATCATCTGTTGGAGAGCACTCTTGAGCGAAGCGCAATTGGAAATACTCGCCAGCCGTGCGGGCCTGGCGGTGGACTGGATCGACGCCAACGGCCGGCCGCAACATGTCAGCGCCGACGCGCTGCGTGCCGTGCTCCATGGCCTTGGCCACCCCGCCGACACCGACGCCGCCATCGCCGCCAGCCTGCAAGAGCTGGAGCGCGTGCAGCAGGATCGGCACCTGGCGCCGCTGTTGACCGTGGACGTGGGCGCAGGCCTGGACCTGGCCGCCTACTTCGCCCCGGGTACGCCGTGCCAGGCTCATCTGGAGGACGGCAGTACCCGGGACCTTGCGCTGGATGCCCAGGCCACGCTGCCTGGCGTGTTGCCCGTGGGCTATCACCGGGTGCAGATCGCCGATCAATCCTTCACCCTGGCCGTGGCCCCTGAACGTTGTTTCACTGTCGCCGAGGCGGTGGACAGCCAGCCTGCCCGCGCCTGGGGCCTGAGTGCCCAGTTGTATGCCCTGCGCCGCAGCGGCGACGGTGGGTTTGGCGACACCCAGGCCCTGGAACAACTGGCTCGCGCTGCCGCTGAGCGGGGTGTCGACGCCCTGGCGATCAGCCCGCTGCATGCCATGTTCAGTGCCGATACCGAGCGCTATAGCCCTTATTCGCCGTCCAGCCGCCTGTTTCTCAATAGCCTGTATGCGTCCCCCGGTTGCATCCTCGGCGAACGCGCCGTGCACAGCGCCATCGAGGCCACGGGACTGGCCGACGAGCTGCACGAACTGGAACAACAAAGCCTGATCGACTGGCCCGCCGCCGCCAAGGCCAAGCAACGCCTGCTGCGCGCCCTGTACGAGGATTTTCGCCAGGGCGAGCACCCGCAGCAGGCGGACTTTCTCAGTTTTCGCGAGGCCGGTGGCGAGGCCCTGGAAAACCACTGCCGCTTCGAAGCCTTGCAGGCCGCGCGCGCCGCCAACGGTGAAAGCCTCGACTGGCGCCAATGGCCCGAGGACTGGCGCGACCCCGCCAGCGCTGCGCTGGCGCAATTCGCCGCCGAACAGGGCGAAGCGATCGGTTTCTATGCCTTCAACCAATGGCTGATCGCCCGCTGCCTGGCGCGCGCCCAACAGGCCGCCCGCGGCAGTGGCATGGGCATCGGCCTGATTGCCGACCTGGCCGTGGGTGCCGATGGCGCCGGCAGCCAGGCCTGGAGCCGTCAGGATGAGCTGCTGGCCGACCTGACCGTGGGCGCGCCACCGGATATCCTCAACCGTGCCGGCCAGGGCTGGGGCATCTCCGCGTTTTCTCCTGAAGGCCTGAAGCGCAACGGCTTTCGCGCATTTATCGAAATGCTGCGGGCCAACTTCGCCCATGCCGGCGGCCTGCGGATCGACCATGTGATGGGCCTGCAACGGCTGTGGGTCATCCCCCGGGATGCTTCACCCAAACAAGGCGCGTACCTGTATTACCCGGTAGACGACCTGCTGCGCCTGCTGGCCCTGGAGTCCAGCCGCCACCAGGCGATTGTGCTGGGCGAAGACCTGGGCACGGTGCCCGAGGGCCTGCGGGAAAAACTCAGCGCCCGTGCCATGCTCGGCATGCGCGTGCTGTTGTTCGAGCAGGACCATGGCGGGCGCTTCACGCCGATCCTCGACTGGCCGGACAACGCCCTGGCTACCACCAGCACTCACGACCTGCCGACACTCAATGGTTGGTGGCACAGCCGCGATATCGACTGGAATGTGCAACTGGGGCTGATCGACGTGCCCACGGTGGAGCAATGGAGCGAGCACCGCCAGCGCGAGCGCGAATCATTGCGCCAGGCCTTGGTGCAAGACCCGCAGAACTTTCGCGATGAGCTGCGCAACGAAACTGACCACATACTCGATGCCAGCGTGCGCTACCTCGGTCACACCCGTGCGCCCCTGGTACTGCTGCCTCTGGAGGATGCCCTGGGCGTCGAGGAACAGGCCAACCTGCCCGGCACCATTGACACCCACCCCAACTGGCGCCGACGCCTGCCGGGGGACGCCGCGCAGCTGCTCGACGATGAAAACGCCGCGCGCCGCCTGGAGTTGCTGGCGGTGGCGCGCAATCAGGCCCTGGAGCGTGACCGATGAGCGCCGTCTTGCTCCGGGCCACCCAACGCCTGCAATTTCACAAGGGTTTTACCCTGGATGATGCGGTGCCGCTGGTGCCGTATTTCGCCAGCCTGGGCATCAGCCACCTGTACGCTTCGCCCCTGCTCAAGGCCCGCGCCGGCTCGATGCATGGCTACGATGTGGTCGACCCGACCACCGTCAACCCGGAACTGGGCGGCGAACCCGCCTTGCGTCGCCTGGTAGCGGCCCTGCGCGCGCACGGCATGGGCCTGATTCTGGACATCGTGTCCAACCATATGGCCGTCGGCGGCAGCGACAACCCCTGGTGGCTGGACTTGCTGGAATGGGGGCGCCTGAGCCCCTACAGCGAATTCTTCGACATCCAGTGGCATTCACCGGACCCGCTGCTCAAGGGCCAACTGCTGATGCCCTTCCTTGGCAGCGACTACGGCGAAGCCTTGCAAAGTGGCAACCTGCCCCTGCGGTTTGACCCGGCCCAGGGCAGCTTTTTTGTCGAGCACTACGAACACCGCTTCCCGATCTGCCCCAGTGATTACGGCGATATCCTGCGCGCCCATGCCCCGCTCAAAGCGCTGGCCGACCGCTTCAGCGCCCTGGCCTATCAGGCCGATGCCTGGCCCCTGGCGGGCGAGCTTAAACAGCAACTGGCACAACAGGCCCGCGACCCACTGACCCTGGCAGCCATCGAGCACGCCCTGCAATGGTTTGACGGGCGCCAGCGCGAAGGTTTTTTGCGCCTGCATCAACTGCTGGAACAGCAAGCCTATCGCCTGGCCAGTTGGCGCACGGCGGCGGATGACATCAACTGGCGGCGCTTTTTCGACGTCAACGAGCTCGGTGGCCTGCGGGTGGAACGGACCACCGTATTCGAGGCCACCCACAGCAAGATTTTCCAGCTGATCAGCGAAGGCCTGGTGGATGGCCTGCGCATCGACCATATCGACGGCCTGGCCGATCCACGGGGCTACTGCCGCAAGTTGCGGCGGCGCGTGGATGGGTTGTCGCCGACCCGGCACTTGCCGATTTTTGTCGAGAAGATCCTCGGCGCCGGCGAAACCCTGCGCGAAGACTGGCGGGTCGATGGCACCACCGGCTATGAGTTCATGAACCAGGTGTCGCTGATGCAGCATGATCCCCAGGGTTTCGAGGCCTTGGCCCAGCTCTGGAGCGAGGCTACCGAGCGGCCTTCGGCGTTTATCGAGGAAGCCTGGCTGGCCCGGCAACAAATCCTCAACGGCTCCCTCGCCGGGGATTTTGAAAGCGTGGCCCAGGCCCTGCTGCAAGTGGCCCGCGCGGATGTGATGAGTCGCGACCTGACCCTGGGCGCAATCCGCCGCGCCTTGCAGGAACTGGTCGTACATTTCCCGGTGTACCGTACCTATATCAGCGCAGGTGGCCGTAGCGCCGCAGACGAGCGCGTGTTCCAACAGGCCCTGGCCGGCGCCCGTGGGACCTTGAGCGAAGCTGACTGGCCGGTGCTCGACTACCTGCAACAGTGGCTCGGCGGGCAACCCTGGCGCGAGCGCCCGGTGGGGCAACCGCGCAAGATCCTCAAGCACGCCTGCGTGCGCTTCCAGCAACTGACCTCGCCGGCAGCCGCCAAGGCGGTGGAAGACACGGCCTTCTACCGCTCGGCAGTGTTGCTCTCGCGCAATGACGTGGGCTTCAGTACCGAACAGTTCAGCGCGCCCCTGGCCGACTTCCATGCCGCCAACCAGCAGCGCCTGCACACCTTCCCCGATAACCTGCTGGCCACCGCCACCCACGATCACAAGCGCGGCGAAGACAGCCGCGCGCGCCTGGCGGTGCTCAGCGAGTGCGCACCGTGGTATGCCGAGCAGGTGCAGCAGTGGCGCCGGCTGGCGGCGCCCCTGCGCGACGATCCGGCCATCCCCTCGGCCGGTGATGAGCTGATCCTGTATCAGGTGCTGCTGGGCAGTTGGCCCCTGGACCTGGGCATTGAGAACACCGGCAACTATCAGCAGCGCCTCTGGCAGTGGCAACAAAAGGCCCTGCGCGAAGCCAAGCTGCACAGCAGTTGGAGCGCCCCCAACGATGTTTATGAGCAAGGTGTCGAAGCCTTCCTCAGCCGCTTGCTGCTCGACCCCGCCGGTCTGACCTTGCGCACGGCGATCCACGCGGCAGCCGAGGCCATCGCCCCTGCCGGCGCGTTGAACGGGCTGGCGCAATCCTTGCTGCGCAACACCGTGCCAGGCGTGCCAGACCTGTACCAGGGCGACGAATTCTGGGACTTGAGCCTGGTGGACCCGGACAACCGCCGGGCGGTGGATTTCAGTGCCCGGCAACAGGCACTGGCGGCAACGCCCGATGCCTTGCTTGAGCACTGGCGTGACGGCCACCTCAAGCAGGCGTTGATTGCCCAGGTCTTGAACCTGCGCAAGGCCCACCCGCTGCTGTTTGCCAGGGGGCGCTATGTACCGCTGCAAGTGCTGGGCCGGCATGCCCAACGGGTTGTCGCCTTCAGCCGTGAGTACCAGGGGCAATGGCTGTTGGTGGTGGTACCGCGCTGGACCCACGCCCTGCTTGAAAACAGCGCCCAGCCCTGGGTGGATGCGCAGGTTTGGGGCGATACCCGGATCACATTACCGTTCGACGCCACGCTGCGAAATTGGAAGGGACTTTTGCAAACAGGCGCAGTCACACCCAACAAGGAGCTACTGATCAGCGCTGCCCTGGGGGATCTCCCGGTGAATGTCTTTATCCATTCTGACGATCAAGAAAGCTGAAATTTTCTGTGAGGAGCATTGCGATGAGCACCGAAGACAAGCGCGTTCGTGAATTCGCGTATCAGATCTGGGAGTCCGAAGGTAAGCCCGAAGGCCAGGAAGCCCGCCATTGGGAAATGGCCCGCAAGTTGGCTGAAGCCGAGGCTCTGACGCCTAGTAAACCCAAGGCCGGCGCCAAGGCCAAGGCCAAGCCGCCAGCGGAAAAACCCGCCGCCGCGAAAAAGCCTCGAGCCCCACGCAAACCCGCCGGCTGACCCCACCTGTAGGAGCCGGCTTGCCGGCGATAGGTCTCCATCAAGCACCACCCGAGACGCTATCCCCGGCCACCCGGCTGCTACAAAAAACGCTCGATTATTGATCTGACCTGATGTCAGCACGGCCCCGTTCGGCCCGGAAAAACTTTGCAGGAGCAACACCATGAGCAAGACACCCGATACCGAGCCATCGCGGATTCGTGAAGGGCTGCCCTTCCCCCTTGGCGCGACCTGGGACGGTCTGGGGGTCAATTTCGCACTGTTCTCGGCCAACGCCACCAAGGTCGAGCTGTGTCTGTTCGACGATACCGGTGAAGTCGAGCTGGAGCGTATCGAACTGCCGGAGTACACCGACGAGACATTCCACGGCTACTTGCCCGACGCCCACCCGGGGCTGATTTATGGCTACCGCGTATACGGTGCCTACGACCCGGCCAATGGCCATCGCTTCAACCACCATAAATTGCTGATCGACCCCTATGCCAAGCAGTTGGTGGGCGAACTCAAGTGGTCCGAAGCGCTGTTTGGCTACACCATCGGCCACCCGGATGCCGACCTCAGTTTCGATGAGCGCGACAGCGCACCCTTCGTGCCCAAATGCAAAGTCATCGACCCGGCCCATACCTGGGGCAACGACCAGCCGGTACGCACGCCGTGGGACCGCACGATCATCTACGAAACCCATCTGCGCGGTATCAGCATGCGCCATCCGTCCGTCCCCGAGGCGGTGCGCGGCACCTGCGCCGGGTTGATGGTCGACGATGTGCTCAAGCACATCCGCCAACTGGGTGTGTCATCGGTGGAACTGCTGCCGATCCACGCCTTCGTCAATGACCAGCACCTGCTGCAAAAAGGCATGACCAACTACTGGGGCTACAACAGCATCGCCTTCTTTGCCCCCGACCCGCGCTACCTGGCCAGCGGCAAGATCGCCGAGTTCAAGGAAATGGTCGCGCACCTGCACGAAGCCAAGCTGGAGGTGATCCTCGATGTGGTCTACAACCACACCGCCGAAGGCAACGAGCAAGGCCCGACCCTGTCGATGCGCGGCATCGACAATGCCTCCTACTACCGGTTGATGCCCGATGACAAACGCTTCTATATCAACGATTCCGGCACCGGCAATACCCTGGACCTGAGCCACCCTTGCGTACTGCAAATGGTCACCGACTCCTTGCGCTACTGGGCCACGGAGATGCATGTAGATGGTTTCCGCTTTGACCTGGCGACCATTCTGGGGCGTTATCACGATGGTTTTGATGAGCGTCACAGCTTCCTTGTCGCCTGCCGCCAGGACCCGGTGCTGCGCCAGGTAAAAATGATCGCCGAGCCTTGGGATGTGGGCCCAGGCGGTTATCAGGTGGGCAACTTCCCGCCTGGCTGGGTGGAATGGAATGACCGTTTCCGCGACACCGTGCGCGCCTTCTGGAAAGGCGATGACGGCCAGTTGGCCGACTTTGCCGGGCGCATGACCGCTTCCGGCGAGATGTTCAACCAGCGCGGGCGCCGGCCCTACAGCTCGGTGAATTTCATCACCGCCCATGACGGTTTCACCCTGCACGACCTGGTGTCCTACAACGACAAGCACAACGAGGCCAACGACGAGAACAATCAGGACGGCAGCAATAACAACCTGTCGTGGAACCACGGCGTCGAAGGCCCGACCGAAGACCCCGAGATCAACGCGCTGCGCCTGCGCCAGATGCGCAACTTCTTCGCCACCCTGTTGCTGGCCCAGGGCACGCCAATGCTGGTGGCCGGGGATGAGTTCGCCCGCACCCAGCACGGCAACAACAATGCCTACTGCCAGGACAGCGAAATCGGCTGGGTCAACTGGGAGCTGGATGAAGATGGCAAATCCCTGCTCAAGTTCGTCAAGCGCCTGATCAAGCTGCGCCTGGCCTACCCTATCCTGCGGCGCGGGCGCTTCCTGGTGGGTGACTACAACGAAGACATCGGGGTCAAGGACGTGACCTGGCTGGCTCCCGACGGCAACGAAATGACCATCGAACAGTGGGAAGACAGCCAGGGCCGCTGCCTGGGCATGTTGATGGATGGGCGCGCCCAGGAAACCGGGATCCGCCGGCCCGGGTCCGACGCCACCTTGTTGCTGGTGGTGAATGCGCACCACGACCTGGTGAATTTCCGCTTGCCCCAGGTACCGGATGGCGGCTTCTGGACCTGCATGGTCGACACCAACCAACCGGCCGTGCGTGGCCAGGAACGTTTCGATTTTGACCACGAATATGCGGTGACCGGACGCTCGTTGCTGCTATTTGAACTGCAACATGAGCAAGAGGTGTGAAATGGCTCTACACGGGTTTTTGCAACGCAATCCCCAGGGACTGGCCGACACCCAAGGCCTTGGCCAGACCCTGAGGGCCCTGGTGGATGCGGGCCTTGACCAATTGCCGCGCCCCGGTAGCGGGCAGACGCTGCTGCGCTTCAGCGAACTGGCCCAGGTGGCCGGCCACGACCTGAGCCTGTGCAAGCTGTTTGAAGGGCACACCGATGCACTGGCGATCATGGCCGAGCTCGACAGCCCGGCCCCACCTGCCGGTAGCACCTGGGGCATGTGGGCCGCCGAGCCGCCGACGGCACGGGTGCAGGTTCGGCGTGAGGGCTCGCAGTGGCTGCTGCATGGGCGCAAGGCCTGGTGCTCCGGGGCGGCGGTGGTCAGCCACGGGTTGTTGACTGCCTGGGATGAACAGGCGCGCCAGCAGTTGGTTGCAGTGTCGATGGACCAGCCGGGTGTCCAGGTCACCGGTGAAGGCTGGCAAGCCGTGGGCATGGGCGCGTGCGCCAGTGTCGAAGTGCGGTTCGAGAATGCCGTGGCGCTGGCCGTGGGCGAGCCAGGGGATTACCTGCAACGCCCAGGGTTCTGGCAAGGCGGGGTTGGCATCGCCGCCTGCTGGTACGGCGCGGCGCAGCGCTTGGCCGAGGCCCTGCGCGAACACTGTGACCGTCGTGCAGAACCCCATGCCCTGGCCCATCTGGGTGCGGTGGACATGGCCTTGTTCGCCGCCGCCACGGTGCTGCGCAGCGCTGCGCGGCAGATCGACGAGCAACCCCAGGCCAACGCCCAGTTGCTGGCGCGCCGGACGCGGGCAGTGATTGAAGCGGCGGCCAACGAAGTCATCCATCACGTCGGCAGGGCCATGGGAGCCGGGCCCTATTGCCAGGACCGGCACTTCGCGCAATTGATCGCAGACCTGCCGGTGTACTTGCGCCAAAGCCATGCCGAGCGGGACCTGGCAGCGCTCGGCGAGCAACTGTCGAGCGCAGCTGGCGGGACATGGCAACTATGAAAGCCAACCCGATTGTCGGCCAAGGCACGCCCCTGCGCGCCTGGCAAGGCTCTGCCCGTGTCGCCGGCCTGCCTCTGATCAGCGTGGCGCAACTGGTGCCTGAAGGTTGCCGCGCGGTGATCATCGCGCCCCATCCGGATGATGAAGTACTGGGCTGCGGCGGTTTGTTACAAGGCTTGGCGGCGTTGGGCCGCGAGTTGCTGCTGGTTTCAGTCACGGACGGTTGCGCCAGCCATCCGGGCTCAACCCGTTGGCCAAGGCAACGCCTGCGCGAGGTTCGTCCCCGTGAGTCGGCCGAGGCCCTGCAGCGCCTGGGTTGGCCGCAGCAACGCCTGAGCTGGTTGCGCGGCGGTTTTTCCGACAGCCAGGTGCAGGCGCGCGAACCTGCGCTGACGGCGTTTATCCAGCAGCACCTGCAACCCGAAGACGTGGTGTTCACCACCTGGCGCGAAGACGGCCATTGCGACCACGAAGCGGTTGGCCGCGCCAGCGCCCAGGCGGCCCGGGCAGTCGGCGCGCGCCTGATCGAGCTACCGGTGTGGACCTGGCACTGGGCAACCCCCGAGGACCCACGGGTACCCTGGCACCGCGCGCACAAGATTGCCCTGGCACCCGCGGCCGTGGCCCGCAAACGCCACGCCCTGCACGCGTTCACCAGCCAACTGGAAGGCGACCCGCAGGTCGACCTGCCGCCCGTCTTGCCGCCCCATGTGCTGGAGCGGCTGTTGCAACCTTTTGAAGTGGTGTTTCTATGAGTGTGGCCACGGCTTACTTCGACCAACTGTTTGTCGACAACGACGACCCCTGGGCCTTCCGCCAGCGCTGGTACGAGCAGCGCAAGCGCGCCTTGACCCTGGCGCTGCTGACTCGGCCGCGCTACGCCTCGATTTTCGAACCCGGCTGCGCCAATGGCGAATTGAGCGCCGAACTGGCAACGCGCTGTGAGCGCCTGCTGTGCTGCGATACCGCTACGGCGGCGGTAGCCCTCGCGCAAGCGCGCCTGCAGGAGTTTGGCCACGCCCAGGTCGAGCGGCTGCGCTTGCCTGCACAGTGGCCGCAAGGCTCGTTCGAACTGATCGTCCTCAGCGAATGGTGCTACTACCTTGATCATGACGATTTGTGCGTGCTGATCGATCAGGCCCTGGGCGCACTCAGCCCGGATGGCCAGGTCCTGGCCTGCCACTGGCGAGCGCCCATCGACGGTTGCCCGCAAACCGCCGAACAGGTCCACCAACTGCTGCACCAACGCCTGGGCATGTCGCGCGTGGCGCAGGTGGCTGACAGTGATTTCCTACTCGACCTGTGGTCCCGCGAAAGCGCCTCGGTCGCCCATCTTGAGGGGCTGCGATGATCGGCATTCTGATTCCGGTGCATAACGAAGAGGCGCTGCTGGCCGAGTGCCTGAAAGCCGCGATGATCGCCGCCAGCCATCCGGGACTGCTCGGTGAGCAGGTACAGATACTGGTGGTGCTCGACAGTTGTACCGATGGCAGCGCCGCCATTGCCGAGGCGTTCGGGGTACACAGCCTGAGCGTTGCGGCACGCAATGTCGGCCAGGTGCGTGGAATCGGTGCGCGGCATCTGTTGAACCAGGGCGCGCGCTGGATTTCCTGCACCGATGCCGACAGCCGCGTGGCGGGCGATTGGCTGGTGGCGCAACTGGCCCTGGGGGTGGATGCAGTCTGTGGCACCGTCACAGTCGATGCCTGGAGCGACGGTTTCGACGAGGCGGCGCAGATCCGCTACCACCAGGCCTATCAGGCCAGTGACGGGCACCGGCACATTCATGGGGCCAACCTCGGCGTCAGCGCCGGCGCCTACGTGCGCGCTGGCGGGTTTGAACCCCTGGCCTGCCATGAGGACGTGCAACTGGTGCGCCAACTGGAGCGTTGCGGCGCAACCATAGCCTGGAGCCATGCTCCACAAGTCATCACCAGCGCCCGCTTGGACTGCCGCGCACAGGGTGGCTTTGGCGACTATTTGAAAGGCTTGATGTTGCCATCTTGAAAAACTTACAACTTTGCCCGGCGAAATCCGGGTGATGAACAATACTCAAGCACGGCAATCTTAGGATTCGGAATGCCAGCGTGCCGCACCGGCCATGAGGCCGGCGCGACAAAAAGGAGAGTCGACCCGGCCACGGGGCACGACCTGCATTACCAGGACAAGGACGTAACATTGATCAATCCCGCCACTTTGAACGACGTTCGCCGCACGCCGGCGCAAATCTGGAACAGCGCGCCGCAATTGGCGCAAATCCCCACCATCAGCCCTTCCCTACTGGTGCCTCCTGGCTCGCGAGTGGTGGTGGTGGCGCCGCATCCGGGTGACGAAGTGCTGGCCTGTGGCGGTTTGCTGCAACTGCTCAGCGCCCTCGACTATCCCTTGAAACTGATCTCGATCACCGACGGCAGCGCCAGCCATCCGGGCTCCAACCAGTGGTCGGCGCAGCGCTTGAGCGTGTTCCGGCCCCAGGAGAGTGTCGAGGCCCTGCGCCGCCTCGGCTTGCCCATGCATAGCTTGAAGTGGATTCGCGGGGGCTTTTGCGACAACGCCCTGGCGGGCCGCGAACAGCTCTTGAGCCAATTTATCGCCCGCTACCTGCAACCCGGTGACGTCGTATTCACCACCTGGCGCAATGATGGCAATGACGACCACGATGCCGTCGGCCGTGCCACCGCCATCGCCTGCGCGCTGACCGGCGCGCGCCTGCTGGAGCTGCCGATCTGGGCCTGGCACTGGCCCGCCCGCGAAGCCGGGCGCATGCCCTGGCAGTGCGCGCGCAAGATACGCCTCGACACCTGGAGCGTGGCGCGCAAACGCCACGCGGCCCATGCCTACGCCAGCCAGTTGCTCGGCGACCCTTTGATCGGCCTGGCGCCGATGCTGCCCCCGGTGCTGCTGGAGCGCATGCGCGTACCCTACGAGATTGTGTTTCTGTAATGCCTTGGAGCACCACGCCACACGGCGTTACGCAGTCCTATTGAAACACCTGCGCCTCGCCATCGACGGTGGCGCGGATCCAGCGTGGCTCCATGGGGTCGCTCCACACCGAGCGCGGCGGCGTGCCCCCGTCGCTGATCAGGATGCGCCGGCCCGACTGGCTCCACTCCTGCATCCGCGCCTTGAATTGGGCCGGATAGTCCGCGGCCTTGCAGGAGATGCCGGCCCACGGGTCGACCACCCATGCCTCGTCCCATTCCGGCCCCGTGAAGCCTTTGCTGCGCGGCTGGCCGGGCGGCCCGCCGACCACGGCGAATGTATGCCCCTTGACCTGGGCGATCCGCGCATTGCCGCCACTGGCGTTGATCGTATCCACCGCCACCTTGGCCATCTGGTCGCAATTGCCGGCACCGGTCTTGAGGACCATTTGCGAATAGTTGGGCGCCCCAGTGCGGGTGTAGAGCCAGCCCACCATCTCCGTGGCTGTCTGGCTGCGAACGACCTCTGCGGGAAGGCCGGGAACCTGTTGATTGGCCGACCTTATGCCCGTGGCCTGGAACTGCTCTTCAACCGCTTTGCTGCCGCCCTGTGCATATAAATGGTTCTGCTGTTCGGTCGGCAACAGGGCGAAGTCCGCCGGTTTGTTGATCGGCGAGAGCCGCACCGGTTTTGCCGCAACTACCACATGTCCAGGGTTGCTTCCGGCGGCATACACCCCCATCAAGACTTCACGCTGCTTTTCGGGGGGAAGTGCGCGCAGGACCTTGACCAAGTGGTCGATTTCCGCAGGCGACATGGGCTCATCCGCGACAATTTTCTTGATCAGGGTCTCAAGGCTGGGCAGTACCACTAGCGGGTTATCCGGCAGTCCCTGCGCCACAAAGCTGTAGACATCCTTGTAGTGGTCGTACCGGCGGATGAACTCCAGGTCCAGTGGGCCACTGCGGGTCAGGCGATGAAAGTCCAGCTTGCCGGTGCCGTCCAGCGGCGCGAAGAAATACACCCCGGTATCGCCCTCGACCATCACGTATTGCTGGCCAGCATGGTCGATCTTGAGCCCTCTGACGACGCGCTGATCGTTGCTCAAATCGCTGATGGCATCCATTTTGATCACCAGCGTTTCCTGATTGAGCGCCCGGGGCACGCCGAAGTCGTCGTAACCAAAGTCCGGCTCATTGACCACGGTGCCAGAGGTACGGTTTTTGTAGGTGACAGGCTGGGTGCTGGCCATCGGCAGCAGTTCCTGGTTGCCTGCTTCGTTGACGCGGTAGCGACGGTGTTCGTGAATCACCGTGCGTGGCCCTTTCACCGGGCCCGCGCCAGGAATCAGGCGGCGATGCTCCAGGGCCTGGGCGTCCTGAAATATCGGAGTGCCGCCAGGTTCGATTTGCTTGGTGTAGCACAGGTCACCCAGATCGCGCTTGAAACGCCGGCCCCCGACACCACAGGTCAACACAAAGCCTTCAAATGGCTCGGTATCGCTGGGTCCGCCCAGTTTGATCAGGCTCTCGGGGTTTTTCGGGCGATAGCGATAGACGTCATCACCGACCACCACATCGCTGTGCGTGCGCCGATGCAGGACGCGGGCCTGGTCACTGGTGATGCCTTCGGCCACCCGTACAGTCTGGCCTGGCGCCAGGGGCCTGGCGGTCAGGGGGATTTGCTGGGTGATGTCGTAACGGCCTCTGCCAGGCAGTTCAAGGGCGGCAGATTGTCTGAATTTCGCAATGCCGGCCTGGACCTCCTTGAGTTGGAGGCTCCCGTGCTTCATCAGACGGTTCCCGACGCTATTCAGCGCGGGCATCACCGGGTCCAGGGGGTTGAGATTGCGCGCCACGGAAACCGCGAACTTCTTCACCAGTGGCGCAAATTTTGGCAGCAGTGCGCGCACGCCGATCTTGCCGGCCTGGGACAGCAGGCGCACCGAGCCTGCTGCCAGCTTGCCCGCCGGGCTGGCGAAGGTCAGTAGCCCATCGACCACCAGCTCCATGATGCCCTGCTTGGTGTTGCCGTTGACCAGGTTCTCAATACCACTCCAGAACGGAATAACCATTTGGCCGACGCCTTTGACCCGCTCCCAGAATGCTTCATCGTTTTTATGCGCTGCGCTTTCCCGGGCGGGGTCCGACGCGGCCCATTGCTTGAGCGTGTCCTCATCGACATAAAACAGATCCGTGGTAATGGCCTTGGCAATGGCGACCGAACGCTCGGAGTCAAAGGTGCGCGGCACCAAACTTTTGGATGGGTTTCCCGTCGCGGCGAAGTGCGCAAGCTGTTGCGGCACCACGATCGAAAAACTCTTGGGTCTAGGCCCCTTGCCTGCCGTGTAGGCGGCCCACTGCTTCTTGAACTCGGCCCGGCTGTCGGGGCGGGTATTGCGCACCACCAACTCTTCGCTAGGCACGCCGTCTGCGGCGTGCTCAACAGAGATGAAGTCCTTGCCATAGCTTTTGTCCGCAGGATTGTAGGCCTCCAGGATCGGCTGCAAGTCGTCGCGGCGCCGGGCGATGCCCTTGAGCGGATTGATTTCGTAGTAGTTTGTCTGGCCGTCATGCACGGCCTTGAGAATAAACGCCGGGCGTGTCACGGCGGCCCGTTTCTCTTCATCCGTCTCATGGCCGGGGCCGGGCTTTGTGCGCAGGGCAAACACGGTGACGTCACCCTGCTCAAGCGCTGTGCGATCCTTTATGGGCAACTGGGTCAGTTGGCTGCGGATAAGTTGTGAATAGGCAACCTTGGTGTCGGCCAGGTATTGGTCAAACTTGCCCTGGAACTGATCTTCGTCATACACAGGGTATTGATAGCGGATGTCCGAGGGGGTGATTTTCTCACCGCTCATGTGCCGGTACAGGGCAAAAATCGGGCTGATCATGCTCAGCAGTTCGGTACGCGAGGTGCCCTTCTCCATGCGCTCGAAATAATCCTTGCGCATCGGCACATCGGCTGCCATTTGCTGGGTTGCCGCGACCACCCGATCAAGATGGGCATCAAACGCCGTGACCGCCTTGTTGATGTCCTCCTGCAAATAGTTGTCTTTGTGCGCGATTACCCCCTGCACCACCGCCCAATCCAGGGTCGCCGGGATACGGGTCGATGTGATAAGCGCCCACTGGGCGTCGGTGGTGGCTTGTTCGCTGAACTTGCCGGGCAGGTCAACCAGCTCCTGGAAGCCCATGCTGCGCGACGAACCGGGCCGGATCGCCTCCGCCAAACTGACGCCGTGCTGGAAATTCACCCACACTGCCGATCCCTGATACGCAAGGTCGGCGGGCACATCACGTACGGAAAAATCGGCCGGGAACCGGGCGCGCAGAACGTAGGCCGCCAGATGCGCCTGGTCGGCGGACAACTGCCTGGAGTCGACCAGGTGCTGGCGAAATTGCGTCTTGATCGCCGGATAGCTTTGGTTCGCCAGGTCACGTGACGCCAGATCAAAACCGGCAATATGCCCAGGTTTGCGCCCGTGCAATGGGTCCAGGCTCAAGGTCAGGGCCTTCACCAGCAACTTGACCTTTACCTGGGGAGCAATCACCCCATCGAGGGGAAACGGCGCACCGCCCAGGTGCCTCAACAACTGTTCAAGCAGCGCCTTGGCCTGGGGGGATTTGAGTATTAGCTCGAGCACGGCGGCCGGCGTGCCCTGGGCTTTGGCCAGGGCCTGTGGCGAGAGGCCCTCGGTCAACAGACTGAGCAGGGGCTTTTTAGTCGTGGCCTCCTGCTCGGCGACCCATGCCGCGATAGTGGGCTCAGTGCTCGGTTGCAGTAAACCGTCCACATCAGTGGCCCCATCATCCAGGCCCAGGGCCATTTCGCTGCGGGCATCTTGCGTGGCATCAAGCGCCGCCTGCACTTGCGCAGGCGTCCTCGGATCGGCCGGCACAACCCCATAGAACCTGAGCATGTTGTCCAGCCGATTGGTGCCTGGCTGGGTGGAGCCGTTGGGCGGGATCAACGGTGAATCTTTGTTGAGGAACAGGCTTTTATTCAGATCGCCGCCGGGGCCGTCCGATGTTTTGAGTTGGTGTAGCACCCGAGATATTTCGTCCAGATCCGCCAGTTTTCCGCGCAGTTGCGCCTGGTAAGAATCGGCTGCTTGCGTGGTCGGCTGCACTAGCGCCAGGCCGGAACTGGCCTGGGCGTTGGCCGGCTGCACGTGAGAAAGAGCGACAGCGGGAGGTGGGGCATTCAGGTGGACAGACGTCATGGCCTTTCGCCTCTGGCAAGGATACACAGACACCCTTGTGTGGAGCGCCTGTAAGAAGATGCTCCAGAGGATTGGTAACAACGTTCGTCAGATCATCCCAAGGAGCCGGCTGGCCGGCCCCTGGGGTTTCATTCCTGGCCCAGGATCAGCACCCCCAGTGGCGGTAGATTCAACGCCAGTGACACCGGCTGCCCATGGCGCGGCTCGTCCTGGGTAAAGACTTCACCGCCATTGCCGTAGTTGGAGCCGGAATAGGTGTCGGCATCACTGTTGATCAGCTCTTTCCAAGTGCCGGCAAAGGGCACGCCCACCGTGTACGCCTCGCGGGGCACCGGGGTGAAGTTGGCCACCACCAGCACCGCCTTGCCGTCCTTGCTCCAGCGCAGCCAGGCATAGACGCTGTTGATCGCGTCGTCGCCAATCAGCCACTGGAAGCCCTGGGGCGCGGCGTCCTGCTCGTGCAGCGCCGGCTCTTCGCGGTACAGGCGGTTGAGATCGCCCACCAGTTTTTGCACGCCGCGGTGCTCCGGGTATTGCAGCAGGTACCAGTCCAGTTGCTGGTCGTGGTTCCACTCGCGCCACTGGCCGAATTCACAGCCCATGAACAATAGCTTTTTGCCGGGGTGCATCCACATGAAGCTCAGGTAGGCCCGCAGGTTGGCGAATTTCTGCCAGCGGTCGCCGGGCATCTTGTCGATCAACGAGTGTTTGCCGTGCACCACTTCATCGTGGGAAATGGGCAGCACAAAACGTTCGGACCAGGCGTACACCAGGCCGAAACTCAGCTCATTGTGGTGATGGGCGCGGTACACCGGGTCTTGCTGGATGTAATGCAGCGAGTCGTGCATCCAGCCCATATTCCATTTGTAGTTGAAGCCCAGGCCGCCCTGCTGGGTCGGCTGGCTGACGCCCGGCCAGGCCGTGGACTCCTCGGCGATCACCAGGGCGCCGGGGGCTTCCAGGGCCACCACGTCATTCAAATGCCGCAGGAAGTCGATGGCTTCGAGGTTCTCGCGCCCACCGTGGCGGTTGGGCACCCACTCGCCGGCCTTGCGTGAATAGTCGCGATACAGCATCGACGCCACCGCATCCACCCGCAGCCCATCGATATGGAAATACTTGAGCCAGTGCAGCGCCGAGGCCAGCATAAAACCGTGGACTTCGGTGCGCCCCAGGTTGTAGATCAGCGTGTCCCAATCCTGGTGGAAACCTTCCAGCGGGTTGCCGTACTCGTACAGCGCAGTGCCGTCGAACTGGGCCAGGCCGTGGGTATCGGTGGGAAAATGCGCCGGCACCCAGTCGAGAATGATGCCGATGCCTGCCTGGTGGCAGGCGTTGACGAAGGCGCCAAACTCATCCGGTGAGCCGAAGCGCGCGCTGGGCGCAAATTGCGACAGCGGCTGGTAGCCCCACGAACCACCGAAGGGATGCTCCATGATCGGCATCAGTTCGATATGGGTAAACCCCAGTTGCTGCACATAGGGGATCAGCCGCTCGCCCAGCTCGCGCCAGCCGTATTGGCGTGACACTTCGCCCAACTCGTCGAGCTCGCACTGCCAGGAACCCACGTGCAGTTCATAGATCGACAACGGCGCACTGGGCGCCTGGAGTTCGCCACGGGCTTGCATCCAGGCTTCATCTGCCCAGTCCACTTGCAACGGTGCGGCGACTTTCGACGCCGTGTCGGGCGGCAACTGCGTGGCCAGGGCCATGGGGTCGGCCTTGAGCGGCAGGATGCCGCTGGCGCCGAGGATTTCGTATTTGTAGGCGGCGCCCGGATGCAGGCGCGGGATAAAGATCTCCCAGACCCCGGCGGGATGCCGCAGGCGCATCGGGTGGCGGCGCCCGTCCCAGATATTGAAGTCTCCGACCACCGAAACCCTGCGGGCATTGGGTGCCCACACGGCAAAACGCACGCCCTGGATACCCTCGACACTCATCACCTGGGCGCCCAGGCAACTGCTCAGGTCGCGGTGATTGCCCTCGGCAAACAGGTACAGGTCCATCTCGCCAAGCAACTGGCCGAAGCTGTAGGGGTCTTCGGTGATCTGCTCGCCGCCGGCCCATTGGATCTTCAGCAGGTAGCCCTGGCGCGTGGAGAAATGCCCGATAAACAAGCCAGGGACTGGGGTCGCGTCGAGGCTGCCGAGCACATCGCCGCTGTCGCGGGCCAGCACCAGGACGCTCAAGGCTTCCGGCAGGAATGCACGGATAACCTGGCCGCCCTGCTCATCGTCATGGGGGCCGAGGATCGCAAAAGGATCCGGATGTTCGGCACGCACCAGGGCTTCGATATCCTTGGGCGCAGGCATGACAGCGAACTTCGATTGCAGCGGTTCTTTATGTGTAAAGCTCATGGTTTCTCCCACCTTGACGTTCGCGCGCTTGGACTGAACGTCATTAATAACCTTGCAATAACCCGTGCAATCCGCGTAAGGGCACCGCCAACCAGGTCGGGCGGTTCTCTGCCTCGTAGGCCACTTCATACGCAGCCTTCTCCAGGCTGAACAGTGCCAGTGCCGCATCCGCCCCTTTGGCATCCTGCCAGCCATGCGCCAGTGTAGACGTAGCCTGTTGATACGCCTGGGTAAATGCCTGGCGCGCTTCACTCAGGTAACGATCGGCGACACGCTGGCGTGCCGCATCGGCGTCGGCCGAGTGATCCAGCCCCTGCCCTTGCACATTCAGGGCCATGGCGCCGGCATAGTCGAACGAGCGCAGTACGCCGCTGACGTCCTTGTACGGGCTGTGCTTGCCCCGGCGCTCGTGTAGCGGCCGTGCAGGTTCGCCTTCGAAGTCGATCAGGTAGGCATCGTCCTTGACTACCAGCACCTGGCCCAGATGCAAATCACCATGGACCCGGATGCGTAAGCCACCCACCGTGGCTTTCGCCAGGTCCTGCACATGGTTGGCAATCGCCTTTTTTTGCCCCAGCAGTTGAGTGACCAACGCCTGGTCGGCGGGGTTCAATTGGGTTTGATGCTGTTTGAGCAACTGCAAGGCGCGTTCAATCTGCGCCCCCACTTGTTTGGCCCAGCCCTGGCTGTCCTTGACCGAGGTGACTTCAGGCTTGAAGTCCGGGTTGGCCGTTGGCGCGGCCAGCACCTGGTGCATTTCCCCAAGCCGCTGGCCGAGCAACCCGGCGAAATCTGCCAGTTCACCCAGGGCGTTGTAGTGCTGCTCCTGCTCGGAGATCGCTTCGGCCAGCTCGTCGCGGATCGCCCGCTCGAGGTTGTTCTGGGTCCAGGCCCAGGCGTCGCCCTGGTTACTGAGATAGCCCTGGGCAATCATCAACAGATTGTCCTCACCCGCGGCATCGCGCCGGATCACCGAGCCCAGCAATGGCGAGATATGCCTGTAGCCGGCGGCGGTCAGGTAGGCGCCCATTTCCAGTTCCGGGTGAACCCCGGCGCTGACTTTGCGGATCAACTTGAGCACCAGGCTTTCGCCGACCACCACCGAACTGTTGGACTGCTCGGCCGCCAGGTAACGCACTTGCAACTCATCGCCTACCGGCAAGTCGGCCAAGTGCGGGGTGGGTTCGAAACGAATCTCGCCGTCGCTACTGCTGAGCACCGTTTGGGCGCGCAGGCCGTCGATGACGGCACGGATATAGCTGTCGAGGCTGAAGGCATCGGTGATCAGGCCCACCTGGCGCACCCGGCGCACCCGGGCCAGGGCCAGTTGTTGCGGCAAGGCACTGGTGAACTGGTCTTCGCCGAGCAAGCCGAATGGCAGTTGGTAACGGCTGGTCTGCCCGCCGCTGGTCACTTCAATCTCGCTGAGCAATACCGGATGCTGGGCATCGCCAAAGCGCACGCCATAGGCGATATGCACACGGTCGATGGCCGAGTCTTTATTGGCAAACCAGCGCCGGTTGGGCAGCCAGCTGGGCAACGAGGTCTGCTCCAGGGTGGTGCGGCACGGCGTTTCGAGCAACTCTTCGAGGCGTTTTTTCAGGACCAGGGTTGTGAAGTCCGGCAGGCTCTGGGCCGGTTCCACATGCCAGCTGGGCATCTGGTTTTCGGTAGCCAGCACGAACCAGTAGAAGCCATAAGGAGGCAGGGTCAGGAGAAAATTCAGCTGGCCAATGGGCGGGAAGGCGTTGCCCCCGAGCATTTCCACCGGAACCATGCCGGCAAAGGCTGACAGGTCCAGCTCCGCCGCCTGGGCCGTGCGCGACACGTTGGCCACGCACAGGATGATTTCGTGCTTGCCATCGACGCCGGTGTATTCGCGGGTGTAGGCCAGGATCCGGCGGTTGCTCGGCGAGAGCATTTTCAGGCTGCCGCGCCCGAAGGCCTTGGACTGCTTGCGGATCGCCAGCATGCGCCGGGTCCAGTTCAGCAGCGAATGGGGGTCCTGGGCCTGGGTTTCGACGTTGACCGACTGGTAGCCGTAGAGCGGGTCCATGATCGGTGGCAGCACCAGGCTGGCCGGGTCGGCACGGGAAAACCCGCCGTTGCGGTCGATGGACCATTGCATCGGCGTACGCACGCCGTCGCGGTCGCCGAGGTAGATGTTGTCGCCCATGCCGATTTCATCACCGTAATACAGGGTCGGTGTGCCGGGCATCGACAGCAGCAGGCTGTTGAGCAGCTCGATGCGGCGCCGGTCGCGTTCCATCAGTGGCGCCAGGCGCCGGCGAATCCCCAGGTTGATGCGCGCGCGGCGGTCGGCGGCGTAGTAGTTCCACAGGTAGTCGCGCTCCTTGTCGGTGACCATTTCCAGGGTCAGCTCATCATGGTTGCGCAGGAAAATCGCCCATTGGCAGTTGGCAGGGATTTCCGGGGTCTGGCGCAGGATATCGGTGATCGGGAAGCGATCTTCCTGGGCCAGCGCCATGTACATGCGCGGCATCAGCGGGAAGTGGAAGGCCATGTGGCATTCATCGCCGTCGTCGCCCTTCTGGTCGCCAAAGTACAGCTGGGTATCTTCCGGCCATTGGTTGGCTTCGGCCAGCAGCATGCGGTCGGGGTAGTTGGCGTCGATCTCGGCACGGATCTGCTTGAGCACATCGTGGGTTTCAGGGAGGTTTTCGTTGTTGGTGCCGTCGCGCTCGATCAGGTAAGGAATCGCGTCCAGGCGCAGGCCGTCGATGCCCATGTCCAGCCAGTAGCGCATCACCGACAGCACGGCCTTCATGACTTGCGGGTTGTCGAAGTTGAGGTCCGGCTGGTGGGAATAGAAGCGGTGCCAGAAGTACTGGCCGGCGACCGGGTCCCAGGTCCAGTTGGACTTTTCGGTGTCGAGGAAAATGATGCGGGTGCCGTCGTATTTCTGCTCGTCGTCAGACCACACGTAGAAATCCCGCGCGCTGGAGCCAGGCTTGGCCTTGCGCGCGCGCTGGAACCACGGGTGCTGGTCGGAGGTGTGGTTGATCACCAGTTCCGTGATCACCCGCAGGCCGCGCTTGTGCGCCTCGGCGATAAAGCGCTTGGCGTCGGCCATGGTCCCGTAGTCGCTGTGCACGCCACGGTATTCGGCGATGTCATAGCCATCGTCACGGCGTGGCGAGGGATAGAACGGCAGCAGCCAGATGGTGTTCACGCCCAGGTCGGCGATGTAGTCGAGTTTGGCGATCAGCCCGGGGAAGTCACCGATGCCGTCGTTGTTGGAGTCGAAATAGGATTTGACGTGAACCTGGTAAATCACCGCGTCCTTGTACCAGAGCGGGTCTTTGATAAAGGTGGCAGCCTTGGGTTTCTTCGCCATTGGAAACTCCTGGAAAATTCAAAAAAATTGACAGACAGGACGTGGTCAATGTGGGAGCGGGCTTGCCCGCGATAGCGCTGGATCAGTTGATGGATACGTGACTGACACACTGCTATCGCGGGCAAGCCCGCTCCCACACTCGATCGCCGCCAGCATCAAGACTGGGTGACGCGCCAGATGCCAAACGGCATATGGGGCTCGATGCGCATCCATTGGGTCTTGCCGTACCAGGTCCAGCGATGGCCGTTCATCAGGTCTTCGCCCTGCACCTGGGCGTCGTCCGGCAGGCCCATCTCCCACAGCGGCAACTCAAAATGCGCCTCCTGGGGGTTGAAGGGGTCGAGGCTGACGGCGATCAGGATGAAGTTGCTGCCATCCTCGCTGCGCTTGCCGAAGTACAGGATGTTGTCGTTGAAGGCGTTGTAGAGCGTCAGGCCCAGGTGTGTCTGCAGCGCCGGGTTTTGCCGGCGGATGCGGTTGAGCTGGGCGATCTCGGCGATGATGTTGCCGGGGGCGCTGAAGTCCCGGGGGCGGATCTCGTACTTTTCCGAGTCCAGGTATTCTTCCTTGCCCGGCACTGGCGCGCTTTCACACAGTTCAAAGCCCGAGTACATCCCCCACAGGCCCGAGCCCATGGTGGCCAGTGCAGCGCGGATCAAAAAGCCCGGGCGCCCGGATTCATGCAGAAAGCCTGGGTTGATGTCCGGTGTATTGACGAAAAAGTTCGGCCGGTAGCACTCACGCCAGGGCGACTGGTTGAGTTGGGTGAAGTACTCGCTGAGTTCGGCCTTGGTGTTGCGCCAGGTGAAGTAGGTGTAGCTCTGGGAGTAACCGACCTTGCCCAAGCGCGCCATCATCGCCGGGGTGGTAAAGGCCTCGGCAAGGAAGATCACCTCGGGGTGCTGGGCCCGTACGTCGCTGATCAGCCATTGCCAAAACGGCAGCGGCTTGGTGTGGGGGTTGTCGACGCGGAAGGTCTTGACCCCCTCCTCGACCCAGCCCAGCACGATATCGCGCAACTCCAACCACAGGCTGGGGATCGCATCGGCGGCATAGAAGTCAACGTTGACGATGTCCTGGTATTTTTTCGGCGGGTTTTCCGCGTATTTGATCGTGCCGTCCGGGCGCCAGTTGAACCAACCTGGGTGTTGCTTGAGCCACGGGTGGTCCTGGGAGCACTGGATGGCAAAGTCCAGGGCGATCTCCAGGCCATGCTCGGCGGCGGCGGCTACCAGGCGGCGGAAATCTTCGCGGGTGCCCAGTTGCGAATGGATCGCGTCGTGGCCGCCCTCCTCGCTGCCAATCGCATAGGGACTGCCGGGATCCTCGGGGCCGGCGCTCAGGGAGTTGTTCTTGCCCTTGCGGTGGCTGCGGCCGATGGGGTGGATCGGCGGGAAGTACAGCACGTCAAAGCCCATGTCGTGGATCATCGCCAGGCGCGAATGCACGTCATTGAACGTGCCGTGGCGCGTCGGGTCATCGGTGATCGAGCGCGGGAACAGCTCGTACCAACTGGCAAACAGCGCCTGGGGGCGCTCCACATCCAGTGGATACACCGGGCTGATACTCAAGTAGGGGCGCAAATCGGCCTGGGCCATCAGCTGTGCACTGTGTTCGTGCAAAAACAGCGCGACCTGCTCGGTTTCCAACAGCCCGGACAGTTGGTGATGCAGTTGCTGCAAGTGCTCCTGCAGCTCACCTTCACTGCGTTCAGCGGCTTTCAAGACCTGCTGGCGGCCTTCCTGCAGCTCCAGGCTGACGGGAACCCCGGCGGTGTGTTTTTTACCCAGTTCGTAGCAGAAACTGGCGAAATGATCGATCCAGGCCTCGATGCAATAGTGGTGCGGGCCCTGCTGGCTTACACCAAAGGTGCCTTCCCAGGTGTTGTTGCCCTTGTCTGCCATGACCGCGCTGTGCCAGTTGTCTTCACTCAACGACCGCCAGCGAATCAACACGGCCAACTGGTCATGCCCGTCAGCGAATACCTTGCTGGTAACGTGGATGGCTTGCCCTTGCACGGCCTTGACCGCGAATGCACCGGCATCAATCACCGGCATGGTGTCTTCAATGGCGATCCTGGGCAGCAACAGTGCCTGGGACAGCGGTAATACGGGTATTTCAGCCGTCATCGAGCATCTCCCCTTACGCCCCATGGACGCTCTTGTGCTTGATTGTCTGTGCAGCAGGCGGGCTCTTCCCGGGCGGGCCGTATAAGGTCCGAGCCCGGTGGCCGACGGAAAGTTCAGATGGATGTGCCGCCACCGGGCGGGAATCAATCGGCCATGGCGGTTGTCCACCGATTGAGCAAAGCACAAACGAGGCCACCGCGATGAATATCCCGATTCCTGCCCAAACCCCTGACCCGAACATTGATAAGCCTACCTTGCCGCCGACCGAGCCAGAGCCGATTCCTCAACAAGAGCCGCCGCCAAGCGTGCCTCCGGCAAAGGAAGAACCGCCGACAACGATACCGCCGGTTATCGTGTAGGCGCCCGCAACTAGGGCTTGTCCAGCAGCTTCACAATCCTTGGCATCACGCTGAACACCGCTAGCGTCAGCACGGTGCTCAGTACCGCGGTGGACTCCTTGCCCAGCCCCGCCGCCACCCCGATGGCGGCGGTCATCCACAAGCCGGCTGCGGTGGTCAGGCCCTTGACGTGCTGGCCGGCCTCTTCCTCCTTGCCCTTGAGGATCGTCCCTGCGCCCAGGAAGCCGATGCCGGCGATCACCCCCTGTACCACCCGGCTCATGGCGTCGGCCTGGGAACCGCCCATCTGCGGCACCAGCACAAACAAGGCCGCACCCATCGCCACCAACATATGGGTGCGCACGCCGGCGGCCTTGCCTTTTTGTTCGCGCTCAAACCCCAGGATGCCCCCCAGAATCGCGGCAATCAGCAGGCGCACGGTGATTTGCGTGAGTTGCCGCGCATCGCCGATATCGGCGAATTCGCTTTGCAGGGTTTGCCAGACTTCTTGCCACCAGGCGTCCATGGTCCTGTCCTTTTCGTAGGGGGGATAAAGGATGGACAGCAACGACCGCCAGTCAGTTGCGCCGAACCATTGGCCCGTGTGCGTCACCTAACGAACAGCACCGATCAACCAGGAGAAGACCATGCCCGTACGTATCGAAAACCAGACCTGCTACTTCAAGATCGACGACAGCGGTGAAGAGCAACGCCTAAGCGTGCTGGAGGTGACGGTGATTACCGACAGCGAAAAATCGATGTCGGCAGTCGAAATCGACGGCCAGCGCATCTACATCACCGAGGCACAAGCCGACGCCCTGACAGTCGCCGGCGCCATTGACGGGCGCAAGCACCTCAAGGCCAGCGCGGGTGATTCGGTGATTTGATTGATCTGGATCAGCATGCCGCGTGCACTGTTGATCCAGGCACCGGCCCCACGGCTTGCGGGGTGCTGCACATTGTCGCAGCGCCGGCGCAAAAACCCATCTGATCCGCTTTTTATCGATTTACCTGAGTCTGTTATGCAAACAGATCGCGTCGCATAGTTCATCTGCCTGATGGAGGCTGATGAGCGAAAGACCATGAGCGATAGAATCCCCGTCCGATTAGTAGAACATTTCGAGCCTGCACATCCAAAGAAGATGAAGGCCAAATCCAGCGACAACCAGATCCATACCCGCAGTTTCACCGGCCTGTTCCGCACCTTGCGCATAAGCGGTGCAGGCTTTCTGTTCCTCGCGTTTTTTGGCACTGTATGGCTGAACTGGGACTCACGCCAGGCCGTGCTGTGGGACTTGGCTGAAAGCAAGTTCCATATTTTTGGCGCGACCTTCTGGCCCCAGGACTTCATCCTGTTGTCGGCGCTGTTGATCATCTGTGCCTTTGGCCTGTTTGCGATCACCGTGTTTGCCGGCCGCGTCTGGTGTGGCTACACCTGCCCGCAAAGTTCGTTTACCTGGCTGTTCATGTGGTGCGAGAAGGTCACCGAAGGCGAGCGAAACCAAAGGATCAAGCTGCAGGCCGCGCCCTGGGGCGTGAACAAACTGGCGCGCCGGGCCGCCAAGCACACGCTGTGGCTGGCGATCAGTGTGCTGACCGGCCTGACCTTTGTCGGCTACTTCACGCCGATCAGGCCCTTGGCCCAAGAGCTGCTGACCTGGCAGATGGGCGGTGTCAGCCTGTTCTGGGTGCTGTTTTTTACCGGCGCCACTTACATCAATGCCGGCTGGCTGCGCGAGGCGGTGTGCATGCACATGTGCCCCTATGCGCGGTTTCAGAGCGTGATGTTCGACAAGGACACCCTGACCATTTCCTACGACGCTGCCCGTGGCGAAAGCCGTGGCCCGCGCAAGCGCGAGGTGAACCCGGCGGACGTTGGCCTGGGCGACTGCATCGACTGCCAGTTGTGCGTGCAGGTCTGCCCTACCGGCATCGATATCCGCGACGGCCTGCAAATGGAATGCATCGGCTGCGCGGCGTGTATCGATGCCTGTGATTCGATCATGGACAAGATGGGCTATGCGCGAGGCTTGGTGGGCTATACCTCCGAGCATCAGTTGCAAGGCGGCAAGACCCACCTGCTGCGGCCACGCTTGATCGGCTACAGTGCGGTGCTGCTGGTGATGATTGCGGCCCTGGTGATGGCATTGGTGCAGCGGCCGATGGTGTCGCTGGACGTGACCAAGGACCGCGGGATGTTCCGCGAGAACAGCCAGGGGCTGATCGAGAACATCTACAGCCTGAAGATCATCAACAAGACCCAACAGCGCCAGGACTACCGCCTGGAACTGGTGGATGGCGAGGGCTTTGAGCTGCAAGGCAAGACCGAAGTCAGCCTGGCGCCCGGGGAAATCACCGATGTGCCGGTGTCGGTGGCACTGACCAGTGACAAACCGACCAGCAGCTCGCAAACCATCCGCTTCAAGGTGACGGATAGGGATGAACCAAGTGTTTATAGTGTCGCCGACAGCCGTTTTGTGGCGCCGCTGAACCGCTGAGCCCGCAAGCCCCCCTGTGGGAGCGGGCTTGCCCGCGATTACGCTGTGTCAGTCAAACTATCGGCTACCGACACACCGCCATCGCGGGCAAGCCCGCTCCCACGTTTTGACCTGTGTAGAACCTAGGATCACGATGAAACGCTACGAGAAATTTGCCGACGACATCGCTGAACTGATCCGCTCCGGCGTCCTCGGACCGGGCCAGCGCGTGCCGTCGGTGCGCTATGCCAGCCAGACTTACGGCGTCAGCCCGTCCACGGTGTTCCAGGCCTATTACCTGCTGGAGCGCCGTGGCCTGATCCGGGCGCGGCCGCGTTCAGGGTATTTCGTCAATACCCATGCGCCCAGCCCGTTCTCGGAGCCGGCGGTCAGCGCCCATGTCCATGAATCCACCGAGGTGGACGTCAGTGAGCTGGTGTTTTCGGTGCTCGATTCGATCAAGGATCCGCAAACCGTGCCCTTTGGCTCGGCCTTCCCCAGCCCGACGCTGTTCCCCCTGCAACGCCTGGCCCGCTCCCTGGCCAGCGCCAGCCGCGAGATGGACCCGCGCATGGTGGTCACCGATATGTCGCCGGGCAACCCGCAACTGCGCCGGCAAATCGCCCTGCGCTACATGGTCGGTGGCCTGATGCTGCCCATGGAAGAACTGCTGATCACCAACGGCGCCCTCGAAGCGCTGAACCTGTGCCTGCAAGCAGTTACCGAACCGGGCGACCTGGTAGCCATCGAGGCCCCGGCGTTTTATGCCTGCCTGCAAGTGCTGGAACGCCTGAAGCTCAAGGCGGTGGAAATCCCCGTGCATCCGCGCGATGGCATTGACCTCAAGGTGCTGGCCCAGACCCTGGAACGCTACCCGATCAAGGCTTGCTGGTGCATGACCAGCTTCCAGAACCCCATGGGCGCCACCATGCCAGAGGCCAAGAAGCAGGAGTTGGTCGAGTTACTGCGTGGGCATCAGGTGCCGCTGATCGAAGACGATGTGTACGCCGAGTTGTACTACGGCCAACAGGCGCCCAAACCCGCCAAGGCCTTCGACACAGAAGGCCTGGTGATGCACTGCGGCTCCTTCGCCAAGAGCCTGGCCCCCGGCTACCGCGTCGGATGGGTGGCCGCGGGCCGCTATGCGCAGAAGATCGAACGCTTGAAATTGATGACCTCGCTGTGTGCCTCGATGCCGGCCCAGGCGGCGATTGCCGACTACTTGCAACACGGCGGCTACGACCGGCACCTGCGCAAACTGCGCTATGCCCTGGAAGAGCAGCAAAGCGCGATGCTCGCCGCCATCGGCCGGTACTTCCCGGCGCAGACCCGGGTCAGCCAACCCGCCGGCGGCTACTTCCTGTGGCTGGAATTGCCGGAGCAGACCGACTCGTTGAAGCTGTTCCAGATGGCCCTGGCCCAGGGCATCAGCATTGCGCCGGGGCCGATTTTTTCACCGACCCAGCGTTTTCGTAACTGCATCCGTCTGAATTACGGCAGCCCTTGGGACGAGTCGGCGGAAAAGGCCATGGAGACGCTAGGGCGGATTGTCCGTTCGTTTTGAAAGACACCTTGAAATAGATCAGCGAGCCGCTGCCGTAGGAAGGCACCCTCCGGCAGTTTAGGATCAGCCTCTTTTTCCTGAAGAACAGAGGCGCCATGAAAAATACCCTACTGCCATTTTTTTCTTTTCCATTGCCCATCCCGCCCCATTACATGCGTGTCGCAGAGCAGCGCGAAGTTCGCCAATTGACTGCGCCAATGGGACGCCCTGCCGGGGATCACCGCTCGGCAGAGAGGATTATTGAACAGAGTTCGGTGCTCAGGTGCTACCTCGAGGGGAATGACCGCTGGCAACTGGAGCTTGACCTCAAACGGCACGTGGGTGACTGGACGCACGCCAATCCCGACCCGGATGCGCGCGCCAATGCAGCCTATGATCTGGACAAGGTGCTGCGCTTTATCGACAACCTGGACGAGTGCAAGCTCAAAGGCAGCGAGGAGCGCAACGGCAAGATCGACGGTTTTTCCGACTTGGGTGTGGTCATCCTGCCCAACTCAGAGGCTGACCGCCTGGACCAGTTTGCCCGCAAAGGCTACCCGGTGTTGCACTCCTTCTAAGGGTGGCCCGCTATTGAAGCGCTGGCCGGGACTTGCGCACTTCAGAGACAAACGCATAGTGGCAGCCGGCCAGCTCAGCTAGACTTGCGCACAGAGTCACTTCTAGAAACGCTGTGTGAGATTCCATGGTCGCTCATACCCCCACGCTTTTTGCCTGTGTCGCGTTAGTGGCGACGATCATGGCGTTTTGTCTGATTCTGGTCGGCCAGTTCAACCAGCGTGATGGCTTGCTCACCATTGGCGTCGGTTTGTTGGCCCATGCCTTGGCCTACATTGGCTACAGCTCCTACGGGCATGCCCCATTGTGGTTTACCTACGGTGCCGCCAATACATTGTTGGCGGTGGCGCTGGCTTTTTATGGGGCGAGTTTATTTCGCATCGTTGAGCTGCCAGTGCCCTGGTGGCGGGTATTCGCCCCCGCTGGGTTGATGCTGGTGCTGATGGCAAGCCTGATCGAAACCCTGGAACCGCGCATGCTCGCTGCCACGCTGGTTTTGATGGTGCAGTGCGCGTTGATCATCCACTGGACGCGCCGCTACATCCCGGCCCATGGCCGTGCAAGGATGTTGCTGATCATTGGTTCGAGCATCAGCCTGATTGGCTTGGGCATGCGCGTGGTGGCTGTGCTCGGCGGAGGTGCTGCCCAGATGCGTTATGACGTCAGCAACCTCAAGCAAACCATCTCGGTCAGCATCGGCACGTTCACCGCAATGATGATTTCTCTGGGGTTGGTGCTACTGGCCAAAGAACGCAGCGAGTCACTGCTTCAGCATCTGGCCCAGCGCGATGTGCTGACAGGTATTCTCAATCGTCGCGCCATCCTTGAGCAGTTTTCCACCGAACTGGAACGTGCACGCCTGGGCAATGCCTACCTGGCGGTGGCGATGGTCGACATAGATCACTTCAAACAGATCAACGATGTATATGGGCATCTGGCCGGTGATGAGATGATTCGCCACTGTGTCTGCCATCTGACCCAGCGCCTTCGGCATTCCGACAGTATTGGTCGGTATGGCGGCGAGGAGTTTTTGCTATTGCTGCCAGGCACCAGCCCCGAAGGAGCCACAAGTGTCCTCGATCAACTGCGCGCCTCCCTGGCCGAGGCGCCGGCGCATTTTGGGGGGGCAAGCATTGAACTGCGCATCAGTATCGGGGTTTGTTGTGTAGTGCCAGAGCACGCTGATACCACCGCCAGCCTGCTTGCCAGGGCCGATGCCGCGCTGTACGAGGCCAAGGGCCTGGGGCGCAATATGTTGCGGCTGGTGCATTGACGCCCCGCTTGCCAGAGGCGTCCTGCCAACAACGGCGTCGGTTAGCGGCCGCCGCCAAGGTCAACAAAGGTCCCGGTGGCATAGGACGCCTTGTCCGATAGCAGCCAGACAATCGCTTCCGCCACTTCATCCGGGCGCCCTCCACGGGCCATGGGAATTCCCGATTCAAGCTTGCTGACCCGATCCGGATCGCCGCTCAAGGCATGGAAGTCGGTGAAGATGTAGCCAGGGCGTACCGCATTGACCCGAATTCCCTCGCCCGCCACTTCCTTGGACAGGCCAATGGTGAAGCTGTCCAGCGCACCCTTGGACGCTGCGTAGTCGACATACTCGCCGGGGGCACCAATGCGCGAGGCTACCGACGAGACATTGACGATGCTACCGCCCTGCCCGCCATGCTTGGGCGACATGCGCAGCAGCGCATGCTTGGCACACAGGATCGGCCCCAGCACATTGGTCCTGAGGGTTTTCAGGATGCGGAACTCGGACATCTCCTCGACCCGCGACTTATGCCCCACCGTGCCGGCGTTGTTGACCAGCGCGGTAACACGACCCAGTTCGGCGTCGACGCGATTGAACAGGCTGATCACTTCGTCTTCGATGCTCACGTCGGCGCGCACCGCAATGGCCTGGGCGCCCAAGGCGCGCACCTGCTCCAGCACGCCCAGCGCGGCTTGTTCATCGGATTGGAAGTTGATGCAGATGCGATAGCCCTGCCGGGCCGCCAACAAGGCCGTGGCGGCCCCGATCCCACGACTGCCGCCGGTAATGATGACGACTTTGTCCATGTGTGCTGACTCCCCATTCAACGTGAGCTGTTGGATCCAAGAATACCTGTGCCTGCCAGGTTTTGCATGGACCGGGGTCAATTGATCTCAGGGTCGGGTGAGCCGTTCCTTGGCCTCGATAGCGCTCATGAAGGTATCCGGCGGCAGCGGGTGGCCCAGGTGGTAGCCTTGCAACGAGTCGCAGCCCAGGCGCGTGAGGAAGGTCTGCTGCACATCGGTCTCCACCCCTTCGGCAACGATGCGCAGGCCGAGGGCCTGGCCCAGGGCGACAATGGCCGAGACGATGGCGGCATCGTCACTGTCATGCTCCAGGTCCCGCACAAAACCGCGGTCGATTTTCAGCTCGTTGGCCGGCAGGCGCTTGAGGTACATCAGGCTCGAGTAGCCGGTACCAAAGTCGTCGATGGACAGGTCCACGCCCATCTCCGAGAGCTGCTGCAACACCGTCATGCTGGCATCGGCATCGCTCATGGCCGTGGTTTCGGTGATTTCCAGGGTCAGGCTATTGGCCGGCAACTGGTGGCGTTGCAGGGCGCTGGCCACACTGGCGACCAGCCCCGCGTGGCAGAACTGCAGGGCGGACAGGTTGACCGCGATGCGCCAGTCACGATAACCCTGGGCAAACCACACCTGCATTTGCCGGCACGCTTCGTTGAGCACCCAGTCGCCGATGGCGATGATCACCCCGGTCTTTTCCGCAAGTTCGATGAACTTGTCCGGCAGCAACAGCCCATGTTGCGGGTGTTCCCAGCGCAACAGGGCCTCGGCCCCGATGGCGCGGCCGCTGAGCGCGTCGAACTTGGGTTGGTAAAACAGGCGCAGTTGCTGTTTTTCCACCGCATTGCGCAGATCCTGCAACAGTTGCAGTTGGCGGCGTGCGTTGGTGTTCATCGACATATCGAAAAAGCTGTAGCCGTTCTTGCCCATGCTCTTGGCGTGATACATCGCCGCATCGGCATTCATCAACAGTTCCTGGGGGGTTGCGCCGTTTCCAGGAAACAGGGCAATGCCGACGCTGGCGGAGATGTTCAAGTCATGCTCGGCCACCCGGAACGATTGGTTGATCAGCCCCACCTGGCGCTCGGCCAGGCGCAGCGCATCGTCGGGTTGGCTCAATTGCACCAGCAGCACGAACTCATCGCCGCCGATCCGCGCCAGGGTGTCCTGGCTGCGCAGGTCTTCCCGCAGGCGCAGGCCCACCTCGCGCAACAACTGGTCGCCCAGATGGTGGCCAAAGGCATCGTTGACTGGCTTGAAACCGTCCAGGTCGATAAACATCAGGGCAAAACAGCCGCCCTGCTCCGCCACCAGTTGCGTGGCCTGCTGAATGCGATCGGCCAGCAGCGTGCGGTTGGGCAGGCCGGTGAGTGTGTCGTGCAGAGCCAGGTGGGTGAGTTCCTGGTTGGCCAGGGTCAGGGAGTCGGCCAATATCGCGGTGCGCGCCTCCAGGCGGGCGTCAAGCAACGAGGTCAACAGGGCGATGGCCAGCACTGCCAGGGTGGTCACCAGCACCAGATTATCCAGGCCGCTACCGCTCAGGCCGTCCACCGCCGCCCCGCAGAAACTGCCATCGGCAAAACGTGCCGCCGCCATGCCGGTGTAATGCATGCCGACGATGGCCACGCCCATCACCACCGCCGCCCCGCCCCGTGCCAGGCGCACATAGGGGGTGTTGCGCCGCAGGTTGAAGGCAATCCACAAGGCGGCTGCCGAAGCGCCGACGGCGATCAGCAGCGAGGCGCCGAACAGGGTTGGGTCGTAGTCGATCCCCGGCATCATGCGCAAGGCAGCCATGCCGGTGTAGTGCATGGTGCTGATACCCGCGCCCATGATCAGGGCGCCAAAGCCCAGTTGCCAGGCCGGCAGGCGCGGTTGGTTGACCAGCCACAGGGCGAAGCCACTGGACAGGACGGCGATCAACAGCGACAGCGCCGTTATGCCGATGTCGTAGCCCAGGGTAATGGGCAGGCGAAACGCCAGCATTCCGATAAAGTGCATCGACCACACGCCAATCCCCATGGCCAGGGCGCCGCCGGTCATCCACAGGTACACGGTCCGACCTTTGGCCGTGGCGATACGGCCGCTCAGGTCCAGGGCAGTATAGGAAGCGAGGATCGCCACTAACAGGGAGATCAGGACCAGTGCGGGGGAATAACTGCCGGTAAGCATGGGACTTCTCGTGGCTGACGATACGAACGGCGTCCATGCCGTGGAAAAGTCGCAGATTGTAGCGAGAATAATTCTTGTACAGGTGGAATATTGTCACAAGGCCATTACTGAAAATGTATGGCCTGGGGGGGGCAAAACTACGCCCTGTGGGAGCGGGCTTGTCGGATCGCCGTATCGCCGCGAAGACGTCGGCCCAGCAAACATTGATGTTGACTGACCCACTGCTTTCGCGAGCAAGCCCGCTCCCACAGGGGATCTGCGCCTAACTGACTGGCACTAGGGCTTGCCCGCGATGGCGTCAGTAATAACACCTGAGGGTTTATCAGCTGTTCATCCGTTATCGTTGACGACCATCGCCTACAGGGTCAGGGTTTCTCTTGCGGCTCCAACTGGCCATCCCAGCCGCCGCCCAGCGCTGCGATCAGCTGCACACTGGCCACCAGGCGGGTCTGCAGCAAGGTCAGCACGGTGCGTTCGTTGCTCAATGCCGTGGCCTGGACGTTTACCACATCCAGGTAGGCAATCAGGCCCGCCTTGTACTGGTTCTGGGTCAGGCGCAGGGATTCGCGTGCCGACTCCAGTGCTTCGTTGGTCACGCCCGCCTCATCTTCCAGGACCTTGAGCTGGACCATGTAGTTTTCCACCTCGCGGAAACCGTCGAGCACGGTCTGGCGGTACTTGGCCACGGTTTCGTCGTAGGACGCTTCGGCGCGGTCGACTTCGGCCGAGCGCTGCCCGCCGTCGAACAGGGTCATCGCCAGTTTCGGCCCCACCGACCAGAAACGGTTCGGCAGGCTGATCCAGTCGGCGTAAGTGCTGCTGGAATAACCACCGGCCAGGCTCAGGGTCAGGTCCGGGTAGTAGGCGGTTTTCGCCACGCCGATATTGGCGTTGGCGGCGATCACCGCGCGTTCGGCCGAGGCGATGTCCGGGCGGCGCTCCAGCAGTTGCGATGGCAGGTTGGCAGGGATCTGCGGCAAGGCGGGAATGTCCTTGCTTACCGCCAAATTGAAGGTGGCCGGCGCTTCGCCGATCAACACTGCAATGGCGTTTTCCAGCTGCGCACGCTGCCAGATCAGGTCGATCAGGCTGGCCTGGGTGCTTTTGAGCTGGGTCTGGGCCTGGGCCACCGCGTCCTTGCCGGAGACGCCGGCGCGGTACTGGTTCTGGGTCATTTGCAGCGAGCGCTGGTAGGTCTCGACGGTGGATTGCAGCAAGCGCGTCTGTTCGTCCATGACCCGCAGTTGCAGGTAGTTCTGTACCAACTCCGACTGCTGGCTCAGGCGCATGGCGGCCAGGTCGGCGGCGCTGGCTTGCTCGCTGGCGTTGCTGGCCTCCAGGCCGCGGCGCAGTTTGCCCCAGATATCGGCTTCCCAGCTCACGCCCAACTGGGTGTTGAGGGTGTCGCGGATACCGCTGCTGGAGCTGCTCAAGCTCGCATTGCTGCTGCCGGTGCCCTGGCTGGCGCGGGTTTTCCCGGCGCTCAGGTCGACGGTGGGGAAGAATGCGCCACGGGAACTGCGGGCGGTGGCCTGGGCCTGGCGGTAGCGGGCTTCGGCCTGGGCCACGGTCTGGTTGGCGTCGTTGAGCTTGTCCACCAGGCTGTTGAGTTGTGGGTCGCCATACAACTCCCACCAGGCGCCACGGGCCAGGGCATCGCTGGGCGCGGCCTGGCGCCAGCCCTGGGCTTCTTTGTACTGCGCCGGCTCGGCGACTGGCGGGCGTTGGTAGTCGGGGCCGATGGCACAGGCGCTGAGGAGCATGGCGCACACAACTGTAGGCGCAAGCTTGCTCGCGAAAAACCGCAGGCCGCTACAAAAGGTTGGGTTGGTCATAACGGAGTGTCCAGGGCAGCATCGGTACGCACCCCGCGCCAGCCGTTGAAACGGTGGCGCAGGCGGTCGAGATAGAGGTAAACCACCGGGGTGGTGTAAAGGGTCAGGATCTGGCTGAAGACCAGGCCGCCGATAATGGTCAGGCCCAGGGGCTGGCGCATTTCCGCGCCTTCGGCGGTGCTCAGCAACAAGGGCAGGGCCCCGAGGATCGCCGCCAGGGTGGTCATCAGGATTGGCCGCAAGCGCAGCAAGCAAGCGCTGCGAATCGATTCCAGGGGCTGCATGCCTTCCTTGCGCTCCAGTTGCAGCGCCAGGTCGATCATCAGGATCGCGTTTTTCTTCACCACACCGATCAGCAAGAACAGGCCCAGCAGCGAGATCAGGCTGAACTCGCCGCCTAGCACGTAGATCGACAACAGCGCGCCGACCCCGGCCGACGGCAGGGTCGAGAGAATGGTCAGTGGGTGGATGTAGCTCTCATACAGAATCCCCAGCACCAGGTACACCGCCACCAACGCGCCGAGGATCATGAACGGCTGGCTTTTCTGGGTGGCGGCAAAGGCGTCGGCGGTGCCGGCCATCTTGGCGATCACGTCTTCCGGTAAGCCCACCTTGGCGATCGCCCGCTCGATTGCAGCCGTACCCTGCTCAACCGTGACCCCGGGAGCCATGTCGAAGGCGATGTCTTCGGAGGCAAATTGCCCCTCGTGGCTGACGCGGTCGTCGGCCAGGCTGTTTTCGTAGTGGGCGATGGTCGACAGTGGAATTCGCGCGCCATCAGCGGTAATCACCTGCACCTGGTTAAGGGTGATCGGGTCCTGGGCATATTTCGGATTGACCTCCATCACCACCCGATACTGGTTGAGGCTGTCATAGATGGTGGAAATCTGCCGCTGGCTGTAGGCGTTGTTCAGCACCGAGGTGACCATGTTCATGTCCACGCCCAGGCGCTTGGCCTGGTCGCGATCGACAATCAGCGTCACCTGCTGCGCCCCGCGCCCTTCACGAGCGTCGATGGCGGTCAGTTCCGGCAGCTCGCGCAGCGCGGCGACCACTTTCGGGTACCACAGGCGCAAGGCGGCCAGGTCGCCACTTTGCAGGATGTAGGAATATTGCGAGGACGTCTGGTCGCGGCCGCCGCCAAATTGCAGGTCCTGGTCGGCCATCAGCATCAAGCGGCCGCCGGGTACCAGCGGCACGGTTTTGCGCAGGCGCTCGATCACCGCCTGGGCCGACAACTTGCGTTCCTTGATCGGCTTGAGGCGCACCAGCATCACCGCGTTGTTGGTACCGTTGCTGCCACCGATGAAGCCGGCCACGCTTTCCACCGCCGGGTCTTGCAACACGGCTTTGCGGAAGATCTCCATCTTCGGCTGCATGACACTGAATGACAGGCCATCATCGCCGCGCACAAAACCGATCAGTTGCCCGGTGTCCTGTTGCGGCATGAAGGTTTTGGGCACCACCACATACAGCGCGATATTCACCCCGATGGTGACGAACAGGCTGAGCAGGGTCAGGCGCTTGTGCCGCAGCACCCAGTCGAGGCTTTTGGCATAACCCGAAACCATATGGTCGTTGACCTTCTGGCTCCAGCGCTGCAAGCCGGTCTGCTGGCCTTTGACATGGGGCTTGAGCCAGCGCGCGCAGAGCATCGGGGTCAGGGTCAGCGAGACCACCAGCGACACGATGATCGCCGCCGCCAGGGTGATGGAAAACTCACGGAACAGGCTGGTGACAATCCCGCCCATAAACAGGATCGACAGGAACACCGCCACCAGCGACACGTTCATCGACAACAGGGTGAAGCCGACCTCCTTGGCTCCCAGGTACGCCGCTTTCATCGGCGCGATGCCGTCGTCGATATGCCGCGAGATGTTCTCCAGCACCACGATGGCATCGTCCACCACCAGGCCGGTGGCGAGGATCAGGGCCATCAGCGACAGGTTGTTCAGGGAAAACCCATACAGGTACATGATCGCAAAGGTGCCCACCAGCGACACCGGCACCGCCAGGGTCGGGATCAGTGAGGCACGGAAGTTACCGAGGAACAGGTACACCACCAGGATCACCAGGGCCACGGCAATCAGCAGGGTCATTTCCGCTTCATGCAGGGTGGCGGTGATCACCGGCGAGCGGTCCATGGCCAGGTTGAGCTTGACGCTGGACGGCAATACCGCCTGCAACGCCGGCAACTGGGCCTTGATCTGCTTGACGGTCTCGATGATGTTAGCGCCGGACTGGCGGTTGATCACCAGCAATACCGCCGAGTCGTTGTTGAAGAAGCCACTGTTGTAGCGGTCTTCGACGCCGTCGCTGATCTTGGCCACGTCACTGAGGCGCAACGCCGCGCCGTCCTGGTAGCGGATCAACAGCGGCTCATAGTCCTTGGCTTTTTCCAACTGGTCATTGGCCTGGATCTGCCAGTTGCGCTCGCCATCTTCCACCGAGCCCTTGGGCCTGCGTACGTTGGCGTTGGCGATGGTGTCGCGCACCTCGTCCAGGGACACGCCGTACTGGTCGAGGGCCTTGGGCTCCAGTTCGATACGCACCGCCGGCAGGGAGCTGCCGCCGATCTGCACTTCGCCCACACCCGGCACCTGGGACAGGCTTTGCGAGAGGATGGTGGACGCCAAGTCGTAGAGCTGGCCCTTGGGCAATACGTCCGAGGTCAGCGACAGCACCATGATCGGTGCCTGGGACGGGTTGATCTTGCGGTAGGAGGGCATGCTGCGCATGCCGCTGGGCAACAGGTTGCGCGAGGCATTGATCGCGGCCTGCACTTCGCGCGCCGCGCCGTTGATATCGCGGTCGGAGTCGAATGCCAGGATCACCCGGGTCGAGCCCTGGCTGGACGAACTGCTCAGGGTGGTGACCCCGGCAATCGCACCGAATGAGCGCTCCAGCGGCGTGGCCACGGTAGACGCCATCACTTCCGGGCTGGCGCCAGGCAGGCTGGCAGAGACCACAATCACCGGGAAGTCGATCTGCGGCAATGGCGACACCGGCAGCAGGCTGAAACTGACACCGCCCAGCAACATGATCGCCAGGCTCAGCAACATGGTGGCTACCGGCCGGCGAATAAAAGGTCCGGACAGGTTCATGGCTCAACCGGCTCCAGTGCGTCCAGGGTCTTGCGCCAGCGACGGCCAAGGCGGTCGAAGTACAGATAGATCACCGGCGTGGTAAACAGCGTGAGGATCTGGCTCAGCAGCAAGCCGCCGACCATCACCAGGCCCAGGGGCTGGCGCAACTCGGCGCCGGAGCCGGTGGCCAGCATCAAAGGCACCGCACCGAACAATGCCGCCAGGGTGGTCATCAGGATCGGCCTGAAGCGCAGCAGCGCCGCCTGGTAGATCGCGGTCTGCGGGTCCAGGCCCTGGTTGCGTTCGGCGTCGAGGGCGAAGTCGATCATCATGATCGCGTTCTTTTTCACGATGCCGATCAGCAGGATGATGCCGATGATCGCAATCATCCCCAGGTCATTGCCCGTAAGCAGCAACGCCAGCAAGGCCCCCACCGCTGCCGACGGCAAGGTCGAGAGGATGGTGATCGGGTGGATGTAGCTCTCGTACAGCACGCCAAGCACGATGTACATGGTCACCACCGCCGCGAGGATCAGCAGCAAGGTGCTCGACAGCGACGCTTCGAACGCCTGGGCAGCCCCCTGGAACTGGGTCTGCACGCCGACCGGCATGCCGATGTCCTTCTGTACCTGGTTGATCAGCTCCACGCCCTTGCCCAGGGCCACGCCGGGTGCCAGGTTGAACGACATCATCACCGCCGGGAACTGGCCGATATGGGTAATCGCCAACTGCGCCTGGCGCTGCTCGATGCGGGCCAGGCTCGACAGGCGCACCTGGCCGCCATCGGTGGTCTTCACGTGGATCTGGTTCAGCGCGTCCGGCCCCAGGCTTTCGCCGGATTGGGCCTGCAACACCACGCGGTACTGGCTGGCCTGGGTGTAGATCGTGGAAATCTGCCGCTGGCCGAAGGCGTCATACAGCGCGTCGGTGATATTGGCCACCGACACCCCCAGGCGCGAGGCCGCATCGCGGTCGATCACCATGTACACCTGCAAGCCTTTGTCCTGCAGGTCGCTGGCCACATCGGTGAGTTCCGGGTACTGGCTCAGGGCCTGCACCAGCTTGCCGCTCCACAGGGCCAGTAGCTCGGCATCCGGGGAGGACATGCTGAACTGGTATTGGGTGCGGCTGACACGGTCTTCGATGGTCAGGTCCTGCACCGGCTGCATGAACAGGCGGATGCCTACCAGTTTGTCCAGCGTCGGTTGCAGGCGTGCAATCACCTCGACAGCGCTCAAGTCCCGCTCTTTATGGGGCTTGAGGTTGATCAGCAGGCGGCCACTGTTGAGGGTGGCGTTATCGCCATCGACGCCAATGTAGGAAGACAGGCTTTCCACCGCAGGATCTTCGAGGATGATCTTCGCCAGTTCCTGCTGGCGCTGGCTCATGGCCGCGAAGGAAATCGACTGCGGCGCCTCGGAAATGCCCTGGATCACCCCGGTGTCCTGCACCGGGAAGAAACCCTTGGGCACTACCAGGTACAGCACCACCGTCAGGCCCAGGGTGGCGATGGCCACCAGCAGGGTCAGCGGCTGGTGCTTGAGCACCCACTGCAGCTTGCGTCCGTAGGCGGCGACCAGCCAGTCGATCCAGGCGCCGCTGGCCTTGTAGAAGCGCCCCTGTTCTTCTTCCTTGGGTTCGCGCTTGAGCAGGCGCGCGCACATCATTGGCGTCAGGGTCAGGGACACCACCAGGGAAATCAGGATCGCCACGGCCAGGGTGATGGCAAATTCGCGGAACAAGCGCCCGACCACATCGGCCATGAACAGCAACGGGATCAATACCGCAATCAGCGACAGCGTCAGGGAAACCAGGGTGAAGCCGATCTGCTTGGCGCCCTTGAGCGCGGCGGCCAGCGGCGTCTCGCCTTCCTCGATATAGCGGGAGATGTTTTCCAGCATCACGATGGCATCGTCCACCACAAACCCGGTGGCGATGGTCAGGGCCATCAGGGTCAGGTTATTGATGGAGAAGCCGGCCAGGTACATCACGCCAAAGGTGCCGATCAGCGACAACGGCACGGCAATCGAGGGGATGATGGTGGCGCTGAAACGGCGCAGGAACAGGAACGTGACCATCACCACCAGGGCAATGGCGATCAGCAATTCATGCTGCACATCGGTGACCGAGGCGCGGATGGTCTGGGTGCGGTCGGTGAGTACCGTCACGTCAAGGCCGGCCGGCAGGTTGTCGGTGATGCTTGGCAGCAGCGCCTTGATCCGGTCCACCACCTCAATCACGTTGGCCCCCGGCTGGCGCTGGATGTTCAGCAGCACCGCCTGGTTTTCATTGGCCCAGGCGGCGAGGCGTTCGTTTTCTGCGCCATCGACGATTTGCGCGACGTCTTTAAGGCGCAGCGGTGCGCCATTGCTGTAGGTCAGGATCAGTTCGGCATACTGCTCGGGCGATACCAACTGGTCGTTGGCATCGAGCATCGACACCCGGGTCGGGCCGTCGAAGTTACCCTTGGGCTGGTTGACGTTGGAGGCGGCGATCAGGCTGCGCACGTCCGCCAGGTTCAAGCCATTGGCGGCCAGGGCCTCGGGGTTGACCTTGATCCGCACCGCCTGGCGCTGGCCGCCGGCGATGCTGACCATGCCCACGCCGCTGATCTGCGCGATTTTTTGCGCCATGCGCGTATCGACCAGGTCGTTGAGCTTGGGCAACAGCATGGTCTTGGAGGTGATGGCCAGGGTCAGGACCGGGGTATCGGCCGGGTTGACCTTGTTGTACACCGGTGGCGCCGGCAGGTCCGAGGGCAGCAGGTTACTGGCCGCGTTGATCGCCGCCTGCACCTGTTGCTCGGCCACGTCCATATTGACGTCGAGGTTAAAGCGCAGGGTCAGCACCGAGGCCCCGCCGGAACTGGTGGACGCCATCTGCGTGAGGCCGGGCATTTGCCCGAACTGGCGCTCCAGGGGCGCGGTGACCGCGCTGGTCATCACGTCCGGGCTGGCGCCGGGGTACAAGGTCATGACGCGGATGGTCGGGTAATCCACCTGGGGCAAGGCCGACACCGGCATCAGGCGGTAGGCAATCAGGCCGGCCAGGACAATGGCCAGCATGCTCAGGGTGGTGGCGACGGGCCTGAGGATGAACAGCCGTGACAGGTTCATGCGCCGGCCTTTTGCGCCTTGCCGGCGTCAGCCGCCGGGCTGCCTTCGCCTTTCGCCGCGGGTTTGCCCTGCAAATGTTCGGTTGGGGTGGTCGGGACCAGGTTGCTGTCGTTGACCACTTCGATGTCGGTGCCGTCCTTCAGGCGGTCGGTGCCTTCGAGCACCACGCGATCGCCTGCGGCCAGGCCTTCCTTGACCACGGTGTTCTGGCCATCGGTCTCCCCAATCACCAGGGTGCGGATCTTGACCTTCTTGTCACCGTCCAGGGCATAGACAAAGGTGCCGTTGGTGCCGAACTGGATCGCCGCCGAGGGAACCAGCACCACGTTTTTCAGGGTGTCGGCCAACACGCGCACATTGACGAATTGGTTGGGGAACAGCACCTGGTCCTGGTTATCGAAGCGGGCCTTGAATTTCAGGGTGCCGGTGGCGACATCGATCTGGTTGTCCAGGCTCTGCAATACGCCGGTGGCTTGCAGTTGCAGGTCGCCACGGTCCCAGGCCTGCACCGGTAGCTTGTTGCCGCTGCGGTAGCGGGCCAGGACGGTTTGCAGGCTGTTCTCCGGCAAGGTGAATGCCACGCTGATCGGCTGGGTCTGGGTGATGATCGCCAGGGCGGTGGTGTCATTGGCCGCCACCAGGTTGCCGACGTCCAGCTGGCGCAGGCCGACACGCCCGGAAATCGGTGCGCGGATCTTGGTGAATTCCAGGTTGAGCTTGGCGTCATCCACCGCGCCCTGGTTGGTCTTGACCGTGCCCTGGTATTGCAGGACCAGCGCAGCGGCGGTGTCCAAAGTCTGCTTGGCGATACTGTCCTGTTCATACAGGCCGCGATAACGCTCGAGGTCGACCTGGGCGTTCTTCAATTGGGCCTGGTTTTGCAGCAGCGTGCCCTGGGCCTGGAGCAAGGCGTTCTGGTAGCTGCGCGGGTCGATTTCTGCCAGCAGGTCGCCGGCCTTGACCATCTGCCCCTCTTCAAAGGCGATCTTGACCAGCTCTCCCCCCACCCGGCTGCGCACATTGATGGTGTTCAGCGCCGTCACAGTGCCCAGCGCCTTGTAGTACACCGGGAAATCCCCAGTGATCGCGGGCGCGACACGCACGGGTACCGCAGCACCTGAGCCGCCGAAGCCGGGACGCATCATCCCCGTCTTGCTGGTCCGGGCTGCCGGGGCCTCTTTCTGGGCGGCGCCGGTCGGCCAGAACTTCCAGCACAGCACGGCAACAACCAACAGGACGAGCAAGCCAAACAGCCAGCGGCGGGAACTACGGGGGGACGATTGCATGGATTGATCAACCATTGGATGCGAGGGCTTCTACTGTGGGAGGCTGAAAGATAAGCACTGGGGCGCGTTTAGAAAAGCGCCTTTACCGGCTATTTACCTTCGCGCTTACAAACATTTACTTTTCGAAGTGAAATGTCAGCAATTTGGGCTAAACCGCTGAAGCACAAATAAAAACGGCCTGGACTAGGCCAGGCCGCAAGCATGCATCATACGTGTTACTGCAAAGCGACAGTAACGCGCAGCCGCAATTACTTCAGTACAGCCAGCGCCGCTTCGTAGTTTGGCTCGTGGGCGATTTCGCCAACCAGCTCGCTGTGCAGCACCTTGTCGTTTTCGTCCAGTACCACCACGGCGCGGGCGGTCAGGCCCTTGAGGGCGCCGTCGGCAATGGAAACACCGTAGTCAACGGCAAAATCGGCGCTGCGAAAGTCCGACAGGTTCTTCACGTTTTCCAGGCCTTCGGCACCGCAAAAACGGGCCTGGGCGAATGGCAGGTCGGTGGAGATGCACAGTACAACGGTGTTGTTCAGCTCGTTGGCCTGGGCGTTGAACTTGCGCACCGACGTGGCGCAGGTCGGGGTGTCAACGCTTGGGAAGATGTTCAGTACTTTGCGCTTGCCGGCGAAAGTCGCCAGGGTGACGTCCGACAGATCGCCTGCGGTCAGGGAAAAGTCGAGGGCCTGGGTACCGATTTGCGGCAACTCGCCTTCAACCTGGACTGGGTTGCCTTTGAGGGTGACTTGAGCCATGAACGGAATCCTTATGCTGGGTTGGATGAAACGAATTCGAGAGGCAGAAGTTAACCACAAAGTTCGATTTACACCTATGGCCGTCACAAATTGTCATGACAGCGCCTGGGCCGACGGCTGTGGTTTAATTGCGCCGCTTTTGCCCTGCCCTTGAAGGAGTTCGTCGTTGAAGAATCAGCCTGCCACCCAAGTCCTGGTCATCGGTTACGTCTGGCCGGAGCCCCGCTCCTCGGCAGCTGGCGGACATATGATGCAGATTTTGCAGAGCTTTCTTTCGCAAGGCTGGGAAGTAACCTTCAGCAGCCCAGCCGCTATCGGTGAACACAAGGCCGACCTTGCGGCACTGGGTATTCGCGAATGCGCTATCGAGCTCAATAACCGCAGTTTCGACGACTTTATCCGTGAACTGGCCCCGGATATCGTGCTGTTCGATCGTTTCATGATGGAGGAGCAGTTCGGTTGGCGCGTAGAGAAGCATTGCCCGCAGGCCTTGCGCGTGCTGGAGACTTCGGATTTGCAGAGCCTGCGCGATGCCCGCCAGCAGCGCCTCAAGGACTACCTCAAGCATCAGCCGGATGCTGACGATTTCAGCCCGTTATTCGCCCAGGTTCTGGACCAAGAGTTCCAGAGGATGGCCGACACCGACCTGGCCAAGCGCGAGATCGCCGCGATCTACCGCTGTGATATCAGCCTGATGATTTCCGATGTCGAGATCCAACTGCTCACCGAGCACTTCAAGGTGCCGGCCGCCCTGCTCCACTGGTGCCCGTTGATGATCGAGGCGCCCAGCCAGGCGTTTACTCCTTATGAAGACCGCGCGCACTTCCTGAGTATCGGCAACTTCCGCCACGCACCCAACTGGGATGCGGTGCTCTGGATGAAAAACAGCCTCTGGCCGTTGATTCGCCAGCAGCTCCCCGGCGCCCAACTGCATATCTATGGGGCCTACACGCCGCCCAAGGCCACTGCGCTGCATAACCCGGCGCAAGGCTTCCATGTGATGAACTGGGCCGAGGACGCGCTGCAAGTGATGTCGGCGGCGCGCATCTGCCTGGCCCCGCTGCGCTTCGGTGCCGGGATCAAGGGCAAACTGGCCGATGCCATGCTCTGCGGCACCCCCAGTATCACCACTCCCATCGGCGCCGAAGGCATGGGCGACGGGCAACCCTGGCCGGGGATGATCGCCCAGAGCGCCACGGCCTTGGCCGCTGCTGCCGTGGCCCTGTACGCAGATCGGCAAGCCTGGACCGAGGCCCAGGCACATGGCGAGCAACTGCTGGCCCGTCGCTATGCCCCGCACAACCACGGCCCGGCCTTGGTCGAGCGCCTGCAACACTGCCTGGGCGAGCTGGCGCAACATCGGCGCGACAACTTTACCGGCAGCATGCTGCGCCACCATCTGCACAAAAGTACCCAATACATGGCGCAGTGGATCGAGGCAAAAAACCGCCCCGTTTAAACAGCGGCGCTGGCGAGGTGACGTGCAACGGGGCATTATCGGCTGCGCAACCACAATAAAAGCGACGCCAGCATGAGCCGAGCAACGCGCATCACCGACCCCTCCTACGAGTTGATGGACGACCACAACGGCCTGTCCATCATCTATCGCCAGCATGGTTTCCCCTGCCCCCTGGTGCGCTGGCACTTTCATAAGGAGTATGAGCTGCACTTGATTGTCGCCAGTTCCGGCAAGGTGTTTATCGGCGACTATATCGGCAACTTCTACCCGCAAAGCCTGTTCCTCACCGGTCCCAACCTGCCCCACAACTGGATCAGCCAGGTGGAGGAAGGCGAAGTGATCACCAAGCGCGACATGCTGGTGAATTTCACCGATCAGTTGCTGGAGGACGGCAGCCAGGTCTTCACCGAGTTCAAGAGCCTGGCGCCCTTGCTGGAGCGCGCGCAGTACGGCATCGAATTTCGCTGCAAGAACACCATCGCCCAGGCCATGACCCTGATGCAACGCATCGAGGATGCCCAGGGCATGGCGCGGCTGGGGCACTTCTTTGTGTTGCTGGAGGCACTTTGTGCCTGTGAGGACTACCTGGTGCTGTCAGGAGGGACTACAGCGCAGTTGGCCGATGAACACAGCATCGACCGGACCAACCGCGCGGTGGACTACATCTTTGCCCACTACGCCCGCGAACTGTCCCTGGAAGAAGTCGCGCAGTACCTGGGGATGAAACCCACCTACTTCTCCCGGGTGTTCAAGCAGGCCACCGGACGCACCTTCGTCGAGTTCGTCAACCGCCTGCGCATCAGCAAATCCTGCGAGTTGCTGGCCGTGGGCGACAAGGCCGTGACCGATGTGTGCTTTGAGTCAGGGTTCAACAACATCTCCAATTTCAACCGGCGCTTCCAGCAGCTCAAGGGAATGACGCCCTCACACTACCGGCGCTTGGCAGTGCAGCGCCTGACGGAACAGAACCTGGCCTGACAGCGACCACTCGTCGCCACTGTCAATTTTGACAGTTATATGCAGCAGCACCTTGGGTGTGTGATGTCCGTGGCCAGTTACCTCTGCACACGGAGCACCCATGATGAAGAACACCGAGTCATCCAACCCGAGCACTTTGCCCTGCCTCCCCCATCCAAGACCTGTGGACCCAAGCGTTATCGACGACCTGGACCCGCCTGACGTCAGCGATGCGGTGCGCACGCTGCCAGACGCGGTGCGCGGCCTGGGGATACGCCACACCGAGCCGTGGCTGACCGTGCATTTCCCGCGCTGGACCCAATTGACTGTCGGCGATAGGTTGAACTTCTTCATGGGCAGCAACCGCTTTGCCCTTGTGTCGACGGAAATCCGCGATGAGGATCTGGACAAGACGTCGGTGGCGTTGGTGATTCTCCCGCCATTGGTGCCACTGGGTTATACCTACCCGTGTTTTTACGAGGTCATCCGCAGGGGCAGCGGCACCACCAGCAGCTCGCCCTACGAAACCTGGTATGTCAAGCGCACTCGCCCCGGCGGGGTCAGTAAAGATCCCGGGCTGGCGTATCACACGGAACTGGTGATACACCTGCCACCCGACCTGGAAGGCGGCGTGATAGACCCCCATCGCGCCGCCGAAGGGGTGGAAATGACGATCGACCCTTACCCTAACCTGACCGAAGGCGACACCGTCGAGGTGTATTGGAACGGTTACCCCATTTCCTTGAGGCTTGATGCCGAGCATGTCGCCGGCATCAAGCCGATCACCGTATTGGTCCCGGAATCAATCATCCTGCTGGGCGGCAGTGGGGTGGTGACTATTCGCTTCCGGGCCTACGACAAGGTGTTCAACTTTTCCGGGGAAACCCAGCAATGGTCGAAGGCGGTCACGGTCGTCAGCGACCTGGACCCTTACCTGCTTGACGCTCCGCATTTTGTAGTGGACGGGGACTCCGTTATCGACGTCAACCTCGACATCCACAACGACTTCAATATCGAAATGGTGGTACCGCGGCGCCTGCCCAATGGCACCTCCACCCCTGCAGGCGCGTTGATCGTAGTGACGTTGCGAGGCGCCGATGCCGATGGCCTGCCGTTCGAAAGGACCCTGCCCGCGTTTCCAGCACGCATCGGCCTGTCGTCGTCCGTCGCCGTGGCCCCCCAATACCTGCAGGCGGTGCTCAACGGCCACCTGCAAATCGAGTACAAGCTGACCACGGCCACGGGCGTGTTCCTCGCCTCCTCCCGACGCCTGAATATCACGGTGTTCGGCACCAGGAGCTCGATGCCGCCGATGATCATCGAGCAAAACGAGGGCGGCAACATTGTCCCGGACCATCCTTTTATCAAGGCGATTTTCCCGCGTTACACCCCATACGACCGCAACTACAGCGTGACCCTGCGCATGGAAGCCGTGCGCCCAGGCGGCGGCCTGGTGGTCTACGAAGAAACCCTGTTGGCCGGCGCCGAGCCGCCTCCGGAGCGTTTTCGCATTGTGCTCAAGGAAAATTTCGATCGCTTCGTCGGGCTGGGCACCGTACGGGTGTACTACCTGGTCGACACCGGCACCCTGGGCATCCTGAACCCCAGCATTCAGACAGTGCGCATGTCAGAGGTGCTGGAAGTCACCTTTGGCCCCCGCTATGCCGATCTGCCATCGCCCCTGATGCAATATGTCGATGAGTTCAACAACCTGGACCCGGCGCGCATCAAAGGTGGTCAGTTGCAGGTAACCCTACCCTACACGCGCACCGCCAATGGCGACATTCTGCGCTGGACATTGTTGGGCGCGACCAGCAACGGCACTGCCGGCGATGAGATACGCCTCAACAATGCAACAGCGGGCAAGCCGGTGGTATTCACCCTGGAAGAGGCGTTGATCCGTGCCAGCGAAAATGGCGAGCTGCGCCTGAGCTATTCGCTGGTGCCTGCAAGCGGTGGCGCCACGCTCTACTCGGACGTGTTAGTGGTCACGGTGGGTGCGGCCCTGGACCTGTTGCGCCCAGAGGTATTGCAAGCCCAGCGCTACCCCGACCAACTGTTGCCGGAGGCGGCGCTGAACGGTGCCACCATCACTGTCACCTACCCGCAAATGCTGCCTAGCCACCGTATCCAGGCCTGCTGGAGCGGTATCCCGCAATTGGGCACCTATTGCGAAACCAAGGATGGCAACACCTCCAGGACCCTGCATTTCGAGGTGCCGGCAGAGGTCATCGGGGCCAACCTCAGCGAATACGGGCGTTACATTCAGGTGCAGTACTTTGTATTGCTGGGTGCCCACCAAAAACCTTCGCCGGTATTGAGCCTGAATCTGTTGGCGCCGGTACTGCCCCTGCCCTATATCGAAGGCCATACCAGCAGCGTGCTGAATCTCAGCAACCTGGTCGGCTCCGAGCGCGCCATGGTTGATCGCTGGAACTTTATCAACCGCAATCAACGCATGTGGTTTGAACTGCGCGGCACCTCTGCCAATGACACGCCCTTTGTTGCCGTGCTCTACGACGGTGACCTGGTGACCTACAACGGCGAACAGATCGGGATCCGCCCCCAGGCGCCGGTGGCGCAATTGCGCCAGCTCAAGGACGGCTCACAACTTGTGATGCGCTTTGGGGTGACGTTTGACCAATCGACCGAACAGGCCAATGCACTGTGGTTCCCGGAACGCCGTTACACCGTGCAGGCCATTCCCGCCGAATTTCCAGTGCCCCGAGTGCTCGAGGCCACGGGTTCGGGAGCCGCGGTAACCCTGACACCGCTCAATGCGCAAAACGGGGCGACGGTAGAGGTGGCCTACAGCCCGATGTACACCACCGACAGCCTCACCCTGGAGGTACTGGGTGCCAGCGGGCCAGGGTCGGTGCAACTGGGGCCGAAAAATGGCGAAGCCGATGGCACGGTGACTTTCAGCCTGCCGGCCGCGTTGATTGCCGCCAATCTGGACAATCGCGACAGCGTGTTCACCGTGCAGTATTCCGTCTTGCGCAACGGCGTGCGCCGTTCGTCAACGGTGTTGAGCGTGACCCTCAAAGCCATTCCGGTGACTGAGCTGAAAAAAACCGTGCTGCGGATCGACGAGGCCGTCAGCGGTGTACTGGATGTGGGCGAACTGGCCGGCAACGCCACGGCAACCGTAGGTACCTGGCCACTTATTGCCAGGGACCAGCCCGTCTGGCTGCGCTTGCTCGGCAACCGGCCCAACGGTGCGGCCCACAACCTGACCCTGTTGGACGGTTCCTACGGCGAGCGGGTGACCTCTGGCTGGTTGAGCCTTGGGTATCACCAGCAAACCATCCTCAATAGCTACCTGTCGGACCTGGGCAACAACAGCCAACTGACCCTGCAATTTAAGGTGGCGTTCAACAACAGCACCGAAGAGTCGCGGGCAATTGAGTTCCCGCCGGTCATTTACACCATCCGCAGCCGGATGATCACCGACGAGACGACCTTTACCGGCTCCTTCCTCAATGGTTGGCTCAGCCAGTGGCCCAATACCGGGATCCGCCGCGAGGCAAACGGCAATTACTACCTGCAAGCCGCCCCCTACCCCGGCAGTGGTGTGAGGATTTACAAAACCTTCACCCCCGCCGCAGTGGGCTACTATCGGGTAAGTTTGCGCTTCAGGATCAGCAAGTTCGCGGATATCGGCGGGCCGACCAGTGTGTTTATTCATATAGGCAACTTGACCAAGAACGTGGCGATACCCAGCATCAATACGTGGTTGTATGCCGATGTGTATATGGGATATTTGCCAGGCCAGCCATTTGAGGCGTCAATTGCCATAACTAATCCGTCAACCGAGGGTATCTACGATTTTGACGACATCATCATCCAGCAGCGGCCTTATCCAAGTCAAATAACCCTGGAGCAGGAAGACGGGGTCGACTGATCTACTACTCACCCCCTGAAAACACAAGGCCCCCAGTGAAAACACTGGGGGCCTTGTGGGTTTACACGGGCTCACTCACATTGTCTGGTCGCTTCGTTGAACTCTTTGCCTGCCGGGCAAGTGTAGCGATAAAGCGTATATTTCTTAGTGCTTGAATTATACACACAGCGGTAATACCCACCGGCGATTTCGACACTTTTGAAATAACCCTCACGCACGCATTCATCAAAATTACCGGAAGAAGGTGACTGCCCTGTGCATGCACTGACAAACAGTGCGACGACCATGCCAAGAGCAAATTTGTAGAGCCAGTTAATGTCGGGTCTTACGGTGGAACAGTTCATGAACATATCCTCGGTTGGTTGTGCACAACAATTAACCCTTGATTCCTTTAGATCGTCTACTGTCAAAAGTAACAGGTCACCCATGGCACCCACCAAGCAGTGCAAAAAAGTATCAGTGCAAGTGTGTCCAAGGATTTGTCACCGGGCCTGCACAAGGCTGTAATCAACGCACACTCTTCCTGCTGCCCTGGAAGACACAACAACAATAACTGTCCTTCTGCAGCCCTCTGGGCGCAGATACGGAGTGCGCGATGAAGTTCCCAGCAAAAGCCCTGCTTGCCTGTACCTGCATGACCCTCAGCGCCGTCAGCCTTGGTGCACAAACCCTGACCATTGCCACCGTCAACAACAGCGACATGATCCGCATGCAAAAGCTCTCGAAAACCTTCGAGGCCGAGCATCCGGACATCAAGTTGAACTGGGTGGTGCTCGAAGAAAACGTGCTGCGCCAACGCCTGACCACCGACATCGCCACCCAGGGCGGGCAGTTCGATGTGCTGACCATCGGCATGTACGAAGCTGCACTCTGGGGCGCCAAGGGCTGGCTGGAGCCGATGAAGGACCTGCCGGCGTCCTACGACCTGGACGATGTGTTCCCTTCAGTGCGCGACGGCCTGTCCGTCAAGGGCACGCTGTACGCCCTGCCGTTCTATGCCGAAAGCTCCATTACCTACTACCGCAGCGACCTGTTCAAGGCCGCCGGGCTGAGCATGCCGGAGCATCCGACCTGGGTGCAGATTGGCCAGTTTGCCGAAAAACTCACCGACAAGAGCAAGGAGCAATACGGCCTGTGCCTGCGCGGCAAGGCCGGTTGGGGTGAGAACATGGCGCTGATCAGCACCCTGGCCAATGGCTATGGCGCGCGCTGGTTCGATGAAAAATGGCAACCCGAATTCAATGGCCCTGAGTGGAAGGACGCGCTGAATTTCTACGTCGACAACATGAAGAAGTCCGGCCCACCGGGCGCTTCCAGCAATGGTTTTAATGAAAACCTGGCGCTGTTCAACAGCGGCAAGTGCGCGATCTGGGTGGACGCCAGCGTCGCCGGTTCGTTTGTCACCGACAAGACCCAGAGCAAGGTCGCCGAGCATGTCGGCTTCACCTTTGCCCCGCAACAGGTCACCGACAAGGGCACTTCGTGGCTGTATTCCTGGTCGCTGGCGATCCCCACCAGTTCCAAGGCCAAGGACGCGGCCAAGGTCTTCAGTGCCTGGGCGACGTCCAAGGAGTACGGCGCGCTGGTGGCCAAGACCGATGGCATCGCCAACGTACCGCCAGGCACCCGCGCCTCGACATACAGCGAGCAATACATGCAGGCCGCGCCCTTTGCCAAGGTGACGCTGGAGTCGTTGAAAGTCGCGGACCCGACCAAACCGACCCTCAAGCCCGTGCCCTATGTCGGTATCCAGTTGGTGACCATTCCCGAGTTCCAGGCCATTGGCACCCAGGTGGGCAAGTTCTTCGCCGGCGCCCTGACCGGCCAGCAGACAGTCGACCAGGCCCTGGCTGCCGCGCAAACCACCACCGAGCGGGAAATGAAGCGTGCCGGCTACCCCAAATAGCCCAGGCTCACCCTCGTCAATGTAGGAGCTGGCTTGCCTGCGATAGCGGTCGATCAGTTAACTGATTTATCCACTGACAGGCCGCCATCGCAGGCAAGCCAGCTCCTACATTGACCGCACTCCAAGGCTGATTCTGTTTGCCTCCAATGGGTTCTGATTGTCATGAATACGTCTAAAAGCCGCCTGCTCAACCCCGGCTGGTTCCTCGTCAGCCCCTCGGTGGCCCTGTTGCTGCTGTGGATGATCGTGCCGCTGGGCATGACCCTGTATTTTTCGCTGATCCGTTACAACCTGCTCTACCCCGGCGAAAACCAATTCGTGGGCCTGGAGAACTTCACCTACTTCGTCACCGATTCCGGCTTTTTGCCCGGTGCCACCAACACCCTGTTGCTGGTCGGCAGCGTGCTGCTGATCAGTGTGGTGCTGGGGGTGTTGATCAGTGCCTTGCTGGAGGCCAGCGAGTTTTTCGGCCGGGGGCTGGTGCGGGTGTTGTTGATCTCGCCGTTCTTCATCATGCCCACGGTCGGTGCGCTGATCTGGAAGAACCTGATTTTCCACCCGGTGTCCGGCGTACTGGCGGCGGTGTGGAAGTTGTTTGGCGCGCAGCCGGTGGACTGGCTGGCGCACTACCCGCTGCTGTCGATCATCATCATTGTGTCCTGGCAATGGCTGCCCTTCGCGATCCTGATCCTGATGACCGCCATGCAGTCCCTGGACCAGGAACAGAAAGAAGCCGCGCGCCTGGACGGTGCCGGCCCGATTGCGATCTTCTGGCACCTGACCCTACCGCACCTGGCCCGGCCCATTGCCGTGGTGGTGATGATCGAGACCATCTTCCTGCTCTCGGTATTCGCTGAAATCTTCACCACCACCAACGGCGGCCCCGGCTACGCCTCGACCAACCTCGCCTACCTGATCTACAACCAGGCGCTGGTGCAGTTCGACGTGGGCATGGCCTCGGCCGGCGGCTTGATTGCCGTGGTCATTGCCAATATCGCGGCGATCATCCTGGTGCGGATGCTCGGCAAAAACCTGACTGACAAGCCTTGAGGGCCGCGCCATGACGCTTCAACAATCCCGCCGCCTGCAAAGCCTGTTGCTCGGCACCCTGGCCTGGGCCATCGCGATCGTGATTTTCTTCCCGATCTTCTGGATGGTGCTCACCAGTTTCAAGACCGAAATCGACGCGTTTGCCACACCGCCGCAGTTCATTTTCACGCCCACCCTGGAGAACTACCTGCACATCAATGAGCGCAGCAATTACCTAAGCTTCGCCTGGAACTCCGTGGTGATTTCCTTCAGCGCCACCGCCTTGTGCCTGCTGATTGCAGTGCCGGCGGCCTACTCCATGGCGTTCTACGAAACCCAGCGCACCAAGGGCACGTTGCTGTGGATGCTGTCGACCAAGATGCTGCCACCGGTGGGCGTGCTGATGCCCATTTACCTGCTGGCCAAGAGCATGGGCCTTTTGGATACGCGCATCGCGCTGATCATCATCTACACCCTGATCAACCTGCCGATTGTGGTGTGGATGGTTTACACCTACTTCAAGGACATCCCCAAGGACATCCTCGAAGCCGCGCGCCTGGATGGCGCCACCTTGTTGCAGGAAATGCTGCGGGTGCTGCTGCCCATCGCCAAGGGCGGCCTGGCGTCCACCGTGTTGCTGTCGCTGATCCTGTGCTGGAACGAGGCGTTCTGGTCGCTGAACCTGACCTCCTCGAATGCCGCACCGTTGACCGCGCTGATCGCCTCCTACTCCAGCCCCGAAGGTTTGTTCTGGGCCAAATTATCTGCCGTCTCGACCCTGGCCTGCGCGCCGATCCTGATCTTCGGCTGGATCAGCCAGAAGCAACTGGTGCGCGGCTTGTCCTTTGGCGCAGTGAAATAACGACCCCTTATAAAAAGGAGGCCCATCATGGCCAACCTGAAAATCACCAATCTGCAAAAAGGCTTCGAAGGTTTCTCCATCATCAAGGGCATCGACCTGCAAGTGAACGACAAGGAGTTCGTGGTATTCGTCGGGCCGTCGGGCTGTGGCAAGTCGACCCTGCTGCGCCTGATTGCCGGCCTTGAGGAAGTGACTGAGGGCACCATCGAACTGGATGGCCGCGATATCACCGAAGTGACCCCGGCCAAGCGCGACCTGGCCATGGTGTTCCAGACCTACGCCCTGTACCCGCATATGAGCGTGCGCAAGAACATGTCGTTTGCCCTGGACCTGGCCGGCGTCGACAAAACAATCGTCGACAGTAAAGTCAGTGAAGCGGCACGCATCCTGGAGCTGGGCCCACTATTGGAGCGCAAACCCAAGCAGCTGTCTGGCGGCCAGCGTCAGCGCGTGGCCATTGGCCGGGCGATTGTGCGTAACCCGAAAATCTTCCTGTTCGACGAGCCGCTGTCCAACCTCGACGCCGCCCTGCGCGTGCAAATGCGCCTGGAGCTGGCGCGCCTGCATAAAGAACTGCAAGCCACCATGATTTACGTGACCCACGACCAGGTCGAAGCCATGACCCTGGCCGACAAGGTGGTGGTACTCAACAGCGGGCGCATCGAACAGGTCGGCTCGCCGCTGGAGCTGTATCACCAGCCGGCCAACCTGTTTGTCGCAGGCTTTTTGGGTACGCCGAAAATGGGCTTTCTCAAGGGCCAGGTCACCCGGATCGAGGGCCAGGGCTGCGACGTGCAACTGGACGCCGGCACCCTGATCAGCCTGCCCTTGAGCAGCGCCAGCTTGCGCGTGGGCAGTGCGGTGACCCTGGGCATCCGCCCCGAGCACCTGGAACTGGCCGTGCCGGGCGATACCACCCTGACCGTCACCGCCGACGTGGGCGAACGCCTGGGCAGCGACACGTTCTGCCATGTGCTCACCACCAGCGGCGAGCCGCTGACCATGCGGATCCGTGGCGACATGGCCAGCCAGTATGGCGAGACCCTGCAACTGCACCTGGACCCGGCGCACTGCCATCTGTTTGACACCGACGGTGTGGCCGTGGCCCGCCCACTGCGCGCTGCCGCCTGATTTCGCGAGATTTTCTGATGAAACTCAATAAGCAAAACCTCACGCAGCTGTCGCCCGAAGTGCGCCTGCCCGCCTACACCATCGCCGATACGCGCCAGGGCATCGCCCATATCGGCGTCGGCGGTTTCCACCGTGCGCACCAGGCGTATTACACCGATGCCCTGATGAACACCGGCGACGGCCTGGACTGGAGCATCTGCGGCATCGGCCTGCGGGCCGAAGACCGCAAGGCGCGCGATGACCTGGCGGGCCAGGATTATCTGTTTACCCTGTACGAACTGGGCGATACCGACGACACCGAAGTACGAGTGATCGGTGCCATCAGCGACATGCTGCTGGCACAGGACGGCGCCCAGGCCTTGATCGACAAGCTGGCCAGCCCTGCAATCCGCATCGTCTCGCTGACCATCACCGAGGGCGGCTACTGCATCGACGATAGCAACGGTGAGTTCATGGCCCACCTGCCGCAGATCCAGCATGACCTGGCCCACCCCGACGCCCCCCAAACCGTGTTCGGTTTTATCTGCGCAGCCCTGACCCAGCGCCGGGCGGCGGGCGTGCCTGCCTTTACCGTGATGTCCTGCGATAACCTGCCGCACAACGGCGCCGTGACTCGCAAGGCGCTGCTGGCGTTCGCCGCATTGCGCGATGCCGAACTGCATGACTGGATCAAGGACCATGTGAGTTTCCCCAACGCCATGGTCGACCGCATCACACCGATGACCAGCACCGCGCACCGTTTGCAACTGCATGATGAACACGGCATCGACGATGCCTGGCCGGTGGTGTGCGAACCCTTTGTGCAATGGGTGCTGGAAGACAAGTTCGTCAACGGCCGCCCGGCCTGGGAACAGGTGGGTGTGCAATTCACCGACGACGTCACGCCGTATGAAGAAATGAAGATCGGCCTGCTCAACGGCAGCCACCTGGCCCTGACTTACCTGGGGTTTCTCAAGGGCTACCGGTTTGTCCACGAGACCATGAACGACCCGCTGTTTGTCGCGTATATGCGCGCCTATATGGACCTGGACGTGACCCCCAACCTGGCGCCGGTGCCGGGCATTGACCTGGGCGAGTACAAGCAGACCCTGGTGGACCGCTTCTCCAACCAGGCGATTGCCGACCAGTTGGAGCGGGTGTGTTCCGATGGCTCCTCGAAGTTTCCCAAGTTCACCGTGCCAACCATCAACCGCCTGATTGCCGAGGGCCGCGACACCGAGCGGGCGGCACTGGTGGTGGCAGCCTGGGCCTTGTACCTGCAAGGCGTCGACGAGAACGGCGTGCGCTACCGCATCCCCGACCCCCGCGCCGACTTCTGCCGGGCGCTGGTGGCGGATGACGCCTCGATCAGCCAGCGCTTGTTGGGTGTGGAAGAGATTTTTGGCACGGCGATTCCCAATTCGCCTGAGTTTGTGGCAGCGTTCGAGCGGTGTTTTGTCAGTTTGCGCGATAACGGTGTCACAAAGACCTTGAAACGACTTACCGACTGAAGAACCCCACATTGCTCGGGTTTTCACCCTGTTTTCTGCTGAGTAACCACCATGCCCCGCCAATCTCTGTTTCTTGGTATCGACTGCGGCACCCAAGGCACCAAGGCCATCGTCCTCGACGCCGCCAGCGGCCGGGTGCTGGGCCTGGGCGCCGCGACGCACAGCCTGATCAGCGGCGCCAATGGCCGGCGCGAGCAAGACACCACGCAATGGCTGGACGCCTTTACCCAAGCCACCCACCGCGCCTTGCAGCAAGCCGGCGTGGACGGCCACGACATCCTCGGCATTGGCGTGTCCGGCCAGCAACATGGCCTGGTGCTGCTCGATGAGCAGGGCCAGGTGCTGCGCCCGGCCAAGCTGTGGTGCGACACCGAGACCAGCGCGGAAAACGCCCGGCTGCTGCAACACCTGGGCGGTGAAAGCGGCTCCCTGGAGCGCCTCGGGGTGGCGATTGCGCCGGGCTACACCGTGTCCAAGCTGTTATGGACCCTGGAGCAGCACCCGGACGTATTCGCACGCGTCGCCCATATCCTGTTGCCCCACGACTACCTCAATTATTGGCTCACCGGCCGAGCCTGCGCTGAGTATGGCGACGCCTCGGGCACCGGCTATTTCAATGTCCGCACCCGGCAATGGGACCTGCCATTGCTGCGGCATATCGACCCCAGCGGGCGCCTGGAAGCGGCGTTGCCAACCCTGATAGAAGCCAATCAGGCGCTGGGCACTGTGCTGCCGGCCATCGCCAAGCGCCTGGGGATCAACCCCGGGGCCATTGTGTCCAGTGGCGGCGGCGACAATATGATGGGGGCGATCGGCACCGGCAACATCAAGCCTGGGGTGTTTACCATGAGCCTCGGTTCGTCGGGCACCCTGTATGCGTTTGCCGATCAGCCGACTGTCAGCGCCCAGGCCGCGGTGGCGACATTCTGTTCCTCCAGCGGCGGCTGGCTGCCGCTGATCTGCACCATGAACCTGACCAATGCCACCGGGGTCATCCGTGAGCTGTTCGAGCTGGACCTGGTGGCGTTCAACGCCCTGGTGGCCCAGGCGCCGATTGGCGCCGAGGGCGTCTGCATGCTGCCGTTTTTCAATGGCGAGCGCGTACCCGCCCTGCCCCACGCCACCGGCAGCCTGCACGGCCTGACCATGACCAACCTGACCCGTGGCAACCTGTGCCGCGCGGTGGTCGAAGGCACCACCTTTGGCTTGCGCCAAGGCCTGGACCTGTTGCGCCAGACCGGCCTGCAAAGCCACAGTATCCGCCTGATCGGCGGCGGCTCGAAAAGCCCGGTGTGGCGGCAGATGGTCGCCGATATCATGGACACCGAAGTGATCTGTACCGAACAAAGCGAAGCGGCAGCCCTGGGCGCGGCGATCCAGGCCGCGTGGTGCCAGTCCGGCGAAAGCCTGGAGGGGCTGTGCGCGCGGTGCGTGAGTGTCGACCCGGCCAGTCGCACCCAGCCCGTCGCCGCCAGCGTCAGGGCGTACCAGCAGGCCTATGAACGCTATCAACAGCATGTGGCAACCCTTTAAGAGCGAATAATTATGTATCTGGTGTGTGGCGAAGCGCTGTTTGATTTTTTCAGCCAGGAGGATCCCAGCGGGCAGGCCTCCAAAGTCAATTTCAAGGCGCTTGCCGGCGGTTCGCCGTTCAACGTGGCGGTGGGGCTGCGCCGTTTGGGGATCGAGGCCGGGCTGTTCGCCGGGTTGTCCAGCGACTACCTGGGCCAGCGCCTGCGCCAGGTGCTCGAGGATGAAGGGGTACACGACGAGTACCTGTTGGAGTTTGCCGCGCCGACCACCCTGGCGATGGTCGCCGTGGGTGCCAACGGCTCGCCGCAGTACAGCTTTCGCGGCGAAGGCTGTGCCGACCGGCAGTTGCAGATCGAGCATTTGCCCGCCCTCGATGCGCAGGTACGCGGCCTGCATTTTGGTTCGTTTTCGTTGGTGGTGCAGCCGGTCGCCGATAGCCTGCTGGCCCTGGCCCGCCGGGAAAGCGGCAAGCGCCTGATCAGTCTCGACCCGAATGTACGCCTGAATCCCGAGCCGGATATCGAGGTATGGCGCCAGCGCGTGGCCGAGTGGGTGCAGCATGCCGACCTGATCAAGGTCAGCGATGAAGACCTGCACCTGCTCTACCCAGGCCAGGCCCCCGAAAGCGTGCTGCAAGGCTGGTTGCAGCAGCGCTGCCAACTGGTGTTCCTGACCCGTGGCGGCGATGGCGCGAGCGTGTTCAGCCGCCAGCATGGCAGTTGGTCGGCACCGGCCGTCAAAGTGGTGATGGTCGATACCGTGGGCGCTGGCGATACCTTCCAGGCGGCCTTGATCGCCTGGCTTACCGAGCAGCAGTTGGATTCGGTTGAGGGGGTGCAGGGGCTGGCCCGGGAACAGATCGACAGCATGCTCAAGTTCGCCATTCGCGCCGCCGCGCTGACCTGTGGCAAGACCGGGCCAGACCTGCCCTATCGCCAGCAATTAAACGCTTAGATACAGGCATAACTGCACAGTGCCATCACTGCAGGCCACGGATTTCGTGGCTTTCAGCCTTGCCTTAAACATTGCGATTCATCCCAGGCTGTACTAGACCCTAGTTACGTATATTTTTCCTACATGGGCAGGGATGATCGATGAGCAATGAACGGACTTTTTTCAAGCCAGCCGTTTTTGTAGTCGGCATTCTTTCACTCCAGACTCCTGCCCAGGCCGCATGCGTCCTCACCCCAGGCAGTGGCGACGACAGCTATACCTGCGACAGCGGCACCTCGGCAGGCGGCCTGACCGACGTATCCGGCAACAACAGCCTGACGCTGCCCACGGGGGGCTCCGGCACCGTCAATGGCAATGTGCTGTTCGGGCCGGGCGTCGATGGGGTCCAGATGAACTCCGGCAGCATCGTCGGCTCGGTGACCCAGGGCGACGGCGCCGATCGCTTCCAGATCAACGCCGGGACCGTCACCGGGGCAGTCTCCCAGGGCAACGGCATCGATGACTTTGTGATGGGCGGCGGGCAGATCCAGTCCCTGGCCCAGGGCGATGGGCGCGACACCTTCACCATGACCGGCGGCACCATCGTCGGCGCCTTTGAAGACGGCGATGTGGCCAGCCAGAGCGCCGGGACCATCGGCCGAGTGGACATGAAGCTGGACAACAACATTTATGACCTGTCCGGTGGCGCAATCCTCGGCAACCTGGTGACTGGCTTTGGCACCGACCGGATCAGCGTGTCCGGCGGCACCATTGGCGGCAACATCAGTGTCAGTGGCGGCAACGACACCCTTCTCGTCAGCGGCGGCGTGATCAACGGCGAGATCCGCGCCAGCCTCGGCAACGACACCTTCGAGTGGCGTTCGGGCGGCGTGATCAAGTCTGCGGTGCTGATGGGCGACGGTGACGACACGGCATTGCTGGCCAACCTCAACGAAACCCTGCTTGGCAGCACCCCCTCGATTGACGGTGGCCTGGGCAATGATCGCTTGACCTTCGACAACACCACCTCAGGCAATGCTGGCCGCTATATCGGCTGGGAAACCTTCGACCTCAACAATGGCTCGCGCCTGGACCTGACGCAGGATCTGTTCCTGGGGGACAACACCAGCGGCACCGGGGTGTTGTCCATCGATAACAGCAGTGTGCTGGCGGTGACCCAAGGCAGTATCCGGCCCTACACCGCAGGCCAGTTGGCCACCCTGAACAATGCCGGGACCATCGACATGGCCAGCGCCAGCAACAGCGCCACGGATTCGTTGACGGTGCACGGCAACTATGTCGGTAACAACGGCCAGTTGTGGCTGCAAACGGTGTTGGGCGACGAGACCTCGGCCACCGACAAGCTGCTGGTGTCCCAGGGCACGATCAGCGGTAACACCCAGTTGGCCGTGAGCAACCTGGGTGGCCTGGGTGGGCTGACCCGCAACAATGGGATTGAAGTGGTGCAGGCGCTCAATGGCGCGACCAGCAGCAGCGACGCGTTTGCCCTCAAAGGCGCGGTGTCGGCCGGGGCCTATGAGTACTTCCTGTTCAAGGGTGGCGTGACGGCCGGTTCGGAGAACAGTTGGTATCTACGCTCTTCCGTGGTGGCCGTGCAGCCACCCGCCGTGCCCACGCCGCCGGTGGTGCCACCGGTGATCGTGCCAGAACCCCCTATCCCGGCCGTGCCTCCGGTGGTCGGCCCCGACGAGCCTTTGGTCGAACCCCCTACCGCGCAGCCCGTGGCTCCCGTCGAGCCTGCGCCGCCACCACCGACCCAGGTCCCGGCCGAGGTCTCGCCAACCCCTGCCGACTCCACACCGCCCCTGCCCACCGCCGTGGCCGGCGCCGAGCCGATCCCGCTGTATCGCGTCGAGGTGCCGGTGTACTCGGTGGTGGTTCCGGCGGCCCAGCGCATGACCTTGCAGGCGCTTGGCACGTTCCATGACCGCCAGGGCGAGCAAAGCCTGTTGGGCGAGACCGGCACCGCCCCGGCTGGCTGGGGCCGGGCCTATGGCAGTGACTTCAAGCAGAGTTGGTCCGGCACGGTGTCGCCGAGTTTCGACGGTTCCGTCAAGGGTTATCAGGTGGGCCATGATCTCTATGCCTGGGCCACCGATGGCGGGCAACTCCAGCGCCTGGGGCTGTTTATCGGGCAGAGCCGCCTGCAGGGTGACGTCAAAGGCTTTGCCCTGGGTTTTGAAGACCAGCGTTCCGGGCAAGTCAAACTCACCGGCGACAACGTCGGTGCTTACTGGACGTTGACCGATCCCAAGGGCTGGTACGTGGACCTGGTGGCCATGGGCACGCGCCTGGACGGTGACAACAAATCCGAGCGCGGGATAAAGATGGATACCAAAGGCCATGCGCTGGCCCTGTCTGCGGAGGCGGGCTACCCGTTCGCCGTTTCCGCGAACTGGGTGGTGGAGCCACAGGCCCAGGTGATCCACCAACAGATTGACCTCGACCGCCAGAATGACGGGATCTCCAGTGTGTCCTTCGACTCCCAGGATTACTGGACCGGGCGCGTGGGGGCCCGCTTGAAAGGTCGCTACCTGCTGCAAGACACCCCCGTTGAACCCTACCTGCGGGTCAACGCCTGGCGCACGTTCGGTGGCAGCGATACGGTGACTTACGATGACATTGATCGGATCAAGACTGACCACAAGTCAGCCTATGCCGATCTGGGCGTCGGCGTGGTCGCCAAACTGTCCGCCAGCGTCAGCGTGTACGTGGCCGCCGACTACAGCACCCAACTGGACACCAACACCCTGGAGGGCGTGAGCGGCAACGCCGGCATCCGCATGAGCTGGTAGCGGCTCACGGCCGCTCCCGCACGGCCCTGGCCACCATGGCCCCAAGGATGCCCCCGGCCAGGGGCACCAGCCAGAACAGCCAGAGTTGCTTCAGGTAATCGGCGCCGGCAAACAGTGCCGGGCCGGTGCTGCGGGCCGGGTTGACCGAGGTGTTGGTCACGGGGATCGACACCAGGTGAATCAGGGTCAGCGTCAAGCCGATGGCTATCGGCGCAAACCCGGGCGCGGCCCCGGGCGCTGTCACCCGCATGACGATAAACACCAGGAAGAAGGTGCCCACGCTTTCCACCACCACCGCGGCCAGCAGGCTGTACTGCCCCGGGCTCAAGGCGCCATAGCCATTGGCGGCGAACTCGCCGATTTCAAACCCCGGCCGGCCACTGGCGACCAGCGCGAGGATCGCCGCCGCAACCGTCGCCCCGGCGACCTGGGCAATGATGTAGGGCAACACATCTATTGCCGGTAGACGCCCTGCGACCCACAAGCCAACTGTGATCGCCGGGTTGAAATGCGCACCACTGATACTGCCTACCGCGTAGGACATGGTCAGCACACTCAGGCCAAACGCCAGCGCTACCCCCGCAAACCCGATGCCCAGGCCGGGAAACGCGGCCGACAGGATGGCGCTGCCACAGCCGCCGAACGTCAACCAGAAGGTGCCGAGAAACTCTGCTGCGATTTTTTGTTGCACGCACTACCTCAGCCACTGCCGACAGATTTGGCGAAACACTAGCAGCGAGATGGGAACGTGCCGTATCGGATTTGTCTGAGGCTTGCCGCACAGCTTATTCTTGGGCCCTTCTGAAACGGCCGAAAGGACTCGCCATGCGCCTCAGCTTCCACTCACTCGCCACCTTCACTGCGGTGCTATGCCTGGCCCTGGCGATTGCCTGGGGTGTGCGGCCCGACCTGTTGCTGTGGCTCTGGGGGGTGCAATACACCGATGCCAGCGGCCTGGTGGCGCGCCGCAATGCCATGCTGTTCCTGGCAATCGGCATCATGTTTTATCGCCTGCGTCATACCGCCCCGTCACCCACGCGCAGCGCGCTGGTGTCCGGCTTTATTGTCGGTTGCCTGGGGTTGGCCGCACTGGGGATGGGCGAATGGCTCAATGGGCATGCTGGCCCGGGGATTCTGTTGGCCGTGGGCACGGAGCTGGTGCTGGGCCTGGGGTTTATCCAGGCCCGCAAGCCCAACGTGGGCTGATCAGTAGAGCCTGGCGCCGGCCCTGCGCGGGGCGGGTGCGTGGGCGTGGTGGAGGTCTCCACGCAGCGTCGTGATCAAGTTACAGATGGCACGACTGCTGTCGAGTTTATCGGCCTGGATGCCGGTGACAGTCATGTTGGTGCCATCGTCGTCGTAGATTCTGATGGTCAACGACGCATCCTGGGCCTTGATGCATTCACAACGCCTGGGCAGGAAGCTTCCTTCAATAAGGCCGCGTAGTTCCAATTCCGAAAGCATGGCTGAACCTCTCCTTTTTTTGAGACCGCCAATGAATTTTTATAGCTATCAATAGTCTGACCGCTGCCTTGCCAACCCTGGCAGGCACGTTCCATTGCAAAGCCTACTCCTTGTGTTTTTTGGCGTAGGATCCTTTCCTCATAAGCACCAGCAACCCTTATATAAGTTGCTGCTGGTTTGCACGGCCGGACGTTGGCGTGCAGCGTGGCAGTGACCGTTTCAGCGCCCCCCAAGATAAGGACGTCCCATGACTTCTTCTGCACTCAACATCCTTTGCGTACTGGCCATGAGCATGTTGGCCGCCCAGGCCCATGCCGCCAAGCTTGAAGATATCGCGCCCTACCCCAAGGCCGATGCCGGGCAGGTTCGCCAGGTCATCCACTTGCCCGCAAAGCCCCAGGAGCAGGACTTCAAGGTCGAAATCCTCGCCGGTAAAACCTTGCCTGTGGACTGCAACCAGCAGCGACTGGGTGGTGTACTGGAAGAGAAAAACCTCGAGGGTTGGGGTTATCCGTTCTACCGCCTGGAGAATGTCAGCGGCCCCATGAGCACCATGATGGCCTGCCCCGGCGGCAAGACCCGCGAGGACTTTGTACCGGTGGTCGGCGACGGTTTTGTGCTGCGCTACAACAGCAAGTTACCCATCGTTATATATGTTCCAAAAGATGTCGAAGTGCGTTACCGCATCTGGTCGGCATCGAGCACCGTCGAGAAGGCCAGCGTGCAGTAGCGCCTCACATCAGATGTAGGAGCGGGCTTGCTCGCGAAAGCAGTGGGTCAGTCAACATCAATGTTTGCTGGGCCGACGCCTTCGCGGCGATGCGGCGATCCGACAAGCCCGCTCCCACAATGGACGAGGTGTAGTTGCTGGCGCCATCGTAGCCTCGCTAACGCTCGACAACGCCTACATTCAGGCTGTGCTGTTGCGCCGCCACTCGCTCAGCCACGTGGCGCAGGCTATCGAAGTTGATGTTGGCCCCGGAGTTGATCGCCACCAGCGTCTGCCCCCGGGCCCCGGTGCGTGTCACATAGCGGCGGATCCCGGCAACCGCCAGGGCACCGGAGGGCTCGGTGATGGAGCGGGTGTCGTCGTAGATCAGCTTGATCGCGCTGCACAGTTCATCGTTGCTGACGGTGATCACTTCATCGACATGCTCGCGGCAGATTTCAAAGCCGTAGGCGCCGATCTGCGCCACTGCGGTGCCATCGGCAAAGCTGTCGACGCTGGGCAATATCACCCGCTCGCCCGCACGCAAGGCCGCCAGCAGGCAACTGGAGCCTTCAGGCTCCACGCCTATGACCCGCACTTGCGGGCGCAAATACTTGATGTAGGCCGCGATGCCGGCGATCAAGCCACCACCGCCCACGGGCACGAAGATCGCGTCCAGTGCACCTTGTTGCTGGCGCAGGATTTCCATGGCAACGGTGCCCTGCCCCGCGATCACGTCGGGATCATCGAACGGCGACACAAAGGTCGCGCCCGACTGTTCGGCCAACTGCAACGCGTGGGCCAGGGCGAACGGGAAACTGGCGCCGTGCAACACCGCGTCGGCGCCCCGCGAACGCACGCCAAGTACTTTCAATTCGGGTGTGGTGCTGGGCATCACAATCGTCGCCTTGATCCCCAACTCGCGCGCCGCCAATGCCACGCCCTGGGCATGGTTGCCTGCCGAGGCGGTGATCACCCCGCAGGCTTTTTGCGCCTCGCCAAGCTGCACCAGCTTGTTGTAGGCGCCGCGAATCTTGAAGGAAAACGTCGGCTGCAGGTCTTCGCGCTTGAGCAGGATCTGATTGCCAAGCAACGCCGACAGCGCCGGGGCGGCCTGCAACGGCGTGCGTACCGCCAGGTCGTAGACCGGCGCGGCGAGGATTTTCTTCACGTAATGCTCAAGCAATCCATCGTCGGCGGTGGACTGCGGCAGCGGGCTACTCATGGGTGTCTCCTGGCGTTTGACAGAGCCCTGGAGACGGAAAAACAAAACCCGCCTCTAGGGCGGGTTTGGGTACAGCCGAACGCTATCCCGCCAAATGAGGAATGGCGGTAATAATGCTTGGCTGGGAACGATAGGTTTGTAATGTCATGCAACAAAACTAACCGCCGGTCCAGGGCAAGTCAACACCGGGGTTTACGAGCAATATACGAAACGTATACGCTTTGTATATAAACTCTACACAGTGAACCCCATGGGCATCGTCAAGATCACCGACCAACTGCATGAACAAATCCGACTGGCCAGCGCCACGATGGACCGCTCCATCAACGCCCAGGCAGAGTTCTGGATCAAGATCGGCCTGCTGGCCGAACTCAATCCGCACCTGGCCTACAACGACCTGATCAACAGACTGTTGCTCGACAAGCCCGACCTGATCCGGGGGCGCAGCTGATGATCAAGACCCCTGCACAGATTGCCGTGATGCGCGAAGCCGGGCGCCTGCTGGGCCAGGTGTTCACCCTGCTCGACAACCGGGTCGCGGCCGGCCAGACCACCCTGGAACTGGATGCAGCCGTCGAGGCATTTATCCGCCAGGACCTGCAAGCCCGCCCCGCCAGCCTGGGGCAGTACGACTACCCCTTCAGCATCAACACCTCCATCAACGAGGTGGTGTGCCATGGCATGCCAAGTGCCAAGGACGTGTTGAAGGATGGCGATATCGTCAATATCGACATCACCCTGGAAAAAGGCGGCTTTATCGCCGACTCCAGCAAGATGTACATGATCGGTGCCGTCGCGCCCAAGGCCCGGCGCCTGGTGGAGCAGACCTTCGAGGCGATGTGGGCCGGTATCCGCCAGGTCAAGCCCGGCGCCCGCCTGGGGGATATCGGCCATGCGATCCAGAGCCACGCCCAGGCCAATGGCTACAGTGTGGTGCGCGAGTATTGCGGGCATGGGATTGGCCGGGAAATGCATGAAGAGCCGCAAATCCTGCACTTCGGCCGCCCAGGCACCGGCCTGACCCTGCGCGAAGGCATGGTGTTCACCATCGAGCCGATGCTCAACCAGGGCAGCGCCAAGGTGCGCAGCCTCAAGGATGGCTGGACCGTGGTGACCCGTGACAACAGCCTGTCGGCCCAGTGGGAACATACGGTGGCTGTCACCGCAGAGGGCTTTGAAGTATTGACCCTGCAGGCCGGCGCCTAAGCCCGCCTGCACCGGCGCGAATGCGGGGCCCGGTCACCCCGCTTTGCCGCCGCCCTTGGCAATCCGCCGCAGCCCCAGCACCATCCCCGCCGCGCCCAACGCCATCGCCAGCAAAAACAACGGGTACGCCACCCACCACGGCGTCCCCGCCGTCATCATGCTGAACTCGGACATGCCGCCAATGCTGGCGATCAGGTTCAGCGGCAGGAACACCACGTTGATCAGCGTCAGCTTGCGCAGCAGGTTGTTCATGCTGTTGTTCATCAGGTTGCCCCGGGCATCGATCAGCCCGGAGAACACGTTGGAGTAGATCTCCGCCTGCTTGTAGCACTGGTTGTTCTCGATGATCAGGTCGTCGATCAGGCCCAGGGTCTGCGGGCTGAAGTGTTCTTTTTCGCCGTGGTTGCGCAAGCGCGTCAAGACCGCGCCATTGCTGTGCAGCGCGTTGATGTAATAGATCAGGCTCTCGCTGAGGCTGAACATCTGCATCAGGTGGCGGTTGCTCATGGAGGCGTTGAACTGCTGCTGCAACTCGCGGGCGACCAGCTTGATCACCTTGAGGTGGCCCAGGTAGTGGTGGATGTTGTTCAGCAGCAGGTCCAGCAACACGTCCAGCGGTGTATGCAGCGGTCGGCGCGCGCCGAGGCCCGACAACTGGCTGTCGTCGGTAGCAATCACCAGCAGGCGGTCGGGGGAAAACAGCAAGCCACAGGACGACACTTCAAACACCAGGTTGCTGCCCCCGGAGTAGTTTTGCGGGCGCTTCCAGATCAGAAACAGGTTGTCTGGGTGGAATTCGATGCGCGACACCTCGTCCGGGTCCAGTGCCGACGCCAGCGCGTGCTCATCGACTTTATAGCGCTCGCGCAGCAATTCACGCTCATCGCTGTCGGGATTGTTGAACAGCAGGATCTCGGCATTGTCGCGCTCGGTGCGGCGCAGCGCGCCCTCGTTGAGCTCAAAGCAGATCACCAGACCTGGCCCTGGCGTTTGAGCTCCAGGCGGCGCACGAACTCTTCCAGCACCAGGGAGTACAGGTCGTCCTGCAAGTAGGCGTCTTCGATCCCGGCGTCCATGTTCGGGTTGTCGTTGACCTCGATCACCACCACTTTGTCGCCGGACTGCTTCAAGTCCACGCCGTACAAGCCATCGCCGATCAGGTTGGCGGTCTTGACTGCCAGTTCCACGACGGCCTTGGGGGCCTCGTGCACCGCCAGGGTCCGGCATTCGCCGTTGATATCCTGGCCGATGGCCTTGTGGTTGTAGATCTGCCAGTGGCCCTTGGACATGAAATATTGGCAAGCAAAGATCGGCTTGCGGTTGAGTACGCCAATGCGCCAGTCGTACTCGGTATAGAAAAACTCCTGGGCCAGTAGCAGCACCGAGTGTTCGAACAGCTCGGCCGTGGCGGCCAGCAACGCCTCCTGGCTTTCCACTTTGATCACCCCCCGGGAGAAACAACCGTCGGGGATTTTCAGCACCAGGGGGAAGCCCAGGCGCTCGCCGACCCGTTCGAAATCTTGCGGTCGCTCCTTGTACAGAATCTCGGTGGCGGGCATGCCCAATTGATGGCTCTTGAGCATATCCGTGAGGTAGACCTTATTGGTACAGCGCAGGATCGACGCCGGGTCATCCATTACCACCAGCCCTTCACTCTCGGCTTTCTTGGCGAAGCGGTAGGTATGGTTGTCGACACTGGTCGTCTCGCGAATCAACAAGGCGTCGTATTCGGCCAGCCGCGCGTAGTCCTTGCGTTCGATCAACTCCACATCGATCCCCAGGCCCTTGCCCACCCGCACGAAATTTTCCAGGGCCTTGGCATTGGACGGCGGCAATTGCTCCTGGGGATCATGCAGGATCGCCAGGTCATAACGGGCCAGGCGCCGCGAACGGGGTTGGCGCCAGATCCGGCGACTGAAGTTGTCCAGGGCATGGGCGAATTGATCTTCCTGATCATCGCGCAACTTATGTAAGACTCCAGACTTGATACCTTCGATATGCCAGCCGTTATGTTTACGAAACTCAACTAACAGGATCGGGCACGGGAAAGCCTCAAATAACTGCCGGGCCAAATCCTGCAACGGTTCAATATTGGTCCGGCCAAAATAAAGTGTCAGGGTAAAACCTTCGGTATTGCTGTAAAGGTGATGACTCAATGCTTTATCGAGGGTTTTATCCAGGTCATCCAGGGCCAGGCCATACAAGGATTTCTTTGTCAGCTCGCTGATGGTGCGCACCGACGGGATCACCTTGTGCCCCCGCGCCTCGGCCAGCAGCGAGCAGTAGTAGCCATGCCCCAGGTACTTGTAGCTGCGGCACAGGTTGATCACCTGGACCCGTTTGCCCGCCTCGTTTTCCCGGGAGTGTTCGAGGTATTCCTGGGCGGTGACTATATCTTCGCTAGGGAAGTACGAGGCCCAGTCTTCCTTGCGTTCAACAATAATCACGACTTGGCTTGGGCTCTTGGGCGGGGTAGAAAAATATCCGCTGGAAGTTATTGTCGCCGCGACGGTTTGCTCGGATACTTCTCGCCAATGACTTTGTACCGCTGACATATTGATTGATCCGCTAGAGAACTTGACCTTTTCTATTAAGCACGATCTTTCACAGAAGTCTCGTTTAGTTACGCAACTTTTACGGCGGTTATATGACTCTTTCCTTTCGCGTTGCAACCCTCGAAGACTTGCCAGCATTGGTAACGTTGGAGCAGCACTGTTTCACCACTGACCGGCTGTCTGCCCGCAGTTTCCAGTGGATGATCAGCCGTGCCCACGCGCAGTTGCTGGTGGCCGAAAATGCCGGGCAATTGGTCGGTTATGCCCTGGTGCTGTTCCATCGCGGCACCTCGTTGGCGCGCCTGTACTCCCTGGCCATTGCCGCGCCGGCCCGGGGCATGGGCCTGGGCCGGCAGTTGCTGGCGCGCATCGAAGCCTGCGCCGTGGCCCACGACTGTGCGTACCTGCGCCTTGAGGTGCGCACCGATAACCCAGGCGCCATCGCGTTGTATGAGCGCGCTGGCTACCGGCGTTTTGCCCTGATCAACGACTATTACGCCGACCATACCGACGCCCTGCGCCTGGAAAAACGTATCCTCCAGCCCGCGCACGCCCGCGCCTTGAGTGTCCCCTACTACCAGCAGACCACTGACTTTACCTGCGGCGCTGCCTGTTTGCTGATGGCCATGGGGGCCCTGTTACCTGGACGTGAGTCGCTGCGCCGCGAAGAACTGCAGATCTGGCGCGAAGCAACCACCGTGTTCATGACCGCCGGCCACGGCGGTTGCAGCCCCCAGGGCCTGGCCCTGGCCGCGTGGCGCCGGGGGTTTGCTGTACGCATGCAGGTCAACGTGCGTGGGCCGCTGTTTCTCGATGGCGTGCGCAACCTGCATAAAAAAGAGGTGATGCGCCTGGTGCATGAGGGATTCGCGGATGAGTTGGCCCGCAGCAATGTGCAGCAGGTATTTGGCGGTGCGCTGGACCTGCCGCAGGTCCTGGACGACGGCGGCCAGCCGCTGGTGCTGATCAGCAGTTACCGGCTGACGCGCTCCAAGTCACCGCATTGGGTGATCGTGACCGACTGCGATCAAGAGTTTGTCTACCTGCATGATCCCGACGTGGACCATAGCCAGCACCGCCAGCCCATGGACTGCCAGCACCTGCCGGTCAGCCATGGGGAGTTCGAGCGGATGTGCCGCTTTGGCAACAACCAACTGCGCGCGGCGGTGGTGCTATACCGGTAACGCCGCCGCCCTGGCGCTGCCGGCCGCCGCGGCCTTGGCTTCCAGCTCGCGCACCAGGGGCAGCACGCGCTGGCCAAAATACGCCACCTCCTCCTGAAAATGCAGGAAGCCCGCCAGCACCAGGTCCACCCCCACCGCCTTGAGCGCGACGATGCGCTCGGCGATCTGCCGGGGCGTGCCGATCAGGTTGGTCTTGAAACCGTCGTTGTACTGCACCAGGTCAGCGAAGCTGGACTTGGCCCAGTTGCCCTCACCTTCGGGCGACGCCTTGCCTGCTTGCCTGGCTGCATCACCAAAGGCGTTGACCGCGTCCGGGTCGGCCTTGTCGATGATTTCGGCCAACACCGCCTGGGCCTCTTCTTCGGTGTCACGGGCGATCACAAATGCGTTGACCCCGATCTTGACCGAATGGTTATTGGCGGCGGCCTTGGCCCGGATGTCATCGACCTGGGCCTTGATCCCCTGCGGCGTATTGCCGTTGGTGAAATACCAGTCCGACACCCGCGCCGCCATATCCCGTGCCGCACGGGAGCTGCCACCCTGGAAAATCTCCGGGTGCGGTTGCCCCAGGGGCTTGGGCTTGAGGGTGTAATTGTTGAAACGGTAGAAATCACCCTTGAAGGTAAAGTCATCCTGGGTCCAGATACCCTTCAGGGCACGGATGAACTCTTCGGAGCGCCGATAGCGTTCGTCATGCTCCAGCCAGTGCTCGCCAATGGCCTGGAACTCGCCCTTGAACCAGCCGCTGACGATGTTCACCGCCACCCGGCCATCGGTCAGTTGATCGATGGTGGCCAGCTGCTTGGCCGCCAACGCCGGCTGCCAGGGGCCCGGCAGGATCGCCGCGATCACCTTCAGTGTGCGGGTGGCGGCCAGCAGCGCGTGGCTGAAGGCCACGGATTCATGCTGGTATTCGGCACCGTAGCCGGCGGTGAAGCGGATTTGCGTCAAGGCGTACTCAAACCCTGCCTCCTCGGCCAGTTGGGCCAGCTTGCGGTTGTAGTCGATGCCCCAGTCGGTACGTTGTTCGACCTTGCTGACCACCAGGCCACCACTGACATTGGGCACCCAATAGGCAAATTTCACGGCTTGCGGAGTCATGGCTCGGTACCTCGCACACAAAGATTGTGCAAGTGGTGGAGCAGCAAGCGTGCCAGTGTGGGCCAAGCCACGTGGCACGGGCGTTTGGCCCCTGCGAGCCTGGGCCGGGCAATGTTGCCTTGGTGGATGGTTTGTTGGATCACTGTTGCTGGCACAACACCTACCGCACCTGCGCGGGTGTGTCGCAACAGTCGCCCTGACAATCGGTTATAGGTAAGCTATCGGACTTTCGCGCAGCCCCTTTCTGCGCCTCGCCGAAAATAAGTCGCCTCCATGCCTTTTGAACTCAGCGTTGACCTCACCACCCTGGCCATCCTCGCCGTGGTTGCCTTTATTGCCGGTTTTATCGACGCCATTGCCGGCGGTGGCGGCTTGCTCACCACCCCGGCCCTGCTCACCGCCGGCATGCCGCCCCACCTGGTGCTGGGCACCAACAAACTGAGTTCGACCTTCGGCTCGGCCACCGCCAGCTTTACCTTCTACCGGCGCAAGCTGTTCCATCCGCGCCAATGGGTGCATGCCATCGTCGGCACGCTGGTCGGCGCGCTGGTCGGGGCCGTCGTCGCCCATTACTTGCCCGCCGAGTGGCTGAACAAGATGCTGCCGGTGATCGTCTTTGCCTGCGGCATCTACCTGTTGTTTGGTGGCACGCCCAAGGCGCCGCTGGACGCCGATGCGCCGATCAAGAAGAAATGGCAGTCGACCCAAGGCTTCGGCCTGGGTTTCTATGATGGTGTGGCGGGGCCCGGCACTGGGGCGTTCTGGACCGTCAGCACGCTGCTGATGTACCCGGTGGACCTGGTCAAGGCCAGCGGCGTGGCGCGCAGCATGAACTTCGTCAGCAACGCGGCGGCGTTATCGGTGTTTATCTTCAACGGTTCGGTGGACTGGATTGTCGGCCTGAGCATGGGCCTGTCGGTGATGGTGGGCGCGTTCTTTGGCGCTCGCAGTGCCATCAGCGGCGGCGCCAAATTCATTCGCCCGGTGTTTATCACCGTGGTCCTCGGCCTGACCGTGCGCCTAGCCTGGCAGCACTGGTTCAGCGTGGCCTAGACGGCGCGCCACATACAGGTCGATGAGGTAGCGGGCAATCGAGCGCGAGGCCGGCAGCGGCGGCAACTGGTAGATGTTGAACCACTGCGCATCTTCAATCTCATCGGCCTGGGGCACGATCTCGCCCCCGGCGTACTCGGCGTGAAAGCCCAGCATCATAGAATGGGGGAACGGCCAGCACTGGCTGCCCACGTACTGGATGTTCTGCACTTCAACCTGCACTTCCTCGCGCACTTCACGGATCAGACAGTCTTCGGCAGACTCCCCGGGCTCGGCAAACCCGGCCAGGGTGCTGTAGACCCCAGTGACGAAACGCGGCGAACGGGCCAGCAGAATCTCATCGCCACGGGTGATCAGCACAATCATGCTCGGTGAAATACGCGGGTAACTGCGCAGGTCGCACGCCTTGCAGAACATCGCGCGCTCGCGGGGCACCTGCACCATCGCCTGCCCGCAACTGCCGCAAAAGCGGTGCTCGCGGGCCCAGGTGCCGATTTGCGCGGCATAGCCCAGGACTTTGTACAGGCGGTGATCGCCTTGCAGCATAAAGGCCCGCAAGCCTTGCCAGCGGCAACCTGGCACGTCGCCGGGGCTGTTCAGCTCCAGCAGATACACAGGCTCGCCGTCCAGATGGCCAATGCCATGCTCGGTCAATACTGGCAGGTCCTGGCGCTTGAGCCATTCCCTGGGAAACAGCGGCCCGTTGTCATCCACCAAAAAGCCTTCGCGGCTGCGGGCCACAGCCCAGCCACCGGGGGCGTCGTTGTCCAGCAGCGTTGTGGTAATCCAGCCTGGGGTCATGTTCAGTCAATCCACGAATTCGGGTTTCTGCTTACTCATATGGGCCGCAATGGCCACGCGCAGGTCGTTGGATTGCAACATAGCAGCGTTCCAGGTGGCAACGTATTCCAGGCCGTCGTTGATGCTGTGGTCACGCATGTAGCTGATCATGGCCTTGGTGCCGGTCACGGCAATCGGCGATTTGGCGGCGATTTGCGCGGCAAGGTCCATCACCCCGGCCAGCAGGCTTGCGTGGTCGGCAAAGGTCCGGTTGACCAGGCCGATGCTGCGCGCTTCTTCGGCGCCAAAGGTGCGCCCGGTGTAGGCCAGTTCGCGCAGCATGCCGTCGCCGATGATGCGTGGCAGGCGTTGCAGGGTGCCGACGTCGGCGGCCATGCCGATGTCGATTTCCTTGATCGAGAATTGCGCATCGTCAGCGGCGTAACGCATGTCGCAGGCGCTGATCAGGTCGATGGCGCCGCCGATGCAGTAGCCCTGGATCGCCGCCAGCACCGGCTTGCGGCAGTTATCCACGGCGTTGAACGAGGCTTGCAGTTGCAGGATCTTGCGCCGCAGCAGGCGCGCATTGCGCCCCACGTCCTTGCCAAACTCATTGGCCACCGAGGCCAGCATCATCAGGTCGATGCCCGAGGAAAAATGCTTGCCGGCGCCGCTCAACACCACCGCGCGCACCGCGTCGGTATCGTCGATCCATTGGAAAATCTCGATGATTTCGCTCCAGAACGCCGCGTTCATGGCGTTGATTTTTTCTGGGCGATTGATCTGCACATGGGCGACGTTGCCGTGGAGTTCGACGACAAAGGCTTGGTATTCGGACATGGCAGTGATCCTTGGCTGGCGGCTGATAAGGGCCGAACTATAGCAAGGGTGCGTCAGGGGCGGTAAGGCTGCGCATATGCCAAAAGCAGGACTGCAGAAAAACACCCATCAATGTGGCAGCGGGCTTGTGTGGGAGCGGGCTTGCTCGCGAAAGCAGTGGGTCAGTCAACATCAATGTTCGCTGGGCCGACGTCTTCGCGGCGATGCGGCGATCCGACAAGCCCGCTCCCACACAAGCCCGCTCTAGACAGACAGTCAGGTAGGCAGCCACAGGCGCAGGCGTGCGCCGCCCAGTGGCGAGGCCTGGGCGGTGAGTGTGCCGCCCTGTGCCTCGACGGCCCGGCGGCTGATCGCCAGGCCCAGGCCGAAGCCACCGGTGGCGCGGTCGCGGCTGCGGTCCAGGCGGTAGAACGGTTCGAAAATCCGCGCACGTTGCTCTTCGGGGATGCCGATGCCGTCGTCATCCACCCAGATTTCGCAGCCCTTGGCGCAGACCTTGACGCCAATCTGGATGCGCCGCTCGCAATAGCGCATGGCATTGCGCAGCAGGTTTTGCAGGGCGCGGGCGGTGAGGCGTGGGTCGAGGGTAAAACGCTCCACCGCGCAGTCCAGCACCACATCAATCACAATCTCGGGGTTCTCCAGTTCGTCGTCGATGCTGCCCAGGATGCTGTCGATAAACTCATCCAGCACCACTTCCACCCGCTCGGGCAGTTGTGCCGGGTTTTGCAGGCGGCTGTAGGACAGCAGTTCCAGCACCAACTCATCCAGCTCGCGGATGTGCGCCACCAGGCCTTGCAGGCGTTCGCGGCTGGCGGCCGGTTGGTCTTCGGACAGCGCCAGGGCCAGGCCGAAGTCCAGGCGGGTCAGCGGGGTACGCAGTTCGTGGGACACGGCGTTGAGCAAGTCACGCTGCTGGTTGAGCAGGTGTTCGATGTCATTGGCCATGGTGTCGAACACCGCCGCCAGGCTGCCGATGTTGGAGCTGGGCGGAATGTGTGTGCGTTCTTCCAGATGACCACGGCCCAGTTGCGCGGCTGTGGCCTTGAGGCGTTCCAGGTCGCGCCAGTGCGGGCGCAGCCACAGCAACAGGCCCCCCAGCAGCGCCGCGCCGATCAGTACGTTCATGGTCCAGTACAGCAGGTTCATGTCCAGCGGGTCGGGCGGGATGGTCAGCTTGACCGCCAATTGGTCATTGAGCGGCGAGCTGATTTCTTCCATCCAGCCCCACTCCCCCAGGCGGATGACCGGTTTGCCCTGCTCCAGCAACCGCTCCTCGGCCGGCGTATAGCGGGCATCCTGGCGATGCAGCAATTGCACCTTCAAGGGCGCAAAGTCCCGGGCCAACTGGTCGGTGACCTCGGACCAGCGCTCCACCGGCCGGCTGTGGTACTGACGCACGATCAGGCTCTGCAAGCCCCGGGATTGCTCGAGGTTGTAGTTCATGTAGCGATGATGGAAGACCTCGATGATGCCCATGGGAATCAGGTAGATCGCCGCGCTGTAGGTCACGATGGTCAGCAGGTAGAGACGGATCAGGAGCCGGAACATGCTGTCAACATTCCCACTCGGAACGGCTGAACAGGTAACCCTTGCCCCACACCGTCTTGATCTTGCGCGCCTCGCCGGCATGGTCGTCGAACTTGCGCCGCAGCTTGGAAATGGCCACATCCACTGAGCGGTCGGTGCCGTTGAACTCGATGCCCCGCAGGCGCTGCAGGATCTGGTCGCGGCTGAGCACTTCACCGGCATGCCGGGCCAGCACCACCAACAGGTTGTATTCACCGCTGGACAGCTCCACCGCCTGGTCGCGCCAGGTCACGGCGCGCTCCGACAGGTCGATGCACAGATTGCCCATGATAATCTGGTCATTGGCCGCCTGTGGCTCGCTGAGGCTGCTGCGGCGCAACAGAGTGCGCACCCGGGCCAACAGCACCCGTGGCTCGCAGGGCTTGGTCACGTAGTCATCGGCGCCCATCTCCAGGCCCAGCACCTGGTCATGGCTGTCATCGCGGGCGGTGAGCATCAGGATCGGCAGGCCGGCCGAGTCGGCGCGCAGCAGGCGGCAGACTTGCAGGCCATCCAGGCCCGGCAGCATCAGGTCAAGGATCACCAGGTCCGGCGGGTTGAGCCTGGCCCGCTCGCGTACGTGGTCGCCACGGCTGAGCACATTGACGTGATAGCCATTGCGTTCAAGGTAACTGGCAATCAGCTCGGACAGCGCGGCGTCGTCTTCGACCAGGAGGATGTTGGGCATGGTGCTTCCAAATAATACAGTTTCACATTAGATCGTCATTGATCAGAAGAGCTTGTTAGGATCCACGGCCGTGAAGGATATACGCAGGCGCCTCGGCGTGCGCCGTACCTTACATTTCTTCACACACCACCTACACAGCTTCACAGCACCGAGCCGGGGGCGTCCGTAGGATGCGCCAGTCAATATTGGGATAAGAGCATGTCAAAGAATCTGTTTGCGCCGTTTTGCCTGCTGGCACTGACGTTGGCCCTGGGTGCCTGTGGCAACTCTGCGGACGACGCCCCGCAAATGCCCCTGGCCAAGGTACGGATCGAAACCCTCGAAGCCAAACCCCTGTCCATCAGCAGCGAGCTGAGCGGACGGATTGCCGCGCCACGCATTGCCGAAGTGCGCGCACGGGTCGCAGGCGTGGTATTGCAACGGGTGTTCAACGAAGGCCATGACGTCAAACAGGGCGACGTGCTGTTCCGTATTGACCCGGCGCCGTTCAAGGCCGACCTCGACAGTGCCCAGGCCAGCCTGCGCAAGGCCGAGGCCAATGCCTTCCAGGCGCGTCTGCAAGAGCAGCGCTATAGCCAACTAGTCGAAGGCAATGCCATCAGCGCCCAGGACTACGACAACGCCCGCGCCGCCGCCCGGCAAACGGCCGCTGAGGTCGCGGCCAACCAGGCAGCGGTGCAGCGTGCCAAGCTCAACCTCGGCTATGCCACCGTCACCGCACCGATCTCCGGGCGTATCGGCCGTGCGCTGGTGACCGAAGGCGCGCTGGTGGGCCAGAACGAAGCCACGCCCATGGCCGTGATCCAGCAGTTGGACCCGATCCACGCCGACCTCACCCAGTCCACCCGCGAGCTCAATGACCTGCGCCGCGCCTTCCGCGCCGGGCATTTGAAGCAAGTGGGCCAAAACCAGGCCAAGGCCACGCTGATTCAGGATGACGGCAGCCTCTACCCGCTGCCGGGCAAGTTGCTGTTCGCGGAAATTTCCGTAGACCCCGGCACCGGGCAGATCATCCTGCGCAGCGAATTCCCCAACCCGGACCTCGACCTGTTGCCCGGCAGCTTTATCCGTGTACGCCTGGAGCAGGCCGTCGACCAGCAAGGCCTGAGCGTGCCGCAGCGCGCAATCACCCGCGACAGCGCCGGTATCCCCATGGTGTTGCTGGTGGATGCCGAGCAGAACGTCAGCCAGCAACCGGTGGAATTGGGCGCAGCGGTCAATGATCGTTGGGTGGTCAACAGCGGCTTGAAGGCCGGGGACCGCATCATCGTCGAAGGCCTGCAACATGCGCGCCCCGGTGAAAAAGTCGAAGTGGATGCCAGCACCGCGCCTGTCGCCCAGGCCGCCGGCCAGTAATCATAGGGATCAGAGACAATGCCGCAGTTCTTTATTGACCGCCCGATCTTCGCCTGGGTGGTCGCCCTGTTTATCCTGCTGGCCGGCGCCCTCGCCATCCCGCAGTTGCCCGTGGCGCAGTACCCCAACGTCGCGCCACCGAAAGTGGAAATCTATGCGACGTACCCTGGTGCGTCGGCGCAGACCCTGGACGAAAGCGTGGTCAGCCTGATCGAGCAGGAGCTCAACGGGGCCGACCACCTGTTGTATTTCGAATCCCAGAGCAGCCTCGGCTCGGCCACCATCACCGCGACCTTCCAGCCGGGAACCAACCCGGAAATGGCCCAGGTCGATGTGCAGAACCGCCTCAAGGCCGTAGAGCCGCGCCTGCCGCAAGCGGTGACCCAGCAAGGCCTGCAGGTGGAGAAAGTGTCCGCCGGCTTCCTGCTGCTGGTGACCCTGACCTCCAGCGACGGCAAGCTCGACGACGTGGCGCTCAGCGACTACCTGGCGCGCAACGTGATGAACGAGCTCAAGCGCCTGGACGGTGTGGGCAAGGCGCAACTGTATGGTGCCGAGCGGGCGATGCGGATCTGGATCGATCCACAGAAACTCATTGGTTTCAACCTGACCCCGGCCGACGTCAACGCCGCGATTACCGCGCAGAACGCCCAGGTTTCGGCCGGCAGCATCGGTGATTTGCCAGGCACCAATACCCAGGAAATCACCGCGTCGATTCTGGTCAAGGGCCAGCTCTCCACTCCGGCCGAATTTGCCGACATTGTGCTCAAGGCCAACCCGGACGGTTCCACCGTGCGCATTGGTGATGTGGCGCGGGTCGAGGTCGGTAGCCAGGAGTACCAGTTCTCCACGCGGTTGAACGGCAAGCCTTCCACCGCCGTCAGCGTGCAGCTGTCGCCCGGCGCCAATGCCTTGAGCACCGCGACCCTGGTGCGGGCGAAGATGGATGAGCTGTCGCGCTACTTCCCGGCCAACGTCGAGTACAAGATCCCGTACGACACCTCGCCGTTCGTCAAGGTCTCGATCACCAAGGTGATCTACACCCTGCTGGAGGCGATGGCGCTGGTGTTTGCGGTGATGTTCCTGTTCCTGCAGAACATCCGCTACACCCTGATCCCGACGCTGGTGGTGCCGATTGCACTGATGGGCACCTTCGCCACCATGCTGTTGCTGGGTTTCTCGATCAACGTGCTGACCATGTTCGGCATGGTGCTGGCCATCGGCATCCTGGTGGACGATGCGATTGTGGTGGTGGAGAACGTCGAGCGGATCATGGTCACGGAGGGCCTGTCGCCCAAGGAAGCCACACGCAAGGCCATGGGCCAGATTACCGGGGCGATCATCGGCATTACCCTGGTGCTGGTGGCGGTGTTCCTGCCGATGGCGTTCATGCCAGGCTCGGTGGGGGTGATCTACCAGCAGTTCTCGCTGTCGATGGCCACCTCGATCCTGTTCTCGGCGTTTCTTGCCCTGTCCTTGACCCCGGCCCTGTGCGCCACGTTGCTCAAGCCAATTGCCAAGGGCGAGCACCATGCCAAGGGCGGGTTCTTTGGTTGGTTCAACCGGCGCTTTGAACAACTGACCGACCGCTACGAAGGCTGGGTCGCCTATGCCCTCAAGCGCAGCGGCCGCTACCTGCTGATCTACCTGGTCCTGCTGGTAGGCCTGGGCTTCCTGTTCAGCCGCCTGCCCGCCTCGTTCCTGCCAGTGGAAGATCAGGGCTACACCATCACCGATATTCAGTTGCCGCCAGGCGCGAGCAAGAACCGTACGGTGCTGGTGGCCGAGCAGATCGAGGCGCACAACGCCACCGAGCCGGGCGTCGGTGATACGACGATGATCATGGGCTTCAGCTTCTCCGGCTCCGGGCAGAACGCGGCGCTGGCGTTTACCACGCTTAAGGATTGGTCCGAGCGCAGCAGCGACGATTCGGCGGCCTCGATTGCCGATCGCGCCAACATGGCCTTTACCGAACTCAAGGATGCGATGGCCTATGCCGTGCTGCCGCCACCGGTGGATGGCCTGGGCACCTCCAGCGGCTTTGAGTTCCGTTTGCAGGACCGTGGCGGCGTGGGCCATGCCGCATTGATGGCGGCGCGTACCGAGCTGCTGGCGGCGGCGGAAAAAAGCCCGATCCTGGCCAATGTGCGCGAAAGCGCCCTGGCCGAGGCGCCGCAAGTGCAGTTGGAGGTGGACCGCAAGCGGGCCAACGCCCTGGGCGTGTCGTTTGCCGATGTGGGCAATATCCTGTCTTCGGCCGTTGGCTCGGCCTACATCAACGACTTCCCCAACCAGGGCCGCATGCAGCGCGTGGTGGTGCAGGCCGAAGGCGACCAGCGCAGCCAGGTCGAAGACCTGATGAAGATCCATGTGCGCAACAACGCCGGGAAGATGGTGCCGCTGTCGGCGTTTGTCCAAGCGCGCTGGGTCCAGGGCCCGGCGCAGTTGACCCGTTACAACGGTTACCCGGCCATCGCTATTTCGGGTGAAGCTTCACCGGGTCATAGCACCGGCGAGGCAATGGAAGAAATCCAGCGTCTGGTCAGCCAATTGCCAGCGGGCCTGGGCCAGGAATGGACCGGGTTGTCGTTGCAGGAGCGCTTGTCGGGTTCCCAGGCGCCGCTGCTGCTGATGCTGTCGCTGCTGGTGGTGTTCCTGTGCCTGGCAGCGCTGTATGAAAGCTGGTCGATCCCCACTTCGGTGCTGCTGGTGGTGCCACTGGGGGTATTGGGCGCGGTCATGGCGGTGTCACTGCGCGGCATGCCCAACGATGTGTTCTTCAAGGTCGGCCTGATCACGATCATCGGACTGTCAGCGAAAAACGCGATCCTGATCATCGAGTTTGCCAAGGACTTGTATGACCAGGGCGAAGACTTGGTCGAGGCGACATTGAAGGCTGCTCGCTTGCGTCTGCGACCGATCATCATGACTTCGCTGGCGTTTATCCTGGGCGTGGTGCCGTTGGCGATTGCCACCGGCGCCAGTTCGGCGAGCCAGCAGGCGATTGGTACTGGGGTGATCGGCGGGATGATCACTGCGACGCTGGCGGTGGTGTTTGTGCCGGTGTTCTTTGTGGTCGTCATGAAACTGGTGCGCAAACGCAAAGATTGATACCCCCCCTGTAGGGGCCGGCAAGCCGGCTCCTACGGGAATAGGCTATGGTGCTCACATGTCCTGTGTTTGTGAGCCATCATGCCTTTTCTCGCCCGTACCCACCCTCGCCTTTCCGCCGCTGCCGTCCTGGGCCTGGCAATCGGCATCCTGGCGCCCGTCGACTCAATCCTCAGCAAAATCCTGATCGGCTGGAACGTAGGGGTCTGGACCTACCTGATTCTAATGCTGCGCCTGACCATCCGTGCCAAGGCCGAAGACGTCAAGCGCATCGCCGAGGTCGAGGATGAAAACGCCGGCCTGGTGTTATTTATGGTGTGCATTGCGGCGATTGCGAGCCTGGCCACCATTGCGGTTGGCCTGGCCGGCAGCAAGGGCCTGGACACGACCGAGCGCCTGCTGCATTACGGTTTTACCGGGGTGACGGTGATTGGTTCGTGGTTGCTGATCGGGGTGATTTTCAGCGTGCACTACGCCCGCCTCTATTACACCTGGGAGGGCAAGGAACCGGCGCTGCGCTTTGCCGAAGGGCTACTGACCCCCAACTACTGGGACTTCCTGTACTTCTCCTTCACCATCGGCGTTGCCGTGCAGACTTCGGATGTGGGGGTGGCTACCCGGGCCATGCGCAAAGTGGTGTTGGGGCAATCGTTGATCGGTTTTTTGTTCAATACGGCGATCTTGGGTTTTTCGATCAACATCGCGGCGGGGTTGTTCGGTTAGTCTAAGTGCCAAAGAGTATTAACAGCGGCGTGCTTAGATTGTCATTGGATCATTCATAAGTCGTTGTCTTCGTATACTGTTAGTTCTGACAGTTTACAGCGCAGGTGCGGTGCTATTTCATGACCAGACAGAGCCGTCAACATCTCTGTTACTCGCACAATCATCAGCGATGGAGAAGCGATCATGACCGAACAAGCGCAACAGTTGACCCCCGAGCAAAAAAAATTGCTTTACCCCAGGTTCCTTCTTGCAACTGGCACATTCGATGCACGTATCGATAATATACCGCTCCACTTTCAGACCTTGAGACTGGTGCATGACCATGAAGCGGCCATCTACCGCCTTGACGCGCGACATGCTGATAACTCAATCACAGTGAAAAAAATCACGATTGGGCTGCCCGACACCGTTCGTCAGGGGCAGGTGTTAGAGCTGGATAAGTGGCAGATCAATAAAGTCAGTGTCTGGTATTCCATTGAGGGCCGTCCGAATCCTAACTCCATGCGGTGTTCCACAGGAACTTTGATCGTTAATCGCTTGCAAGCAGGCACTGTCAAGTTCGGCGGTGAATTGAACGGTACCACCGATCCGGATGAAAACGGCAACAGGCATACAATACAAGTCGACTTTGATCTAACCAGTTGATCGCTTATGCAAGAGAAAAAAACGCCCGTATCCTTCGATACGGGCGTTAATAAGCGTCCTGTTTTTACCAGCTGTAGCGCATACCTACGTTGGCGCCCCAAGGCTGTTCGACCCGGCCACCACTGCTGTGCTCAAGGTCTGCGTGCAGTTGCAGGTTCTGGGACAACTTCACCGCAACCCCTGCGCCGAACTCAGTGCGTGAACCTGACAGGTCGTTGTTGAACACATTGTTGTTCACCTTGACCTTATTGTTGTTGGCAAACTCATGCACCATCGCTGCCCGCAGGTACGGCTGGACGACACTGCCACTGTCGAGCTGGATATCACGCCCAATCGTCGCGCCGGCCTTGGCCATGATCGAACGGGTGCGCTCGCCATCGGCGTGCAGGCCATTGTCCAGGTTGTAATTGGCACCCTGGATGACCACGGTGGACAATTGTGCATACGGTTCGACGAAGTAGCCGTCATCGAGCTTGATGTTGCGCCCGAACTCTGCCGACAGGCCGCCACCGGTGTTGGCGTACTTGCCCTTGGACTTGGTCCCGTCGCTCATGCCGACCTTGGACTCGTTGTTGAAGCGGTTGAGCTTGGCCACAGCGTCAAAGTACAGGCCACTTTCCTCATCCAGCCAGGTGGCATAGGCACCCACGTAGTAGCTTTTCACGGTGCCGGACGTACCGCGCTTGAGGTTCAGGTCCGAGGTACTGTGGCCAGCCATCACACCTACCAGCCACTGGCTGTCGGCCAACGGCATGTCGGCACCCAGGGTGAAGCCTTGCTGGTTCTGGTCATAGCCCACACCGGTGCTCTCGGCCACCTTGTACTTGTTGCCGTAACCGCGCATCCACACACCCGCCTGACCAGGCTCGAAACGCAGCTCGCCCATGCGCGTACGCAATGAGGTCGCCTCGCCGTACCACACGGTCGGTGCGGTGTTGAACAGCGCCATCACCGAGCGGGTGGACGGGCTGATCACACGGTTTTCCGGGTCGAGGAACCAGTCGGTGCCGTCCTTTTTCAGGCCGTAGGAGTAGGCGCCCACGTCGACGAAATCATTGGCCAGGGAGAACTGCGCGTCCCCGCCTTCGGTGTGCACGATACGAATCGCTTCAGGGTTGAGCGGCTCCACGCCAGTGGCCTCAAGCAGCAGGCTGTGGTTGCCGTTGGCTTGGCCATTGATATTCAGGAAGTCGGTGATACCCCGGGCAAAATCGGTGCCCATGACAAAGGTGCCTTTACCGTCGAGGCTGTCCAGGTCCAACTGATAGAACGCGTCGCTGTCGCCGAACTTCACCGTACCGCCGGCCAGGTTCAAGGCACCCACCTGGCTGTCGCCGGTCAACTCCCAGTAGGACTGGTCGCCGATGTTCAGGCTGCTGACATTGTGCAACTGGCCCGTCAGCCCGGCGTTGTTGTCGAGGTTCAGGTGCGCGGTGCTGCCGTCCTCGACAATGATATTGCCGTTCAAGCGGCTGTTGTCGACGTTCATGCTCGCCTGGGCGCCGCCGTTGACTTCCAGCAACGTGCCATTGCCGCCGATCAGGGTCGAACCATTGCGCACGTCGATTTCAACGTCCATCGGCTCGCCAGGCTCACCTTCGACAACAATGGCCGAGCCGCTGCGGCCTTCGACGCTGGAATTGTCCAGCACCAGCTTGCCGGCAGTGGTGCTGCCAAGGTTGTTGGTGAACAGCACGCCATTCTTGCCGCCGATGATGCTGCTCTGGCTGGCAGTCGCCGTTGCACCATCAAGCAACACGCCATAGCTGTCGGCGCCAGTGCCTTCGACCACGGTGTTCTGGTTGAAATGCAACTCGGCGTTGCCGTTGGCTATTGCGCCACCCTTTACACCGCGGATGATGCTGTTGAACACCTGGGCAATGCCGCCCGTTTGCGAGTTGAAGCTCTGGAACGCTTGCAGGCCGACAACGGTGTTGCTGTTGATGGAGCTGTCACGAATGATGGCTGTGCTGTCATCCAGGCGCACCGCGCCCCATGTCGAGTTGTTGGAATTGACCGTGGCACCGTTAATACTGACGGAGGAGCCCTGTGTCGCGCGGATATCCTCGATCAGGCTGCCGGGATTGACATTCAGCGTCGAATCGTTGGCCAGGATATGGCCCGCACGGGCGCCGTTCATGGTCAGCTCGGACTTTTGATCGAGTTGCCAGTGATTTGTCGGTTCATCGGCGCCAATGACCTTGGACTCGCCAATCAGATGGCCGGCTTGCACATTGGTTTGCACTGCCGCAAACAGCAGGACAGTCATGGCTGGGACTTTCATCATCTTGCTCAAGGGTTTGAGCTCGAAGTTAATGGGTGCTGACATCGGGTTCACTCTCTGGGGTAGAGCCACTAAAAACGGCTTGGCTCGTTCCCCGCGGAATGAGGCCTCACCTGTACAGCGCAGAGGTTACGTAGTGAACATACCGACGACTGTAGGACTAATCTGAACGAGCAGTGTTAATCGGCAGCGCAGATGCATGGAAAGTGGCGCCCCCGGCAGACGGAACCGTCTAAACGCGCCAATCCAAGGCTTGCAGACGCACAAAAGGGAAGCCAGGCTTCCCTTTTGTGCTTGCAGCGGTTTATTGACTTATCAGAGTGGTTCCCAGGCTAGCCGGTACGCCATCACAGAATGAGTCAGGGTTGGAGAATACCGTGTATACCTCGGCCAGCTCGCCGCGACCGAGTCCCCCACCTGCCACGCCCGTGGTGTAGGTGACCTCGCACGGCCCAAACGCCACTTGAGCCAGGAACGGACGGTAGATGATATTTACCTCAATACCGTTGGCCACCTCGGCAGCGGTCAAGGGCGGGGTTGTAATAGTCAGTGTAAATGGCCCTGACGGATGCCCTGGGCGTTCGCTGGTAATGGTGATCGTAACATCCACGGTATTGCCCACTACCAGTCTTGCATCGCCCGGGATCAACACAGTGGCAGCCAGTACCGGTGGCGAGCCAGGCTGGATTTGTACCAGCGACTGACAGTTCCATTCATCAAACACGAGGCGCTCATACCTTGCAGGTGCCAGCTCCACCGTCACGGCATCGATCACATTGACCATGGTCACGGGCGATGGGTTTTCATTGGTGGTGCCGGGGCCAATCACAGAGTAGCTGACCGGTTGCATATTGTTGCCGTGGCGCGCCACTACGTCCCAGGGAATGGTAAACGTCGCGTCGGCGCCGGGAACTGTAGTGCTTAAAGGGAACGGCCCGACACGCTCTCTGGAGGTGCCCCAATACAGGTAAAACTCATTAGCTGCATGAGGCAGCGCCGCAATGATCCAAAGGGGAATCACAATAGTGACAGGCAGGTTCGCATCCCCAATGCGCAGGGTGTTCAACTCGTTGGAGTTGGCACCAAACACTTGCGGCGGGTTCAGCCCAGGGTTCACATCGCCTGGCTCCAGTGTGCCCGGCAGGACCGGCCCTTCGACCGACAAATCGAGCTGCAGGGTTTTATCTGGCGAGGTGAAGAACACACCGTTGCGCTCGATCCGGTAACGCACATTTACCGTCTGCGGGCCCAGCGTCGCGGTATAGGCGGCCTTGATTGCGTCATTCATATTATTGAACACCACCGGGAAACCAGTGAGCTCGGTAGTTTGCGGGCCAAAAGGCTCGGCTTCCCATTGCGTCTCGAACTTGTCCAGCCCTGTCACGAAATTAACATACTGCTCAATATGCAGATCGATCCCTTGCACATAGTCCGCAATGCTGAGCAGGTCATCAGTGCTGCCGTTACGAGGGGCAGGCGCAAGTGGCAGGAACGGCGCCAATGGCACGGGATCGGCCAACAACGAAACCGTACGAAACTCATTGAACGACGGGCGACTGACGTTCCCTGCACGGTCCCTGATGGTGTAGAAAAAGTAATAGAGACCACTCAAGGTGATCAGGCTGGCTGGCAGGAAAAAAGTGCTCGACGCAGGTGGCGGCAGCATAGGCACACCTGGACCACTGACCAAATACTCGGGCCGAGGGTCCATGACCGGGCTGTAGTACACGTCAATTTCGTCCCCCGCTTCAAACCGTCCGGGCTGCGGCCCGAAACTGTTTGCCAGGATACGCACCTCCACGCCGCCCTGGTTGATCAGGAAAGCATTGTTGATAACCGTACCCGGCGGGGCATTGACTAACACTGGAGCGGTCGGCTGCTCACGGGACGCCGCTACGGCGTAGGGCGCAATGAGGTCAACCCGGAATGCGGCGGGGTTGGACTCATCCATCGCAGGACCCGGTACACCACCGGCATTACGGTATTGCGTGACTTTGAGTTCATAAAAGCCATGGGCGAATTCAAACTCGGGAGCCGGAGCAGGAACAAATCTATCGATTATTGCCGGCACGGGGTTCAAGTTGATCTGGAAGGGGGGCACGAAGGTGGTCCAACTGGGCACCGTATCTGTGGTTCTGCGAATTTCGACACTCAGCCAGTCGGTGCGCAATGAAATCAGCCCGGTTCGCAGTTGAAGGGTTATACCCGCCCGTGCAACGGCTACCGGGATGAGCCCGGATGCATCATCCAATGCTTCTGCAATCGTGGGGGCATCAATAACCAAAGGCACTGGTGTAATGGTGACGTCAGGGTTGCTGCTCATATCAGTCTCTCCTTAGTACTTAATGTAGGCGTCGCACAAACACTCATTAGGTGGCCAAGCCGCCATCGCCCGATACTTGAGTGATTGCCTGGTGACTGAAATCGCAGCAACACTCTCTCCAGCGCGTAAAACACGCGGCCAAACAAACCACCTTTCGAATTACCCATCTGTTGTTAAAGCAAACGTGTAGGGTGTTCAGTCCTCGGGGCCATTGCCGTCAATCCAGCAATAAATAGGCGTGGGCGGTGGCGGTGAGGTGGGCACCACGCGGTCGAACTCCACATAGCGCGAAGAAGAACGGCCGATCACCGCGCCGCCCCGGGACACCGTGTAACTGGCCTCGCCGCCGGCGTTTTTTTTCAGGGGCCGAATCACGCGCTCGACATCCAGAATCCAGAAGGTATAGCCCGCCGCATCGGCGACCCCATCCCAATAATGCGTGAGGGTTTCCACGATATTGGGGTCCGGATCGACATCCGGGTACTTGCCATACCCCTGGAACCGCAGCGTGATCAGGTCGCCAGCGTGTATGTCGGCGTGAGGCGCGACATGCACCTCGACTCTCAACCAGATCGCAGGTTGGGTGCTGCAGGTCAGGAAACGGTTTGGATGCGACTCCGCCTGCGGGAAACTGGGCCGAGGGTACCTGGATGGCGGCAGGCCGGTTTGCAGCTCCGCTTGCTCCACCTGTGAAAACAGCGGATTGACGTTGCCTGCGCGGTCCTTCAGACGATAGAAGCAGAAGATCCAGCGCGCGCCCGGGAAACTGCGGAACACGGCGCTGGGCACATTCACGAATATACGGCCGGTGGCGCTGGTCAGCGGCGCTGAAACCAGGGTAGGCGCGCCGGTTGGCAAGGTGTTCATATCTGAAAAATACATCAGCACCTGATCACCCACCTCACGATCCAGATAGTCCTTGGGGATTTCCATGGGCACCAGGGGGTTGGCAACCAGGTAGGCCTCGGTGATCGGATCGATGGGAAAAATGGGCGGTGGCAGCAACGCCCCCCCACCGGGCGCATCGCGGTCGATCCTGATGGTCACAACCTCGGAGGCATCAACGCTGGGGCTGTTCGGCGTGCGGTTATGGATGCGAAACCGCAGATCAACAATTGCACTGTTGAGCAGGAATGCCTGAGGTATCTGCAGGGCGTAGGGAAAGTCGGCAGGCGTCATCGGGTTAGGCAGCAAAATCGGCGGCGTATCCAAGGGCCGGGCACCGCGAACGTTCCACTCGAACACCAGATACTGATCTCTGCCCGGACCGGGTAAAAACGCCCAGGGCGTCGGAATCTCAAGCTGCAGATCAGCGAAATAAAACTGTGCCGGCAGCAACCCGTCAGGCAGCGCGTCGACGACGATAGGCGCCTCAATCACCAGGATGCCGCCTGGGCCATTGGATTGGCCAGCATTGTGGGTGCTCATCAAAACCTCCCATCACCTAGACACGCGCCAAGGCGTCGATGGATCACGGCGCTTGCGGCTCAGTTGGGATAATTGAACACGTCCAGCAGCGCTGCGGATACTGTCAGAACTAACAGGTCGGCTCGCCGCTCGTCGGTTTCACGCCGCCGGTTTTGGCAGTGTTCCAGCAAAGATTTTCTTGACGAAAGGGGCTGGCTGGTGTTTTCTGAAACCGGTTTCAATGCCCAGCGCACTGCCACCTCACACTAATAAGAAAGGCCCCGCCGTGACTTCATTCTCCGCCGCCCAACGCAGCCGCGTGACCATGCTTGATGTAGCCGAACGCGCCGGCGTCTCCAAGGCCAGCGTGTCGCGTTTTATCGGCGATGACCGCGCCCTGCTCTCCGACGCCATCGCCCTGCGCATCGAGCAGGCTATTGATGACTTGGGCTACCGCCCCAACCAGATGGCCCGAGGCCTGAAACGTGGGCGCACGCGCCTGATCGGCATGCTGGTGGCCGATATCCGCAACCCCTATTCGATTGCCGTGATGCATGGCGTGGAAACCGCCTGCCGCCAGCACGGCTACAGCCTGGTGGTGTGCAACACCGACCGCGATGACGAGCAGGAGCGCCAGCACCTGGCAGCCCTGCGCGCCTATAACATCGAAGGCTTGATCGTGAACACCCTGGGCCATCACCTCGAACAACTGCTGGAACTGCAACGGGAAATGCCCCTGGTGCTGGTGGACCGCAAGGTCGACGCCCTGTACAGCGACCTGGTAGGCCTGGACAACCCACTGGCCGTGGGCATGGCGCTGGACCACCTGGAACACCAGGGCTACCGGGATATCTTGCTGGTCAGCGAGGCGGCCGATGGCACCAGTTCGCGGGTTGAGCGTATGGAGAGTTTCCGGGCCCAGATCCGCCGTCGCAAAAAAATGCGCGGCGCCGTATTGGAAATAGACCGCGACCTGCCCCACCGCTTGCAGACGTTTCTTGGCGCAGGCCAAGCCGGGCCCAAAGCGTTGTTCTGTGCCAACGGCATTGCCGCGCTGGCCTGTACCAAAGCCCTGCGCGAACTGGGTTGCCGATTGTTCGAGGACGTGGGCTTGCTCGCCCTGGATGATCTGGAATGGTACCCGCTGGTGGGCAGCGGCATCACCGCCCTGGCCCAGCCGACCGAAGCCATTGGCGCCAGTGCTTTTGAGTGCTTGCTCAAGCGCTTGCGCGGCGATACCGCGCCGACCCGTTCGGTGGATTTTGCCCCGCAACTGATCGTCCGAGGCTCAACCCAACCCGTGTAGGCATAACCGCCTGCACGAGCATTTTTTTATCTTCAAATGAAACCGGTTTCAGAGATCAATAACAATGCACAGATACCCCGTTTCCATCAGCCTTTCCAGCTACGGCGCCGACCTGGTCCGCCAGCGCGGCCAACTGAGTTTTGTCGACCTGCTGGCCGCCGCCGGCGCCACGCGCATTGAATGGCGTGAAGAACTGCTGACCACCGAACAGCCCGCTGAACTGGCGCAAGCCGCCGCAGCGCAAGGCCTGGAGTGTGTATTTTCCTCGCCCCTGGAACTGTGGGTTGCCGGGCGGGCGCAAGCCAACGCCGAGCTGGCCGCCACCCTCGACCGCGCCCAGGCGTTCGGTGCGCGCTGGTTGAAGGTGTCCCTCGGTTACTTCACCGACACCAACGACCTGCACAGCCTCAGCGCCTTGCTCAATCGCCACCCGGTGCGCTTGCTGGTGGAAAACGACCAGACCCTGCACGGCGGGCGCATCGAGCCGCTGCAACGTTTCTTCGATGAAGCTGAGCGCCTGGCGGTACCGGTGAAAATGACCTTCGATATCGGCAACTGGCACTGGCAGGACCAATCGGCGCGCACCGCTGCGCGCCTGCTGGGCCGCCATGTCGACTACCTGCACTGCAAGGCCGTAGAGCGTCGCGCCGACGGCAAGCTGGTGGCGTTGCCGCCGGGCACCGCCGACCTGCATCTGTGGGAACAATTGCTGCAACTGATGCCCCAAGGTATCAGCCGCGCGGTGGAATTCCCGCTGCAAGGCGCAGACCTGGTGGCGGTCACCACCGTGCAAGTCGCCGCCCTCACCCACCTTGGCCAACCGCGTGTGGAGAATGCCCATGTCTGAGATCGATATCCTCTCGTTCGGCGAGACCATGGCGATGTTCGTCGCCGAACAAACCGGTGACCTGGCCCAGGTCGGTCACTTTGAAAAACGCATTGCCGGCGCCGACAGCAATGTGGCGATCGGCTTGTCGCGCCTGGGCTTCAATGTGGCTTGGCTGAGCCGTGTGGGGGATGATTCATTGGGCCGCTTTGTGGTCGATACCCTAGAACGCGAAGGCCTGGATTGCCGGCATGTAGCGGTCGATCCGGCACACCCCACCGGCTTTCAGCTCAAGTCGCGGGAAGAGCGCGGCGACGATCCCAAGGTCGAGTATTTCCGTCGTGGCTCGGCGGCCAGTCACCTGTCCAGCGCCGTGATCACTCCACAGTTGCTAAAAGCACGGCACCTGCACGCCACCGGGATTCCGCCAGCATTGTCGGACGCTACCGCCGAGCTGTCGCGCGAGTTGATGAACCAGATGCGCGCGGCAGGCCGCAGTGTGTCGTTCGACCCTAACCTGCGCCCGTCACTTTGGCCCAGCGAGCAGAAAATGATCCGCGAAATCAACGCCCTGGCCTGCCTGGCCCACTGGGTGTTGCCGGGGCTGAGCGAAGGTCGCCTGCTGACCGGTTTCGAAGACCCGTCGGATATTGCCGCCTTCTACCTCGACCAGGGTGTGGAAGCGGTGGCGATCAAGCTCGGGCCCCACGGCGCCTACTACCGTAGCCATCTGGACCAAGGGTTTGTCGCCGCGGTGCCGGTGGCCAAGGTGGTGGACACAGTGGGCGCCGGTGATGGTTTTGCCGTGGGCATGATCAGCGCCCTCCTCGAAAACCTCAGCTTTGCCCAGGCGGTGCAGCGCGCCAACTGGATCGGCAGCCGCGCCGTACAGAGTCGCGGCGATATGGAAGGCCTGCCCATGCGCGCCGACCTGCCAGCCCTGCAAAAGGCCGGCTGACCCCCGGCGCTAAACCCGTTACCTGTTGCCACAACTACAACAAGCTCAGGAGCAAACCCATGACGACCAAACTCGCCACCCGCCGCTGGTGGTACATCATGCCCATCGTGTTCATCACCTACAGCCTGGCGTACCTGGACCGCGCCAACTATGGCTTCGCCGCCGCCTCCGGGATGGCCGAAGACCTGATGATCACCCCGGGCATGTCCTCGCTGCTCGGCGCGCTGTTCTTCCTCGGCTACTTCTTCTTCCAGGTGCCGGGGGCGATCTATGCCCAACGGCGCAGCGTCAAGAAGCTGATTTTTGTCAGCCTGATCCTCTGGGGCGGCCTGGCCACGCTGACCGGCATCGTGTCCAACGCCTACATGCTGATTGCCATCCGCTTCCTGCTCGGGGTGGTCGAGGCCGCCGTGATGCCGGCGATGCTGGTGTACCTGTGCCATTGGTTCACCCGTGCCGAACGCTCGCGGGCCAATACCTTCCTGATCCTCGGCAACCCGGTGACCATGCTGTGGATGTCGGTGGTGTCCGGCTACCTGGTGCAGCATTACAGCTGGCGCTGGATGTTTATCATCGAAGGACTGCCGGCGGTGTTCTGGGCCTTTATCTGGTGGCGCCTGGCCGATGAGCGCCCAGCCGATGCCAAGTGGCTGAACGCCGGCGAGAAGCACGACCTGGAAACCGCCCTGGCCGCCGAGCAGGTTGGGCTCAAGGCGGTGAAAAACTACGCCGAAGCGTTCCGCTCGCCACAGGTGATCATCCTCGCGCTGCAGTTCTTTTGCTGGAGCATCGGCGTGTACGGCTTTGTGCTGTGGCTGCCGTCGATCCTCAAGGCCGGCCTGCAGATGGACATGGTCGAAGCCGGCTGGCTTTCGGCGTTGCCGTACCTGGCGGCGGTGATTGGCATGCTCGTGGTGTCCTGGGGCTCGGACAAGCTGCAAAAGCGTAAACGTTTCGTGTGGCCACCGCTGCTGATCGCTTCCGTGGCGTTTTATGGCTCCTACCTGCTGGGGGCCGAGCATTTCTGGTGGTCCTACACCCTGCTGGTGATTGCTGGCGCCTGCATGTATGCGCCCTACGGGCCGTTTTTTGCGATCGTCCCGGAAATCCTCCCGGCCAACGTTGCCGGGGGCGCCATGGCGCTGATCAACAGCATGGGCGCGCTGGGTTCGTTTGGCGGTTCGTACCTGGTGGGCTATCTCAACAGCAGTACCGGCTCGCCCGGTGCGTCCTACCTGCTGATGAGCGGCGCGTTGCTGCTGTCGGTGGTACTGACGATTTTTCTCAAGACCGGTGCCCGTGAGCCGTCCCCGGCAGCACCGTTGCACTCCCTGGATTTGAAGGTAAGAACCTGATGAAAAAACATGTCGTGCTGTACAAAAAACTCTCCGCGCCGCTGATGGCCCGCCTGCACGAGGCGGCCACCGTGACCCTGATCGAAAGCCTCGACGCCACGGGCCTGGCGCAACTGCGTGAGGCATTGCCCACCGCCCACGGCCTGCTGGGCGCCAGCCTGCGCCTGGATGCGCAACTGCTGGACCTGGCGCCGCGCCTGGAGGCAGTGGCCAGTGTTTCAGTGGGCGTCGATAACTACGACATCGACTACCTGACCCAACGCGGCATTTTGCTCAGCAACACCCCGGATGTGCTCACCGAAACCACCGCCGACACCGGCTTTGCCCTGATCCTCGCCGCCGCCCGACGCGTGGTGGAGCTGGCTAACATGGTGCGCGCCGGCAACTGGAACCAGAACATCGGCCCGTTGCACTTTGGCAGCGATGTACACGGCAAGACCCTGGGCATCATTGGCATGGGGCGCATTGGTGAAGCCCTGGCACAGCGCGGGCATTTTGGCTTTGGCATGCCGGTGATCTATCACAGCCACTCCCCCAAGCCTGCGGTGGAACAGCGCTTCGGCGCGCAATACCGCAGCTTGCCCGACCTGTTGCAGCAAGCCGACTTTGTATGCCTGACCTTGCCGTTGACCGCCGAGACCCAGGGGTTGATTGGCGCCAGGGAATTCGCGCTTATGGGCCCGGAGACAATCTTTATCAACATCTCCCGGGGCAAGGTGGTGGACGAGGCGGCGCTGGTAGAAGCCCTGCAACAGCGTACGATCCGCGCGGCGGGGCTGGATGTGTTCGAGCGTGAACCGTTGAACCATGACTCGCCGCTACTGCGCTTGAACAATGTGGTGGCGACGCCGCACATCGGCTCTGCCACCCACGAAACGCGGGAAGCGATGGCGCGGTGTGCCGTGGATAATCTGCTGGCGGCACTGGCGGGAGAACGACCGAAAAACCTGGTCAATCCCGGCGTATGGAAAGCCTGACAGCTCGACCAAATGGCGTGTGCCAGCCACCGCCATCGCGGGCAAGCCCGCTCCTACAGGGGATCTTCATCGGGACAGAAGTCTGGGCCACACCACCAATCAAATGTAGGAGCTGGCTTGCCTGCGATAGCGGTATGCCAGGCACCCAAGCCTTCCCTGCTTAGATAACAAACCGCGCCACCATCGCATTCAAATCCACTGCCAGGCGCGACAGTTCGTGACTGGCGGCGCTGGTCTGGTGGGCGCCGGCCGCCGATTGGGTGGCCAGGTCGCGGATGTTCACCAGGTTGCGATCCACTTCGCGGGACACTTGGGCCTGCTCTTCGGATGCGCTGGCGATCACCAGGTTGCGCTCGTTGATCAGGCTGATGGACTGGGTGATCTGCTCCAGTGCCACACCCGCCGCGCGGGCCATTTCCAGGGTGCTTTGGGTGCGCTGGTTGCTCTGCTGCATGGACTGCACCGCCTCACCCGTGCCGTTCTGGATGCCGGCGACCATTTTTTCGATCTCCTGGGTCGACTGCTGGGTGCGGTGGGCCAGGGCGCGCACTTCATCGGCCACCACGGCAAACCCGCGCCCGGCTTCACCGGCGCGTGCGGCTTCGATGGCGGCGTTGAGGGCCAGCAGGTTGGTTTGTTCGGCAATCGCCCGAATAACATCCAGCACCTTGCCGATATCGCGGCCCTGGGTGGCCAGGCCTTCGATCAACACCGAGGTGTTCTGCACGTCCTGGGTCATGGTCTGGATCGCGCCCACGGTTTCCACCACGCGGTCGCGCCCTTCCCGTGCGGCCTGGTTCGACTGGGTCGAGGCCTCGGAGGTGGACACCGCATTACGCGCCACTTCTTCCACGGCAGCGGTCATTTCATTGACGGCGGTGGCGGCCTGGTCGATTTCATTGTTCTGCTGCTGCAAGCCCTTGGAGGCTTCCTCAGTCACCGCGCTCAGCTCTTCGGCGGCGGACGCCAATTGCGTCGCCGAGCCGGCGATATGCTGGATGGTCTGGCGCAGGTTGCCCTGCATGGTCGCCAGGGCACTGATCAGCCGCGCAGGCTCATCCTGGCCATCATCCTCAATAACCTTGCTCAGGTCGCCGCTGGAGATGGTCTCGGCGGCTGCCACCGCCTTGCGCAAGGGCGTGACAATGCTGCGGGTCAGCAGCCAGGCGAGCAATACGGTCATCAGCGCCGCGACCACCGACACCACGATAATCCCGCTGATCGCATCGCTGTAGCTGCGCCCGGCGTCGTCCCCGGCCTGCTTGGCATCGGCAGCGTTGATCGCAATCAACTTGTTGAGCTGTTCACCCATCTGATCGGTGCCGTCCTTGATCCGACTGTTGATCAGGGCCCGCATCTCCTCGACCTTGTTCTGCTGGGACAACGTCAGCATTTCAGCCTGGGCTTTAAGGTAGTTGTCCAACGTCACCGCAAAAGTCTTGTAAAGCGCCGCTTCTTCGGCGCCGGCCGGCATCGCGGCGTAACCCGCCTGGGCTTGGCGGGCCTTGTCGACCAGGACATCAATGCGCGCCTGGGCATCTTGCAGGGCGCCAGGCTCGCGGTTGACCAGCACCCGGAACGACAGAATGCGCAGGCGTAATACGCTCTCGGTCATATTGGCCAGGTAGCCGACACTCGGCAGCTGGTTGGCGCCCATGTCCAGCGCGGCCTGGCGAATCAGGGTCATGCGGTTGACGGCAAACACCCCCAGAACAATCACAAGCAACGCAATAAACGCAAAACCGAGAAACGCCCGAGGTGCGATATTCAAATTACGGAGGGACATAGGAAAGCTCTCAAAGAGGGATGGCTGCGAGCGTCCTTGCCGCGACACGGTCACTTAGCGTCAACGCACCGAGATGACTGTTCGGCGCCACTGTTATAAGGGTTGTGTGGGCCTATAAGAGGTATCGGCCGGCTTGAGGCTTTTTGCACGAATCGGAGAAATATATTTTCACACTTTTGACAGTGGGCGCTTTCTGGCATCCTGCGCCTCCATTTTCTGACCCGAGCACGTATCTTGTCTGACGCTCAAGCCCCCCGCCCCCGTTATAAATCGGACCTGATCTATGGTCTGGAAGACCGTCCGCACTTCACGGCAGCGATTTTTGCCGCCCTGCAGCATGTGCTCGCCAGCTTCGTCGGGATCATTACCCCGACCCTGATCGTCGGCGGCGTACTGGGCCTGGAAAGCGAAGTGCCCTACCTGGTCAGCATGGCGCTGTTCGTCTCCGGCCTGGGCACCTTTGTCCAGGCGCGACGCTTCGGCCCGGTGGGTTCGGGCTTGCTGTGCCTGCAAGGCACCAGCTTTTCCTTTATCAGCGTGATCCTCAGTGCCGGCTTCATGGTCAAGGCCCGGGGCGGCGGCACCGAGGAGATTCTCTCGACGATCTTCGGCATCTGCTTCTTCGCCGCATTTATCGAAGTGGTGCTCAGCCAGTTCATCGGCAAATTGCGCAAGCTGATCACCCCGGTGGTGACCGGCACCATCATCACCTTGATGGGCCTGTCGCTGATCAAGGTCGCCGTGACCGACATGGCAGGCGGCTACGGTGCCGCGGACCTGGGCGCAGCGGGCAATATGGGGCTCGCAGCCCTGGTGCTGCTGACCATCGTGGTGCTCAACCGCTTCAATAACCCGTTCCTGCGCCTGGGCTCGATTGTCATCGGCCTGACATTGGGGTTTGTGGTGGCCTGGTGGCTGGGGCGCGTTGACTTGGCGGCATTGCCCCAAGTGCCGCTGATCAGCGTTCCGGTGCCGTTCAAGTACGGGTTCTCGTTCGACTGGGTGGCGTTTATCCCGGTGGCGGTGATCTTCCTGATTTCGCCCCTGGAAGCGGCCGGTGACCTGACCGCCAACTCGATGATTTCCCAGCAGCCTGTCAAGGGCCCGCTGTACATCAAACGCATCAAGTCCGGCCTGCTGGCGGACGGCCTGAACTCGGTGATGGCCGCCACCTTCAACAGCCTGCCGATGGTGACCTTCGCGCAGAACAACGGGGTGATCCAGTTGACCGGCGTGGCCAGCCGCTATGTGGCGTATTTCATTGCCGGCCTGCTGGTGTTGCTGGGCCTGTTCCCGATGATTGGCGCGGTGCTGCAACTGATGCCCAAGCCGGTGCTTGGCGGCGCGACCCTGATCATGTTCGGTACGGTGGCGGTGGCCGGGATCAAGATCCTTGCCGAGGCCGGGCTGCATCGGCGCAATGTGCTGATCGTGGCGATTTCCCTGGGCATGGGCCTGGGCGTGGCGGCGGTGCCGGAAGTGCTGCGCGAACTGCCCAAGGCCTTGCATAACATCTTCGAGTCGCCGATTACCGTGGGTGCGTTCTGTGCGATCCTGCTGAACATTTTCCTGCCTGAAGAGTTCATAGAGCTGGAAGAAGATGAATTTGACCCGGAAGCCTCTACCCTCAAAGTGATGCAGGACCCGGAACCGACCAAATAGGAACCCTTATGCGCAGATTGATCGGCCTGACCCTGTCTTTGATATTGCTCAGCCTGAGCGCCTGCGCCTTGTTCCCCAACCGTGACCCGCTGCATATTAATGTGGTGGGCATCGAGCCGCTGCAAAGCCAGGACCTGGAAGTGCGCTTTGCAATCAAGCTGCGGGTGCAGAACCCCAACGACACGGCCATCGACTACAACGGCGTGGCCCTGGACCTGGAGGTCAATGGCCGGCCGCTGGCGGCTGGGGTCGCTGATCAACAGGGGTCCATCCCGCGCTTCTCCGAGACGGTTCTGACCGTCCCGGTCAGCGTTTCAGCGTTTTCGGTATTGCGCCAGACCCTGGGCCTGAGCCAGACCCAGAGTTTGAACAACCTGCCCTATGTACTGCGCGGCAAGCTGGCAGGCGGGTTGTTTGGCACGATGCGCTTTGTCGATCGCGGTACCCTGGACCTGCCCAACACCGTGACTTGGTAAATAGCATGGACACCTTGCCTACCCTGTACACCGAACGCCTGATCCTGCAGCCGCTGACCCTGGACGATGCCGAGGGCATACAGCAGCAGTTTCCCCACTGGGAAGTGGTGCGCTACCTCAATGCCCTGGTGCCCTGGCCCTACCCGGCCGACGGTGCGCGCAGCTACCTGGAACAGGTGGCTTTGCCTGCCATGGCCCAGGGGCGCGAGTGGCATTGGTCGATCCGCCTGCGCGAGACGCCCGAACGGTTGATCGGCAACGTGAGCCTGATGGATGAGCAAGACAACAACCGTGGCTTCTGGCTCGGGCCGCAATGGCAGGGCCAGGGGTTGATGAGCGAAGCCAGCGCGGCAGTGACCGCGTATTGGTTCAAGGTGCTTGGGCGACCCGTGCTGCGGGTGCCCAAGGCGGCGCCGAACCTGGGCTCACGCAGGCTTAGCGAAAAAACCGGGATGCGCTTGATCCGCACGCAAGAAGGACAGTTCGTGGAGGGGGCGTTCCCCAAGGACATCTGGGAAATCACCCGCGAAGAGTGGCTCAAACAACAGCTGTAGGCACCGGCCAGCCAGGCCTACTTGGCGGCCATCAGGCGGTTGACTTCGCTGCGTACCATGTTGGCAAATTCCGGTGGCGACATACCGTCCAGTTCCGAACGCACCCATTCGGCCCATTTGCCCTTGCGCTTGGCGCGCTCGCCAAACAGCCGCGCGCCCTCGCCCTTGGCCTTGCCCAGGTTGCTTTGCCACAAGTCATACAGACGGGACTTTTCGTCTTCAAGCGCCGCACGCTCGGCTAAGGGCTTGTTGGCCAGATTGAAGCTCATGTGGAATTACCTGCTGCACAAATAGGTGACATCTTACACTGTAGGTGGAAAGGTCCGAATTCGGATTTTGCATAGACTCAGTAACCCACGAAAAAAACTGCAACTTTTGCCGTGCTGCAAGACTCCATTGTTCACTGCCCACTTACCCCGCAAGGAGCTACTCAATGGCCCGTAAAACCGCCGCCCAAGCTGTCGAAGAGCAAATCAAGGACCAGGCGTTCAGCGAACTCCAGGCCCTGATCGAAGAATCCGACAAACTGCTCAAGAGCAGCGCGTCGCTGGTGGGAGAAGAAGGTGAAACCCTGCGCGAACAGGTCGCGATAAAGCTCAAGCAGGCCCTGGACTCGGTATCCAGCGTGCGCGAGCGCAGCAAGCCGGTGGTGGATGCCACCGAAACCTATATCGGTGGCCACCCTTGGCAGACCGTGGCGATTTCCGCAGGCTTCGGCCTAGTAGTGGGCCTGCTGCTGGGCCGTCGCAACTGATCGACAACACGGCTGGCGCGGCTCAGCCCGCGCCCGCCATTAGCCTTGCGCCAACGCGCGCAACCGCGCCAGCTCATCCCCATCCAACATAATCCCTTCCAGCGCGGCCTTGTCCCGTGCGCGATGACGCCGATCGCCCGGCAGACGCCGCAACCCCGCCGCATGCATCTGCCGCACTAGTTCCTGGCTGCGTTGGGCGAAGTCTTGCCCGGCGGTTTTGCTCGGGTCGATCACGATCAACAACTGGCCGGTCCAGGGCGTCTTGGCGCCGGGGTGGTTGGACCAGTCGAATTCAAACGAAAAATTCCCCCCGGTCAAGGCCCCCGCCAGCAGCTCGACCATCATCGACAACGCCGAGCCCTTGTGCCCGCCAAACGGCAACAACGCACCGCCTTCGAGGATCGCCCTGGGGTCCTGGGTCGGCTGGCCCAGGCTGTCGACACCGGTGCCCGGCGGCACCCGTTCGCCCTTGCCCGCGGCGATCTGCACATCGCCATGGGCGATGGCGCTGGTGGCCAGGTCAAACACAATCGGCGGCCCATCTGCGCGTGGGGCGGCAAACGCGATGGGATTGGTACCGAACAAGGGCCGATCCGCCCCGTGGGGCACCACGCAGGTCATGCTATTGACCACACTCAGGGCGACCAGGCCTTCTTCGGCAAACGGTTCGACATCCGGCCACAGGGCGGCAAAGTGATGAGAATTACGAATCGCGAGTACGGCGATCCCGGCGCTGCGGGCTTTTGCCACCAATAATGGGCGGGCGGCAGCCAAGGCCGGTTGGGCAAACCCATTGGCGGCGTCTACCCGCACGAAGCCCGAGGCAACATCCTCGACCAGCGGCACCGCCTGGCCATTGACCCAGCCGCTGTCCAGGGTCGAGACATAGCCCGGTATGCGAAACACCCCATGGCTATGAGCCCCATCCTGCTCGGCGCGGGCGCAGTTGTCGGCCAGTACGCTGGCAACCTCATGCGAGGCCCCATGACGGGTAAAAATAGCCTTGAGTAGAGTCACAAGTTCAGTGAAGCCGATTGAAGTATTCACTGCGGTAATGGGAGTGGCTGACATCTGAAGCTCCAGAATTGTTATTGGAAGGGGCAACAGCCTGCTGGATTCAGCTGCTTGATTAACAACGCGTGACAAGTGAGCTGTCAACCACCGCTGCGGTTTCAAGCCTATTTATTTAGGGCCCTGCGGATGCTCGCCACGTCTAGGCTCGATGCCTTCTATAACCTGCACCGAGCCTTTGCGATGGACGACCTGCAACTCCCCTACTTTTTCCCCGAGGCCATGCGCCTGGCCAAGCGCCTGAGTGAGCGCGAACGCCAGCGCGATATCGACGACCAGGATCGCCAGTTCCTGCGCAATCTGTTTTTTGCCAGCGCCACCGGGCGTAAAGCGCAATCCCCGCCGATGATCGCCGAGCGCTTGCTGCTCAACTGCCCAGGCAAGGAACCGATTGAACTGGCCGGGGCATTCGCGATGGGTTCCGAGGGCGACTACAACGCGGTTTTTTTCTATGGCCCGCAGACCGGACTGGAGAAATTCAGTGATTACGGGCAATTGTCGCAAGCACTGAAAACCAGGCTGGGCGATGAGCACAAACGTGGCGAGCTATTGCATTTCCTGTCCATTGGCCAACGCGCAGATTTGAGCTTTGCGGCCGGTTCTACGCTCACTCGGCAACTGATCGAGGGCAACGTATTCGACGAACAAAAAGCCTGCATCGAGCGTTACCAACAACTGAATGTGCAGGCAATGCTCGATCAATTGGGCCAGTTGCCGTTATTGGAGACGTTGCTGGACCAACTGCTGAACAGCACGTTGCGCAAAGCCTTTCCCAACGCTGATCACCACAAGACCCATGTCTTTTTGTATGCCCTGGCGGCCTCCCCTACGGAGCAGGACCGCTGGGTCGACGCGCTGCGCCTGCGCGATGCCCTGCTGTTGTTTTATCGCCAGCAGTCCTGGCCCGTAGGCCTGCGCCGGGAGTTCGTGAACCCTGAGGTGGCAGCGACCCAGGGCACCAACACACTGTGGGAAGAGGGGCTGAAACAAGCCTCGCGCCAGCTACATCTGTTCCTCCTCAACTCAATAGAGACCTACTGGAACGCTGACATCCATCCCGGGCAGTCGAGGCGCGAGTACTTCGCCCAGGCGATGAGCGATAAATCCAGGGTCGATCTGCTGTTCAAGCGCCAGGAGGATGTGATTTCGGCGCAACAGTGGCAAGAATTGCAAGCGCTTTACCTGGAGGGCAACCGCCGGGGAACAATCCCTATCGAGAAAGTCCGGCTATGGGAGTACCCACCCCATTTTGTCGAGTTGGCCAGTACGCTGGTGATTACCGATAGCCTTAACTGTCTCTACACCCAATCCAAGGGCTTGCAAGTACTTGCAAGCTATGACGACTTGCAGGCAACGCTCAAGGCAATGGCCCAGGCGAGGGGGCATGAAGATGATTTTTTCGGCTTCCTGGGATTGGAGGAACGGGCGCGGTTCATAGGTTTTAAACATCCACAGATCAGTTCGGCCTCTATCAATGGGCCGGTATTCAACACCTTGTTTGAAGGCATCATCAACAAGCAGCGGCAGAACCTCGAGTATTGCCTGGATATCTACCGGCGTAACCTGGGGACGGTCAATGCCTATGCCCTGCTTGATCACGGCCTGGATATCCGTGCCATGCTTGACCATCGTCTACTGGGACTGGATGCCAAGGGTCGGTGGAGCACTCACCCATCGCCACCTTCGGTACCCGCTGAAAGGGCGCGACTGACAATCCGCAAACTGCACAGCCTGGTCAACGCACAGGGCGATCTGATAGCGCGGATTCCCAATCTTGAGACGCTGATTACCGACCAACTGCGCCGCACCTTCAACCTTTCTGCCGGGATCGCCCTGGATCCGGCAAACCTCTACATCAGCCGCTATGCCACCCATGCCGACGCTCAGGAACGCCGGACGCCCCAAGCCAGCCAGAGCATCCTCGCCCATTGCATCGCCCGGCTGAAGGGAGAGGCACAGGCCATCCCTGACTCTGCGCAGTACGGCGTGTACGGGCCACGGAACCACGGCGTGGCAGCAAAACGGCCGGAACTGAGCATTGCTCGACTCAATAGCATGCTCACCCAGTGGTTGCTCGTGCTAAACCTCCAGGCCGTCGCCCAGACTCCCCGCGCGGGCCTGGAGGCATTGATCCCCACGCTGGCACACAGCATGGCAGTGGGGATTCTTGAAGAGGCTAGTCTCAGACTGCTCGATAAAACCCTGGACGAACGTGATGTCGGCATCCTGCGGGCCGTCCTCAATCCGGACACCACCAGCACACGCCAGCCTCTGACCTTGAACGGCTTCACACCCGAAGCCTTCACCCTGTCGCTGCTGGCGAAAGGCCAAACCACCTTGCGTCAATTGGCCAACTGTTTTGTGCTGACCGAGCGCGGCGGGCTTGATCAGCATCACTCCGGACATGCGTTGTTGTGGACGCCCGCCAGCGGCGTGGAAGCCTTTACTACGATCCGTTACCTGCGCGACGCATTGGCGCACCGGCTGAACGACTCGGCCCTACGCCTGAGCCTGCTGGAAAACCTGGACGCGCTTAAGCGGCTCCCCCATCAACGCTATGAGCTGGGACCGCTTCAGTCAATCAGAGAACCGGTGCTGCATAGGTGCCAGCGATCGTGGATCGATCAGCACATCGCCCAGCGCCAACACACTCTGGCGTTCAAGACCGATGCCCAGTCATTGGTCCAGGCGCTCGGCGAAGTGCAGCGCCAACAGCCGGCCAATAATCTGCAGCGCGCTATCGATATCGCCCGCTGGGCTGAACTCAGGCATTCGCTGCCCGACAGGCTTGGGGCCGCGCCGGCCAGGGAACAAAGACGCCACGCGGAGATTCTCGAGCAATATCGCGTCAGTACGTTGCATGGCCGGGACTATCTTTATGAGCTCCGGTCATTGCGCCAGCATGTGTCGGATCGCCTTCGCCTTAACGAAATGCTCGTCGATTACTCGCTGTTTGCCGATGGGGTGCAGATCGTTCCCAAGCTGGCCCTGGCAGGGCTACGCCAGAGCCTGCTGGATTTCGCCATGAACCCCGCCCGCCTGCAAAGTGCCAGGTTCGATGTGATCTGCACGTCTGCCGACCTTACGGAAACCGTGGTGCGCCAGATGCTGACCCAGTTGAAAGTCCACGATGACTACCACACCTACCTGGCGCAACACCTGGCTGGCGGTGCGCCCGGAATCGAGCAGCGGCGCAGGGACTTCAGCCAGCAACTGCCGTGGCAGCTGCTGCAGCATGCCCATGCCCTGAAATTACAGGAGCGCCTGTCAGAACGAGGCTTGGACCTGATCCAACAGGTTGTCGACATGCCAGACGCGATTGCCCGCGCGTCGGTCGCAGGCGCGAGCGCCATCATCAGGCCGCTTGAGCTGCTAGCCACGGCCGGTGCCACGCGCGCGCCCGTGCTCGGCCTCTACCTTATTAGCGCAGGACGCGAGGGGATCCAGGTGTTGTATGCACCCTATCACCCGACACTGAGCTTTACCGAGTTTGAAAGCGAAGCGCAGTTTCTTGAAGCCCTGAACCTGCCGGGTGCCTTGCAAGACTGCGTCCTCAATCGCTTGGCCGCGCCTCAGGACGCGACCTATCGCAATCTGCTGGCCAGCACGCTGGGGAGAGATTCGGAAATCACCCTGGACTTCAATCCAATCCAGGGCAACCTGTTCAGCCAGCTGTTCGACGACAATCGGCAACTGCTCCTCAAGTGGCTCGGCGTCCAATGGGTCGAGGGGGCGCAGGCCGAATGGGAAACCGTCAAGCAGGTGCTCAGCGGTTCTGCCGAGAGTGTGCTGAGTTTGCTGCCTGGCAAGCTGGCGCTGCCGTGGAATATCTGGCGCAGCATTTCGTTGTTCATGGACTCCGCCGAAGCATTGCAAGACCATCATTGGCGCCGGGCCTTACAGACGTTTATCGAAGGCATTGCGCAAATGGCGTCACTGGCTCAGCAATTGCACGACGCGCAGTCATTGCTCTTCGATCCCGAGCAGCAAACGCCCCAGGCTGCGCCGCAGACCTTTGTGAAGTGGCCGGGACTGGACATCACCGCCCCACAACGCACCCAGCTTGCACCCAGCGAAGTGAGTGATGTGGCCCTGGTGAACATGAACAAGAATGAGCTCAACGGTACTTACCAGCATCAAGGGGCCGCCTATATTCCGTTGGCTGGCAAGGTGTACAAGGCGCTGTCTCTGGGGAACGACTGGCGCATTCGCACACCCGATCAAAACGGCCCCTTCATCCATCGCAACAGCGCCGGGCAATGGGCGATCGACACCCGCGGCAATATCGCACGCTATGGCCAGGCTTTTGGTCGCCTGCTGGATCGCAGGGAAATCCGGGCATCAGCGCGCAGGACAATGAATATCGAGGCTGTCGGGATGAGGGCCATTCGCCAACTGTGCCCTGATCGGGCCAGGATGATTGTCGAGGCGATCGACCTGGCAACTTTTTATGTGCAGAACTGCAAGTTGAACCTGGCCTTGCTGGAGCCTGGGGTAGCGCCGGTCACGCGTATCCATCGCTTCGTCAATGAGTTCTTTGGCATTGATATCGACACCGATCAGGGCCCGCAAGTGGTTGATCCACTCCTGGTGCAAAAGCTGCATCGTATCGTCGATCTGATCCTGGCAGCGCTATTGGACCCCAAGCTCAGCGCGCTTGATTCCAAGCGTTTCGTGGCCGGTTCTCATCGAACGGACCCACACAGCAATTGGGGGTTCACCATCGATAAAGATCCTGATCGGCGGATTTACTTGTCCGAGCATTTTTTTGCACCGCCTTTGAGCATTTATGACAACTGCCTGCCCGACCATTTCGACTGGGCGGCCCATGCGCGGGCGACGCTGCTGATTCATGAGTTGAGCCATGTGGTTGCTGAGACAGCCGATGCAGCGTACCTGGACTCCGTGGCGCCGTTTTCCGACCTGATCGAGACGTTGACAGAGGCCGGGCGCACTCTGTCTGGCGCCCTGAAAAAACAGCAATCCCAAAGCTACTCGCGCAGGACACCCGTGGGCCAGCTATTCAAGTTTGCGGACGTGAGCGGCACGCTATGGAGCGACTTCGGACAAGCCTCAGACACCGAGTACATTAGGGATCAGATACTTCGCACCACCGGGGGCGCGAATTTGGGCAACGCAAGGGGGATTTTCATGAGCAACCTGGCAAGGCGAGTCGACACCATGCTGGATAATGCCGACTCGGTGGCGTTCATGATCAGTAACCTGGGACGTCAGTTAGACCCAGTGCCCTCCAGTCGAAGGGCATCGCTGGACTGATCCCGCGGGGATCAGTCCTTTTGATCGCGCAGTACATTGCCCGAGGCGCCGTCGATGCGTGCTTCATAAACGATACCGTCAGCCTTGCGACCTTTTACTTCCCAGTAACCGTCGTTATCAGCTTCGGCCTGGTAGACCTCGATGTAACCGGCCTTGGTCTTGGCGGTTTCAATGGCTTTCTCGATGGTGATCCAACCTGCCCCGGGTTTGTCGGCCAGGGCGGCGCCAGCGCCGAGCAAGGTGGCAGTGGCAAGCATCGCGGTGAGGGTTTTCTTCAGCATTTTCTTACTCCGTTAGAGAGAATGACTTACAGATCCAGATTTTTAGGGTGTTTGGACCCCGAATTAGTTCCACATTGATGCTCATTCGCCATGATGGCTGTTCTCGGCACCCTGCCGGGAAGGTTAGAATGTAGGAAATCAGGAAGCACCAATGACCGAGCAACCCCTTTCAGAAGCTGACTACGACGCAATCACCGATGCCGCCGCGCATTGGTGCATGCGCCTGCACGCTTTTGATTGCACAGAGGCCGAGCGCCAGGCGTTCGAGCAATGGCACGACGCACATCCCCTGCATGCGTTCGAATATGCGGCCATGCTGGAAATCTGGGATGTAGCCGACCATTTGCCCCGCAGCAAAGAACCCTCCCCGCCCCTGGCGCTGGTTCCGCCGCCCAGCCGCTGGCGCAAGTATGCCGTGGCTGCCGCCATCTCTCTGGTGGCGTTGCCCCTGGCCGCCTTCACTGGCTGGGAAGCCGGTTGGCTGCCCAGTTCCTATGAGCATTACGCCGCCGAAAACGGCCTGCGCCAAGTGACACTGGCCGACGGCAGCGTCGTGGAACTGAACCTGGGCACCGAGCTGGTCTACAGCAACTATAAAAACGAGCGCCGGGCGACCCTGAAAAAAGGCGAGGCGTTCTTCAGCGTCAGCCACGACCGCGAGCATCCGTTTGTGGTGCGCGCCGGCAGCGGGCAGATCCGTGTGACAGGCACCCAGTTCAACGTCTGGAAGTATGACGAGCAGGTGCGGGTCATGCTGCTGGAGGGCTCGGTGAAGATCACCAGCGATGCCAGCCACAGCGGGCTGAACCTCACGCCCGGGATGCAGGCCAGCTACAACCGTGGTGATGCGCAACCGCAGCTACAGGCATTCTCTCCCCACGACCCGGCACTGGCCTGGCGCACGGGCAAGTTGATCCTCGACAACCTGGCACTGGTAGATGCCTTGCCCCTGATCAACCGCTACCTGGGCAAACCGGTGATGCTGGCCGATACCGGCACCGGCAATATCCGTATTGGCGGGATCTACGATATCCATGAAGTTACCCATCTGGTGTCCTCCCTGCCCAAGGTGCTGCCGGTCTACCTGACCCAGAACCAGGATGGCAACACCGTGCTCAATTCGATCCCACGCAAAACTCCCAAACGCTGAACAGCAATCGCTCCCCAAGGGATTGCTCGCGCCATGATGTCCACTTTTGAAACACCCACCGCCGCGCAAGCGCCCTGCGGCTGCGGATTCATCGATTGGTCATCAATAGTGTTGCGCTGCTGAAACACCCCTTTCGCCCTGCCTGCCCATGCCAGGTGCCGGTCATCCGCTGGCGTCCTGTTTCATAGCTGATACACCTTTGCACCTGCCTGCCCTGCCATACATCCCAAGCCTTTGAAAAAGCTGCAAATATAAAAAACGGCACAGCTCCTGCTCTATTCCCTACAGCGCTGTTTAGGGTCAGCGTCATAGAACAAGGAATGATGCCGTGGCAACTCTCAATCAAGGCTCCATAGGCCTACTACTGATCAGCTGTGTACTCAGCGCCAGTGTGAGCCTGCCCGCCTCTGCGCAGGACGGCATCATCGTTACAGGTCGCAATGTGCAAGGCTTTATGGTCGGTCGGCCCTCCTTTGGGAAGGACCCGTACCCTTCCACCGCCAACGCCAACCCCAGCCAACAGATCCTGCGCGCTACCGGCAGCGAACTCAGCGATAACGATTTCGCCGGTGTCAGCAGCGGCTCGACCATCACCCGCGCCATCCTGCCTAACGGCGACCTCCCCGGCTTGAGCAATACCCTGGGCAACAGCTCGACTGGCCTGGGCGCCGGTGCCGCGGCCGGGCATGCCAGCGGCAATACCCTGGGCGGGCAGATCAGCGGCTCGATCGAGCGCGGCCTGGCACCGCTCAACAACATTGGCTCGATGATGGGGGTCCAGCCATGAATCGCGCGTGGCTGTTACTCAGCGTACTCGGCTGTTCGGCGGCCATGGCCGACAGCAGCAACCAGGCCTCGATCGACAATACCGGCAAGCAGTACACCGGTGTGCTGTCGGTCAACCAGGCCGCCGGCAATCAACAACAGCAGATCAACAGTCGGGCGATCAGCCTCGGTGGCCAGGCCAGCGAGGCGCTGATCCAGAAACTCGACGGCAAGGTTGATCCCGCCCTGAACGCCAGCGCGGCGATCCAGGGCAGCTCATTTAGCAATGGCAACGGCATCCTGGGCGTCAACCAGGCGGCCGGCGCCAATAACCAGATGATCAATGCGGTGCGGATCAGCACAGGTCCGCAAAGCATCGATGACAGCGTCCTGTCGCAACAGAACATGACGTTGTTACCAGACTCACGATCCCCCTCTACCACTGGCAGCCGCCAGGTCGTTACCAGCGACCAGGCCTTCACCGGCAGCCGTGGAGTGGTACAGGTGAATCAGAGTGCAGGGGTGGGGAACCGAATGGCTAACACCCTCGGTGTGACTATCAAGTAACCCCTTGATAGGTGTTTGTTAGACCGTACCAACACTTAACCAACTAATTAGAAGCAAGGAGATACACCATGAAACCTACAATGGCTCTCAAACCACTGGTTTTCGCTCTGGCTGCGCTCATGGCTGTTGCTGCACAGGCAGGTCCTGCCGAAAAATGGAAACCAACCCCAGCGCCAACCGGCACCGTGGCCGCTGCCGTGACCGACACCCAAGTGAGCAAGGACAACAAGTTCGACGACACCAAGACCCTCAACAACGCCGGGGCCAACGGTTCGCTGAGCAGCAGCAAAGGCAACCTGGGCGCCAACATCGCGGCGGGTTCGGGCAACCAGCAAGATAACGCTGCGGCAATCACCAGCAGCGCTGATGATGATATTAAAAGTACCTTCGCTTTGGCCGATATCTATCAAGAAAGCAAAGACAACAAGTTCACCAACAAAGGCACGCAAAACAATGCTTCGCTGGTCAACTCGGCCAACAACAGCTCCGGCAACGTCGGTGTCAACGTGGCGGCCGGTCAAGGCAACCAACAGAAAAACAACCTGGCAATCGTGACGGCTGACGGCAAAAACGTCGCGGCTGCCTCGAACACCGAACAAGTGTCCCTGGATAACCACTTCCTCAACGAAGCGGCCTCCAAACACAGCTACAAGCCTCAGTATGTGGTCAACAACGCTGGCCTGCTCAACTCCGCCAACAACGCCTCGGGCAACATCGGCGTGAACGTGGCAGCGGGTTCGGGCAACCAACAAAGCAACACCCTCACCCTGGGCAGCGGCTGCACCGTCTGCGCAGCGGGCACTGGCAGCAAACTGGCGTTCTGATGCAACGGGGCCTTGGCAACAAGGCCCTTTTTATTTCCAGTGTCCATCAGGTCATGATCATGCGCCTCGCGACGCTTTGCCTTCTGTTATTGCTCGCCGGCCCCTCGTGGGCAGGGCAAATGGCGATTTCCGCCATGCCCGGCGGTGCAGTGATTTTCAAGAAGGTCGAGAGCATCCGCGAACGCCGGTTCGCCAACCTGGTGGAACAGAAAACCGATTTCAGCTGTGGTGCTGCGGCACTCGCTACCATCCTGCGCCAGGCCTATTGGCTGGACGTGGATGAAGAACACATCATCAAGGGCATGCTGATCAACGCTGACCAGGACCTGGTACGCACCCAGGGCTTTTCCATGCTGGACATGAAGCGTTATCTGGAGAGCATCGGCATGCGCGCCCGGGGCTACAAGATCGGACCCGACACCCTGCTGACGGTGAAGATCCCGGTGGTGGTGCTGGTGGAGATCCGTGGCTACAAGCACTTTGTGGTGATGCAGCGGGCTGAAAAAGACTGGGTCTACATCGGCGATCCGGTACTGGGCAACAAGCGCCTTTCGCGGGATGACTTCCTCGCAGGCTGGAATGGCATCGTCTTCGCCGTACTCGGTGAAGGCTATGACAAGACCAACGCCCTGCTCGATCCCCCCACGCCGTTGACCGCCAAGACCAAAATGAACGAGTTCCGGCCCGTGGGCGACGCCGAGCTGATGGACTTCGGTTTCATCCAGAGCGACTTCTTCTAGAAGCGCCATAAGGGGCAGGATGCCCCAGGAGCAGATGATGAACACTTCCCGTTGGCTCACGGCCCTGTGCCTGGCAGCCTCGATGCCTGCTTATGCCTCTTCGGCGTTCAAGCCCATTGAAATGAACGACGCGGAACTGGCTGAACTGCGCGGCCGCTTCGTGATGCCGGGGCGGATTGTCAGTTTCGGCATTGTCATGAGCACCACCTGGACCAATGCGGCGGGCGACACCAGTACGGTGAGCGCCAACATGCATATCGACTCGTCCACGATCACCCCGCAATTCTATGTGCAATCCACCGGTTCGGTGGGTAACGGCACCAACCGCGACCCGGGCACCGGCACCGTGGTCGGTGGCGCCGGGCTGGGCAGCGGCCAGGGCGTGACCCAGACCGTACGCGCCGCAGGCGATGGCAACACGGCGTACAACAACGTCGGGATCAATGTCAGTGAAAACGGCCTGTCGCCGGCCAACGTCGCGCAATCAGGGCATGCGTTGATGGCGGGCGGCTCGTTCACCACAGACAGCGCGGCGGGCCGGGTCAGTGTGTCCGCCAACAATGGCGGCGTGCAAATGGCCATCGCAGCCCATAACAACCAGGGTAATGCGTTGCAGCAGATCGGCGGCGGCAACGTGCTGCAAGGCACGGTTTTGCAAGGCAACAGCAACTTCGTCAATAACATGACCCAGCTCAATGTCGCGCTTGGCAGCAATGGCCTGAGCGCCGGGGCATTGAACTGCAATCTGGATCAACTCAAGGGCCTACGCACACTCGGTTATTGAACTACGCTGACCCTCGACACTTACGCATTAGAAAAGGACGGCTTATTTCATGCATCGATCGTTATCACTACGTGCCGTTGTCTGTTTAAGTACGCTCTTGCCGGCGAGTCTGTTGTACGCAGCGCCAGACGCGGATATCGAAACCCTCAAACAAGAACTGCTGGAGCTCAAGCAGCGCTACGAAGTACAACAAAAGGCCCTGGCGGTCCTCGAGCAACGGGTACGCCAGGTAGAAGACCAGCCCGCGACGCCAGCCCCCAAACGCCTGGCCAAGTCGCCGGCAGACTTCAAGCAGAGCGGCAGCACCGTGGCGGCCAGCGGCGCCAAGGACAGCAAGGGCGCTGCAGCCGGCGGCAGTTCCTATGGGCAATCGCTCAAGGATGATTCAGAGCCAGCACAAAGCGTGAGCAACTTGTATAACGAAGCCAGCGGTTTCTTCGGCAACGGCAAGTTCAGTTTTGAAACCGGCATCACCTACGCCCGCTACGACGCCCGACAGTTGACCCTCAACGGCTTCCTGGCGCTGGATTCGATCTTCCTCGGCAATATCAACCTGGACCGCATCAAGGCGGATAACTGGACCCTGGACTTGACCGGGCGCTACAACCTCGACAACCGCTGGCAGTTCGACGTCAACGTGCCAGTGGTGTACCGCGAGTCGACCTACCAGTCCGGGGGCGCCAGTGGCGGTGACCCGCAGGCCACTTCCGAAGAGAGCGTGAGCCGGGATCCGACCATCGGCGACGTCAACTTCGGGATTGCCTACAAGTTCCTCGACGAATCGCCGACGATGCCCGATGCCGTGGTGTCGGTCCGCGTCAAAGCCCCCACCGGCAAGGAGCCTTTCGGGATCAAGCTGGTGCGCTCGACGGCCAACGACAACCTGTACGTGCCGGAGAACCTGCCCACCGGCAACGGCGTATGGTCGATCACCCCGGGGCTCTCCCTGGTCAAGACCTTCGACCCGGCCGTGCTGTTCGGTTCGATTTCCTACACCCACAATTTCGAGGGCTCGTTTGACGACATTAGCAGTGACGTCAACCAGAACATCGGTGGCAAAGTGCGCCTGGGCGACAGCTTCCAGTTGGGCGTGGGGGTGGCGTTTGCCCTCAACGAGCGCATGAGTATGTCGTTCTCGGTGTCGGACCTGATCCAGCGCAAGAGCAAGCTCAAGCCTGATGGCGGTGATTGGCAGTCGATTGTGTCCAGTGACGCCAATGCCGGGTATTTCAACGTCGGCATGACCATTGCCGCCAGCGAAAACCTGACCATTGTGCCCAACCTGGCTATCGGCATGACCGATGACGCACCAGACTTCACCTTCAGCCTGAAATTCCCGTACTACTTCTAAACGCTCCTACAGGGAGTGGTGAGTTTGAGAAAAGGAAAAGCCCCGCCGCGATAAGGGTCGCGACGGGGCTTTTTTTACCCGCCCTAGCGGATCTGGTGTTTGTGCAGCAACCGGTAGAAAGTCGGCCGGGAAACCCCCAGCACCCGTGCGGCAACGCTCAGGTTGTCGCTATGGCGGTTCAGCACATCGCACAACGCCTGGCGTTCGGCGCGGTGCTTGTAGTCTTCCAGTGTCGCCATGGGCAGCACGATTGCCTGCTGGCTTTGCAAACCCAGGTCGGCCGCTTCGATTTGCCGCCCTTCGGCCAGCACCAGGCCACGCCGCACCCGGTTCGCCAGCTCGCGTACATTGCCCGGCCAACCATGCTTGCCCATGGCGACCAACGCGTCCTCGCTGAAACTGCGCGGCCGGCGCCCGGTCTCCTGGCTGTAGAACCTGGAAAAATGATTGGCCAGCATCCCCACATCGCCATGCCGCTCGCGCAACGGTGCGGTGACCACTTGCAGGACATTGAGCCGGTAGTACAAATCTTCACGGAAGGTGCCCTTCTCGATAGCCGCTTCCAGGTCGACGTGAGTCGCCGCCAGCACCCTGACATCCACCGGGATCGGCTGGCTGCCACCCACCCGCTCGATATGCTTTTCCTGGAGAAAGCGCAACAGGTTGGCTTGCAACTCCATCGGCAGGTCACCGATCTCATCGAGGAACAGCGTGCCGCCATTGGCCGCTTCGATGCGGCCGATCTTGCGTTGATGGGCGCCGGTGAATGCGCCCTTTTCATGGCCAAACAGCTCGGACTGGATCAAATGCTCGGGGATCGCCCCGCAATTGATCGCCACAAAGGGCTTGGCGTGGCGCTGGGATTGGCGGTGCAGGGTCTTGGCCACCAGTTCCTTGCCGGTGCCGCTGTCGCCACGGATCAAAATCGGCGACTCGGTGGGCGCCAGTTTCGCCAGCAGCTTGCGCAACTCGCGAATCGGCCGGCTATCACCCAACAGATCATGCTCCGGCTCGTCCACATGGGTCACGCCTTTGCCCCTTAGCCTCGCCATGCCAAAGGCGCGGCCCAGGGTGACCTGGACGCGCGACACATCGAACGGCAAGGTATGGAAGTCAAAAAACCATTCGCACACAAAGTCGCCAACATTTTGCAGGCGCAGCATCTCGGGGCTGAGCACGGCAATCCATTCGGTGCCGCTGCGACTGATCAGTTCCTTGACCGCTTCGGGCCGCTGCAAGTGAAAAGGCTGCAGGCGCAACAGCCCTACATCACAGGTTCGCTCGCCCAGCGCCTCCAGGGCACAGCTGTCGACATCCCAGCCAGCCGCCCGCAAACCAGGCAATAACTGGTGGCAGTCGTCACAGGGATCGACCACAAGCAAGCGACGCAGGGCTGGTGTAACGACCATGACTATTCCTTGGCGTCAAAATCATTAAAGTTATTTAGAAACAACAGTTTGGGCGAGCTGCTCATAACCCTAGCAAGATCTTGACACTACCCTTGTATCGTTTCGCGATAAAACCCTCACCGATACAGCGTTTAGCGATCAAGCCCCGCGACGAACACTACTGCAATCTTTCATTCACCTTTCAAAATCACGCCTTACATGACGTTAATCACGAAAAGTTGAATTTTCTTGCTCTAACATGTGACCCGTACCCTGTCATCGTGCATCAGTACAGGTACTAGCCGAACGGTAAGCCCAACCGACGGCACATCTTTTGATTGGGCACTTAGAGAGAAGACCCCATGAACGCCCCGCTCCGTTTCAACGAAGCACTGCTGATCGCCGGCCATGCCTTTGAACCCTTTCAATGCGTAGCCTGGGCACTACAAGACGGTACTGGCGCACTTAGCCTGGCCGTGATCGACCGCACCGAAACCCGCATCGGGCGCACACTGATTTCCAGCAGCACCTACTCCGATCCAGAGCAACTGGAAGCCCTGCTGCTGCAAGCCCGCGCCGAATTGAATGGCGAAGGTTATCAACTTCAATCCTGGGCAATGCCCAAGTAAGTTAACGCAGCTACTGCGACATACCGTCGCTTCTTATATCGGCTGCAACTTGTTAAGACTATTAAACCCGTGGCGAGTGAGTTCAACCCTCGCCACGGGTTTTGTGTGCCTGAAACTTTCGTATCGCCCTTCTTTATATAGCAGCCATGCCATGATCACTTGATCTTCCAGTGAGCCTCGGGCACCTTGCGCACTTCTCGCCCCCAGGAGCACCCCATGTCCGGATCAATGGCCCAGGCCTTCGCCCATAACTTCCTTGGGCACTCGCCTCGTTGGTACAAGGCCTGCATTCTCGCGTTCCTGATCCTCAACCCCTTGGTGCTCTGGGTATTCGGCCCGGTGACCGCCGGCTGGCTCCTAGTGGCCCAGTTCATTTTCACCCTGGCCATGGCGCTGCACTGCTACCCGTTGATGCCCGGCGGGCTGTTGATGGTCGAGGCGCTGTTGCTGCGCATGACCACGCCCCAGGCGCTGTACGACGAGTTGCTGCATAACTTCCCGGTGATCCTGCTGCTGATGTTCATGGTGGCCGGTATTTACTTTATGAAGGACCTGCTGCTGTTCCTGTTTTCGCGCCTGCTGCTGGGCGTACGCTCCAAGGCGCTGCTGGGGCTGATGTTCTGCTTTTTGTCGGCCTTCCTGTCCGCCTTTCTCGATGCCTTGACGGTGACTGCGGTGATTATCAGTGCCGCGGTGGGCTTCTATTCGGTGTATCACCGCGTGGCATCGGGCAATGATCCGCGCCAGGACAGCCAGTACAGCGACGATCGCCATCTGCCCAGCTTGCACCACGCCGACCTTGAGCAATTTCGCGCCTTCCTGCGCAGCCTGTTGATGCACGGCGCCGTCGGTACCGCCCTCGGCGGTGTGTGTACCTTGGTGGGCGAGCCACAGAACCTGTTGATCGGCCATGAGATGGGCTGGAATTTCAGCCAGTTCTTCCAGCGCATTGCCCCGGTATCGCTGCCGGTGCTGGTAGCGGGCCTGGTCACCTGCGTGCTGCTGGAAAAGCTGCGCTGGTTTGGCTATGGCACGCTACTGCCGGACAACGTGCGCCAGGTGCTGGCCGATTACGCCCGTGAAGACAACGCCGAACGCACCCCACGCCAGCGGGCAGCGCTGATTGTCCAGGGCCTGGCTGCACTGATCCTGATCGCCGGCCTGGCCTTTCATGTCGCCGAGGTTGGCTTGATCGGCCTGCTGGTGATCGTGCTGATCACCGCCTTTACCGGGATTACCGAAGAACATCGCATCGGCAATGCCTTCAAGGACGCCCTGCCCTTTACCGCGTTGCTGGTGGTGTTTTTCGCGGTGGTCGCGGTGATTCATGATCAGCAGCTATTTACCCCATTGATCCAATGGGTACTGGCACTGCCCGCCGAACAACAGCCGGGCATGCTGTTTATTGCCAATGGCCTGTTATCCGCCATCAGCGACAACGTGTTCGTGGCGACGATCTATATCACCGAGGTCAAGCAGGCGTTTGTGTCCGGCCATATGAGCCGCGAGCATTTCGAGACCCTGGCCATTGCGATCAACACCGGGACCAACCTGCCCAGCGTGGCGACACCCAATGGCCAGGCGGCATTCCTGTTTTTGCTGACGTCGGCGATTGCGCCGCTGATCCGCCTGTCCTACGGGCGCATGGTGTGGATGGCGCTGCCGTACACCGTGGTGATGGGCGTGCTGGGCTGGTATGCGGTCAGTTACTGGCTGTGAAGGATAAACCGCTCAATTGCCTGGGCGGCGCCGTCCTCGATATTGCTGCCGGTGACCACATCGGCCTGACGCTTGACCGCCTCTTCGGCCTGGCCCATGGCAATCGATAACCCGGCCACCTGGAACATCGCCGGGTCATTGCCGCCATCGCCGATGGCCGCTGTGTGCTCCAGCGCCACGCCAAGATGAGCGGCCAGGGTTTTCAGGGCATCGCCCTTGTTGGCCTGCATCGCGGTGATATCGAGATACACCGGCTGCGAACGCGAGACCTGGGCCAGGCCTGCGACCTTGGGCTGCAACTGCGCCTCCAGTTCAATCAAAAACTGGGCATTGGCGCTGGCGGCGACGATCTTGTCGATCCGCCCCAGGACCGGCCCGAAACTCTCCACCACCACCGGCGCATAGCCCAAGCCATGCTGTTCCCGAGGCACCATGGGACCCGCAGGATCACGCAGCAGCCAGTCGCCATCGGCAAACACCCAGATTTCTACTTCGGGTTGATCGCCTAACAGCGCCAACGTGATCAACGCGGCTTCTTCTGGCAGATGGTGCGCGACCAGGATGCTGCCATCGGGGTTGACCAGGGTGCCGCCATTGAACCCGGCCGTGGGCACGTCGACGCCCAATGCTTCGATCTGCTGCAACATCGCCCTGGGCGGCCGCCCGGTGGCCAGGCTGAAAAACACCCCGGCCTCGCGCAGCGCGCGCACGGCGTCGATGGTGCGCTGGCTGAGGCTGTGATCGGGCAACAACAAGGTGCCGTCCATATCACTCAACAAAAAACGGATGGGTTGAATCGCGGCCTCACTCATCCGAGGCTATGCCAGGCGCGGCCATCGCGAGCCAGTAACTCATCTGCCGCCGCCGGGCCATCTTCGCCGGCCTTGTAGGCCTGGATCCCGTCGTCTTCCTGCCATGCATCGAGAAACGGCTGCACCGCACGCCAGCCGTTTTCGATGTTGTCCGCGCGCTGGAACAGCGTCTGGTCACCGGTCAGGCAGTCGTAGATCAGGGTTTCGTAGCCGGTGGACGGCTGCATCTCGAAGAAATCCTTGTAGGCAAAGCCCAGTTGGATGTTGGCCATGTCCAGGGTCGGCCCGGGCTTTTTCGCCAGCAGGTCGAACCACATGCCTTCATTGGGCTGGATCTGGATCTTCAAGTAGGTCGGCTTGAGTTCGTCGACGTCGGTGTCGCGAAACTGCGCATAGGGCGCCGGCTTGAAGCAGATGACGATTTCGGTGTCGCGCACGCTCATGCGCTTGCCGGTGCGCAGGTAGAACGGCACGCCGACCCAACGCCAGTTATCGATCATCACCTTGAGGGCCACGAAGGTCTCGGTGCTACTGTCCGGCGCCACATTGGCCTCTTGCCGATAGCCAGGCAGCGCCTTGCCGCCGATCTCGCCCGCCGTGTACTGGCCGCGTACCGAGTTGGCCCGTGCATCCTCCAGGGACCAGGGGCGCACCGCGCCAATCACCTTGGCCTTCTCGCCGCGTACCGCGTCGGCGCCAAAGGCGGCCGGTGGCTCCATGGCAATCATTGCCAACAGCTGAAACAGGTGGTTGGGCACCATATCGCGCAGGGTGCCCGTGTTCTCGAAGAAACTGCCCCGGGTTTCCACGCCGACCGTTTCGGCAGCGGTGATCTGCACGTGGTCAATGTAGTGGTTGTTCCAGAACGCTTCGAACAGCACGTTGGAAAAACGGCTGATCAGGATGTTCTGTACCGTTTCCTTGCCCAGGTAATGGTCAATGCGATAGATCTGCTTTTCGCTCATGACCTTGAGCAGGCAGGCGTTCAGCGCCTCGGCGGTGGCCAGGTCGGAGCCGAACGGCTTTTCGATCACCACGCGGCGGAAAGCCTCGGGGCTTTCCTCCAGCAGGTTGGCCCGGCCCAGGCGCTGCACCACTTCACTGAAGAAGCGCGGCGCGGTGGCCAGGTAGAACACCGCGTTGCCAGTGCCGCTGCCGGCGATTTTGCTGGCGATGTCGGCATAGGTGCCGTCGTCCAGGAAATCGCCCTGCACGTAGCTGATGCCCTTGGCCAACTGGGCCCACAATTGTGGGTCCAGTGCATGTTCGGCATTGCCCTTGACCTTGCTCGCGGCTTCGGTGCGGATGAAGTCTTCGAGTTTCTTGGCGAAGTCGGCATCGCTGATAGCGTTGTGATCCACCCCGACAATCCGCAGGCCCTCGCCCAGCAGGCCATCGCGACTGAGGTTGTACAGCGCCGGCATCAGCAGGCGCTTGACCAGGTCGCCATGGGCGCCGAACAGGAACAAGGTAGTGGGTGGAGCGGGTTCGGCCTTGGGTTTCTTGCCGTTGGCCGTCATTTTTTGGAAGTCTCCACATGGCCGCCGAAGCCAAAGCGCATGGCCGACAGCAGCTTGTCACCGTAGGTGCTTTGCTGGCGCGAACGGAACCGGGCGAACAACGAGTTGGACAGCACCGGTACCGGTACCGATTGCTCCATGGCCGCTTCGATGGTCCAGCGCCCTTCGCCGCTGTCGGCCACGGAACCGGAGTAACCGTCGAGCTTGGGGTCGGTCGCCAGGGCATCGGCCGTCAGGTCCAGCAACCAGGAGGATACGACGCTGCCACGGCGCCAGACTTCGGCGATATCGGCCACGTTCAGGTCAAAACGCTGTTCTGGCGGCAGGTTTTCCGAGTTCTTGGTCTTGAGAATGTCAAAACCTTCGGCAAACGCCTGCATCATTCCGTACTCGATGCCGTTGTGGATCATCTTCACGAAGTGCCCGGAACCGGCTAGGCCGGCGTGGATATAGCCACGCTCGGCACGGTCGTCGGTGGCGGTACGGTCCTTGGTGCGCGGGATGTCGCCCAGGCCCGGGGCCAGGGTGGCGAAGATCGGATCCAGGTGCTTGACGGTCTCGGCGTCGCCACCAATCATCATGCAGTAGCCACGCTCCAGGCCCCACACGCCACCGGAAGTGCCGACGTCGATGTAGTGCAGGCCCTTTTGCGCCAGGGCCTTGCCGCGACGCACGTCATCCTTGTAGAAGGTGTTGCCGCCGTCGATGATGACATCGCCGGGCTCCATCAATTGGCTCAGGTCGTTGATCGTGGTTTCAGTGGGTTCGCCCGCCGGCAACATGACCCAGACGGCCCGCGGCTTTTGCAGGCCGGCCACCAGGGCGGCCAGATCGGCAACGCCGGTCGCGCCCTCTTCACTCAAGCCTTTGACGAATGCTTCATTGCGGTCGTAGACCACGGTGGTATGCCCATTGAGCATCAAGCGGCGCGCAATATTCCCGCCCATGCGGCCTAGTCCAATAATCCCCAGTTGCATGTATTGATGCTCCCAACTACAAATAAAAAAATGTGTGACACAGTTTATAGCGCAATGACGAATTAGTCCGGCGCCAATCGCACTAGTTTCATCAGAAAAAGAGGCCATCGTTTCACCATCACCGCCTGAAAAGTCACAACGACCCTGAAAAATAAAAAAGTTCCATTGAGCTGAAAAAGAAATCAGAATCGCCCCCTGACTCCTGCCGAGGGCCTCGACTCAAGCGCTCTGGCACCGCGACACACCGGCTATTTGCGAGGTAAGCAATGCGCACTGCACAGATGACACGCCCGCCACAGACCCTCTACGTCACCGTCCGCCGCGACGAGTTGCGCCAGTTGAAAGACGAGCGTGAACAGTTGCAACAGGAAGTCATCCGTCTGCGCGCGCAGTTGCAGGCCCAGCTCGCGAATCAAGCCATCAGTTGCTGAGCCCTTGTAGGCGCTGGCCTGCCGGCGCCTTAAAGGATCGTTCCCTCAGATCCAACTCACGAAGTTTTCACCAGCCCTTCCCGATAATCCTCCGCCAGAACGCCGCCTCACGCATGGGCGGTGGTAATTATTGGGTTGGAGCGCTGCATGGCGATGTTCAAACGCAGCACGAAGTCTGCAAAAGGGTTTGATTGGGCAGGTTTTGGCTGGATGTTCCTGTTTTTCTGGTATTTCTCAGGCATTACCCAACTGCTGATCCAACTGACCGGCACCTCCGGTTTCAGTGGCTTCCGCCAGGCGTTCTTCATGAGCGCGCTGTGGTTGGCACCCATGCTGCTATTCCCACGTCGCGCCCGGCTGCTGGCCGGCTTGATCGGTGTTGTGTTGTGGGCCTGTTCCATGGCCAGCCTGGGCTATTTCTTTATTTACCAGCAGGAATTTTCCCAGAGCGTCATCTTCATCATGTTCGAGTCGAACATCTCTGAAGCCGGCGAGTACGCCACCCAGTATTTTGCCTGGTGGATCGTACTGGCCTTCATTGCGCACACCGCCCTGGCCATCTTCCTCTGGACCCGCATACGCCCGGTCTACCTGCCCCGGGGCCGGGCGATGGTCGCAGCCACCGCCATAGTGCTGGCGATCGTCGGTTATCCGCTGGCCAAGCAGATCGCTACCAACGACACCCTGGAGCGGGCCATCGATGGTTTCGAAACCCGTGTCGAACCTGCAGTGCCATGGCAGATGATCGTCGCCTATCGTCGCTACACCCAGCAGTTGAACAACATGCAGGGCATGCTCGACAACGTCAGCAAGATCCCGCCCCTGAGCAACTTCAAGGACAGCATGGCCGGTCAACCGTCGACGCTTGTGTTGGTGATCGGCGAGTCCACCAACCGCCAGCGCATGAGCCTCTACGGCTATCCCCGCAAGACCACGCCGGAGCTGGACAAGCTGCGTGACCAACTGGACGTGTTCGACAACGTCATCACCCCGCGCCCCTATACCATCGAGGCGCTGCAACAGGTGCTGACCTTTGCCGACGAAGAGCATCCAGACCTGTACCTCAAGACCCCATCCATCGTCAGCATGATGAAACAGGCCGGCTACAAGACTTTCTGGATCACCAACCAGCAGACCATGACCAAGCGCAACACCATGCTCACGACGTTCTCCGAGCAGGCCGACGAGCAGGTGTACCTCAACAACAACCGCAACCAGAACGCCCGCCAGTACGATGGCGACGTGCTGGAGCCGTTCTCCAAGGCCCTCGCCGACAAGGCCGAGCGCAAGCTGATCGTGGTTCACCTGCTGGGCACCCACATGAGCTACCAGTACCGCTACCCGCCAAGCTTCGACACTTTTACCGACCGCCAGGGCGTGCCGGACGGCGTGCGTGACGACCAGTTGCCGACCTACAACAGCTATGACAATGCGGTGCGCTACAACGACTTCGTGGTGTCGAGCCTGATCAAGGATTACGCCAAGACCGACCCCAATGGGTTCCTGCTGTACCTGTCCGACCACGGCGAGGATGTGTTCGACTCGGCAGGCCACGACACCCTGGGCCGCAACGAGGGCAAGCCGACGGCGCCGATGTACACCATCCCCTTCATGACCTGGGCCTCGCCGAAGTGGCGCGCCACCCACGACTGGAATATGCAGGGTGATGTGCAACGGCCGTACAGCAGTTCGCAGTTGATTCACACCTGGGCTGACCTGGCCGGCTTGAGCTTCGACGAACTGGACCGCAGCCGCAGCCTGGTCAGTGATAGCTTCAAGCCACGGCCGTTGCTGATTGGCGATCCCTACCAGCGTCCGCAGAAGGCCTTGATCGACTTCAGTCTGATCAAGCCCAAGGCCAATACCGGCACCCAGAATGTGGTGCTGAAGTAAACGACCCCGCCCCTCACGTTAACTCTGGAGGGGCGTGACGTTAACCCGCACTTAATAAGCGTCCTACAAACTATTCCCATAAATCTGATCAGGGACGGTGCAGATACCGGTCACTTTTAATGGGAATACATGCGATGAAACTTTCCATCTTGATGCTCACCGGCCTGTTGGGCCTGACCTCGGCTGCGGCCTTCGCTGAAGGCGGCGGGGAACGCGTGAAGGAGCACTTCAACAACTTCAGCTTCGTCCAGAAGCAAATCCACGGCGATGCCGAACAGACCGCGGCTGCCGATGCCAAGGGCACTGAATCCGGATCGGCCGAACAGGCGCGGGACGCCGAGCAACCCAAGAGCTAACCCCACCCCCGATCATTCCCACGCAGAGCGTGGGAATGATCCGTTAGAGGACCTTGCTCCAGAACAGCATGCGGCCATGGGCCGGGTCGAAGATTGAGTCGTCGAACCCAAACTTGCGGTACGACGCCTGTGCCACGGCATTACCTTCCAACACTTCCAGGGTGATCTTGCAGCAACCACGCTGGCGGGCGATTTCCTCGACCTTTTGCAACATTTTCTGGCTCAGGCCCAGCCCCCGGAATGCTTCCTTGACGACCACGTCATGCACGTTGACCAGCGGCCGGCAGGCAAAGGTCGAGAACCCCTCGAAACAGTTCACCAACCCGGCCGGCTCCCCGCCGACAAAGGCCAGCACGCTGAACGCATGGGGGCGCTTGGCCAGTTCCGCCGGCAACTGTTGCAGCAGGTCGGCGGACAAGGCGTGGCCGCCGCCCATGGGGTCTTGTGCATAGTGGTTGAGCAACAGGCCAAGGGCCTCGGCGTGCACGGGGTTGCTGTAGCTGGCTTGCAGTACCAGTATTTCTGCGGCTTCCATTTCCTTCCTCGATAACTGCCCGGCAGGGATGAGCTCCCCGCAAAAGCTCGATTGTAAGCGCGGTGTAGGCGTTAGATGAAGGAGATTAACTACAAGTTGGCGCGGGAAAAAGCCAACAAGTAAACGCCAGTGAGCATGGGCAAATAGCCATCACCGACCAAAACGTTGCAACTGCATCTCTTGCAAACGACTGAGGGTGCGGCGGAATGCAAATTCCAGGTAACCCTCGGTGTATAGCTCAGCCAAGGGCACCTTGGCTTCGATGTACAGCGCCACCTTGCGGTCGTAGCACTCATCGACCAGGGCGATAAACCGCCGCACGCTGTCGTCGTGCACCGACAGCGCCGGCAACTCACGGTCGCCCGCCTCCACGCGCTGGGCGCCATCCTCGGTACCACGGGCAATCCGTCCAGGGCGTGTCGAGGCGCTCAAGCCGGGGACTTCGCCCAGTAAAATGGCACGATAGCGATCACACAACAGCATGAAATCCATGGCTGCCAACGGTTGCTCGCACAGGTCAGCGTAGCGGCACCACAGGATGTTTTCGCTGGACCGCACCGTGGCAATCACACGCGAGCCCACGTTCACTGGTGCACTGCTTAAGGCCTGGCCTTTGCTCAAATCCTCAAAGACCCTGGCCAACGCCTCGGGTTGATCCACCCAATAGCGCTGCACGGCCGTGCCCGGATGCAAACGGTGATCTTCACTGCCATCAACCGCCACCACCTGCATATGCGCCTGGATCGCCTCGATAGCCGGCACGAAGCGCTCGCGGTTGAACCCATCGGCGTACAACTGCCCTGGCGGCTGGTTGGACGTGCAGACCATCACCACCCCTTCGTCGAACATTACCTGGAACAGGCGCCCGAGGATGATTGCGTCGCCAATGTCATTGACGAACAGTTCGTCGAAACACAGTACCCGCACCTCGCGACTCAACTCGCGGGCCAGCGCCTGCAACGGGTCCGGGGTGCCGGTCAATTGGAACAGGCGTTGATGGACCCAGCCCATGAAGTGATGAAAGTGCTGGCGTCGCGCAGGCACCCGCAGGCTCTGGTGGAACTGATCCATCAGCCAGGTCTTGCCCCGCCCCACCGGCCCCCACAGATAAACCCCGGTGACCGGTGCGTCGGCGGCTTGGTGCAACGCCGCATGGCAGGCCTGCAACGCCTCAACCGCTCGGCGTTGCGCGTCGTCAACCACAAAACCATCGGCCAGGGCCTGTTGGTAGGCAGCCAGCGGTGAGTCAGGCGTCATGCGAGGCTTTTACTGACCACCTCGAACACATCGCTGGACAGCTCGCCCGAACCGCGGATGCGCTCCAGTTCCGCCCTCATCAGCGCCTGGCGGGCGCTGTCGTATTTGCGCCAGCGGGTCAACGGCGCCAACTGCCGCGAGGCAATCTGCGGGTTGAAGGCATTCAGCTCGATGACCAGGTCCGCCAGGAAGCGATAGCCCGAGCCATCGGCCGCGTGGAAGTTGATCAGGTTCTGCCCGGCGAAGGCGCCGACCAGCGCGCGCACCTTGTTCGGGTTCTTGATATTGAACGCCGGGTGCTGCATCAGCGCCTTGACCCGCGCGAGCCCGCCCGGCAACACGCTGCCGGCCTGGACGCTGAACCATTGGTCCATGACCAGCGGGTTGTCCTTGAAGTTCTCGGCAAACACTTGCAGGGCCTTGGCCTTCTCGGCGTCGAACGGCGAGTTGACCAGCACCGCCAGTGCCGTCAGGCGTTCGGTCATGTTGTCACACGCGTCGAACTGCTCCAGGGTTGCGGCCAGCACTTCTGGCTTGCCGCTGAGCATCAAGTACGACAGCGCGATGTTCTGCAGGGCGCGGCGCGCGAAGTGCTCTGCCGAGGCCACGTAAGGCGTGTTGCGCGACAGGTCGCGGTTGGCCTCGTAGCGCAGCCACAAGCCTTCGAACAGCTGGTCGGCCAACTGCTGGCGCGCAAACTCGCGGGCGGCGTGGATCGCGTCGACGTCAGCCACTTCGCTGATTTCGGTCAGGTAGGCCTCGCCCGGCAACGACAACATTTCCGCGACCATGGCCTGGTCCAGGCTTTCATCGCTCAACACGCTACGCAGTGCGTTGACCAACCGTTGATCGAGCACCAGGGCCCGGCCCTGCTGGTGTTGGCCGATCAGGTCCTGCAACACCTGCACCGCCAGTTGCTGGCCCGCCTCCCAGCGATTGAAACCGTCACTGTCGTGCTGCATCAGGAACATCAACTGGTCACGGCTGTAGGGGAAGCTCAGCTTCACCGGCGCCGAGAAGCCGCGCAACAGTGACGGCAACGGCTGTTCGGCGATATCGACGAAGGTGAACGTCTGCTCGGCTTCAGTCACCGACAATACCCGCGAGGTGCCCTGCGCAGCGGCTTCACCGGCCAGACGCAACGGTAGGTCGACGCCCTTGGCATCCAGCAGGCCCAGGGCCACGGGAATCACGAACGGCAGTTTTTCCACGTTGTCCGGGGTTTGCGGGCAGCTTTGGCGCAAGGTCAGGCTGTAGGTTTTGGCGCCAGCGTCGTAGGACTCGCTCACCACCAGGCGTGGGGTGCCGGCCTGGCTGTACCAGCGCTTGAACTGGGTCAGGTCGGCGCCGTTGGCATCTTCCATGGCCTTGATGAAGTCGTCGCAGGTCACGGCCTGGCCGTCGTGGCGCTCAAAGTACAGGTCGCTGCCTTTGCGGAAACCCTCGGCACCGAGCAAGGTGTGGATCATGCCGACTACTTCCGAACCCTTTTCGTACACGGTCAGGGTGTAGAAGTTGGAAATCTCGATAAAGCTGTCCGGGCGCACGGCGTGGGCCATCGGCCCTGCATCTTCAGCGAATTGGTGAGTGCGCAGGTAGGCCACATCCTGGATACGCTTGACGGTGGCCGAGTTCATATCCGCAGAGAAGTGCGAATCGCGGAACACCGTGAAACCTTCCTTGAGCGACAGCTGGAACCAGTCGCGGCAGGTCACGCGGTTGCCCGACCAGTTGTGGAAGTATTCGTGGGCGACGATGGCTTCTACCCGCTGGTGCGCGGCGTCGGTCGCGGTTTCGGCGCGGGCCAGCACGGCGCTGGAGTTGAAGATGTTCAGGCCCTTGTTTTCCATGGCGCCCATGTTGAAATCGTTGACCGCGACGATCATGAAGATATCCAGGTCGTATTCGCGACCGTAGACCTCTTCATCCCAGCGCATGGACTTCTTCAGGCTGTTCATGGCGTGCTGGCACTTGTCGATGTTTTCCGGCTCGACATAGATGCGCAGTGCGACGGTGCGCTGGCTCATGGTGGTGAAGGTGTCTTCGACGCACCACAGGTCGCCGGCCACCAGGGCGAACAGGTAGGCCGGTTTCTTGAACGGGTCTTCCCAGGTCGCCCAGTGCCGGCCGTCTTCGCCGGGGCCGCTGGCAATCGGGTTGCCATTGGACAGCAACACCGGATAGCTGTGTTGCTCGGCGATCACGGTGGTGGTGAACGTGCTCATCACGTCCGGGCGGTCCAGGTAGTAGGTGATCTTGCGAAAACCTTCGGCCTCGCACTGGGTGCAGAACATGCCGCCGGACTTGTACAAGCCTTCCAGGGCGGTGTTGGTTTGCGGGTGGATGCGCACGCTGGTGTCGACCGTGAAGCGCTCGCTGGTCGGTTGCAACGTCAGATGGCTGTCGCTCAACTGGTAGTCGGCGGCGCTCAGTTCCTGGTCACCCAGGGCCACGCTCAGCAGTTCCAACTGCTGGCCATCGAGTACCAGCGGCGGCAGGCCGGTGCCGCGCTCGGGATTGCGGCGCATCACCAGCTGCGCGTGGACCAGGCTATGGTCCTCGAACAACTCGAAGGTCAGGTGGGTCTCGTCGATCAGGTACTCGGGCGCCTGATAGTCCTTCAGGTAAATCATCTTCGGTTGTTCGGTGCGCATGCGTGAAATCCTTCTACTGATGCACGGCGAGCTGGTAAGCCGTGTATTTACGAATATTGATAACGCCGGTATCGAAGATCAGGTATTGGCCCTTGATCCCCAACAGCGTGCCTTCGGCAATCGGGTTCTTATCCAGGTTGAAGCTGACGATCTTGGTTGGATATTGCTCCACCGGGTAGCGGATTTCGAGGGGCTCGATATCGGTTACCGGTTGGATGGCCTGCAGGCCGAAGCGTTCCTGCAATTGCAGCAGGCCGTCGGCGCAGGAGACGAACAGCTCGTCGCGTACCTGCGCAAGGTCTACCGCTGCCGCGTCACCCTTGAGCAAGGCGCGCCAGTTGGTCTTGTCGGCGACCTGGCTGCGCAGCACATCTTCGACAAAGCCCGATTGCTGGCGCGTGGCCACGCGCATGATCGGCAATGCCTGGCTCGCGCCCTGGTCCAGCCAACGCGTGGGCAGTTGGGTGGCGCGGGTAATGCCGACCTTGATCCCCGACGAGTTCGCCAGGTACACCACATGGTCGGTCATGCAGAATTTTTCGCCCCAGGCCGGATCGCGGCAGGTGCCGGCATCGAAATGGCAGCGCTCGGGGCTCATGATGCACAGGTCGCACTGGGCCAGCTTGGTCATGCACGGGTAGCAATAGCCCTGGCTGAAGCTGGTCTTGGTCTTGCGCCCGCAGTGGGTGCAGTGGATCGCACCGAGGTATTCCAGGCGCACATGAGTGCCAATCAACGGATTGACCGGCACCTCGGTGTCGCCCAGACGAAAAGCGTATTGAACGGTCGGCGAACCCAGTTGCGCCGACATCTTGCTGACTGCACCACGGCCAATCTCAATCAATGGATGGCATCCGACTTGAACAGTATGTTTTCCACCGGGGTCGACTTCGATTGGCATTCCTGCGGGCCCATGTAGCCGGTGCGCTGGTCTTCCGGCAGGTTTTGCAGCTCCCAGGCGATCATCGCCTGCAACGACAGCTCACGCTGTTCGGCGGTGAGCTTGCGGCCATCGGACCATTTGCCGATTTCCACGGCGAGCTTGAGGCTCTGGTAGATATCCGGGGTGATGTTTTCGATCATTTCAGCAAAAGAGGACATAAGACTCTTCCTTTAAATAATGGGCAGAGATTCAAGCGTTACGTTTATGGCGGCTGTACAACCCGCCGAGCAAACCGGTGATGCAACCCGCCACCAGGCCGCCGACATGGGCCGCATTGGCGATTTCGCCGAAGCCGATCATCGAGACCAGGCCCGACAGGCACAGCACCAGCCACACCAGCATCATCACCAGCACGCCACGCGGCAGGCGATACGCCGGGTTGGGCGCGAGCATCTGGTAGATCCAGCAATGGCCGAGCAAGCCGTACAACACGCCAGACAAGCCGCCGAACAGGCCCGGGCCGCCAAAGGTGTATTGCGCGTAGTTGGAGGCCAGGCTGAACAGCAACGTCAGGCCCAGCAGGTTGATACTGCCTTGGCGCGCCTCGATCCGCCGCCCCAGTTCCCAGTACCACATGCCATTCATCGCCAGGTGGAGGATGCCGAAATGGATCAGCATCGGCGTCACCAACCGCCACCACTGCCCCGCCGCCAGGCTGTCGGCCAGGGGCGTGAAGTACAGGTATTCACCGGCCACGTGGAAATTCAGGAACGTCAGCCAGCTCATGGCTTGCAGGTTGTCGCCAAGCATCGTGACCGCACCGACGATCAGGCTCAGCAGCAACACACCCGCGGTCAGTGGGCTGTGGCGCAACTGCTGGAGAAAACCGGCGCGCTTGGCTACCGGTTCCTGGGGAATATCCAGCTGCTGGTGCGGATCGCCGGCAGGGAAACGTTGATACAGGCTGCGCACGTCTTCGCTGATCGCGTCCGGCACCCAGAGCACCTGCTCGCCGGCCTCTTCGCTGACGCGATGGGGCACCTGCATGCGCTGCAACAGTTTGACGAATCCAGCCAGGTCAACCGTCAGCGGCAAGCGTAAAACGGCCACGTTACTCATGAATCACCTCAGGGCGCTCGACATCGACCCATACGAACTTGTTGGGGTCCAGGCAGGTTTCCTGATCCAGGCGATACGCCACCAGCTTGCCATAGAGCACTGCGCTGTAGTCCAGGCAGGCCAGGTTCGGGCGGATCGGCGCCGGTTTGCCACTGCGCCAGTAGTGGCCGACAAACAGCAGCGGCTCATCCACCCCATAGCGCAGCAGGGAGTTTTTCTCGGTCGAGGACAACGGCGTACGGGCCACCGGGTCGGGCAAGGCATCGGGCTGGAACACAATATCGCCGTAGGTCTTCGGGTCGTCTTCCCAGAACTTGGTGCGAAAGAACGAACGGGTCAGGCCATCGCCACCGGTCAGCGTCAGGCCGTCCGGCAGGCGCATATCGGTGCCGCGCAGCAGGCGATCGAAGGCATTGCAGGCAAAGCTGCCCGGCACCGCCGCCGCCTGCAGGAAATGCTCGTCGATACAGCCGTCGGGGAACTGCCCGCGCAGCGGTTCGATCAGCCCCGCATCCCAGCAGGCGTGCACCACGCGAAAACGCCCGGCATCGACAAACAACGGCATGTCGTAGAACCAGCCGAGGAAGTCATGCCAGTCGCCGGGGTGGTGTTCAAACTGGGTCAGGGTCTCGTGGATCAGCCGCGCGTGGCGTGGCGAATGTTCACGCACGTACTGCTTGCCACTGCCGGGCGGCGCCAGGGTGCTCCAGCCCAGGGCGTTGAACTCATGGTTGCCCATGATGCACAGCGCCTGGCCGGCTTCGGCCATGTCGTGGACGATATGCAGTGCCTCGCGGATGCGCGGGCCACGGTCGATGATATCGCCCAGGAACACCGCCATGCGGGAGGGATGGCGCCAGGTGCCGCCCTGCTTGTGGTAACCCATCTGGTCGAGCAGGTGCTCAAGGGTATGAGCGCAACCGTGCACGTCACCAATCAGGTCGTAGCTACGCGCGGGATCGAGCATCAGTCGCCTCCACCCCCCAAGCGGCTGCCCCAGCCCAGCTTGGTGCGGCACACTTCGTAGTAGTTGTGATCCAGCGGGTGGATCAACCGCAGCTTCTGCGCTTTTTTGCTCACGGTGATGGTGTCACCGGGGGCGCAGGTAAAGTGGTTCTGCCCGTCACAGGAGACTTGCGGGTAGATCTGCATGTCTTTGGAGACCACGATTTTCAGCTCACTGTTGCCATCGACCACAATCGGCCGGCTCGACAACATATGGGGGTACATCGGCACGATCACAATGGCATCGAGCTTGGGATGCATGATCGGCCCGCCGGCTGACAGCGCATAGGCCGTGGAACCTGTGGGCGTGGCGACGATCAGGCCGTCGGCCTTCTGGCTGCAAACGAACTGGCCGTCGATGTACAGCTCGAACTCGATCATCCGCGTCGACTTGCCGGGGTGCAGCACCACATCGTTGAGGGCATCGCCCTGGCCGATGGCTTCGCCATGGCGGCGCACTTCGGCTTGCAGCAGGAAGCGGTTTTCTACCAGGTAATGGCCGTCCAGCACCTTGGCCACTTCGACTTCCAGGTCGTCAGGGCGGATATCGGTGAGGAACCCCAGGCTGCCCCGGTTGATCCCCAGCACCGGCACGTTATGCCGCGCCAGGGCCCGGGCGGCGCCCAGCAGGCTGCCGTCGCCGCCGACCACGATCACCATGTCGCAGACTTCACCGAGCATTTTGCGCGATGAGGTCTGCAGGCCGTGGCCCGGCAGAATCTCGGCGATGGTGTCTTCGAGGATCACATGCAGGTGGCGCTCAAGCAGAAACTTTTTCAGCCGGCGGACCGTGTCCAGAACCTGGGTACTGCCCAGGCGACCGATGATGCCGATATTGCGAAATTGCTCCATGGGGCTCCTGCAGGGTTTGGGTCTGGCAAAAAGAACGATTATGGGCGAAAGGCCGCATTAGACAAAATCCTTTGTCGCCACGGGGCCCAGACGACAACGGTTCTCAACACCCGCCACGGTCCCGCAGCGAGTAGGAAACAGCTATGCTCGGACCATGAATCCGTTTCCCGACCTGCAGTACCTGCCCCGTCAATTGCGTCATCCCGAAGTGCGGGACCTGGCGTGGGTGATCCTCGCCCCGCCGATGCTGGAACAAACACCCTGGCCGCAACGCCATCCCCTGGCCGGCAGCGATTGGGTGCAGCAACCCGCGGCACTGGAACAATGGCTGCGGCAACTGGACCAGGACAGCAGCCCCCTGCTGCACTGGCTGAGCCTGGCACGTACCCGGCGCCTGGGCCTGTATTACGAACGCCTGTGGCAATTTGCCGTGCAACACGCGCCCGGCGTGGAATTGCTCGCGGCAAACCTGCCTATCCGCCAGGCCGGCCATACCCTGGGGGAACTGGACATGCTGCTGCGCGACCGTGACGGGGTGCATCATCTGGAACTGGCGATCAAGCTCTACCTGGGCCCGCAAGAGGGCGACGGCCGTGATACCGCGCAATGGCTGGGCCCCGGTTGTCACGATCGCCTGGACCGCAAGCTGGCCCATCTGGCCGACCATCAACTGCCCATCTCGGGGAGCGCGCAAAGCCGGCAGATGCTGGCGGCCCTGGATATTAGGGATTTCACCGCCCATCTGTGGCTCGGCGGCTACCTGCTGTACCCCTGGCCCGGCGAGGCCGAACCGCCCCTCGGTGCCCATCCACAGCATTTGCGTGGGAGCTGGTTGCATCAGCGCGATTGGCTGGCTTTTATCAATGCCAGCCCGCCGGGCCGCTGGCAACCCCTGCCCCGCCATGCCTGGCTCGCGCCGGCGCATTACCCGGCAGGGAAAATCTGGAGTGAGGAGCAGATGCAGCGCTGGCTGGCCGACCTTGATCCGATGGCGCCGGCGCAATTGTTGGTGCGCATGATGCACAACGGCGGGGATTGGCAGGAAGCGGAGCGGCTGTTTCTGGTGGCGGATCTTTGGCCGAATGTACCGGGGGCTAGCTGATAGTTTTGCGGTGGGTTTGAGGGCCTTATCGCAGGCAAGCCAGCTCCCACATTCAGGCGCATTCCAAAGGACGTACTCGGTCAACTGTGGGAGCTGGCTTGCTCGCGATAGCGGTAGCAGCAGCGCTACAGGCTATCAATATGCCGATAATCCACCTGCAACCCGGCGGCCAGCTCCCGCGCCCGCCCCAGCCGGATCGGCCCACGTTCGATATCCACCAACAGCCCCAGGCAATCCAGCACCGGCAAGTGACCGATATCTTTGAGCCGGCCATCGGTAATCACCAGCAACCGCTGCTGCTCAGCCGGATACCGCTTGCGCCGCGCCGCCAGCCAATGCCCAGCCTCGGTCAACGCCGCCAGCAGCGGCGTACCACCGCCCGCGCCCAGCCCATCCAACCAACGCCCCAGGCCTTTCGCCGCTTTCAAGCCTTGGACCTGCCAGTTCGGCACCTGCCCGCTGGCCGTCAGCAGCGCCATGCGCGCCCGCTGCCGATAGGCGTCGTCGAACACCTGCGCGAGCAAGCCCTTGGCATCGCTCAAGGCCTGGTGCCGCCGAGTGGACGCTGACGCATCGACAATTACCAGCCACAGTTCATGGGCCGAGCGGCTGCGCAGGTGGTAGCGCAAGTCTTCACGGGATTGCGGCCGCCCTCCCAGCAAGGTACCCGGCCAGTTGACCGAGCCCTGCTGCGCGCTGCGCGCCTTGCCCTGGCGGCCCCTGTCCAGTCGCCCTGCTTTGGGACGGGCATCCGCCCCCGTATCAGGTCGGGGGCGGATGCCTAGGGCTTTTTTGGCCAGCTAGGCACTTCTCGGCGAGCACCCGTGGGCAATGCGGGTGCGGGCATGTTGCCCCATTGGCCCTGGCCGGACGCGCTATCTGAAGGCTGGGGCGCCTGGCCCTGATCGGACCTGCCTGCAGGCGGTGCTTGCTCCTGGCGACGATGGCGCAGGGCAAATTCGGCAACGGCCTCTATATCCTCTTCGGCGATGGCCGCAGCCCCGCGCCACGCCGCATGGGCCCGCGCGCCGCGCAACCACACCAGATCGGCACGCAGGCCGTCGACACCGGCGGCAAAGCAGCGCTCGGTAATCTGCGCCAGGGCCTGGTCATCCAGGGCGATGCTTTCCAGGCGTGCACGGGCCTCGGTGCAACGCGCACGCAGCGCCGCTTGCTGGTCAGCCCACTGCGCGCAGAACGCCCCAGGGTCGCTATCGAAATCCAGGCGCCGGCGAATGATCTGCCCGCGCTCGGTCGGCAAAGTCTGCCCGCTCAATGCCACGTTGAAACCAAACCGATCCAGCAACTGCGGGCGCAACTCGCCCTCTTCCGGGTTCATCGTGCCGATCAGCACAAAACGCGCCGAGTGCCGGTGGGAGATGCCATCGCGCTCGATCAGATTGGTGCCACTGGCGGCGACGTCGAGCAACAAGTCCACCAGGTGATCGGGCAGCAGGTTGACTTCATCCACGTACAACACGCCGCCGTCAGCCTTGGCCAGCACGCCCGGGGAAAACTGCGCACGGCCTTCGCTCAGCGCCGCATCCAAGTCCAGGGTGCCGACCAAACGCTCTTCGGTGGCGCCCAACGGCAAGGTGACGAACTGCCCGCTGGCCAACAGGTCCGCCAAGCCACGGGCCAGGGTGGACTTGGCCATGCCGCGCGGGCCTTCGATCAGCACGCCACCGATCTTCGGGTCGATGGCGGTCAGGCACAGGGCAAGCTTCAGGTCGTCGGCGCCGACCACTGCCGACAGTGGGAAATGGGGGATGTCAGTCATCAACTGTCTTCTTCTATGTCCAGCAACAGGTTTTCCAATGCCTCGCGGTAGGCCCCCGGTTCCTGCCACATGCCACGCTGCTGGGCTTCCAGCATGCGTTCGGTCATGTCGCGCAGGGCGTCGGGGTTGTGCTGTTGCACAAACGCCCGGGTGTCGGGGTCGAGCAGGTAGGCATCGGCCAGCATTGCATATTGGTGATCGTCGATCAGCGCAGTAGTGGCGTCAAAGGCAAACAGATTGTCCACCGTTGCCGCCATCTCGAACGCGCCTTTGTAGCCGTGGCGCTTGACCCCTTCGATCCACTTGGGATTGGCCGCGCGGGAGCGGATCACCCGGTTCAGCTCTTCCTTCAGCGTGCGGATCTTCGGCAGGTCCGGCTGGCTGTGATCGCCATGATAGCTGGCAGCCTTGCTGCCACTGAGGGTTTCCACGGCCGCGAGCATGCCGCCCTGGAATTGGTAGTAGTCATTGGAGTCGAGCAAGTCGTGCTCGCGGTTGTCCTGGTTCTGCAACACGGCCTGCACCTGGCTCAGGCGCTGGGCGAACTGTTCACGGGCCGCAGTGCCTTCATCAGAGCCACCATAGGCGTAGCCACCCCAATTGAGGTAGACCTCGGCCAGGTCTGCGCGGCTTTGCCACAGGCGAGCGTCAATGGCGCCCTGCACGCCCGCGCCATAGGCACCGGGCTTAGCCCCGAAAATGCGCCAGCCGGCCTGCCTGGCCGCAGCCTCTTCATCCAGGCCAGACTTGCACAGCGCCTCACGCTCGCTGCGCACCTTAGCCGCCAGGGGGTTTAGGTCGTCCGGTTCATCCAGCGCCGCGACCGCCTGCACCGCAGCATCGAACAAGCGGATCAGGTTGGCGAAGGCATCGCGGAAGAACCCGGACACCCGCAACGTAACGTCAACTCGCGGGCGGTCGAGCAAGCTGATGGGCAGGATTTCAAAGTCATCGACACGCTGGCTGCCCGTGGCCCATACCGGCCGCACGCCCATCAACGCCATGGCCTGGGCGATGTCGTCACCGCCGGTGCGCATGGTCGCGGTGCCCCACACCGAAAGCCCGAGCTGGCGCAAATGGTCACCATGGTCCTGCAGGTGCCGCTCAAGCATCAGGTTGGCGGACTGGAAGCCGATACGCCAGGCAGTGGTGGTGGGCAGGTTACGCACATCGACGGTGAAGAAGTTACGCCCGGTCGGCAGCACATCGAGGCGCCCACGGCTCGGTGCGCCGCTAGGCCCCGCCGGTACGAAACGACCGTCCAAGGCATCCAGCAAGCCACGCATTTCCGCCGGGCCGCAGGCATCCAGGCGCGGTGCGACGACGATGCGCAGGCTTTCGACCACGGATTTCACATCTTCCCAGCCGGGCTCCTCAAGCTGTTCGAGGGGCCCTTCCAGTGCCTGTTCGATCAACCGCGCCGCGTACAGCTCCAGACGCTCGCGGGTATCGCCGGCGGTGCGCCACAACTGCCCGTCGATCTTCTGCAACACGTCGGGGCGGCGCCCGGTCCAGGGTTCGGCCAGGGCGCAATCGAGCGGGTCAAAGCCCAGCTCGAAGGCCTTGGCCAACACGCGCAGCAGGCTTGATTGCGGGCCGCGCCCGTCGCCACGCGGGATGCGCAGCAGGGCCAACAAGGTATCGATACGCAGGCGCCCCTCGGGCGATTCGCCAAAGATATGCAGGCCGTCGCGGATCTGCGATTCCTTCAGGTCACACAGGTAGGTGTCCAGGCGCGGCAGCCACACGGCTGCGTCGGCCTCGTTATCCAGCGCAAGCTCCTGATCGATGCGGGTTTCGCGCACCAGCTTGAGGATGTCCTTTTGCAGTTCCAGGGCGCGGCGCGGGTCGAGCAACTGCGCTTCGTAATACTCATCCGCCAACAGTTCCAGGTTACGCAGCGGGCCGTAAGTCTCGGCGCGGGTCAGCGGCGGCATCAAGTGATCGATGATCACCGCCTGGGTGCGGCGCTTGGCCTGGGCCCCCTCGCCCGGGTCGTTGACGATAAACGGGTAGATATTGGGCAGCGGCCCCAGCAACGCATCCGGCCAGCAGTTCTCCGACAGCCCGACGCCTTTGCCCGGCAGCCATTCCAGGTTGCCATGCTTGCCCACGTGGATCACGCCGTGGGCGCCGTAGGTGTGGCGCAGCCAGAAATAAAACGCCAGGTAAGCGTGGGGCGGCACCAGGTCCGGGTCGTGGTACACCGCGCTGGCATCCACCTGGTAACCCCGCGCCGGCTGGATGCCGACAAAGGTCAGGCCCAGGCGCAGGCCGGCGATCATCATACGCCCGTCGCGGCACATCGGATCGTTATGGGGCGTGCCCCAGCGTTCCAGCACAGCCTGGCGGTTGGCCTCGGGCAGGCGATTGAACATCGCCTGGTAATCGTCCAGCCCCAGGCTTTGATGGCAGGGGCGCAGGTCGAGGCTGTCGAGGTCGTTGGTCACACCGCCAAGCAGCTCGTGGATCAAGGCGGTGCCGCTGTCCGGCAAAGTGGGCGGCAGCGGATAACCCTTGGCTTGTAGGGCAAGCAGGATATTCAAGGCCGCAGCCGGCGTATCCAGGCCCACGCCGTTACCGATGCGCCCGTCGCGCGTCGGGTAGTTGGCCAGGATCAGGGCGATGCGTTTTTCTGCATTCGGCACCCGGGCAAGTTCGACCCAGCGCCGCGCTAGTTCGGCCACAAAGTCCATGCGTTCGGGGGCTGCGCGGTAGCACACCACGTCCGACTGGCTGCGCTCGCTGCGCCAGGCCAGGTCCTTGAAGCTGATCGGGCGGCTGATGATGCGCCCGTCCAGTTCCGGCAAGGCAATGTGCATCGCCAGGTCGCGCGGGCCAAGGCCTTGTTCGCTGGCTTCCCAACCGGGTTGGTTGTCCTGGGCGCAGATGGCCTGGATCACCGGGATATTGCGGCGAAACGGCCGCAAATGGGGCGTTTCCGGGCTGGATTGGGCAAAGCCGGTGGTGTTCAGTATCACCGCCGCCTGCACCTCATCCAGCAGATCCTCGACCACCGTCAGGCAGCCGGGCTCCTTCAAACTGGCCACCGCCATTGGCAGCGGATTCAGGCCCGCCGCCTGCAAGCGCTGGCAGAACACGTCGATAAAAGCGGTATTGGCCGCCTGCAAGTGCGAGCGGTAGAACAGCACCGCTGCCACCGGCCAATCGGTGCTCCAGTCCGCCTGCCAGTCACTGAGGCGCGCATTGGCGATGCGGGGGTGATAAATCGCCGTGCGCGGCAGGGTTTGCGGTTCGGCCCAGGGGTAATCGCGGCCCAGGTAGCTACTGGCCAGGCAGCGATAGAAATCCAGCGCATTCGCCAGCCCGCCCTGGCGCAGAAAATGCCACAGGCGGTCACGCGCCTGCGCATCCACGGTGCTCAGGCCGCTAAGTTCGGGATCGGGACGGTCATCCCCCGGCACCAGGATCAACTGCACGCCCTGCTCGGCCAACTCCACCAGGCGCTGGATACCGTAGCGCCAGTAGCCGATGCCGCCATGCAGGGATATCAGGATGACCTTGGCGTGGCGCAACACCTCGTCCACATACAGGTCCACCGACGCGTGATTCTGCACCTGCATCGGGTTGGCCAGGCGCAGGCTCGGGTAGTCGTCGGGCAGTTGCTGGGCGGCTTCGGCCAACAGCGCCAGGCTGGAATCACCGCTGCACAGGATCACCAGCTCGGCGGGGGTTTGTCCAAGGTCGGCGATGTTGTCATCGGAGACGAAGCCACCGGGCTGGGTCCTGAGCAGATGCATGGGTTAAACGCTGAGGGCAGCGCGCAATTGCGCTTCCAGGCCTGCTGCGTCCAGATCCTGGCCGATCAGCACCAGACGCGTGATGCGTGCTTCGTCAGCCCCCCAGGCGCGGTCGAAGTGCTTGTCAAAGCGCGTACCCACGCCCTGGATCAACAGGCGCATCGGCTTGTTGGGGATCGCGGCGAAGCCTTTGACCCGCAGGATGCCGTGCTGCACCACCAATTGGCTCAGGGCGTCGAGCAGCAGCGCTTCATCAGCCTGGGGCAAGTCGATGGAGATGGAATCGAACGCATCGTGATCGTGATCGTGATCGTCTTCACCTTCGTGGTGATGATCGTGATGGCTATGGCGCCCGTCGATATGCTCCTCGGAGCCGGCGCCCAGGCCAATTAACACGTCCAGGGGCAGGCGGCCGCTGCTGGCCTCGACGATTTTCACCGCTGGCGGCAGTTCTTCGGCGACTTCCAGGCGTACACGGGCCAGGTCTTCGGGGCTGATCAGGTCGGTTTTGTTGAGGATCACCAGGTCGGCGCTGGCCAGTTGGTCGGCGAACAGCTCGTGCAGTGGCGATTCGTGGTCCAGGTTGGGGTCGAGTTTGCGCATGGCGTCGACCTGGTCGGGGAATGCGGCGAAGGTGCCGGCGGCCACGGCCGGGCTGTCGACCACGGTGATCACCGCGTCAACCGTGCAGGCACTGCGGATTTCCGGCCACTGGAAGGCCTGGACCAACGGCTTGGGCAGGGCCAGGCCGGAGGTTTCGATGAGGATATGGTCGAGGTCGCCACGGCGCGCCACCAGTTCACGCATCACCGGGAAGAACTCTTCCTGCACGGTGCAGCACAGGCAGCCGTTGGCCAGTTCGTAGACACGGCCGTTGGCTTCTTCTTCGGTGCAACCGATGGAACACTGCTTGAGGATCTCGCCGTCGATGCCCAGCTCGCCGAATTCGTTGACGATCACCGCAATGCGTCGGCCCTGAGCGTTGTCCAGCATGTGGCGCAGCAAGGTGGTTTTGCCCGAGCCGAGAAAGCCGGTGACGATAGTGACGGGGAGTTTGGCCAGTGTTTTCATCGGATGCCCTTTGGGGCGGGCATACGGGACGACTGGCCCTGCGGCGGCGCAGGTGCTGGATTCGTCACCGGATCACCCCGCCCGGTTGAAATGGAAAATCGGTTGCGAGGCAGGTCTCCTGGCTTGGGGCTTGCCGGCCTTGCAGCTGGCGCTGGCTGCGCCTTCCCGCCTGGTACAGGCAGTGGCGTGGCAGTCAGATAAACCCTTTACAGTTGCGGGGGCAGCCGCGGCTTGAACCGCGTTCCCTTCTTAGCTTCGGCCGCAGCCGAAGAACCTCGAACGTGCAAGGCTACGCAGTGCCCGGCAGCTGGTCAACGTCGCGCAGCTAAACGCATCTAGTTACTCAAGGGTGCACCTCACCTCTGGGGACCCAAAGTGAAACCGTCACGCCTCGAACACTACTTAACTATCGCACCTCTCACCAACCCACCGCATACACTGAATATGCATCCACATTAGCTGGAACGATGACAATCAATCCAACAGAAAACGCAATTCAACCAATATCACTCGCTATAACGCCTAAAACCAATAACCTCCCATCTTTGCAGACACTGAACAATGATGTTTCCCACCGTACTTTGTCGTAGACATCAGCCGATAGTATTTCTGATAGACCCTGACCTGGCAGGAGACCAGCTCAACGTTATGACATGGACAATTTTGACTATACGTTTGCTCATGCCTGCCCCCTAATCGCCTTTTCAGGAGCGTTACTAGCCAGCACTACAAAGACCTGTACGTAGTGCAGACCGTAAAAGCACCTTATGTAAAAGCCCGCCTTGAATCCAGCCTGGCTATCCAGCCCACACGAGTTAAAGAGGTGCTGTAATTTAATGAAATCCATTTCGCAGTTAGCACGAGGAACAGCAGCCTTGAAAAACATCACTCACTCTCAAGGCAGCTTTCCAAACAATCCAACCCCAAGCCCACCTATTCAATGGGGATACAAACACGATGAAGTCTTCAGCAAGCATTCAACCCAGTGCGCCTATGCTTAACGCACCTCGCACTACACTCCCCAAAGACACTTCTCCCACCTTAGCACCGACACAAAGCATCTCATCGGACATTCCATATTTTGAGAGCTACACCCACTCAATGCTGGCAGAAAAACTACTGGCCCATTTCATAGATTTGGAAGTCCCAAGCGCTAAAACATCCAACAGCTTTCGCTTGGATGAGCTTAAAAGTATGGCGAGAGGCAAACTACACGACGGACGAGATGCCACACAAGAGCAAGTAGAGCTTGCAAAGCAGGTCATCAACCGCCCAGAACTAGTCAAGTCACTCTTTGGTTCGCACTCCGGCAATGTGACCTGGGACCAAGTCGCTCTTATCGCTGGAGACTTCAAAAGTCTCAGCGATGCAGCCCTGCTGGACCAAGCGAGAATTTACTTTCGCGAATTTGCCAAAGGTCCCAAAGATCATTATGTAAACTTTAACGAACTGCGAGAGGCCGCACGCCAAACAAGAAGCACCCGCCACTTTTCGTACAATGCAACCAAAGTTGCCCAAGAACTTCTTAAGCGGCCTGACCTGCTTTGGGATTTGGATACAAAGCCTGTCTCGCTCTCACGTCCAAGCAAACCAGACAACAGATTTGGGTTGGGCAGTATTTTTTACTCAGAAGATTGGGTTTCCACGTCGCCGCGTCGCCCTGGCTGATCAGGCAGGCGTCAATTCGTCTATTTGACGCCCGCCCTCTGGCCATGCTCTCCTACACATCTTGTTTCGGGTGCCCTTTACAGGGTGAAACGGGAAACCGGTCAATCATGCATGCATGACCAATCCGGTGCTGCCCCCGCAACGGTAAGCGAGCGAAGCGTCACAGCCACTGTGCTTTTGGCATGGGAAGGCGATGCTTTCAGGACTCAGGAGAGCCCCCTCGCAAGCCCGGAGACCGGCCCGAAAAATCAAATAACAAACCCGCGGTGGGCGGGCGCTGTTCAGAACCCTGCGTGCCCGGCTCGCGGGGTTTTCATGCGCTCGTGTCACCCTGCCACTCGAAAGGGACGTGCCATGTCGATCATCAGCAGCACCTCACACACCGCCAGCAGCTCCGCCACCTTGAGCCAACGCCTGACCGCCGCCATCGGCGCGGCGATCCTCGGTGCATGCCTGGTGTATTTCGCCGGGTTCTCGCACATCGAGGCCGTGCACAACGCTGCCCACGATACGCGCCACAGCGCCGCCTTCCCGTGCCACTGAGACCTGCCGCCATGATCAAGCGAATTGCGCAAACCGCAGGTTTCACCGGCCTGCTGGCCGCCCTGTTGCTGACCCTGCTGCAAAGCTTCTGGGTGGCCCCGCTAATCCTGCAGGCAGAAACCTTCGAAAACGCCCCGGCCGCGACCGAGGTACATGAGCATGCCCCTGGCGTTGCGGCCCACAGCCACGACGCCGAAGCCTGGGAGCCGGAAAATGGCTGGCAGCGCGTGCTCTCCACCACTGGCGGCAACCTGGTGGTCGCCGTAGGTTTTGCGCTGATGCTTGCCGGCCTCTACACCCTGCGTGCCCCGACCCGCACCGCCCAGGGCCTGCTCTGGGGCCTGGCCGGCTACGCCACCTTTGTGTTGGCGCCGACCCTCGGCCTGCCACCGGAGCTGCCCGGCACCGCTGCGGCGGACCTGGCGCAACGGCAGATCTGGTGGATCGGCACGGCAGCCTCCACTGCCGCCGGCATTGCGCTGATTGTGTTTGGTCGCAACTGGCTGCTGAAGATCCTCGGCGTGGCCATCCTGGCGGTGCCCCATGTGGTTGGCGCGCCACAGCCCGAAGTGCACTCGATGCTCGCCCCAGAAGCTCTGGAAGCACAGTTCAAGATCGCTTCGCAGCTGACCAACGTTGCGTTCTGGCTGGCCCTGGGCCTGATCAGTGCCTGGTTGTTCCGGCGTAACCGCGACGATCAGTACTCGGCATGACAACGGCCAACACCCGGCCGGCCCTGGTGGTCGGCCTGGGTTGCCAGAGTGGTTGCAGCGTCGAGGCGTTATTGGCGCTGTTCAATGAAGCCTTGGCTGGCGCAGGGATCGACCCTCGGCACATCAGCGCACTGGCGAGTATCGACCGCAAGCAGGATGAGCCGGGTTTACTGGCCCTGGCCGCCAGCCTGGGGTTGCCGCTGAAGTTTTTCAGTGCCCAGCAACTGGCGAGCCATGAAGCGCAACTGAGCCACCGCTCTGCCGTCGCCTTTGCCCATACCGGCTGCCATGGCATCGCTGAAAGCGCGGCCCTGGCCCTGGCCACGCAGCTGGCCCAGCGCCCTGCCCGCCTGTTGATCAACCGCCAGAAAAGCCCGCAAGCCACCTTTGCATTGGCGTGCGCCGGCTGAATTCCCGATAATCCCCGTCCTTGATCATGAGCGGTCTTCATCTACAGCCCGCCTTGCCCGCTTTTTCACAGGAATGTCCCCATGACCGTCTACTTCATCGGCGCAGGCCCCGGCGACCCGGAACTGATTACCGTCAAAGGCCAGCGGCTGATCCGCAGTTGCCCGGTGATTATCTATGCCGGCTCCTTGGTGCCTGCCGCAGTGCTTGAAGGCCATCAGGCCCAGTTGGTGGTCAACAGTGCCGAACTGCACCTGGAGCAGATCATTGACTTGATCAAGGACGCCCACGAAAAAGGCCAGGACGTAGCGCGCGTGCACTCCGGCGATCCAAGCCTGTATGGCGCGATTGGCGAGCAAATCCGTGATTTGCGCCAGTTGGGGATTGCCTTCCAGATCATTCCAGGGGTGACTGCGGTGGCCGCGTGTGCCGCGCTGCTGGAGGCGGAGCTGACTTTGCCGGATATCGCCCAAAGCGTGATCCTGACCCGCTATGCCGACAAAACCACGATGCCTGCGGGGGAATCCTTCGACAGCCTGGCCAGCCATGGCACCACCATGGCGGTGCACTTGGGGGTCAATCACCTGGAGAAAATCGTCGCCGAACTGCTGCCACATTATGGTGCGGATTGCCCGATTGCCGTGGTGCACCGGGCAACGTGGCCGGATCAGGACTGGGCCATTGGCACCTTGGCGGACATTGTCGAAAAGGTCGCGGCGAAGGGGTTCCGGCGCACCGCGCTGATTGTGGTGGGCCGGGTGTTGGCCAGTGACGGCTTTAGCGAATCCTCGCTGTATCGCGCAGGCCATGCCCACCTCTACCGGCCCTGACACCACGCAAGACAACCTGTGGGAGCGGGCTTGCCTGCGGTAGCGGTGAAACAGTCGATAGATAAGTCGCCTGGCACACCGTCATCGCGGGCAAGCCAGCGCCCACAGTTGATTCTCTTCGTTAGAAAGCTTGCGTAACTCATTAATTTAAATCAATAAAAAACGGCGCTCACGGGCGCCGTTTTTTGTTTGCAGCGAACGCCTTAGTAGTAGGCGTTTTCTTTCTGCGTATGGTCAGTCACGTCACGTACGCCCTTGAGCTCGGGAATCCGCTCCAGCAACGTACGCTCGATGCCTTCACGCAAGGTCACGTCGGCCTGGCCGCAGCCCTGGCAGCCGCCACCGAACTTGAGCACGGCGATGCCGTCATCCACCACGTCGATCAGACTGACCTGGCCGCCATGGCTCGCCAGGCCAGGGTTGATCTCGGTTTGCAGGTAGTAGTTGATGCGCTCGTTGACCGGGCTGTCAGCGTTGACGTTCGGCACCTTGGCGTTAGGCGCCTTGATGGTCAGTTGGCCGCCCATGCGATCGGTGGCGTAGTCGACCACCGCATCATCCAAGAACGCTTCGCTGAAGGCGTCGATGTACGCAGTGAAGCTCTTGAGCCCCAGGGCGGTGTCTTCAGGCTTTTCTTCGCCCGGCTTGCAGTAGGCAATGCACGTCTCTGCGTACTGGGTGCCAGGCTGGGTAATGAAGACGCGGATGCCGATACCCGGGGTGTTCTGCTTGGACAGCAGGTCAGCTAGGTAATCGTGGGCGGCGTCGGTAATGGTTATGGCAGTCATGGGAACTCCTCACAGGCTTGCTGGCAGTTTACGCCAATCGCCTCGGCGGTACAAAGTCCTAGTATTTTTGTCAGGCAAATCCATATTTACAGGTTCTCGTAGCGATTCATATCCAGCACACCCTCTTCCACCGGCGTGGTTTCACGGACGTACTGCGATAAATCGTGGAAATACTCCCAGAACTGCGGGTGGCTGCGGCGAATGCCCCAGCGCTCGACAATCCGTTCAAAACGCTTGGCGTCCCTGGCCCGCTCCATGTCCTCGACGAACTCAGGCACATCCTCGGCCGGCACGTTGAAGATGAAGTTGGGGTAGCTGCTGAGCACGCCCGGGTAGATCGTCAGGGTATCCAGGCCCGGCTGATAGCGATAAGCCTCGCCCAGCATAAACGCCACGTTACTGTGGGCACGGTTGCGCAGCAGGCTGTAGACCTCGCGTTTGCCGCTGCGGGTCTGGATGCGCAGCATAGTGGCTTCCGGCAATTGTTCGATCACCTTGAGCCCGGCCGCCGGCCTGGAGGTCAGGCGGCTGAGGGTTTGTTCGGCATCGCGCAGTTGCGGGTCGATACCAGGACGCGAGCAATAGGCGCTGATGCAACGGTTGATCGGATCCGGGCTGGCATTCAAATCGCCATAACGGGCAAGCAACTGGTTGGCAAAGTCGCGCTTGGGGTCCTGCGGGTCCAGTTTCAGGCCGGTGGGCTTGTCGTTGTCGATGGCCTCATAGTCCAGCCACAGCTTGACCTTGCCGCTGTTCTGGTACCAGTCATCGAGGTACCCATCGCGCGAGTCCGCCGGCATCAGGCGCAGGAAGTTCTGTTCGGCGCCATTACGGATCAGGTCGAAATACAGGCGGGTCTGGGCCTGGTGCGAGACGTTGCCAAACACGTCGAAATTGACCGCCAACTGGTAATAGGTGCGTTCCAGCAACGGATAATCGAACAACCACAGCGTCTGTGGCACTTCGCCAATCAGGCCTTTGGTCACAGAAGCGCTGTCGAAATGGCGGAAGATGCTCAGCAACGCGTTGTTATTGCCCTCCCATAGGCTCGACCAGCCTGGCGCCGGCAGGTCGGCGTAGTTGTCGCGACGCAGGGCCTCATATTCATTGCGTTTGTCGCGATAGGCCAGCCATAGGCCCAACACACTGCCCACGTCATCGTTCTGCCCCGGCATCGCCAGCAACGGCGTGGCCTGGCCGCGATAACGCGCATCGGTGATGTACAGGTCGTGTTCCGGGTCCTGGAACAGGGTCCAGAAGTTGTCGCGGATCACGTCCGTGGCAATCTGCCCACGGCACACCGGCCCGCGAATGAAGGTGCGCACGAAGTATTCGGCGTTATCCAGCATGAACTGGTAGCGCGCCTTGGCCGGGATCGCCTCGAACGTTTCAAACGGATTGGCCCGACGGCCAGGGCCGTAGCCGGGCAGCGCCACTACCTGCCAGTCGCCGCTGTAGAACAGCGCCTTGATCCGCGCCATCTTCGCCGCACTGAACGGGTACGTGATGTGGGTCTTGTGCACGATCACCCCTTGCACCGGCCACAGGCGGTAGTACACCTGGGTGCCGGGGTCGTCATTCGGGCGACGGGTGTTGATCAGGTCGATGGGCTGGCCGCTGGGCGTACGCGAGCGTACCCACTGGAAAAAATTCCCCGGCTCACCGCCCTCGAAATAGATATGGGCGAGGAACAGGTGTTCGAATAACCAACGCGCCACCAGGCTTTCCCGGGCGCCGGGCTGGTTCAGCAGGTTTTCCCATTGCTGTACCTGCAAGGCTTCCTGGGCGCTGGGCGCCAGGCCCTGCTCATCAATGGGCGCACCGGACGCCAGCCAGCGTTGCAGGGTCTGGTATTGCTGGTCGGTCAGGCCGGTGACGGCCAGGGGCATGCCTTCCTTGGGGTGCGCGCCGGCGTAGGCGTCGAACTCCCCCGGCAGCGGGCACATGTTTTGGCGGTTGAGGCCCAGCACAATCTCATCGGGCAGCTTGGCATTGGGCGCCAATGGGGTGTTATGGCCCAGTTCCAGCATGCGCGCCATCAGCGCCGCCTGGCTGCCCTGGGCATCCAGTACCGAGGCAAACCCCTGGCGCTGCCAGGCGGCCTTGCCAAAGGCGTCATAAAACAGCCGGGTCGGCTGCGCAGCCTGACTGCGCTCGCCGTCGTACACCGGCACTTTGCTCGCGCCGCGTGCCGCGCCTTCGCCACTGCCCAGGTTGAGCTGGCAGGCGGAGTCGTAGCAGGCGTGGCAGGCCACGCACTTCTCGGTGAAAATCGGTTGGATGTCGCGGGTATAGGAAAGCGCCGGGGCGGGTCCGTTGGCCTGTGCTAGGCAGGCGACCAGTGCCAGGACGGCGCTGGTGATGAGGCGAAATGACATGTATCCGGTCCCGATTCAATGCGTGCGCTGAAAAATTGCCGCGATTCTACCGATGTCGGCCCGCTATCAACATGAGCGATATTCATGCAAAACCCAGGCAGGCTCTAAAAGCGCACAGGTTTGCTATGATCCACGCCCTCCGTAATGCCTGATTAGAGTAGTCCCATGTCCGATCGTAGCACTCGCCTGCAAGCCCTCCACCAAGCCCTCAAGGAACGCATCCTGATCCTCGATGGCGGTATGGGCACGATGATCCAGAGCTACAAGCTGGAGGAAGAGGATTACCGTGGCAAACGCTTCGCCGACTGGCCCAGCGACGTCAAGGGCAACAATGACCTGCTGATCCTGAGCCGCCCGGACGTGATCGGCGGGATCGAGAAAGCGTACCTGGATGCCGGTGCCGATATCCTCGAGACCAACACCTTCAACGCCACCCAGGTGTCCCAGGCCGACTACGGCATGGAGGCCCTGGCCTACGAGTTGAACCTGGAAGGCGCACGCCTGGCCCGCCGGGTCGCCGACGCCAAGACCCTCGAGACCCCCGACAAGCCGCGCTTCGTCGCCGGCGTACTCGGCCCGACCAGCCGCACCTGCTCGCTGTCGCCCGACGTGAACAACCCCGGCTACCGCAACGTCACCTTCGATGAACTGGTGGAGAACTACACCGAAGCCACCAAAGGCCTGATCGAAGGCGGTGCGGACATGATCCTCATCGAAACCATCTTCGACACCCTCAACGCCAAGGCCGCGATCTTCGCCGTGCAGGGCGTGTACGAAGAACTCGGCGTCGAGTTGCCGATCATGATTTCCGGGACCATCACCGATGCCTCCGGGCGCACCCTGTCAGGCCAGACCACCGAAGCGTTCTGGAACTCCATCAGCCACGCCAAGCCGATTTCCGTGGGTTTGAACTGTGCCCTGGGTGCCAGTGAGTTGCGGCCATACCTGGAAGAACTGTCGAACAAGGCCAACACCTACGTTTCCGCGCACCCCAACGCCGGCCTGCCCAACGAGTTCGGCGAGTACGACGAGTTGCCAGCGCAAACCGCCAAGGTCATCGAAGAGTTCGCCCAAAGCGGCTTCCTCAATATCGTCGGCGGCTGCTGCGGCACCACGCCGGGGCATATCGAGGCCATCGCCAAGGCCGTGGCCGGCTACGCGCCGCGCCAGATCCCGGACATTCCCAAGGCCTGCCGCCTGTCGGGCCTGGAGCCGTTCACCATCGATCGCCAGTCGTTGTTCGTCAACGTCGGCGAACGCACGAACATCACCGGTTCCGCCAAGTTCGCCCGGCTGATCCGCGAGGACAACTACACCGAAGCCCTGGAAGTCGCCCTGCAGCAAGTGGAAGCCGGCGCCCAGGTGATCGACATCAACATGGACGAGGGCATGCTCGATTCGAAGAAGGCCATGGTGACCTTCCTCAATCTGATTGCCGGCGAGCCGGATATCTCCCGCGTGCCGATCATGATCGACTCCTCCAAGTGGGAAGTGATCGAAGCCGGCCTCAAGTGCATCCAGGGCAAGGGCATCGTCAACTCCATCAGCATGAAGGAAGGCGTCGAGCAGTTCATCCACCACGCCAAGCTGTGCAAGCGCTACGGCGCGGCGGTGGTGGTAATGGCGTTCGACGAAGCCGGCCAGGCCGACACCGAGGCGCGCAAGAAAGAGATCTGCAAGCGCTCCTACGACATTCTGGTCAATGAAGTGGGCTTCCCCCCCGAAGACATCATCTTCGACCCGAACATCTTCGCCGTGGCCACCGGCATCGAAGAGCACAACAACTACGCCGTCGACTTTATCAACGCCTGTGCCTACATCCGCGACGAGCTGCCGTATGCGCTGACCTCCGGTGGTGTGTCCAACGTGTCGTTCTCGTTCCGGGGCAACAACCCGGTGCGCGAGGCGATCCACTCGGTGTTCCTGCTGTATGCGATCCGCAACGGCCTGACCATGGGCATCGTCAACGCCGGCCAACTGGAGATCTACGACCAGATCCCGGCCGAGCTGCGTGACGCCGTGGAAGACGTGGTGCTCAACCGCACGCCGGACGGCACCGACGCCCTCCTCGCCATCGCCGACAAGTACAAGGGCGACGGCAGCGTCAAGGAAGCCGAGACCGAGGAGTGGCGTGGCTGGGAAGTCAACAAGCGCCTGGAACATGCGCTGGTCAAGGGCATTACCACCCATATCGTCGAAGACACCGAAGAATCCCGGCAATCGTTCGCGCGCCCGATCGAGGTGATCGAAGGCCCGCTGATGTCCGGCATGAACATCGTCGGCGACCTGTTTGGCGCCGGTAAAATGTTCCTGCCCCAGGTGGTGAAGTCAGCACGGGTGATGAAGCAGGCCGTGGCGCACTTGATCCCGTTTATCGAACTGGAAAAAGGCGACAAGCCGGAAGCCAAGGGCAAGATCCTCATGGCGACGGTCAAGGGCGACGTACACGATATCGGCAAGAACATTGTCGGCGTGGTGCTCGGATGCAACGGCTACGACATCGTCGACCTGGGCGTGATGGTGCCCGCCGAGAAGATCCTGCAGGTGGCCAAGGAGCAGAAGTGCGACATTATCGGCCTGTCCGGGCTGATTACCCCGTCCCTGGATGAAATGGTGCACGTGGCCCGCGAGATGCAGCGCCAGGACTTCCACCTGCCGCTGATGATCGGTGGCGCTACCACCTCCAAGGCCCACACGGCGGTGAAAATCGAGCCCAAGTACAGCAATGACGCGGTGATCTACGTGACCGACGCCTCGCGTGCGGTGGGCGTGGCCACGCAGTTGCTGTCCAAGGAGCTGAAGGCCGGGTTTGTCGAGAAGACCCGCCTGGAATACATCGACGTGCGCGAGCGCACCTCCAACCGCAGCGCCCGCACCGAACGCCTGAGCTACGCGGCGTCCATCGCCAAGAAGCCACAGTTCGACTGGAGCACCTACACCCCGGTCAAGCCTAAGTTTACCGGGGCCAAGGTGCTGGACAATATCGACCTCAAGGTACTGGCCGAATACATCGACTGGACGCCGTTCTTTATTTCCTGGGACCTGGCCGGCAAGTTCCCGCGCATCCTCACCGATGACGTGGTGGGTGAAGCCGCCACCGCGCTGTACGCCGACGCCCAGGAAATGCTCAAGAAGCTGATCGACGAACAACTCATCAGCGCCCGCGCGGTGTTCGGCTTCTGGCCGACCAACCAGGTGCAGGAGGATGACCTGGAGCTGTACGGCGACGATGGCCAGCCGATTGCCAAGCTGCATCACCTGCGCCAGCAGATCATCAAGACTGACGGCAAGCCGAACTTCTCCCTGGCCGACTTTGTGGCGCCCAAGGACAGCGGCGTGACCGACTACATCGGTGGCTTTATCACCACCGCCGGCATCGGCGCCGAGGAAGTGGCCAAGGCCTACCAGGATGCGGGCGACGACTACAACTCGATCATGGTCAAGGCCCTGGCCGACCGCCTGGCCGAGGCCTGCGCCGAATGGCTGCACCAGCAAGTGCGTAAAGACTACTGGGGCTATGCCAAGGATGAAGAGCTGGACAACGAGGCGCTGATCAAGGAGCAGTACAGCGGTATCCGCCCTGCCCCCGGCTACCCGGCGTGCCCGGATCACACCGAGAAGGCCCAGCTGTTCCAACTGCTCGACCCCCAGGCTCGCGAGATGCACGCGGGCCGCAGCGGCGTGTTCCTCACCGAGCACTACGCGATGTTCCCGGCGGCGGCGGTCAGCGGCTGGTACTTCGCCCACCCGCAGGCGCAGTACTTTGCCGTGGGCAAGATCGACAAGGACCAGGTGACGAGCTACACCGCCCGTAAAGACCAGGACCTGGCCGTGACCGAGCGCTGGCTCGCACCGAACCTGGGTTACGACAACTGACCGGCTTTTTGTAGACGCGAGCTGACAAGGGCGACGCGGCGCCCTTGGGTTTTTCACGAGCAAGCTCGCGCCTACAGTAGAGCGGCATGCGGCTGTGCTTATAGGTTGAGTGCTGCGCGCTCCTGCTGGGTAAGGCGGATCGCCAGCGCCGCGCGCTGCTCCTTGATCCAGGTGCCCAGCACGGCATAGTCGCGCAAGTAATCCGCACCATTGTCAGGGTAGCGCGCATCCAGCGCGTCGGTCTTGTGCTCCAGCTCGCGGGCCAGGGCTGCGAAGTTCGTGGCGTATTTTTTCTTCAGATAGTTGCGCCAATACTCAAGGCCCACCAGCCTTTCTTCATAGCCCACTGCGCTTTCGCCTTGCACAATCGTCCCATAGGCACGATCCAGGTCGGCCGGCGTCACCTGCGACAATTCGCTGTACAGCATGCCGGCGGGTTGCCGGGGCAGTTCCAGGCGCGCCGCCAGCCCAATGCGCAACGCCAGGCGGACCTCTGCCGGGTCGATATCCGGACGGCTCTCGACAGTAGCCTTGGCGATGCCTTCCACGGCCTCCAGGCGGAGCATGCTACGGGCGAATTTCAGCAGCGTGGCACCGTCCTGCCCACGCTCGGCGATTTTTAGCGCATCAAACTCCAGGACCCGGGTTTCCAGGGCATTGAACATCAGGATCCGCCCATCGCCGCAGGTGACGTCCGGCATCATCGCCGTCGCCCGGGCAAACAGGTCGCGGCGCATGGCCGGGTTTTGGCTGATGGCTTCCAGTACCTTCCACACGCGCTGTGTCAGTTCGGCACGCGCCTCCAGGAAGTCCTCGGTATTGCGCAGTTGCGAGAGGGTGAAGAAAAAATCGACGCTGCCTTCCTGGGCCCTGAGTTCGTCCCAGATCCGGTGTTTTGACGAGTGCGCTGGCACGTCAGTAAACCATTGGGCCTTTTGCACCGGGGCCGTTTCGATATCCGGGTGGTTCAGCGAGTAGTCAGGTGAGTCAAAAGCCCCTTGTTCGTCGCGCTCCCAATACTCCAGAAGCATGACTTCAAGCTGCTCGGTGGAAAACCCCAGGCCGTTGCCGGTCTGGGCCAGATACTCCTGCAAGCGTTCACAGCTTGGCTGGTCCAGGCGGTTGCCCAAGAGGTTGGTCCCCGCCATCAACAGATTACGTTGCGGCTCGAACGCCTCATCCGGCAGGGTCTCGATCCAGTTGTCACTCAGGTCCAGGGTGCGCAGGCGTGGCAACTCGAGCACTGTCATCGGCCAGTCGTCCAGCAAGTTGCGTTGCAGGTACAGGCTGTCGAGCCGCAGCAGGCCGCTTACGTCCAGCTCACTGAGAATATTGTCACCCAGGTCCAGCCATTCGAGCTCGGGCATCTGCGCCAGATTGGCCTGCAACTGCGCCGCGTTCTGCAGTTCATTGCGGCCCAGGTCCAGCCGACGCAGAGCGCGGAACTCACTGAGTGCCTCGGGCAACGCGCGCAAGCCATTGTTGCTGAGCGTCAAGCTGCGCACATGGCTGAAGGCGCGCAGGAAGCCGTTGGAGCCCTCGGCCGTGAGTCGCACGCGGTTCAGGCTCAGCTCGCTGACGTGGGCGAAATATTGAGGCAACGTCGGCAAATCGCCGATAGCCAGCCCGGAAAGATCCAGGCGCCCCACCCCATTCACTCCCGGCCCCACAGACCCGGCGCGCAGGCTGTAGCGCCAGCTCTCCAGCAGCCGATCCGCTGCACGCCGCCGGTCCAACGCGCTGATCCAGCCGCCGTCCAGGTACCCATGCACATCTATCCACTCATTGAGCAGCGGCACCCATTGCGCATACTGCGCTTCCCATTGCGCCAGGCGCTCGTGGATCTGCACCGTTTCCAAGCCGTCGGCGTGTAACTCTTCGATATAAGCCGCTGCTTGCGTGGCGTCCAGTGCCGGGTCCAGGCGTTGCAGGCGCGCCGCGGGCAGCAGCTCGGCGGTTGTGGGCGGCAGCGCAGCCAGCAAATCGGGGCGGCGCAACGCATCCTCGGAAAAATATTCCGGCTCGCCCCCCGTCATACCCTGGGCCAGCAGTTCGCGGGGGATGCCCAGGGGGCTTTCCAGCGGGACGGCCGGATTCTCGCGGGCGTAGCGTCGCGCAAACACCCGGGCTTCTGCGCGGGCCGTCGCACTCAAGCGACAGCCACGCAAGTCGGTATTGGACAGCAGGAAGTCATGCCCTTGCAGCGCCGCCTCGGGGATCGAGGTCACAGCGCTGTGGCTCAAGTCCAGGCTGCGCAACGGCAGTGCAAGCACACCCTCGGGCCACTCGCTGAGCGCGCTATGGCTCAGGTCGAGGGTGCGCAGTTCGCGCAGCGCACTCACGTCCAGGCGGCTGATGGGGTTGTAGGGCAGTCGCAGCGATACCAGGCCGGTCAACCGGTTCAACCCCGCCTGGATCGGGGCCGTAATGACCAGCCAGTTATGGGACAGGTCCAGATGGCGCAATGAAGGGCATTGGCCCAGCGCCGAGGGCAGATCGGTCAGATTGTTGCGGGCCAGGCCGAGGCTGTCGAGTTGGAGGAAGTGGCCAAGCCAGGTATTGATGCCTTCCAGCGACACGCCTATGTCACTCAGGTTCAAGCTGCGCACATGGGTAAACCCCACGGCGGGCAACTTAGGCAAATCAATCAGGTTGGCGCCTGACAGGTCCAGCATCGCGGCACCAGCAGGTGGCTGGCCCTCGCCAACAATGCGCGGCTCCAGGCCTTCGAGCCAGCAATCAAGGAGTTTTTGCGACGCCACCTGCCGCTCGACCTCAACCCTGCCAATGTTTGAATCGCGATCAGACCATTGCTCAAGGTCATCGACCAACTGGCGGTGTTCTTCGCGCACACTGTTGACGCTCTCCAGACGCTGGCGGGAAGTCAGCCCGCGCGTTTTGAAACTGGCCAAGACACGCTCGACAAAACCCGGGCCACCGGACTGCAGGCTGCCCAGGGCGCCTTCGCAATAGGCCTGGACCAGCCGCAGCTCTTCGACCAGATGGGCCGGGTTGTCATGCAGGTACGCATATACCCGCATGAACTCCTCAGGCTCAAAGGCCGACCAGTTCATATGCAGGCCGCGCCACAAGCGTTGATGCCCGGTAAACAGTGGCGCAGGCAAGGAGCGCAACGGAGTCTGGGCCACATCCAGAAACTCCAGGTGCTCAAGTTCCAGACAGCCTTGCGGCCAGGTTTCCAAGAGCCCGGACACGGTTAAACGGCGCAACGCGCTCAACCCGCGGACATCCAGGGTTTGCAGGTTGCCGGCCAGGGATAACTGGCGCAGTTCGGGCATGCGTTCAAGCGGGCGTAGCACTTGTGCTGAATAAGTGAGCGACGGGCCGCTAAGCGACAGTTGGGTGATGCTGGGAGCACTCGCCAAATGCTCTGTCAGCGCGTCGAGGTGCTCGGGACGCACATCCAGTTGCAAATGCCGCACGTTGGGAAACGGCCGCAGTAAGCGGCTGGATTCCTGGGCAAGAAATCTGCTCCCGGTGAGGTTCAGGGTGCGGACATGGGAAAAGTCGGCGTGCCACTCGGGCAGCGCCTGCTCCCCTCGTAGACTTAGGGTGCTATCGGCCGGACTGTCCCGATCAAAGCCCTGGCGCCAGCAATCGATGAGGTCGTCAACCGTGCGCTGGCGACTCTCATACGCCCCCGCCCACTGCTCAAGGGTCGCGCGCAAGGCCGTCAATTCGCGCTGGCGGTTGGCAAACAACCGCCAGATTTGCGCATTGCTCTCGCCGTCGCGTCGGCGCGCAGCTATCAGCGCCTGAGCCTGGGACTCGCTGATATTCGGATACACGCTACGGGCATGGGCGATCAACGCGTCGTCCATGGCGAACAGCCCGCCCCTTCCCGACAGCTCATACCCCAGGCGCCCGCTCGACAGGCGCCAGGCAGGCCTAGAGCGCGGCGTGCGCAGCTTGAGGATGTCCCGGGCGATGAGCTCGCGCTGCCCACTGGCATAGGTCGCCAGCACCTGCTGCAAATCTGCGGCCTGGCCGGTCAGCCCCAACGACCTGCACGCCTCATCGGGCAACGCGTCGATGATCGACTGGAAAAGATTGCGTCCATGGGCAGGCGCGCTATTGAGTGCGCGGCCGCCTGCATCAAAGGCCTGGAAGCCCTCGCCGCTGCTGACCAGGTATCGGCGCACAACAGCGTGCTCCGGGCCAATGCTGTCCAGCAAAGGGCCGTGAATGCCCTCCAAACGCATCTCAAGGCGCACACCTAGGGGCCATCCGGGCAGGCGCGCGAGGCCCTGCAAGGCGAGTCGGTCGCTGTCGGCATTGGCCAGCCGGTCACGGTGCAGGCCGCTGAGCGCCCGGCTCAAGCGCGCCTGCTGCAAACTGATACGGGCCTGGTGGTCGAGCCGCGCGCTGACATGCCCACTGTCTTGCAGGCGCCTGAGTTCCTGTGGGCTGGCGCGGTTGAGCAGCTCGTCGAGAGCACGCCTGGACAGCGCGGGAAACCGTCGCTGCAGTGGCCTGCTGTCGCTCATGGGCGCGCCACTCCCCTGTAGCCGGGCGTCGAACAGCGCCGTCTGCCGTTGCAGGGCATAGTCCGCCAGGCGCTCATTGAAGGCTTGTTCCCTGGGCTTGCCGCTGCCCAGCAAAGCGGTGATTTCCTGCTCGTCAAGGCCGCTCAGAACCATCTGGGCGAGCCTGCCTTGCTGCACATCGGCGCGGCTGATTTTCAGGGTCGGACGACTATCGTCCAACGACAACGGGCTGCCATAGCAAACCGAGCGCCCTGTCGGCTCCAGGCGCGCGCCTTCCCACTCATCAGTCACGGGCACCCCAAGTGGGTCACCACGCTGTGGCGTGCCCAACAGGCGCCAGGCCTGCTCCTCGCCCAGCCTGGTCGATACCGGCTGGCTGCGCTCAACGATGGCGACTGCCTCAAATACCTCCAGCACCCGCCCGGGAGGCCAGCCGGGCATTTCCACGGTGAGGGGCAAGGCATACTCATGGCGGTCCTGCAGGCCGGTGCCGCGGCGCAGGCGCTCGATCAATTCGCCAACGTCCTGGTCGGCCCTGAACCGCTCCAGGGTATCGGCCAGCACGGCGGGCACCGGCAAACCGTCCAGATGCACTTTGCGCAGCAGATCGTCGTGCACACCGCTGACGTTGCCAACCACCCTCAAGGTTTCATCCGAGAAACCCTCGGTAATCGGCCCCAATCGCCGCAGCAGGGTCAGGCGGTCCCAGGTCAGGGGGCGCTCATGGCTATGCCGCCACGCCCCGGCCCCGTTGTGTTCGAGGAGCGGCTGGTACGCCAGCGGATCGCGCGGGTGTTTTATCCGCCATTGCTTGAGCTGCGGGTCAAAGGTCTTTTCGTAGAGCACGTTATCGATCTGCACATGGAGTTTGCCATCGACCTCGTACTGCCCCAGGGCATTGGCCTGACTGCCGGGCGCCAGGGCGGCTTCACTTGGGTACGCGCCCAGGTCGGGCTTCCATAAGCGGACCCGGCCATCCGGTAGCTTCACCGGGACCAGGCCTTCGATAACCGGCTCATGCCTCAACGCGCTCAGGGCCTTGCCGCCCACCGCAGTCACGCCAAGCAACGCAAGGTTTTGCGCCAGGTCGATCAAGTGCGCCCTGGCCGCCCTGCGATCGCCCTCGGCCCACTGCTGCGAAGCCTCGAACACCTCTTTCAACAACTGCTCAGCCATCACGGCCATCATCAGCTCCCCTAGCACTGGCACAAACCCCACCAGCGCACTCAAGCCGAACATCCCGATGTTGAGCAGCATGGCCAGTTTGCGCGTTCGCACCCCGGCGTCGACATCTGCGGTGGGCACGGCATGGCCGGCGGCATCGGCGAGGCACTTGTCCTGGTGCCGCTCATACAGGTAGGTCCACAGGTCGACTTTGTCGCTACCAAATACCTGGTTTTTGAAAGCCAGCGCCACGGGCGCCAAATAGGGGTCCGGGTTGGGCACCTGCGGGGCCAGGGGCAAGGGCGGAAAATTCTTCAGTTTGAACGGGGTTACCTGGCTGAGCAGTTCATAGAACTGGCCGATGCCGGGGAAGTTCGTGCCGATTTTCTCGCGCAGGGTGGCGTCTGGCGCATCCTCGGTGAACTGACTGAAGTAATGCGGGCGCTCGGCATAATCGACGAACTGACTGAAAAAAGCCTGATAGGCCGTGGGGCGCTCCACACGGGTCGAGGCTGAGCCCGGCGTACTGAAGCGTTGCTTCAAGGTCGCCAGCAGTTGCGCATGATTGGTATAGCGCTTAAGAGGCTGGTATGGGTCCTGGGGGATATACAGGATTGGCGAATCGACATGCTCATCATCGAAGGCCAGAAACAGCACGCAACCGGTCATGCGCAACTTCATCAAGCCCAGGTCGCAGAGCCATACCGGTTGCCCCCCCATCTGCGGCGCGCGTTCGCCGGCGATCACCGATAGCACCATGCGGTAATCGTCTTGGGTAATGTCCTCGTGCAACAGGGCCAACTCGGCCGCCGCCCGCATCGCGGCCTTTTGGCTGGCAATGAATTGTTGGCGCAGGGTGGTTTCGTGGGTGGAAAAAAAGTCCGCGAGATAGGCCTGGTACTGCCCGCCCAGATCCAGGCGGCGGCACAGCCCTATGAACTGATAGACCGTGAGGCTCCCCAATCGGACCGGCAGCAACGGGGCGACGGCGGCGCCAGGCGATGACACCTGCCAGCGAAAACCCGACGATGAGTGAAAGGCCCCCTCTGCGGACTCGGACTCTTCGAAGTTGTGCAGCGCTGCCTGCAGCAGCTCCAGCTGCAAAAAGTCGTAGGTTCGCGCTTCAAGGTTCAGATCGGTGATGTGCAGGGCCTTTCGCAAGCTCAGCCAAGTGGCGACGTGGGGGGCCAAGGTAACGTCGTACTGCTCCTTGAGCGCCTGGAGCAGCAGCGGCCTGGCAAACGTGTCGATGTCCTGCAAGGCAGACAGGCTTTGGTCCAGAGCCGTCTGGGCGGTAAAACTTGCGATAAAACAGTCGTGCAATAGCTCGCGCTGCTCGGGTGTCGCATGCCAATAGGCTGGCGGCAGCGGGCTGTGGTTGTGCTTGAGGGCCATGCGGCGTGAGGTTGTGCTATCGATCAACCATTGCGGCGTGGCGCTGATCAATAACGGGCGATGGATGCTGGGCGTTGCCGGCAATGGGGGCAAGTCGGTCATGATGCGGCTCCGGGAAAAGGAGGCCCAGCACACCATGGGGGTCACGGCCAATCGCGGTAACTACGTCTATCCTGTTGGGAGCAGCAACTCCCCCCAGACCTCGCAGGAGGACTCATGGACGACCCGAACAACAAACCGCCGACCTTCTGGCAGATGCTTCATAGCGTGATGGCTGCTGCATTTGGCGTGCAGAGCGGGAAGAACCGCGCGCGGGATTTTACCCATGGCAAGCCCAGCCATTTTGTCGTGCTGGGCATTTTGTTTACCGCCGTATTTGCCCTGGCGCTCTTTGCCATCGTCAAGCTGGTGCTGCATCTGGCCGGGGTCTAGGCCCGGTCACTTCAACAGCAACTGCATGCTGAAGGGGTATTGGTAGGCCGCAGGCTTGCCCTGGGCCGACAGTGCGCGAAAATCCACACCGTCGCCCTCGTGGTTACGCAGGTCCAGCAAGCGCTGGGCCTGTGGCCCGTCAATCAACTGGAACAGTTTCACCTGGCGCTCACGCCCGCCATGGCTTTGGATGTCCACGCCCACGGCATCGTCGTGCAGCAGCACCATGGCCCAGCCACCGACCGTAAAGTGCCCGGCCACCAGCGCACTGATCCGCCCTTGCAGCCGCGCCTGGAGGACATCGGGAGAGCTGTTGATCGCGCTGAACAACACGTCCTTGCCGGGTGCGCGGCCACTGCCATTCAAGGCCTGCATGGCGCCGAGGGCCATTTCATCATTGGCCGACCAGACCAGGGTAGCCCGGGGGTAGCGCTTGAACATCTGGGTCGCCTGCTCGAATGCGCGCTGGCGGCTCCATTCGCCATACACCAACTGGCGCAGATGCACTTCGGGGTGTTCGCGCAAGGCCCGCTGCAAGCCCTGCTCGCGCGCCTGAGAGGTCGGTGTGTACTTGGCGCCGGAAAACGCCAGCAACTCAAGGGTGCCACCGGACGGCACAGGGCCATGTTGACGCAGCAGCTCCTTGAGCATCAGGTACCCGCCCTCCTCGTCGTTGGTCGTGAGGCTGCCCATCCAGTTCGGGTACTTCCCGGCGTCCAGCAGTTGCATCTGGCTCGGGGTCAGGGCGTTATTGACCAACAGTAGCTTGACCTGGCTACCCTGGGCCATGCGCAGGATCTGCGGGGCGATGTACTGCTCGTTGACCAGCACCAGGTAATCCGGGCGCTGCGGGCCCTGCAATGCTTCGCGGGCCTGCAGCAAGGTGTTTTGCGGATCACGCTCGGAATAACGCACGCGTAAATCCAGGCCGAGGTCCTTGGCCGCGGCCTGCATGAATTGCGCATAGCAGATCCAGAAGGTTTCAGTAGACAGACCTGGGTTGAGAAACACCACCGACGTTGCATGGGCCATCGTCCCGAACGCCATCCCCACCCACCACAAGCACCCGCAGAGAACCTTCAACATTACTGCCCGAACCCCGGAAATTGACAGATCATAATAGTGGCAATAAGCCTTTTGATCTTGGCTATTTAACGGCAGATCGGACAGTTTGGTGGCGATCAGTTCCCTTTACTGATGGCTGACCCAGAACACGGCGGTGGAAACCACCAGGATAATCAGGAACAGAATCGCCCAGGCGTCCACGGTACTGTCGGGTTTACGGGCTTTGGTTGGATTGCTCATCGCATCGCCTCTTGTCGGTTTTATGGCTGATTGCATTAAGACTCGTCCACAGTAAAGTCGATGATTGCCCGCATGACAAATGTGGGTATCGCGATAACCGTTCTCATTAGTCGATTTGGTTCTTTGCATATACTAAAACATCACTTTTGCGCATAAACGCAAGCTGGTATCGTGCGCCGGCTCCGTTGGGAGTGCGCGGCCGTGCGCGCAGATTTGCCGAGAACAGGACCTATATGTACGTATACGACGAATACGATCAGCGCATCATCGAGGACCGCGTCAAGCAGTTCCGTGATCAGACCCGACGCTATCTGGCAGGTGAACTGAGCGAAGAAGAGTTCCGCCCTCTGCGCCTGCAAAATGGCCTTTACGTTCAGCGCTTTGCGCCGATGCTGCGGGTGGCCGTGCCTTACGGCCAACTGACTTCGCGCCAGACGCGCATGATGGCCAAGATCGCCCGTGACTTCGACAAGGGCTACGCCCACATCAGCACCCGCCAGAACGTGCAGTTCAACTGGCCGGCCCTGGAAGACGTGCCGGACATCCTGGCTGAACTGGCCACCGTGCAGATGCACGCCATTCAGACCAGCGGTAACTGCCTGCGCAACGTGACCACCGACCAGTTCGCTGGCGTGGCCGCCGATGAAGTGATCGACCCGCGCCCCTGGTGCGAGATTGTTCGTCAGTGGACCACGTTCCACCCGGAATTTGCCTACCTGCCGCGTAAATTCAAGATCGCCATCAATGGTTCGACGTCTGACCGCGCCGCGATCGAAGTCCACGACATCGGCCTGGAGCCGGTGTACAACGCCGCAGGCGAACTGGGCTTCCGCGTCCTGGTGGGCGGCGGCCTGGGGCGTACTCCGGTGGTCGGCGCGTTCATCAATGAATTTTTGCCTTGGCAAGACCTGTTGAGCTACCTCGACGCCATCCTGCGTGTGTACAACCGCTATGGCCGCCGTGACAACAAGTACAAGGCGCGCATCAAGATCCTGGTCAAGGCCCTCACCCCCGAGGTGTTTGCCCAGAAGGTCGACGCCGAGATGGAGCACCTGCGCGGCGGCCAGACCACTCTGACCGACGCCGAAGTGCATCGGGTGGCCAAGCACTTCGTCGATCCGCACTACAAGGCCCTGGGCAACCAGGCTGCCGAACTGGCGGCGCTCGACCAGCAGCACCCAGGCTTTGCCCGCTGGCGCACGCGCAACACCCTGGCGCACAAGCAGCCGGGGTATGTCGCAGTGACCCTGTCGCTCAAACCGACCGGGGTAGCGCCTGGCGATATCACCGACAAGCAACTGGACGCCGTTGCCGACCTGGCCGACCGCTACAGCTTTGGCCAACTGCGCACCTCCCACGAGCAGAACATCATCCTTGCGGACGTTGAACAGAGCCAATTGTTCACCCTGTGGGGCGAGCTGCGCGAAGGTGGTTTCGCCACGCCGAACATCGGCCTGCTGACCGATATCATCTGCTGCCCGGGTGGCGACTTCTGCTCCCTGGCCAACGCCAAGTCAATTCCCATTGCCGAATCGATCCAGCGCCGTTTCGACGACCTGGACTACCTGTTCGACATTGGCGAGCTGGACTTGAACATCTCCGGCTGCATGAACGCCTGTGGCCACCACCACGTCGGCCACATCGGCATCCTCGGGGTGGACAAGAAAGGCGAAGAATTCTACCAAGTGTCCCTGGGTGGCAGCGCCAGCCGCGATGCGAGCCTGGGCAAGATCCTCGGCCCATCCTTCGCCCAGGAAGCCATGCCCGAGGTGATCGGCAAGCTGATCGACGTCTACGTCGAGCAGCGCACCGAAGATGAGCGCTTCATCGACACCTACCAGCGCATCGGCATTGACCTGTTCAAGGAGCGCGTCTATGCAGCGAATCATTAAGAACAACCAAGTCGTCGACGAAACCTGGCACCTGCTGCCCAAGGATGCGTCGTTCGATGGCATCTCCAACTGTGACGACCTGATCGTGCCGCTGGCCTTGTGGCGTGAGCACGGACATGCCCTCAAGGCCCGTGATGGTGGCCTGGGCGTGTGGCTGGACGCCGATGAAGAAGCCGAAGAGATTGGCGCCGACGTGGAACACTTCCAGGTCATCGCCCTGAACTTCCCGGCCTTCACCGACGGGCGCAACTACTCCAACGCGCGCCTGCTGCGTGACCGTTATGGCTACAAGGGCGAACTGCGGGCGATTGGCGATGTGCTGCGCGACCAGCTGTTCTACCTGCACCGCTGCGGGTTTGACGCCTACGCCTTGCGCGCCGACAAAGACCCGTATGAAGCGCTGGAAAGCCTCAAGGACTTCTCGGTGACGTACCAGGCGGCTACGGATGAACCGTTGCCGCTATTCCGTCGTCGCTAGACCCTGATGCGAAACAAAAAGCCCCGAAACCTGGCTCGCAGGTTTCGGGGCTTTTTTATGCGCGGCGCAAGGGCCATGGGCGCGAGGGCGAAACCGGCCTAGCAGGCAACGGGCAGATCTGCTCAGCCCTTCTGCTTGGCGACCCAGCGACCGTAGGCATCGATGAACGCCTGCAGGAACGGCTGGGTTTTCTCCGACAGCTTGCCCGACTCATCAAACGCACTGCCCGCGCCACCCAGGTAGGCTTCCGGCTGCTGCATGCACGGCACATCCAGAAACACCAGGGACTGGCGCAAATGATGGTTGGCACCAAAGCCACCAATCGCCCCCGGCGAAACGCTGATGACCGCACCTGGCTTGCCGCTCCAGACGCTCTTGCCGTATGGGCGCGAGCCTACATCAATGGCATTTTTCAAGGCCGCCGGCACCGAACGGTTGTATTCAGGAGTGACGAACAGCACCCCATCGGCCGCCGCCACCTGCTGGCGGAACGTGGTGTAGGCCGCAGGCGGCGTTGCGCTATCAAGGTCTTCGTTGTAGAGCGGCAATTCGCCAAGTTCGACGATGCTGAGCTTGAGGTTGGCCGGCGCCAACTGCGCCAATGCCTGGGCGACCTTGCGGTTGATCGACTCTTTTCTCAAGCTGCCGACCAGTACGGCAATCGTGTAGACCTTGCTCATGGGGCCTTCCTGACATCTGACTAAGGGAATTTGTAGTTATAGAGCCTTCGCCGGGCGATCACCAGCAGGTAGTAGCCAATCGGCGGATGTTTTTGTTTGTAGGAAAAATAAGCGGAATATCAACGAATAGTATTTTTTCTATGTAGGTAAACTACCCGCGTTAAAGACGGTCTACAGAACCGCAAATCGGTGTTTTCTCCAGAGGTTCTAAACAGATGGCAGCAGTACTTGTCGGACAATTCCATGCTCGTGACGCGGAAGGCCGCGTTTATTCCGTGCATGAATTCCAGGACTCCACTCCGTCGGACGGTGGTTCAGAACCTGTAATCTCCTACAAACTGGCGATTGGTGACCGGGTCAACAAAGTTGATGACAACACCTTCGTCCTGGTTCAGTCGCAGATCTCCCTGACCCGCGAACCCGAAAACACGCCTGTTTGATAAGGCTGTGCCTCCAGGCAGAAGTCATATGAACGGAGTTGGGTTAGGATTCACCCGGTGAATCCCTTACCTGCTGAACATGGACTTCATGCATGCGTTTACGTCATATCGAAGTGATTCAAGCCATTTTGCAGACCGGACACCTCGGCACCGCCGCCGAATGGTTGCAATTGGCTGTGTCCGATGTGGACGCCACCCTCAAGGACGCTGAACAGCAACTGGGCTTCATGCTGTTCGCCAGCGTCCGCGGACGGTTGCAGGCCACCCGTGAAACCCTGGCCATGCAGGCACAGATCGCCCACCTCTACGAGGCCCTGGAACCGATACAGCGCCTGGCCAGCAGCCTCAAGCACCATCACGCCCCGCCGCTGCGCACACTGTGTACGCCGCCCTTGGCCAACCAACTGCTGCCGCAAAGCATCGCGTTGTTGCGCCGCCGTTTCCAGGACACGCCCTGCAACCTTTCCAGCCAACCGACCCGTGACATCGTCAAGAGCCTGTTGCTGCATGAGGCCGACCTGGGCCTGAGCCTGCATGACCCCGAACACCCGCAAATCACCAGCACCGTGCTGGCCCAGGGCAAGCTGCAACTGCTGGCGCCCCATGGCTGGCTCAAGCCACGGCAGAAATACATCGCCCTGCAAGAATTGGCCGGCCAGTCGATGATCGGCCTGGAGGGCCAGGACCCGCTGAGCCAGTTGCTGGACAGTAAGTTGCAAGCGCTGCGGCCGTTGCCAGTGATCCAGACACGGGTGCAGACCTACCAGATGATGCGCAGCATGGTCGAGGCCGGCGAAGGGCTGGCGGTGGTCGATCCGTTCACTGCCAGCGGCGCGCGGGAGGCGGGGCTGGATACCTGCCCGCTGTCACCGCCGATCCTGGTGAGCCTGTATGGGTTGACGGTCAGGGACAGCAGCCCGAGCCCGGCGCTGAATGCATTGCTGGAGATTGTCACGCAGAAGGCCCAAGACCTGCTGTCTTGAGTGTCAGCTGAACAAGCGATACCAGAAAATCGCCACTTCCCGCGTCTGTGGATCAATCCCGCGATAACGCAGGTGGTCGATACCGCCCATGACGTAGCCGCTGCGTTCATACAATCGGCACGCTCCCAGGTTATTGTTCTGGGTCTCCAGCATCATCCCTGGCAGGTTTTTCTTGCGGCTCCAGAACTGCGCCACATCAAGCAGGGCCTTGGCCACGCCATGCCGGCGGGCTGGGAGCACCACCGCCAACTCATCGACATGGGCATAACCGTTCCAATTGGTACTGACGACGATATGGCCCACCGGTCGATCATCCAGGTACGCCATGAATACCGCGCTGTCGCTGGCATTGCGGTAGCTGGCGAACTCCTCGGGGTCGATGCCGTAGCATTTGCGGTACGGCAAAATCTGCTCCACCGCCCACTGATCGACAGGCTTGCCCAGTTCGGGCGTGCCATACACGCACACCTCGAAGCTGAAATCATTGCCCCATACGTAGGCGTCAAATCCCTCGTCGGCGACTCGTACACTGAGCCCCGGGTACTTCGGATTCATTACAGCTTGCATAACCATCCTTAACACTTGATGCAATCGACGGTGTAACAACGACCGTTGCCGTCGTCTTCGTGTTGTAAGCCATGCACATCGGCGACAAACCCTGGGAAACTGCTATCGAACTCCCGGGCAAAGGCCAGGTAGTCAATGATCGATCGCGTCGACTCGGTAAAGCGCTCCCCCGGCATGATCAGCGGAATGCCTGGCGGATAAGGCACCAGCATCACGGCTGCGATACGCCCTGGCAAGGCATCGATGGACACGGCCTCGACTTCACCGCGCACCAACTGGTCATAGGCATCGGCCGGCTTCATGGCGATTTCCGGTAACACCGTGTACATGCGCTTGAGGTGCTTGGCCGTGGCGTTGCTGCGATAGCAGCCGTGCAATTGGTCGCACAAATCCTGCAAGCCCATGCCCTGATAGCGTGCCGGGCCTTGCTGGAACACCGATGGCAGGCAACTGGCCAGGCTGATATTGGCGTCGTAGCTGCGCTTGAACTCCAGCAACTCGGTGAGCAGGGTACTCCACTTGCCTTTGGTAATGCCCATGGAGAACAACACCAGGAACGAATACAACCCGGTTTTTTCCACCACCAGGCCACGCTCCCAGAGGAATTTACTGACTACCGCTGCCGGAATGCCGCAGTCACTCAAGGCGCCACCCGCCGTCAAGCCGGGCATGACCAGGGTGACCTTGATCGGGTCGAGCAACACATAGTCTTCGGCGATATCCCCAAAGCCATGCCAGTCGGCCTCCGGCTGCAACAACCAGTCAGCGGTCGCAACCCGGTCGATACCGGCCACCGAGGGCGGTTGCCAGATGGAAAACCACCAATCATCGGCGGCGATGTGCTGGCGCAAATTGGCCAGGGCCCGGCGAAAGCTCAGGGCCTCATCGAACATTTCCTGAAGCAGCGAACGCCCCGCCGGCCCTTCCATCATGGCCGACGCCACATCCAGCGAGGCGATGATGCTGTACTGCGGCGAGGTAGAGATATGCATCATGAACGCCTCATTGAAACGATCACGATCCAATTGCCGCGCCCCGCCGTCCTGCACATGGATCATCGACGCCTGGCTGAACGCCGCCAGCAACTTGTGAGTCGAGTGCGTGGTGAACACCAGCGGGCTATCCGGCGTGCGCGAGGTACCCATGCCATAGCGCCCGGCGAAAAACTCGTGGAAGGCCGCGTAGGCGTACCAGGCCTCGTCAAAGTGCAGGACTTCGACGCTGTTGCCCAATTGCTGCTTGATCAACTCGGCGTTGTAACACAGGCCGTCGTAGGTCGAGTTGGTCACCACCGCCAGCTTGACCTTGGGCTCGCGACCGCGGGTCAAGGGGCTGGCCTCGATCTTTGCGCGAATCGATTCGCGGCTGAACTCGGTCAGCGGGATTGGACCGATAATCCCCAGTTCATTGCGCTCCGGGCACAAGTACAGGGGGATCGCGCCGGTCATGATGATCGAATGCAGCACCGACTTATGGCAATTGCGGTCCACCAGCACCAGGTCATCGCGCCCGACCATGGAGTGCCAGACGATCTTGTTGGCGGTGGAGGTGCCGTTGATCACAAAGAATGTGTGGTCGGCGCCAAAGTTGCGCGCCGCGCGGGCTTCGGCTTCGGCCAGGGGCCCGGTGTGATCCAGCAGGGAGCCCAGTTCCGGCACTGACACCGACAGGTCCGAACGCAGGGTATTTTCCCCAAAGAACTGATGAAACGCCTGCCCCACCGGGCTTTTGCGATAGGCCACGCCGCCACCGTGGCCGGGGGTATGCCAGGAGTAATTGGAGTCGGCTGTGTGTTGCACCAGGGCCTTGAAGAATGGCGGCAACAGGCCATCGAGGTAAGTGCGCGCCGCCCGGGCCACCTGCCGGGCAAGGAACGGCACCGTGTCCTCGAACAGGTAGAGAATGCCGCGCAGTTGGTTGAGCTCGCTCATGGCATCGGCCGGGGCATTTTCCAGGGTGACTTGCTCGCCCAGGGCAAAGATCGGCAGGTTGGGCGCGCGCAGGCGTGCCAGTCGGATCAGCTCCACCATATTTTGCAGCAGATGGGTATTTTCCCCGGCGCCTTCAGCGGCGATCAGCATGCACGCCAGGCCATGATGGGTCGACGCCACCAGCCGGCCTTCGGCATAGTCCACAGCGGAAAAGATGCTGAAACCCTCTTGCTCCAACTCCCGGGCGATACCCCGGACCCGATCACCGGCGACGGTGTCGGCCTTGATGTCGCGGTGCACGATCAGGATCGGGAACTTCAGGTCTTTGTACATGAGGGCTTGGCGTCCTGAGGGCGATGTACTCAGGGTAGAAGCTGGGAGCGAATGTGGCGAATGGAGATAAAGTTTTTGTGGGAGCGGGCTTGCCCGCGATTGCGGTGTGACAGTCAGCGCATTCGTTACTGATCCACCGCCATCGCGGGCAAGCCCGCTCCCACACTTTCAGGCCGTGATGAGCCCGACTCAGTGTTGGGTCAACTGGGTCCACAAGGCTGGCGCACCCGCCGATTTGGCGATGGCTTCCAGGCGTGACGCGTGCTCGGCCATGTCCTGCTCGCTGGCACGGATGATGGTGGTGGGCTTTCGATCTGCCGGCAGACGGCGGATTTCCGAAGGCCGGTTGCCCGAACCCTCGGCCGAACCGTTACCGTCGGAGGCGTTGCCAGCCAGGGACAGGCTGGTCTGCCCGCCGGTCATGGTCAGGTAGACGTCCGCGAGGATCTCGGAGTCGAGCAAGGCGCCGTGCAGTTCACGGCCAGAGTTGTCGACGCCATAGCGTTTGCACAAGGCATCGAGGCTGTTGCGCTGGCCCGGGTGGCGCTCACGGGCCATCATCAAGGTGTCGAGGATCGAGCAATGACGGGTGATGTCGGCCCGATCCGTCTGGCCCATCAGGGCGAATTCGTTGTTGATGAAACCAACGTCGAACGCCGCGTTATGGATGATCAACTGCGCGCCATTGATGAACTCGAAAAACTCATCGGCGACTTCCGCAAAGCGCGGCTTGCCCACCAGGAATTCGTTGGTGATGCCGTGGACGCCAATGGCGCCTTCATCACTTTCCCGGTCCGGCTGCAGGTACACGTGGAAATGCCGACCGGTGAGTCGGCGGCCCATCAGTTCGACACAGCCGATTTCAATGATCCGGTGGCCATCGGTCACCGGCATGCCGGTGGTTTCGGTATCGAGTACAACGGATCGGATGGCCATCAGGGTTCAGCTCTCAACGGTGTGTGTATTTCAAGGGCCGGGATATTAGCACGCTCTATAACCCAAGCGCCCCATGGACAGACACCTTGCACCCTGGTCCAACAGTTTTTTACAAGGTTTAGCAAAGCTTGCGCAGTTTGCCTGCACCGCCCTTGTTAGCCTGCGCCGCTCCTTTCTATGCGTAAAAACCAGCCCATGCTCAAGCCAAAACACCTGCTCGCCCTGTGCCTGATCGGCGCCGCCACTGCCCAGGCCACCAGCTTTGTGATGACCACCGACGCCTTGGTCAGCCTCTCGATGAGTGCCACCAAAGGCACCAGCAGCAGCTTCAAGGATGACAAGATTGTACTAGCGGCAAAGGACGATGCGGCAGCGTTTGTCGCCAGCCAGGGCAAGGTACGCGGCGTTCAGTTGGAATCGGCATTGCAGCATATTCGCCGCACCCTGCCGGATTTACGCGATACTGACGAGCAACTCGCCGGTGCGATCCTGATTCTGTGATAGATGAACGCAAACACCCATGATTGATACCCGATATCCCGTTGTACTGCTGGTCACCAGCCTTCTTTTGGCAGGTTGCGCATCCCCGCCCTCCGCCACTGGTCAACTGCCGCAGATCGTCGCCCATCGCGGGGGCACGGCGGACTTCCCGGAAAATACCTTGCTGGCTATCGACCAGGCCTTGGCCAATAACGTGGATGTGCTATGGCTCACGGTGCAGTTGAGCCTGGACCAAGTACCGGTGTTGTATCGACCGACAGACCTGAGCGCCAATACCGACGGCACCGGCGCCGTGGCCGGAAAAACCCTGGCCCAGTTGCAACAGCTCAATGCCGGCTGGCAATTCAAGCAGGACGGGGCCAATGGCCAGGTGACCTACCCCTACCGTACCCGTCCCGTGCCGCTGCCTTCATTGCAGCAAGCGTTGACCGTAATCCCGGCTACCACGCCCATCATCCTCGATATGAAAGCCCTGCCCGCCGACACCCAGGCCAGGGCCGTGGCCCGGGTACTGGAGCAAAACCATGCGTGGGGCCGGGTGTTGATCTACTCCACGGACGCCCGCTACCAACACGCGTTTGCCCAGTACCCCCAGGCCCGCCTGTTCGAATCCAGGGACCGAACACGCGACCGCTTGGCCAACGTCGCCCTGGCCCACAACTGCCAGCCAGCCCCCGAAGCGGGAAGTTGGGTGGCGTTTGAGTATCAGCGCAAGGTCGAGCTGGTGGAAACCTTCACCCTTGGGGAAGCACGCTCACCGGTGAATGCCAAGCTATGGACAAGGCCTGCCATCGACTGTTTCCAGTCCAGGGGCAAGGTACATATCCTGGCGATTGGCATTAACACCCAAGATGATTATCGAGCGGCGGCGTGCCGTAAAATCGATGCGGTGCTGGTGGATTCGCCCCGCGCGATGCGAGGCGTGAAGCAGCAGCTCGAATGGCCGCTGCGGTGTGACTGACGGTCAGCTCTGCTTGTAACCGCGCACTTCATCCACGCCGCGATTGGCCAACTGGTCGGCCCGCTCGTTGCCTGGGTGACCGATATGTCCGCGTACCCACTTCCAGGTGATGTTGTGACGGTTGCACTGCTCATCCAGCAACTGCCACAGGTCGGCGTTTTTTACCGGCTCTTTGGCTGCAGTTTTCCAGCCGCGCTTTTTCCAGTTGACCATCCACTCGTTGATGCCTTTCATCACGTATTGCGAGTCCGTCACCAGCAATACATCGCAACGGCGCTTGAGCTCTTCCAGGCCGCGAATGGCGCCCATCAGTTCCATGCGGTTATTGGTGGTGTTGGCTTCGCCGCCCCACAACTCCTTCTCCACGCCCTTGCACACCAGCAAGGCGCCCCAGCCGCCAGGACCAGGATTGCCCTTGCAGGCGCCGTCGGTAAAGAGTTCTACGCTATCGGTCATTACGCTATCCATCAAAGCGGGTTGCCGGTAATCGACCGGCAGCTCCCGAGGTCGAACACTGCGACCTGAATTCCAGAAAAGTGATTTATGGCTCGCTGGAGCGACGGTTGACCTTGGCCAGGGGCATCGGCACCAACTTGCCCATGGGCTCGCGCCGTACCTGGCTCACCGGCCGCAGCCCGACCACGATCTTGCGGGCCACCAGCAGGTAGAAACCGCCGCCGGACAACTGCCAGGCCCCAGCCCGGCGCTCCCAGCCAGCCAAACGGCCCTGCCACTTGGGCGAGGCAAGCGGCGGACGATAGCACCCGAAGCGGCGTTTCTCCAGCGCGAAGCCCAGCAGGTTCAACCAGTCACTGACCCGCGAGGGCGAGATGCAGCGGGCCTGGCGCAGCGCATCATGGGCGAAGAGGTGCCGCAGGCCCCATGAACTCCAGGGGTTGATACCAACGATCAACAAATGGCCGCCCGGGCGCACGGCGCTCGCCGCTTCACGCAGCAAGCCATGGGGCGACAGGCAAAAATCCAGGCCATGCTGCATCACCACTACATCGGCGGCATGCTCGCTCAAGGGCCAGGCCTGTTCCTCGCAGACAATCTCCACCCCCGGCAACGGCGCGCCCAGGCGTACATTGCGCTGCACCTGGGGCGCAGGCGGCGGATTCTGGGCCGAAGGGCCGTAGTGCACCAGGTAGCCGCCAAAGAAGCGCTCCAGCTCTTCTTCGAGCATAAGACGCTCTTGTTCCAGCAGAAATTGCCCGATCGGCCCGGACAGCCACTCACGGGCTGCGCTGATCAAGGCCAGCCACTCGGGATCGGCCTGGGCGAACGCTTTATCAGTCATTGCATTCTCCAACTCGCCAAGACGTTCTAAGATGCACCAATGTGTTCAGCTTGGCGAATAGAAGAATGATACAGATCAGTGCCCTGCCCGCCTTCACCGATAACTACATCTGGTTGTTACAAGACCATGGCAGCCATCGCTGCGCGGTGGTCGATCCCGGTGACGCCGCGCCAGTGGTGGCGTGGCTCAAACAGTATCCAGACTGGACCCTCAGTGACATCCTGGTGACCCACCATCACCACGACCATGTCGGCGGTGTGGAGCAGCTCAAGCAAGTCTCGGGCGCCACGGTGTATGGCCCGGCCAACGAAAAGATCCCGGCCCGTGACGTCGCGCTCAACGATAACGACCGTATCCAGGTGCTGGGCTGGGACCTCGATGCGTTCGCCGTGCCCGGACATACCTTGGGACATATAGCCTTTTATCATCACGGCTTGCTGTTCTGCGGCGACACCCTCTTCGCCGCCGGCTGCGGGCGTTTGTTCGAGGGCACGCCAGAACAGATGTACAACTCCCTGGAACGCCTGGCCGCCCTGCCAGTTGATACGCTGGTGTACTGCACCCACGAATACACACAAAGTAACCTGCGCTTTGCCCAGGCCGTGGAACCGGATAACGCAGATATCGCCGAACGTGTAGCAAAAGTCGGCGAACTGCGGGCAGCCGGCAAGATGACCTTACCGTCGACCCTGGCCCTGGAAAAATTGACTAACCCTTTTTTACGTACCGCGGAAACATCCGTTAAACAAAAAGCGGACGAGCGGAATGGCCGCGACAACCGCCCTGGGAGCGAGGTGTTTGCTAGCTTGCGGGCTTGGAAAGATACGTTCTAAGCAGACAGGTTCTGATACGAAATTTCTGAATGGTTGACCGGAACCAAAGCGCTTTCTAGAATCGCCCGACATTTTTGCCCGGAACTAACTTCCAGCCAATGTCGTCATCTATTCGTAAATCCAACCATTCAGACGCATTGACCCGCCTGGCTCAAGCCATTGCGGTGGCCGTTTCCGCAACTCTGGCGGGCTGCCAAACCACTCATTTCGCTGCACAATCCACCGTGCAACCCAAACCCGTTTTTACTGCCAAGATCAAGCAAAAACCCCTGTGGCTCTCAGAGAAGCCAAGCCCGCAGGTGCCCCAGGATGTCTGGGAGCGCATGCGCCAGGGGTTTCAATTGCAGGACGGTGTCGGCGTCAACCCGCGTATCGAGCAACAGCGCCTGTGGTTCGCCAGCAACCCATCGTTCCTGGAGAACGCCGGCGAACGCGGCAGCCTCTATATTCACTACATCGTCGAACGCCTTGAAGAACGCAACATGCCCCTGGAGCTGGCGCTGCTGCCAGTGATTGAAAGTGCCTACAACCCAATGGCCTATTCGCGCAGCGATGCGGTCGGCCTGTGGCAGTTCATCCCCTCCACCGGGCGCTACTTCAACCTGCGCCAGACCCGCGCCTATGATGGCCGCCGCGATATCACCGCCTCCACCACCGCCGCCCTGGACTATCTGACGCGTCTGCATGACATGTTCAATGGCGACTGGCTGCTGGCCCTGGCGGCCTATAACGCCGGTGAAGGCACGGTCAGCCGGGCCATCGAGCGCAACGAGAAACTCGGCCTGCCCACCGACTACTGGAACCTGCCGCTGCCCCAGGAAACCAAGGACTACGTGCCCAAGTTCCTGGCGCTGTCCCAAGTGGTGCTGGCCCCTGAGGCCTACGGCGTCAACCTGAACCCGATTGCCAACACGCCGTACTTCGAGATGGTTGAAGTCAAGCAAAGCATGGACCTGTCCCGGGTCGCCGCGCTGGCCGAGATCGACGAAGACGAACTGTTCCAGCTCAACCCGGCCTTCAAGCAACGCACCACCCTGGATGGCCCCCAGCATTTGCTGGTGCCCACTTCCAAGGCGCAATTGCTGGCCAGTAGCCTGTCCTCGATGAACCCCGAGGAATTGTTGAGCCTGCGCCCGAAAAAGCCAGTGTTTGACGAAGTCGAGCACAAGGCCGTGGCCGGCCGTTCGCGCAGCTACAAGGTCAAGAGCGGCGACAACCTGACGCTGATTGCCAAGGCCAACAAGGTCGACGTGCATGACCTGCAGCGTTGGAACAAGCTCAATGGCCAGGCCTTGAAAGTCGGCCAGACCCTGGTGATGCAGGACACCCGCAAGCTGGTGGCCAAGGCTGGCGGCAAGAAGCCGGTGCAGTACAAGGTCAAGAAAGGTGACTCGCTGTACATGGTTGCCAAGCGCTTCAACGTCGAGATGCAACATCTCAAGCGTTGGAACCCTCGCACTGGCCAGGCGTTGAAGCCGGGGCAGATGCTGGTGGTCTCCGGACCAAGATAAACCAAGCGCAAGCAGGCTTGTGTGGGAGCTGGCTGGCCTGCAATTGCATCGACGCGGTGTAACTGATTCACCGCAGTGCGTGCATCGCAGGCAAGCCAGCTCCCACATTTGATCTATGCACCGCTCAAGATCCCGCCGCGCCTGAAAATGGCCTTTTCAACAGTCTTTTTCCAAGTGGAACAAGCTGTTACTGTACCGATTATAAAGCCCAAGCCGCCCGGATCGGATCTCTGACTTGAAGCGTCCCCTCCTTCTACTAATAAGTCTGGCCTTGAGCTTTTGCGCGAATGCGACCATTACCGAAAACCACGGTTATGCGCAGTTCGGTACGCTCAAGTACCCGGCCAAATTCACCCACTTCGATTGGGTAAACCCCGCAGCGCCCAAGGGCGGCACCTTGCGGGTCATGGCCTTTGGCACGTTTGACACCCTCAATCCCTATACTTTCAAGGGCTCAAGCCCGGTCTCCACCGCCAATTTCCTGCAATACGGGGTCAATGAGCTCAACGAGCCGCTGATGGTTGGCACAGGCCAGTACGCGCCGTCCGGCGACGAGCCCACGTCCAGCTACGGCCTGATTGCCCGATCGGTGGAATACAGCGAAGACCGCAGTTGGGTGGTGTTCAACCTGCGCCCGCAAGCGCGTTTCCATGACGGCAAGCCCATTACCGCCGAAGACGTGGCGTTTTCCTACCGCACGTTGCTGACCGAAGGCCATCCGCAATACCGCACCAACCTGCAGGAAGTGGCCCGGGTGGATGTACTCAACCCCCACCGCATTCGCTTCGTGTTCAAGCGCGCCGGCAACCCGTTGCTGATCCTGCGCCTGGGCGAGTTGCCGGTGCTGCCCCAGCATTACTGGAAAAACCGCGACTTCAAGGCCACCACCTTCGAACCGCCGCTAGGCAGCGGGCCCTACCGGATCAGCCAGGTCCAACCGGGCCGGCAATTGGTGTTCGAACGGGTCAAGGACTATTGGGGCAAGGACCTGCCGGTCAATCGCGGTTTCTACAACTACGACAAGGTCGAAGTCGAGTTCTACCGCGACAGCGACGTGGCCTTCGAAGCATTCAAAGCCGGCGAGTTCGACATTTACATCGAACACCAGGCCAAGAACTGGGCCAATGGCTACAACTTCCCGGCAGTCAATCGCGGTGAAGTGATCAAGGCGCAGATTGCCCACCAGATCCCGACCCAGAGCCAGGGCCTGTTCATGAACAGCCGGCGCGCCACTTTCAGCCAGGCCAAGGTGCGCGAAGCGCTGGGGCTGATGTTCGATTTCGAGTGGACCAACCGCACCCTGTTCAGCGGCGCCTATAAACGCACCCTGAGCTACTACCCCAACAGCGAATTCTCCGCCAGCGGCCTGCCGGTAGGCCATGAATGGCTGATGCTCTCGCCCTACCGCGAGCAACTGCCGGCCAATCTGTTTACCCAGGCGTTCAGCCTGCCGCAGACCGAGGGGCGCGGCATCCCCCGGGAAACCTTGCGCCGGGCCCTCGGCCTACTGGCCGAAGGTGGCTGGAAACTTTCCGGGCAACGCCTGCTCAACAGCGATGGGCAGCCGCTGCGGTTTGAAATCCTGCTGGTCAACCCGAACCTGGAGCGCATCCTGCAACCGTATGTGGAAAACCTGCGCAGTATTGGCGTCGATGCGCGCTTGCGCACCGTGGACCGTGCGCAGTACAAGCAGCGCCTCGACCAGTTCGACTTCGACATGATCCTGATGACCCTCAACCAGACCCTCAGCCCCGGCCTTGAGCAGTGGCAGTACTTCCACTCCAGCCAGGCCGGGATCAAGGGCAGCAAGAACTACGCGGGCATCGCCAACCCGGTGGTCGATCACCTGCTCGAGCAGTTGCTCGCCGCCCAAACCCGCGACCAGCAAGTCGCCGCCGGCCGGGCCCTGGATCGGGTCCTATTGTGGCAGCACTACAGTATTCCCAATTGGTATCTCAACTATCATCGCCTGGCGTACCGTAACCGGTTCGCCTTCGTGACCACGCCGCCCTACAGCCTGGGCCTGAGCGCGTGGTGGCTGAAAGCATCGGAGAAACCCCAATGATGGCTTTGCGTACTGCGATTATCAGTGGCCTGCTGCTGTGCACCCAGGCTGTTGCTGCCCCTCAACATGCCTTGACCCTGTATGACGAGCCGCCCAAGTACCCGGCCAACTTCAAGCACGTCGACTACGTCAACCCGGACGCACCCAAGGGCGGCACCTTCCGTGAGTCGGCCATGGGCAGCTTCGACAGCCTCAACCCGTTTATCAGCAAGGGCGTGCCGGCCGATAACATCACCCTGGTCTACGACACCCTGGCCCAGCAGGGCCTGGACGAACCCATCACCGAATATGGCCTGATCGCCGGCAAGATCGAAAAAGCTCCGGATAACAGCTGGGTGCGTTTTTACCTGCGGCCCGAAGCGCGCTTCCACGATGGCCATCCAGTACGTGCCGAAGATGTGGTGTTCACCTTTGAAACCCTGATCAAGCAAGGCACGCCGATCTACCGCACCTACTACGCCGACGTCGCCGAAGTGGTGGCCGAAGACCCGCTGCGGGTGTTGTTCAAGTTCAAGCACACCAGCAACCGTGAGCTGCCGTTGATCCTTGGCCAGTTGCCGGTGCTGCCCAAGCACTGGTGGGCCGGCCGTGATTTTGCCAAGAGCAGCCTGGAGGTCCCGCTGGGCAGCGGGCCGTACAAAGTGGCCGAGGTCAAGCCGGGGCGCTCGATCCGCTACGAGCGGGTCAAGGACTACTGGGGCAAGGACCTGCCGATCAACAAGGGCCTGTACAACTTCGATTACCGCATCAGCGATTACTACCGCGATAACACCGTGGCCCTGGAGGCGCTCAAGGCTGGGCAGTTCGATTACTGGCAGGAAATGACGGCCAAAAACTGGGCCAATGCCTACAACGTCCCGGCCGTGGCCGAGGGCCGGCTGATCAAGGAAGAACTGCCCAACGGCAATCCCACCGGGATGCAGGGTTTTGTGTTCAATATCCGCAAGCCAATGTTCCAGGACGTGCGGGTGCGCAAGGCCATCAGCCTGTTGATGGACTTTGAATGGACCAACAAGCAACTGTTCAACGGCGCCTACACCCGCACCCGCAGCTATTTTGAAAACTCGGACATGGCCGCCACCGGCCTGCCGGGCCCGGCCGAGCTGGCGATTCTCGAACCGCTGCGCGGCAGAGTCCCGCCGCAAGCCTTCACCCAGGCCTTCGCTCCACCGAAAACCGATGCCAGCGGCATGATCCGCACCCAGCAGCGCGAAGCCTACCAACTGTTGCAGGAAGCCGGCTGGCGCATCGTTGACGACAAGATGGTCGACACCACCGGCAAGCCGGTGAGCATCGAGTTCATGCTGTTCCAGACCGACTTCGAGCGCGTCCTGCTGCCCTTCAAGCGTAACCTGGCAGACCTGGGCATCGAGCTGGTGATCCGCCGGGTCGATGTCTCGCAGTACGTCAACCGCGTGCGCTCGCGGGATTTCGACATGATGGTCGGCAGCTTCCCACAGTCCTCGTCACCGGGTAACGAGCAGCGTGAATTCTGGCAATCGGGCAGTGCCGACAACCCCGGTAGCCGCAACTACATCGGCCTCAAGGACCCGGCCATCGACGAATTGGTGGAACAGTTGATCAACGCCGACTCACGCAACAGCCTGGTGGCCCACGCCAAGGCTCTGGATCGGGTACTGCAGTTTGGCTACTACGTGATCCCCAACTGGCATATCAAAACCTACCGTGTGGCCTATTGGAATCACCTCGGCCACCCCAAGGTCCCGCCGCGCTACGACGTAGGCATCAACACCTGGTGGATCAAACCCGACACACCGCCGGCCACAACGCCACCCACCGACACCAGCGCCGACCCGGCGAGCGGAGGCGACTGACATGCTGGCTTATATTTTTCGCAGGTTGCTGCTGATCATCCCGACGCTGTTCGGCATTTTGCTGATCAACTTTGTCATCATCCAGGCCGCGCCCGGCGGCCCGGTGGAGCAAATGATCGCCAAGCTCGAAGGCTTTGAAGGCGCCACCAGCCGCATCGCCGGTGGCGGTGCCGAAGTGTCGGTGGCCGGCTCCAGCTACCGGGGGGCCCAGGGCCTGGACCCGACGCTGATCAAGGAAATCGAAAAGATGTACGGCTTCGACAAGTCGGCGCCGGAACGCTTGTGGATCATGGTCAAGAACTACGCCCAGCTGGATTTTGGCGACAGCTTCTTTCGCGATGCCAAGGTCATCGACCTGATCAAGGAGAAGATGCCGGTGTCCATCTCCCTCGGGCTGTGGAGCACCCTGATCATGTACCTGGTGTCGATCCCCCTGGGGATCGCCAAGGCCACCCGTCATGGCAGCCATTTTGACGTATGGACCAGTTCGGCAATCATCGTCGGCTATGCGATCCCGGCGTTCCTGTTTGCCATCCTGTTGATCGTGGTGTTTGCCGGTGGCAGCTATTTCGACTGGTTTCCGCTACGCGGGCTGACGTCCAACAACTTCGAGGAGCTGAGCTGGGGCGCCAAGATCCTCGACTACTTCTGGCACCTGGCGCTACCGGTCACGGCTCTGGTGATCGGTAACTTCGCCACCATGACCCTGCTGACCAAGAACAGCTTTCTCGACGAAATCAACAAACAGTACGTAATCACCGCCAAGGCCAAGGGCCTGACCAATCACCGCGTGCTCTACGGCCACGTGTTCCGCAACGCCATGCTGCTGGTGATCGCCGGGTTCCCTTCGGCCTTTATCGGCATCTTCTTTACCGGCTCGCTGCTGGTGGAGGTGATTTTCTCCCTCGACGGCCTGGGCCTGATGAGTTTTGAAGCGGCGATCAATCGCGATTACCCGGTGGTGTTCGGCACCCTGTTTATCTTCACCCTGCTAGGCCTGGTGGTGAAACTGATTGGCGATTTGACCTACACCCTGGTCGACCCACGCATCGACTTCGAAAGCCGGGAGCATTGAGATGAATCTATCCCCCCTCAATCGCCGCCGCTTCGAACGCTTCAAGGCCAACAAACGCGGCTGGTGGTCGCTGTGGCTGTTCCTGATCCTGTTTGGCCTGAGCCTGGGGGCCGAGTTGATCGCCAACGACAAGCCGCTGGCCGTGCATTACGACGGCGACTGGTACTTCCCGGCGCTCAAGCGCTACCCAGAAACCACCTTCGGCGGCGAATTCCCCCTGGAAGCCAACTACAAAAGCCCGTACATCCGCGAACTGCTCAAGGCCAAGGATGCCTGGACGCTCTGGGCGCCGATCCCCTACAGCTACCAGAGCATCAATTACGACCTGAAAGTCCCGGCCCCGGCCCCGCCGTCGGCCGACAACCTGCTGGGCACCGACGACCAGGGCCGCGACGTGCTCGCACGGGTGATCTATGGCTTTCGGGTCTCGGTGCTGTTCGCCCTGACCCTCACGGTATTGAGTTCGATCATCGGCGTGGCGGCCGGGGCCTTGCAGGGGTTCTATGGCGGCTGGGTCGACCTGGCCGGCCAGCGCTTCCTGGAAATCTGGTCGGGGCTGCCGGTGCTGTACCTGCTGATCATCCTTGCCAGCTTCGTGCAGCCGAACTTCTGGTGGTTGCTGGGGATCATGCTGCTGTTTTCCTGGATGAGCCTGGTGGACGTGGTGCGCGCCGAGTTCCTGCGCGGGCGCAACCTGGAATACGTGCGCGCGGCCCGGGCCCTGGGCATGCAGAACGGCGCGATCATGTTCCGCCATATCCTGCCCAACGCCATGGTCTCGACCATGACCTTCATGCCTTTCATCCTCACCGGCGCGATTGGCACCCTGACTGCCCTGGACTTCCTGGGCTTCGGCCTGCCCGCCGGCTCGCCGTCCCTGGGCGAGTTGGTGGCCCAGGGCAAATCCAACCTGCAGGCGCCATGGCTGGGCATCAGCGCCTTTGCGGTGCTGGCGATCATGCTGAGTTTGCTGGTGTTTATCGGCGAGTCCGCTCGCGATGCCTTCGACCCGAGGAAATGAGATGAATCAGGACAATCTGATCGAAGTCCGCGACCTCAGCGTCGAGTTCGTCACCGGCGAGCAGCATCAGCGCGTGGTGGAAAACATCAGCTTCGATATTCGCCGTGGTGAAACCCTGGCCCTGGTCGGCGAAAGCGGTTCCGGCAAATCGGTGACCGCCCACTCGATCCTGCGCCTGTTGCCCTACCCCCTGGCGCGGCATCCATCCGGCACCATCGAGTATGCCGGGCAGGATCTGCTGACCCTGAAAGAAAAGCCCTTGCGCCAGATTCGCGGCAACCGCATTGCGATGATCTTCCAGGAGCCGATGACCTCGCTGAACCCGCTGCACTCCATCGAAAAGCAGATCAACGAAGTACTGGGCCTGCACAAGGGCCTGACCGGCAAGGCCGCAACCCTGCGCACCCTGGAGCTGCTCGACCTGGTGGGCATCCCCGAACCGCACAAGCGCCTCAAGGCCCTGCCCCATGAGTTGTCTGGCGGCCAGCGCCAGCGGGTGATGATCGCCATGGCCCTGGCCAACGAGCCGGAACTGCTGATCGCCGACGAGCCGACCACCGCCCTGGACGTGACCGTGCAGTTGAAGATCCTCGAACTGCTCAAAGAGTTGCAGGCGCGCCTGGGCATGGCGCTGCTGCTGATCAGCCATGACTTGAACCTGGTGCGGCGCATTGCCCACCGCGTGTGTGTGATGCAGCGCGGTTGCATTGTCGAGCAGGCGTCCTGTGAGGCGCTGTTCCGCTCCCCGCAGCACCCTTACACCCAGGAACTGCTGGCCGCCGAGCCCAGCGGCGGGCCGGCGACCAATGCGATTGGCCCGCCGCTGCTGGAAGTCGACGACCTCAAGGTCTGGTTCCCGATCAAGAAAGGCTTTTTGCGCAACACCGTCGACTACGTCAAGGCCGTGGACGGTATCCACTTCATCCTGCCCCAGGGCCAGACCCTGGGCATTGTCGGTGAAAGCGGCTCGGGCAAATCCACCCTCGGCCTGGCGATCCTGCGGCTGATCGGCAGCAAGGGCGGGATCCGTTTTGAAGGCCAGCAACTGGACCAACTGACCCAACAACAGGTACGGCCATTGCGCCGGGAAATGCAGGTGGTGTTCCAGGACCCGTTTGGCAGCCTGAGCCCACGCATGTGCGTCAGCGAGATCGTCGGCGAAGGCTTGCGCATCCATAAGATCGGCACCGCTGGCGAACAGGAAGCGGCGATTATCGCGGCGCTCAAGGAAGTGGGGCTGGACCCGCAGACCCGCCACCGTTACCCCCACGAATTCTCCGGCGGCCAACGCCAACGCATCGCCATCGCCCGCGCCCTGGTACTCAAGCCGCGCCTGATCCTGCTGGACGAACCGACCTCGGCCCTGGACCGCACGGTACAGCGCCAGGTGGTGGAACTGCTGCGCAACCTGCAAGCCAAGTACAACCTGACCTACCTGTTCATCAGCCACGACCTGGCGGTGGTCAAAGCCCTGAGCCATCAGTTGATGGTGGTCAAGCAGGGCCAGGTGGTGGAACAGGGGGATGCCAAGACGATCTTCGCCGATCCGCAGCATGCCTATACCCGGCAGCTGCTGGAGGCCGCGTTCCTGGTGCCGACTTCGCGTATCTGATCTTGAATTTATGCCGCAGACTCCTTGTGAGAGCTGGCTTGCCTGCGAGAGCGGTGGGTCAGCCGACAGTGATGTCGCCTGTGCCACCGCTCTCGCAGGCAAGCCAGCTCCCACATTTGATCTGTGCAGATCTGCAGGCAATCTCTTTCGCAAAAGCAAACCAATATCATTTGCGCTGGCCGCAGGCCTTTGCTTTAATCGCGACCAATTCCTATTCACGTCATGGCATCAGCGCCGGTTGGATATTGTGTCGACTTCCCCCACGCCATTCAGTCAGCTCTACGGCAGCCACCACTCCTGGCTGCTCGGCCTGTTGCGCCGGCGCCTGAGCAATCGCTGGGATGCCGCCGACCTGGCGCAAGACACCTTTATCCGCGTCCTCAAGCGCCCGCCCGACCAGGCCGACGCCGTGCGTGAGCGCTCCTACCTGGCAACCATCGCCCGAGGCCTGTGCATCGACCATTGGCGCCGCCGTCAACTGGAACAGGCCTGGCTGCAAAGCCTCGCCGAACGCCCGCAAGCGGTGCAGCCATCGCCGGAACAGCGGGCGATCATCGTCGAAACCCTGTACGAAGTAGACGCCATGCTCGCGCGCCTGCCGCGCAAGGTCAGCGACGCCTTCCTGCTGGCGCAACTGCATGGCCTGACCTACAAGCAAATCGCCGTGCAACTGGGGGTCTGTGAGCGCATGGTTAAAAAATACATGGCCCAGGCGCTGTTGCACTGCGCGGTGCTGGAAGCCGAACTCGACGGGTTGCTGGTGGAATGAACTCCAGCGCAAAACTCAGTCACGCCAGCCTGCAGCAGGCAGCCCAATGGTATGTGCGCCTGCAAGACCCGCAAGGCGACAGCCAGGCGCAGCAGCATTGGCAAATATGGCTGGGGCAGAACCCCGAGCACCAGGCCGCCTGGCGTTACGTCGAGCGCGTCAGCCAACGCTTCGTGCCCCTGACCGACGAACCCATCGGCGCTGGCCGCGCGCTGCGCAGCAGCCGGCGGCAAACCCTCAAGACGCTACTGGTGCTGGGCGCAGGTTCAGCATTGACCTGGGGCACCTGGCGCAGCACCGCCCTGCCCCGGGTGGTCGGCGGCTGGAGCGCCGACTACGCCACGGCCAGCGGCGAGATCCGCGATGCCGTGCTCACCGACGGTACCCATATCTGGCTCAACGCCCTGAGCGCCATGGACGTGCGGTTCGACGCCCGGCAGCGCCTGCTGCAACTGCGTTTTGGCGAAGTGCTGATCGACACCGCCAAGGACCTCCAGCGCCCGTTCCTGGTCGACACCGAGCACGGCCGCCTGCGTGCCCTGGGCACCCGCTTCAGTGTGTTGCAAGGCGAGGACGGCACCCACCTGAATGTCTTCGACGGCCGGGTAGAAGTGCGCACCTCCGATAGCCAGCAGGTGCGCATTATCGAGACCGGGCAACAGGCGGTGTTCGATCGGCGCACGATCCGCAGTACGGTCGCGGCATCCGCCACCCGCGAGGCATGGAGCCGGGGTGTGCTGCTGGCCGACAACCTGCCCCTGGGCCAATTGATTGGCGAACTGAACCGCTACCGGCCCGGCCACCTGGGTTGTGATCCGGCCGTGGCCCACCTGCCAGTGATGGGCTCCTTCCCGCTCAAGGACAGCGAGCATGCGTTGCGGCTGCTGGAGGCGGCGTTGCCGATCCAGGTAGACAGAGTGCTGCCGTGGTGGGTCAACGTAGGCCCCAGACACACCGCCCTGTAGGAGCTGGCTTGCCGCTTCCTACAAAAGATTGATCGGGGCAACATTTTTTCACTCCCGCAGTTCCCCTTTTCGACGTTCGTTCGGTTAACCCAGCAGACGCTTTCACATTCGCCGAATCCGTAGGGAACCTTCCATGCCGCAACCCGCTGCTTTCACGCTGCGCCCCCTGGCGCTGGCCATCACCGCGACCCTGCTCTGCCTGGGCCCGCTCAATGTGCAGGCGGTGGAAACGCCGTCTACCCAGCAAACCACGCGCAGCTACAACATCGGCGCTGGGTCGCTGGTCAGCGTGCTGAATCGCTTTGCCGAGCAGTCCGGGGTGTTTATCGCCGGCCACAACAGCCTGGCAGCCGGGAAGACCAGCCCTGGACTCAGTGGCAGCTACACCCCGGCCGCCGGGTTGCAGCGGTTATTGCAAGGCAGCGGTTTGCAGGCCCAGCCCCAGGGCGACAATGGCTATGTGCTGGAACTGGCGCCGCTCAATACCGGCGAACTGGAGCTGGGCGCCACCACCATCTCCGGCGTGGCCCTGGGTGCCACCACCGAAGACAGCCACTCCTACACCACCGGCTCGATGGCCTCGGCCACCGGCCTGCCGCTGTCGATCCGCGAGACACCGCAGTCGGTCACCGTGATCACCCGCCAGCAGATGGATGACCAGGGTTCCAACAACATCGCCGACACCCTGCGCCGCGCCCCTGGCGTCAGCGTGCAGAACTACGACAGCGAGCGCTGGGAGTTCTCCAGCCGCGGCCTGCCGATCACCAACTTCCAGTACGACGGCGTCAACTCCACCTATGACGGTGTGTATGACTACGGCACCACCAGTACCGACATGGCGGTGTACGACCACCTGGAAATCATCAAGGGCTCATCGGGCCTGATGAGCGGCTCGGGCGACCCTTCGGCCACGGTCAACCTGATCCGCAAAAAGCCCACCAAGGACTTCAAGGCCTCGGTCACCGGCACTGTGGGTTCCTGGGACAACTACCGCACCGAAGGCGATATCTCCGGGCCGCTGACCGAGTCGGGCAATGTGCGCGGGCGCTTTGTCGGGGTTTACCAGGATCGCTCGTCGTACCTGGACCACTACCAGCACACCAAGGACATTGCCTACGGCATCCTCGAAGCCGATCTGACCCCCGACACCCTGCTGACCTTCGGCATCGACCAGCAGGACACCCGCTCCCGTGGCGCCAGCTGGACCGGGTTCCCGATGTATTTCAGCAATGGCAATCGCACGAATTTCTCGCGCTCGTTCAACCCGGCTGCCGACTGGAGCCGCCGCGACTTCCAGAACCAGACGATCTTCGCCTCGGTCCAGCAAAAGCTGGCCAACGACTGGTCGCTCAAAGTCAGCCTGGACCGCAAGCGCAGCCAGCACGACACCCTGCTCGCCTCCGCCAGCGGTGGCAACCCGGACCAGGTTACCGGCGAAGGCATGTACATGTTCATGGGCAAGTACAAGGGCGACCAGGTGCAGAACACCCTCGACGTCAACCTCAACGGCCCGTTCAGCCTGTTTGGCCGCGAGCATGAGTTGATCATGGGCTTTATGGCGACCCGTTCAAAACAGGATGTGCCGGTCTACGGCTCGATCTACCCGCCAGTGGGCGGCAGCATCTATGACTGGCGTGGCGAATACGCCAAGCCGGACATCCCGCGCAGCGGCCAGAACGATATTGTGCAACGCCAGACCGGCGCCTACCTGGCGACCCGCCTCAAACCTACCGATGAACTGTCGGTGATCCTGGGTACCCGCGTCAGCAATTTCAGCAACACCGACACCACCGACTTCTACGCTGCAACGACCGCCGACGCCCGCAGCAGCTACAAGCAAACCGGGGTGGTGACGCCCTACGCCGGGGTGGTCTACGACCTCAACGATATCTGGTCGGTGTACAGCAGCTACACCAAGATCTACCGGCCACAGAACAGCAAGGACGCCGATCGCAAGTTGCTCGACGCAATCGAAGGCGACACCTACGAAGCCGGGCTCAAGGCGGCCTTTTTCGATGGCCGCCTGAATGCCAGCTTCGCCGCGTTCCGCATCGAACAGGACAATGTCGCGCAATACGTCTCGGGATTTGAAAGCGACTCGATCTATCGCCCGATTGCCGGTGCCACCACCAAGGGCTTTGAAGTGGAACTGGCCGGCGAAGTGCTGGACGGCTGGAATGTCTCGGCCGGCTACACCTACCAGCACACCCGCGATGCCAACGACGATTACGTCTACAGCTCGGTGCTGCAAACCACCACGCCGCAACAAGTGGTGCGCCTGTTCAACACCTACCGCCTGCCTGGCGCGCTGGACAAGGTAACCCTCGGTGCCGGGGTCAACTGGCAGAGCGAATTCTTCGGCAATGTGTTCCAGCCCAACCCGAATGACACGGTCAACTTCGGCCAATACACACGCATCACCCAGGACAGCTACTACCTGGTAGACCTGATGGCGCGCTATCGCTTCAACGAGCACCTGAGTGCCACCTTGAACGTGAAAAATGCCCTGGATAAAAAGTACTACACCGGCCTGGGCAACTTCGGTACCGGCTTCTACGGCGAGCCGCGCAGCCTGCAACTGGCGACGCGCTGGGACTTCTAAGCCCTGGATACGCCCCCTAAAAATGTAGGAGCTGGCTTGCCCGCGATGGCGGTAGAGCAGTCGCCAAATCCCCCGACTGAACCACCGCCATCGCAGGCAAACCGGATCCTACATAAGGTCGGCGCTGTATTTATGTGCAATCATCGGGCTCCTACAAGATCTTCGGAGATTGCATCATGTCGCTGCCCGACCTGGCCGCCCCGCGCTTCTGGCGTGATGCCAGCCTGCCGTTTATCGAGGCGCGCACTATCGATGACGGGCGCAAGGTCTGCTACACCCGGCATGCCCACGATCATTTCTCGATTGGTGCGATCACCGCCGGGCAGAGCCTGTATATCCATGGCCCGGACACGTTCCAAATCCACACCGGCACCGTGGTGCTGATGAACCCCGGCGACGTGCACGCCTGCAATCCCATCGACGACCAGCCCTGGTCGTATCACATGCTTTATATCGACACACCCTGGCTGACCGACCTGCAACACCAGTTGGGGTTTGCCTGCGACTTGGACTTTCGCCGCTTCAGCACCACCCATACCGATGACCCGCTGCTGTTTGCCGGCCTGCTTGAGCTGTACGCCGTGCTGACCGACGAGCACGCCGAACAGCTGCACAAACACAGTGCCGTGGTGAGTTTTTTCACGGAGGTACAGCTGCGCCTGAACCCCGCTGCGACGCGGCTACGGGAGATCAATCACAAGCTCGAACGCGCCGCCGAGTACATCCGCGAACATTGCACCGAGGCGCTGAAACTCGACGAGATCTGCCAGGCCGCGCAGCTGTCGCCGTCGTACCTGATCCGTGCGTTCAAGCAGTCTTACGGGATGACACCCCATGCATTCCTGGTCAACCAGCGGATCCAGTTTGCCCGCAACCAACTGCGCAACGGCCAGTTGATTGCCGATGTGGCACTGGCCGCAGGCTTTGCCGACCAGGCGCACTTCCAGCGCACGTTCAAGCAACACCTGGCCGCCACGCCTGGGCAATATCGCGGCTGACTCAGCCCAGCAACAGGTACGCCACACTGAGCACCAGCAACAGTGCCATGGCCCGGTTGAACAGGCGCATGCCCTGGGCATTGCTCAGGTAACGACGCAAGAACGTGCCCACATATGACCAGCACGCCACCGACAGGTAGCAAATCACCAGGTACACCGCCGCCAGTTGCCAGACCCGCGTGGCCTCGCCATCGGCCGCAAACAGCCCCATGCCCGCCACGCACGCCAGCCAGGCCTTGGGGTTGAGCCATTGCATGACCGCGCCATACAACATCGACGGCGCAACGCCGGCCTCTTGGGCATCCAGCCGGCCGTCATCAATCGCCAGCTTGTAGGCCATGTACAGCAGGAATACCACCCCACCCCACTGGATGCCCTGGGTCAAGATCGGCCAACGCACCAGCAGTTCGTGCAGGCCCAGGCCGATCAATACTAACAACACCGTGAACCCCAGCGCCGCGCCGGCCACGTGCTTCTGGCTGGCGACAAAACCAAAGCGCGCACCCGAGCCAAGGGCGACGATATTGACGGGGCCGGGGGTGATAGAGGTCGCCAGGGCGAAGGCGGCCATGGACATGAGCACACTCATTGCACTTCCTTTTTGTAATGACAGGGGGACAAGGCCTGTACGCTACGTTCCTGTAGCCAGTGCGTATTGAAGAAAATGCCCCTGCAGGCGCCGGCAAGCCGGCGTCTACGCAAGCGTCAGGGTCGCCTTGAGCAGCCGCAGCTCCAGGTATTGCAGGAGCATGATGGTCTTGCCATCGACAATCTCACCGCGCGTTACCATGGCGATGGCCTCGTCAAACCCCAGCTCCAGCACGTCGATATCCTCGCCCTCCTCTTCAAGCCCGCCGCCCTCGCCCACACGGTCGCCGGGTTGGTACTCACCGATAAAGAAATGAATGCGCTCGGTCACCGAACCGGGGCTCATGAATGCCGAGTAGATTTTCTCGACATGGCCGATGCGGTAGCCGGTCTCTTCCTCGGCTTCCAGGCGGATACGCTCTTCAGGGCTGGCGTTGTCCAGCAGGCCCGCGGCGGTTTCGATCAGGTAGCCGTCGTGGCCATTGACGAAGGTCGGCATGCGGAACTGGCGAATCAGCAACACCGTGCGCTGCAAGGTGTTGTACAGGAGGATGGTCGCGCCATTGCCGCGGTCGTACACCTCGCGGGTCTGGGCTTGCCAACTGCCGTCGCGGCGGCGCAGGTCGAAGCTGTACTTTTTCAGCAGGTACCAGTTGTCCGAGAGCAGCTCTTCGCCGGTGATGCGTACGGGGCTGTTGTCCATGGGAAGTCCTTTTGGTCGCAGGGGGGGCGCAGCATGTCGGGGACGTGCGCTCAACGTCAAGCTGTCCTTAGGCCAGCATTGATCCGCGTTATCCGGCTACAATTGCGCCCTTTCTGCACCGGATGACCGCTTTGGCGTGTGTCTGCCGGGGGTTATCTCGACAGTGCATCTTGCGGGGTCAAGGACATGATGCTGCACATACCGACGCTCTTGATGGTCGCGGTCTTCGTTTTTTGCCTGATGGGCCTGCTCACTGTCCACGCCTGGCACCGTGTGCGCGAGCCCACCCTGGGCTATTTGGGGGTGATGCTGATGCTGGCGTCCCTCGGCACCGCCTTGATCGTGGTGCGCGGCGTGGGCGTGGATTTTGTCGCGCTGGTCCTGGGCAATGTGGTGCTGTTGCTCAGCGCCGCCATGAACTGGACCGCCATGCGCCTGTTCGTCCATGGCAAGCCCTATCTGCCGGGCATCCTCGCAGGCCCGGCGCTGTGGCTGGTGATGTGCCTGGTGCCGCCGTTTTATGGCTCGATGTCCAGCCGGGTGACCCTGTACTCCCTGGTAGCCGCCAGCTATGGCGTGCTGTCGGCGCTGGAGTTGTGGCGCCATCGCCGACACCTGGAAGTAGCCTATCTGCCGGCTGTGGGGCTGATGCTGTTTCACACGACGTTTTACTGCGTGCGCGCAGTGATCGACCCCGGCATGCCGATCAAGAATGAAAACACGCTGGTGGGCGAAGGCGTGCCGTTCTTCTCGTTCATGTTGTTCGAATCGATGCTGTATGCGATCGGCATCGCCTACGTCACCCTGGCGATGGTCAAGGAGCGCGCCGAGCTCAACTTCAAGGCCGCTGCCTTCACCGACGTACTGACCGGTATCGGCAATCGCCGGGCCTTCATGCTGCATGGCGAAAAACTTCTGGCCGACAGCCAGCAACACGGCAAGCCGGTGACTTTGCTGTTATGCGACCTCGACTATTTCAAGCGCCTCAACGACAGTTTCGGGCACCCCATGGGCGACCAGGCGCTGATTGCCTTCAGCCAACTGACCTCGTCGATCCTGCGCAAGCACGATCTGTTCGCGCGCATCGGCGGCGAAGAGTTTGCCTGCCTGCTGGCCGATACCGATGAGCAAGGCGCCGTGCAGGTCGCCGAACGCATTCGCCAGCGGTTTGCCGAACTGGACCTGCTGGCGCCGGGGTTCCTCAGTGTGAGTATCGGGGTGGTGACCACCACTGCGGGCTGCCACGATCTGTCGCGGCTGTTGTCCCAGGCAGACCAGGCGCTGTACCGCGCCAAGGACCAGGGACGCAACCGCGTGCAGACCGCCTGCAACACTTTGCAAGCAATCGCTCCCTGACGGCTGTCTGAATAATCCCTTCACTGGCAAGGCATCTGGTAAAAATCCTGCTTTGCGCCTGTCCTGGAACCGCCATGTCCTCACGTTTTCTCTCACGCCTGCGTCTGCGCTGGCTGCCCCTGCTGTGCATGGCACTGCTGATCCTGGGCCTGCCGGTGGGGTGCAATGTGCTGCAACACAAGGAGCGGGAACTGGTGTTTCGTATCGAGCCCGGTACTGCCAGTTGGTATCGCGGCCTGCCCAGCGATGTGCAGGAGTTCGAACTCAAGCCGGCCAGCTTCAAGTCCGGGCAGAGCCTGCATGGCTGGTGGTGGCCGGCGGCGAAAAAAGACGCGCCGGCGATCCTCTACCTGCACGGGGTGCGCTGGAACCTCACCGGCCAGTTGTTTCGCATCGAGCAACTGCACGCCCAGGGCTACTCCGTGCTGGCCATCGACTACCGGGGCTTTGGCCAGAGCCGGGGCGACCTGCCATCAGAAACCAGCGTTTACCAGGATGCACGGATTGCCTGGGAGCGCTTCCAGGTGCTGCAACCGGACCCGGGCAAGCGCCTGATCTACGGCCACTCCCTGGGCGGCGCCGTAGCCATCGACCTCGCGGCCGAACTGGGTCAGCAGGCAGCCGCGCAACAGCTGCCGCCACCGGTACGTGGGCTGGTGATCGAATCCACCTTTACCTCCCTGGCCGATGTTGCGGCGGCGGTGGCCAACACCTCGCTGCCGGTGCGCTGGTTGCTGTCGCAGAAGTTTGATTCCATCGACAAAATCGCCGATATCCACATGCCCTTGCTGGTGGTACACGGCCTCGATGACCGCTACGTACCGCCGCGTTTCAGCCAGCAATTATTTGATGCCGCCCAAGAGCCCAAGCATTTGCTGCTGGTGCCGGGAGCCAGCCACAACAACAGCCTGAGCCTGGGGGGGCGCAGCTATCGCCAGGCACTGCAGGGTTTGCTGTAAAAGTGCGAATCCGGCACCGATTTCAACGATGCGTGTCAAGCGTAAGCCGCGCGCCAAAAGGCTTGTAAATGATCCTGATCAAATATTGACCGCAGCTAGAATCGCCAGTGCTGCCGGGGCCACGCAAGGTTATCCACAGAGATACCCACGGTTTTCGTGGACAACTCTTTTTGCATTTAACCGTTTTTTATCCGCCACCACCTGCGTACCCGGCAACGGCGCCGCACATTGCCCCCTTCGCGGTCAGTTGGCCTGCGGCACCTTATCCGTGGCAATCGGCAACTCAATCCCCCAGTCGCCATGCAGGTACCAGTCCTCACCGATCATCTCGGCCGGATGCATGGTGCGGTCGGCGCCGTTGCCGCAGGCCAGCGCAGTGGTCGCGCAATAACGGTCGCAGCCCCAGCAGATACGCTCGGGGTGTTTGGGGTTGAGCGGGAACGGCTTGGCCATGAGCAGGCTCCACAGCGGTGGGCGGTGATTTGATCCTACGGCCAGCGCCTGCCCACAGCCTTGACCAACGTCAAGAATGGTTGTGGCCACAGACCTGAAAACTTGACGGGAATCATTATTATTTACAGCAAAGCTTTCTAGACTCGGCTTCTCATTTGCCCTGTCAGGAAACACCCATGCGCATCCCCTTCACGCTGTCACTGGCCCTGCTGCTGTCGACTGGCGCGGCCGTCGCCAAGGAATACCCGATCGGCGAGCCACAAATGTGTCCCGGCCTGGAAGTCGGCGCGGTCTATCTGCAACCCATCGAAATGGCGCCACCGGGCATGATGCGCGCCACTGCCGATTCGGATGTGCACCTGGAGGCCGACATCCGCGCCACCGCCGACAACCAGCAGGGCTTCCAGGAAGGCAGTTTCGTACCCTACCTGAACGTAACGTTCCGCCTGCAGAAACAAGGCGGTGCCAGCCCGATCATCGGTGAATTCCACGCCATGGTGGCTAACGACGGGCCGCATTACGGCGACAACGTCAAACTGCTCGGCCCTGGCAAATACCAACTGACCTTCACGGTGATGCCGCCCAGCGGTCATGGCTCACTGGGGCGGCATACCGACAAGGAAACGGGCGTAGCCCCTTGGTTCGAGCGCTGCGAAGTGCATTACGAATTCGTCTATGCGGGGATCGGCAAGAAAGGCGGTTACTGAATGCGCAATCCCCTCGCCTTGTGCGCGCTGCTGGCCTGTGGCACGGCCCTGGCGGCGCCCTTGCCCACCTATGAATTAACCCTGCAAGACGGCCACTTCAACCCGGCGCAACTCAAGGTGGCGGCCGGCCAGCGCTTCAAGATCGTGCTGAAGAATATCGGCCAGGGCCCGGCCGAGTTCGAGAGCACGCCGCTGCGCGTGGAAAAAGTGCTGTCGCCGGGGGTGACCACCTTTGTCGTGATCCACCCGCTCAAGCCCGGCGCCTATCCGTTTTTCGACGAATTCAACTCACAGCTGCCCGAGGGCAGCATCCTCGCCGAATAACGGCCCGGGAGCATTTGATGAATCAATCGATGTTTATCGTCTGGCGCGAAAGCGTCGAGGCGTTGCTGGTGATCGGCATTCTCCAGGCCTGGATCAGCCAACAGCCCGAGGGCTCGCGCCTGGGGCGCTTCCTGTGGGCCGGCGTGGCGCTGGGCCTGCTGTGTTCCGCCGGGTTGGCCGGCTTGATGCTGTGGGCCGGCGAAGCCATGAGCGGCCCCAGCGGCGAATGGTTCCAGGCCGGCATGACCTTGCTGGCAAGCCTGTTGATGGTCCAGATGGTGTTCTGGATGCACCGCCACGGGCCAAACCTGCGCCATACCCTGCTGCGCGACGCCGACCAGCGCGCGGCGCGCCAGGGCGGCCTGGGGTTGTTGTTGCTCGCGTTGTTGGCGGTCAGCCGCGAAGGCAGCGAAAGCGTGGTGTTCCTGTACGGTGCCGGTGCCCAGCTACACGGCCCGGCACTGGGCCTGTTCGCCGTTGGCGGCGTGCTCGGCCTGGTGTTGGCCGGGCTGACGGTGATGCTGCTGCGCAGCACGCGGCGGCTGATCTCCTGGTCGCGGTTTTTTGCTCTCAGCGAGGTGCTGTTGCTGCTGTTGGCGGCGGCCCTGCTGGTGGCCGCCGTGGAACGTATTGGCGGGCAGCTGTTGGCCATGGACATGCCCGATTGGGTCTACACCCTGGTGGGCGAAGCCTGGTGGGACAGCACTGCCCTGCTCAGTGACAGCCACGGCCTGGGCGCAGTGCTCGCCGGCTTTGCCGGGTACCGCGCGACGCCCAGCGCAGTCACCCTGCTGGTGCTGGCTGGCTATTGGCTGCTGGTCGGCCAAGGGCTGTATCGCGCCCGACGAGCGCCGTTGTGAACACCCCCTGGCTGCAACGCCTGGGGGATGGCATGCGCCGCCATGGGCGGTTGATTCGCGGCGTGCAATGGGCGGTGGTGCTGTTCTACGCGGGACTGCTGGTCGTGCCCGCGTTGCTCGCGCTGCCCAGCAGCCAGGCGCGTCTGCTGGACAACCTGACCCTACTGGCACAGTTCCTGTTCTGGGGCGTGTGGTGGCCGTTCGTGGTGCTGTCCATCGTGCTGTTTGGCCGTGTGTGGTGCGGCGTGCTCTGCCCCGAAGGCTCCTTGAGCGAATGGGCCAGCCACCATGGACGCGGCCTGGGTATCCCCAACTGGATCCGCTGGGGCGGCTGGCCTACCGTGGGTTTCTGCCTGACCACCCTCTACGGCCAACTGATCAGTGTGTACGACTACGCCCAGGCCGCCTTGCTGATCCTCGGCGGCTCAACGGTGGCCGCAGTGCTGGTGGGCCTGCTGTTTGTGCGCGGCAAACGGGTGTGGTGCCGCTACCTGTGCCCGGTCAGCGGTGTTTTCGCCCTGCTCGCGCGCCTGGCGCCGGTGCACTTCCAGGTCGACGAGCAACGCTGGAAAGCCAACGACGGCCCGCGCCTGCCCTTGCCCAACTGCGCGCCGCTGCTGGACATCCGCCGCCTGCAAGGCGCCAGCGATTGCCACGCGTGCGGGCGCTGTAGCGGGCAACGCGGCGCGGTGCAGTTGATTGCCCGCTCGTGCAACAGCGAAATCCTCCAGGCCCCGCGCAAACCCGCGCAGCCCTGGGATACGCGCTTGTTGCTATTTGGAGTGATCGGCCTGGCGATGGGCGCCTTCCAGTGGACCGTCAGCCCTTGGTTCATCACGTTCAAACAGTTCGTCGCACAGTGGCTGGTGGAACACGATTGGCTATGGCCGTTGCAGGACAGCGCGCCCTGGTGGTTGTTGACTCATTATCCCCAGGCCAACGACAGCTTCAGTTGGCTGGATGGCTTTTGCATCGTCGTGTACCTGGGCGCCAGCAGCCTGTTGATCGGCGGCGCATTGATGGGGCTGGTGCGCCTGGCCGCAGGCTTGAGTGGGGACCGTGCACGGTATTGGGCCCTGGCGCTGACCTTGACGCCCCTTGGCGGTGCGGGGCTGTTCCTCGGGCTGTCGGCAACCACGGTGAAGTTGTTGCGTTATGAAGGGTTGTTACTGGAATGGGTGCAACCGGCGCGCGGCGCATTGCTGGCCGGGGCTGTCGCTTGGTGTGTGTGGCTGGCGTGGCAACAGTTGGCCGACACACCCTTGGCGCGACGCTGCGCGGCCTCGGCTTGCCTGCTACTGGCTAATGGGCTGGTGGCGTATGGCTGGTGGCTACAGTTCTGGGGCTGGAGCCTGTAGGACGCCGTTCAGTTAAGCGAACGCAATGCTCAAAGCAGCGAAGATCAAATGTGGGAGCGGGCTTGTCGGATCGCCGCATCGCCGCGAAGGCGTCGGCCCAGCAACCATTGATGTTGACTGACCCACTGCTTTCGCGAGTAAGCCCGCTCCCACAGGGGATCTGCGCTTAACTGAACGACATTAGGGAGGCCCCGCGCTAAACGCGGAACCTGGCAACCGTCAGGTGCAACTCGCTGGCCATCTGTGCCAATTCATGCCCCGCCGTATCGGTATGCCGGGCCCCCAGCAACACCTGCTCGGACAGGTTGCGAATGCCCACCAGGTTGCGATCCACCTCCCGCGCCACCAATGCCTGCTCTTCAGTGGCGCTGGCGATCATCAGGTTGCGTTCGTTGATCTGCGAGATCGACTGGGTAATCGCTTCCAGGGCTTCGCCCGAACGCTGTGCCACGCCCAAGGTGGCCCGTACCAGGTCACTGCTGCCCTGCATCGCGGTCACAGCCTGTTCGGTGTCTTGGCGGATATTGCCGATCATCTGCTCGATCTCCTGGGTCGAGGCCTGGGTGCGATGGGCCAGGGCCCGCACCTCATCGGCCACCACCGCAAACCCGCGCCCGGCGTCCCCGGCCCGTGCCGCTTCGATGGCCGCGTTGAGCGCCAGCAGGTTGGTCTGGTCGGCAATGCTGCGGATTACTTCCAGCACGCCACTGATGTCCTGCACCCGCCCGGCCAGTTGCTGGATCCGCACCGAGGTGCCACTGACGCCGTCGGCCAGGGTGTTGATCGAGGCGACCGTTTCCTGCACCTGATCGCGCCCCAACTGGGCGGTCTGCGCCGACAAGCGCGAGGCTTCACTGGTGCTCACTGCATTGCGCGCCACTTCATCGACCGCCGCCGTCATCTCGTTGACCGCCGTGGCGGCCTGTTCGATCTCCATGCCTTGCAACTGCAAGCTGCTGCTGGTCTGGCTGCTGACCGCGCTCAACTCCTCGGAAGAGCTGGCCACACGATCCACTGACGCGGCGATCTGGCGCACCATTTCGTTGAGGTTGTGCTGCATCTGCTGCATGTTTTTCATCACGCTGCCGTCAGCGCTGCCCGCCGTTGGTACCGGGGTGGTCAGGTCGCCCTGGGCAATCTGGCTCAACACACGGGCGGCCTCGTCGGGCTCACCGCCCAGGGGCCGGGTCACGCTGCGGGTGACAATCACCGCTGCCGCCACCACCAGGGCCACGCACAGCAGGAACAGCCCGAGCATGTTGCGCCGTGCCTCGCTGTACAGGGTCTGCGCCGCGTGTTCGCGCTCGGTAAAGATCTGCCCCTGCAGGGCCATCATCGCCTCCAGGCTCTTGAAGACGGCCTGCTCGGCAGGTTGTACGTTCTGCTTGAGCTGCGCCACACCCTCGGCATGGGCGCCCTGGCGGATCAGCGCCTGCACCTGGGTAAAGGCGTCGACATAGGCTTCGCGGCGCTGTTTCAGATCGGCATAGGCCGCCTGGCCCGTCGGCGTGTTGAACAATGGCTCCAACTGGGTGAAGGCATCGGTGATGCGTTGCCGGGTGGAGGCAATGGCCTGTTGCGCGGCCTGGTTGTCCTGGTCGATCAGCAAGTCACGGGTGTTGCGGCCGTTGTCGCGCACACCGGTGGCAATCACCATGATCGGGGCGATTTTCGGCCAGTCCTGCTGCACGATCAGTTCCGATTGCTCCTTAAGGGTGCCCAGGTCGTGCAGGGCATAGAACGCCATGCCAGCCAGGGCCAAGGGTGCGATGGCAAAGCCGATCGCGATGCGGCGGGCGGTGGTTAATCGAGTCATGTCATAAGCTCCCTGATGAATACCTGCCCACGAGGGGCAGCATCTTTGATAATCCGGTGGGAGTTCAATCGCCACGCTTGAAAGGGCTCCGCGAAGGGATCAGCCCCGTAAAACAAATGCCGGGAACAATGCCCGCATTTTCTCCCATAGTTCAGGCAGCAAGGCCTGTGCCGAAACGCTCGGCAGTTGCTCATCGAGCATGCGCGCGGTGCGCACCAACTGTACGGCGAAGCGCTTGACTCCCCGTTCTTGCAAACGCTGGGCCAGCTGCAACAGGCGCTGCGGGTCGATCAGGTGCCAATGCACGGTGGTGCGGCATTCATAGTCCACGCCGCTGTGCAGCAGCAGGTCGAGGCTGCGCCAATTGGCGGCGCCGCTGCCCTTGACCTGGGTGATCAACTGGCAGTCCTCGGCCAGGGCCTTGACGTCGAAGCCAACCCAGTCGGCATGGGCCAGGGCATGGCCGAATGCACTGGGCTTGATCCCGGCACTGTGCAGGCCGATACGAAAACCCATCTCGCGCACTTCGTCCATGGCGGCCGGCAGGCCTTCCTGCAAGGTCGGTTCACCACCGCTGAACACCACGGCGTCCAGCAGGTCCTGGCGGCGTTGCAGAAACAGCAAAACCCGGCGCCAATCCACCTCATCGCTGCCGCGAGGGGGGATCAGGTCCGGGTTATGGCAATACCGACAGCGCCAGGCACAACCCTGGCAAAACAGCACGCAGGCGAGCATGCCGGGGTAGTCGAGGGTGGTCAGGGGCACCATGCCCCCGACCCGTAGCGCTCGACTCATTGGCGCCCGGCCGCAGCGGCACTTTCGGTAAAGTGCGCGCGCTCACGGTGCTCCGATTGTTTGCCGGGGTTAAAGGCCGAAACCGGTCGGTGGTAACCCATGACACGGGTCCAGACTTCACAGCGTTGGCGTTGTGGCTGGGTGGTTTGCATGGTGAATCTCCTTGGGGTTGGAATACGTTGGGCCCTTGGCCGGCTCCTACAGGGTTTTGTCGAGGGCTATAACCTCGTCGCACTTGGGGCAGAATTCATGTTCGCCTGCCAGGTAGCCGTGTACCGGGCAGATGGAGAACGTCGGCGTCACCGTCAGGTATGGCAGGCGGAAGCGCCCCAGGGCCTTGCGGACCAGTTGCTTGCAGGCCTGGGCCGAGGAAATCTGTTCGGCCATGTACAGGTGCAGCACGGTGCCGCCGGTGTATTTGCACTGCAGCTCGTCCTGCAGCTCCAGGGCTTCGAAGGGGTCTTCGGTGTAGCCCACCGGCAGTTGCGAAGAGTTGGTGTAATACGGCGCGTCGAGGCTGCCGGCCTGGAGGATCGCGGGGAAGCGCTTGAGGTCTTCCTTGGCAAACCGGTAGGTGGTGCCTTCGGCCGGCGTGGCTTCCAGGTTGTACAGATGGCCGGTGTCTTCCTGGAAGCGCAGCAACGTGGCGCGCACATGGTCCAGCACCTGCAACGCAAACTCGCGGCCACGGGCGGTATGCGTGCCCTCCTCGTCCCCGGTGAAGTTGCGCAGCATCTCGTGCATGCCATTGAGGCCGATGGTGGAGAAGTGATTGCGCAAAGTGCCCAGGTAGCGCTTGGTGTAGGGATACAGACCGGCGTCCATGTGGTGCTGGATCACCTTGCGCTTGACCTCCAGGCTCTCCATCGCCAGTTCCATCAAGTGGTCCAGGCGCTGCAGCAGGCCACTGGTGTCGCCCTTGAACAGGTAACCCAGGCGCGCGCAGTTGATCGTCACCACGCCCAATGAACCGGTCTGTTCCGCCGAGCCGAACAACCCGCCGCCACGCTTGAGCAACTCGCGCACGTCCAACTGCAAGCGGCAGCACATCGAGCGCACCTGGTTGGGCTGCATATCCGAGTTGAGGAAGTTCTGGAAGTACGGCAGGCCGTAGCGCGCGGTCATCTCGAACAGGCGGTCGGCGTTTTCACTGTCCCACGGGAAGTCATGGGTGATGTTGTAGGTGGGGATCGGGAAAGTGAACACCCGCCCCTTGGCGTCACCCGCCTGCATCACTTCGATATAGGCGCGGTTGATCAGCTCCATTTCCGCTTGCAGGTCACCGTAGGCAAACGGCATTTCTTCGCCACCGATGATCGGGATCTGCTCGCGCAAATCCTCGGGGCAAACCCAGTCGAACGTCAGGTTGGTAAACGGCGTTTGCGTGCCCCAGCGCGACGGCACGTTGAGGTTGTAGATGAACTCCTGCACCGCCTGGCGGATCTCGGGGAACGTCAGTTGGTCCTTGCGCACAAAGGGCGCCAGGTAGGTGTCGAACGAGCTGAACGCCTGGGCGCCGGCCCACTCGTTCTGCAGGGTGCCGAGGAAGTTGACCATCTGCCCCAGGGCACTGCCCAGGTGCTTGGGCGGCCCGGCTTCGACGCGGCCGGGCACGCCATTGAGGCCTTCGTGCAGCAGGGTGCGCAGGGACCAGCCGGCGCAGTAGCCAGCGAGCATGTCCAGGTCATGGATATGCAAGTCCGCCTCGCGATGGGCCTGGCCGATCTCCTGGCTGTAGACCTCGTCCAGCCAGTAATTGGCGGTGACCTTGCCCGACACATTAAGCACCAGCCCGCCCAGGGAATAGCCCTGGTTGGCATTGGCCTGCACCCGCCAGTCTTCACGGTCGAGGTACTCGTTCATCGACGTAGCGACCTCCACCAGGGTCTTGCGATCCCGGCGCAGGCGCCCATGCTGCTCGCGGTAGACGATATAGGCGCGCATCGCCATAAAGTACCCGGCATCCATCAAGACCCGCTCGACACTGTCCTGGATCTGCTCCACATCCAGCCGGGTGATCCCACGCAACCGAGCGAGCACCGCGCCCAACAACAGGTCGACCTCGGCATCCTGATACTCGCCGGTGGCGTTACCGGCGGCGATCATCGCCTGGCGGATTTTCTCGGCGTCAAAGGCGACCTGAGTGCCATCGCGCTTGTGTAGGCGGGTACTGACCAGCGGGCTTGAGGTGATCTGCATTGGGGGCTCCAAACACTACATATAGATTTAATAGTTCGCATAAACACAATATGCAGTGATGGTACGCAGTGAACGGGGACTTGCAATTGATCAGGGTCAAGTTTGCGAAGACGTATCGTCACAGGCCAGTTCACGTTCAATCTGTTCAATGCTGGGCAAGCTGATTTGGAGTTCTGCCGGGAGGGAGTCGACCAACTGGTACTCCGCCACCCCGATGGGTCGAGCGCTGTCACGCAAGGCATATTCAGCCACTATCTTGTTTTTGCTTTTGCACAGCAGCAGGCCAATGGTGGGGCTGTCTTGTGGGTGCTTGAGTTGGGCATCCACGGCCGCGAGGTAAAAACCCAACTGCCCCAGATGCTCTGGTTTGAACTTGCCGGCCTTGAGTTCGATAGCGACGTAACAGCGCAGTTTCAGGTGATAAAACAGCAGGTCAATAAAGAACTCCTCGCCGCCCACATCCAGCAGTACCTGCTTGCCGACAAAGGCAAAGCCTGCCCCCAACTCCAGTAGAAAGTCGGTGACATGCCTGATCAGTGCGCTTTCGATCTCGCGCTCCTGCGCGTCCAGGGTCAGTCCCAAAAAGTCGAAACGATAGGGATCTTTCAGCGACTCGCGGGCCAGGTCCGACTGGGGCTTGGGCAGCAGGGTTTCGAAGTTGCTGACAGCATTGCCATTACGCTCCAGCAAACGGGTCTCGATTTGCATGACCAGAATGTTGCGTGACCAGTTGTGTTCAATGGCTTGGGCGGCATACCAGCGGCGGGTTTCGGGGCCTGGCAGTTTATCCAGCAGGACCAAATTATGACCCCACGGCAATTGTGCAGCAGCCTGTTGCACAAATTGAACATCAGGCCAAGCCTCGGCAAATGCACGCATGTACTTGAGGTTACGCGGCGAAAAACCTTTCATATCAGGAAAAGCCGAACGCAAATCCCGCGCCAGACGCTCAATGACTTTGGCTCCCCACCCCTGCTGCGCCTGTCGGGTCAATATGTCCTGGCCAATCTGCCAGTACAGCAGCACCAGCTCACGGTTTACCGCCAGGGATGCACGCAGTTGGGCAGAGTGGATGCGGTTTTTCAGTTCTTTCAACCAGTCGCCATATCCCTCAGGTGGTGTGGTGAGGCCATCATCTGATCGATTCATTCCGGGTTCCTTGTCGATATTGCACGTTGTAGAAACCGGCAATGGTAACGACCGAAAAAAGCCACGCGGGCCAGCACAATGCCCTTGATACAAAATGACGGGAACTACTATGCAACAGGGTTCCAGCACCTCCTCACCCCCCACTCATATTCATAAACCGCACCACCTGCACCTCGCCCTGCCCAGTGAAATCATGGCGCAATGGCTTGCCCCGCAACGCCTTGTGCAGTGCCTCCACCAGCGGCCGGTCGTCCAGCGGGTAGCGGCGCAACAACGCACGAAAATCCACCGCATTGTCCTGCCCCAGGCACAGCAGCAACTGCCCCTCCACTGTCATCCGCACCCGGTTGCAGCTGGCACAGAAGTTATGGGAGTTGGGCGAGATAAAGCCTATGCGCGTGCGCGGATGCCGGGCCAGGCGCACGTAGCGTGCCGGGCCGCCGCTGTTTTCGGTGCTGTCGAGTAAGCCATGATGCTCGGCGATCACCGCCCGCACCTGCTCGCTGGAGCAAAAGGATTCGCCCCGCGAGCGCCCCACATCCCCCAGCGGCATCTCTTCGATAAAGCTGATATCGATGCCCTGGTCGATGGCGTACTGCACCAGCGCCGGGACTTCATCGAAGTTGCGTCCCTTCATCACCACGCAGTTGAGCTTGACCCGCTCGAACCCGGCATCCTGCGCCGCCTCGATGCCGTCCAGTACCTGGCGCAGGTCACCGTTGCGGGTGATCGCGCGAAAGCGTTCGGGATCGAGGCTGTCGAGGCTGATGTTCATGCGCTTGACTCCGGCCTCCACCAGCGGCCGCGCCAGGCGGCCCAGTTGCGAGCCGTTGCTGGTCATCACCAGTTCACGCAGGCCGGGCAACGCAGCGATATGGCGGCACAGCTCGACAATGCCCGGACGGATCAGCGGTTCGCCCCCCGTCAGGCGGATCTTGCGCACACCCTGGCTGACGAACACCGTCGCCAGCCGTTGCAGTTCCTCCAGGGTCAGCACCTGCTGGCGCGGCAGGAAGGTCATGTTTTTCGCCATGCAATACACACAGCGAAAATCACAACGATCGGTCACCGACAGCCGCAGGTAGTCAATGGAACGGCCCACACCATCCACCAGGCTCATGTCACTGCACCAACGGCGAGTCGGCGCCCTGCAACGCGATGCCACGCACATCGGCCGCGCCAATCAGGGTTTGCAGGTATTGCACCAGAGCCTTCTGCCACACCCCTTGCTGCAACTGGGTGCGGATCGCCGTGGCCACCGCCTCGTACGGCAGCGGCTGGCCTTCGATGCGCTGATCGACGCAGATCACATGCCAGCCGTAGCGACTTTCCAGAGGCTTACTGGCCAACCCCGGTGCCAGGGTGAACAACTGACGCTCCAACTCCGGCACGGTCTGGCCCTTGCTGACTTGCCCGAGCGAGCCGCCCTGGGCCTTGGACGGGCACGCCGAATACTTCAGCGCCAGTTCGCCAAAGGCACCGGGCGACTCTTCCAGGCTCAGCAACAGCACCTCGGCCTGGGCATGGGCCTGATGGCGCGCCTCGGCATCGTCCGGCGCACACTCCAGCAAAATATGCCGCACGGCCAGCAACGGCGCGCTGTGAAAGCGCCCGCGATTGCTCTCGAAGTAGCGCACACAGGTGGCCTCATCGCAGTCCGGCACCGTCACTTCGCGCTCCAGCAACAGGCGGGTCGCCGCCTCTTCCTCGTTCTCGCCGGCGCCGACTTGCAGTTGCACACCCAGCTCGCGGATCCGCTGCTGCAACAGCTCACGGATCACCAGCGCGCGGGCGGCGAGAAACACCGCCTCCTCGCGGCTTTCGGCCGGGTGATATTGCAACTCCTGGGCCATGTTTTCCGGGGTGATCAGCACCCCGTTGACGCTGACAATCGGCCATTCCTGCTCGCTGCTGGCGATCAGTTGCGGCTCAACCGCCACCTCGACCTCGGGCACCACCACGTCCACAGCCTTGGCCGAAGAACTGCAACCGCCACCGCCAGCACCGTCGCCACCACATCCGCATCCTGTAGTCATGACGTTCTCCTCACTTCTGCCGCACGATTTGATAACGACGACCCAAGTACCAGATCGGCGCGCTGACCATATGCACCAGCCGGGTAAACGGGAACAACACAAACAGGGTCAGGCCCAGCGCCACGTGCAACTTGTAGATCAGGCTGACCGGGGCAATCGAAGCTGCCGCTTCCACCGGCCGCAGCAGCACCACGTTCTGCGCCCAGTCCGCGAGCATCACCATCACCGAACCGTCCATATGCCCGGTCGAGGCGACGATGGTCAGCAAGCCCAGCACCAACTGCGCCAGCAACACCAGCAGGATCAGGATGTCCGACGGGCTCGACGTAGCCCGAACCCTTGGGTCGGTGAGGCGGCGCTTGACCAGCATCAGCAGGCCCACCAGGCACAGCAGGCCGAAGAAGCCCCCGGAGACCATCGCCAGCAGTTGCTTGTGCTCGGTGCTGATCACATGGTGATAGATCGACGCCGGGGTCAGCAGGCCGACAAAATGCCCGGCCAGCACGAACAGCACGCCGATATGGAAGAAGTTGCTCGCCACGCGCATCCCACGGTTATTGAGCATCTGGCTGGAGCCGGCCTTCCAGGTGTACTGGGACAGGTCAAACCGCGCCCAACTGCCCAACAGGCAAATGGCCAGGGCGACATACGGATACACGCCAAATACCAGCAAATTCCACTTAGACATTACCCACCTCCTTGGCTGGCACGGCGGCCAGCCCCTCGTGCTGAAAATCCACCCAGTGCAAGGGCACCGCACTTTCTTCGCGGGCCTTGCCCGGTGCGCTGGGCATTGCGCTGCAACGGTCCTGCTGCTCGGCCTGCATAAAGTCCACGGCCTCCTCTTCCCAGACCTTGTCCAGGGCTTCGAGGGAGTCGTCGCGTACTTCGGCGGCAACCTGGGCACGCAACTCGGCAATCGCCTGGTGCGGCTCGGCGCCGCTGATCTGCAACAGCGCACGGAAACAACTGGCGTAAGCGCTTTCACGCTCATCCAGGCGCGCCGCCAGCAGGGCCAGCAGGTGCGCCACATCCGCCAGTCCCTCGCGGGCCTCGATGTCTTCGCGGGTGGACAAAAACTCCAGGTACAACGGGATGTAGTCCGGCAGCTCCTTGACGCCAATGGCAAACCCGGCTTCCTGGTACTGGGCCATCATGTCGACCATGGCCTGGCCACGGTCCCGCGACTCGCCATGCACGTGTTCGAACAACAGCAGCGACAGCGAGCGGCCCCGGCCGAACAGCGCGCCGTAGTGCTCCTGGCCATCCATCAGGTCATTGCTGCAGATCAGCTCCAACAGCTCGAACAGCGCGCCACGTTGCTTGGGGCTGATTTCCCGCGATTCGATAATCGCCTGCTCCAGTTCATCGCGGCCGTTCACCAGGGTTTCGGTCGGATAGTCCAGCAGCAACGAGATCACTTTAAGAATGCGCATGGCTCAGTCCTCCCAGATCTGGACGGTTTTCAGCACGTCGCGGCGGTTGGCCTTCTTGGCGCCGAACATGTTGGTGTCGGAGCTGCCACTGCAGCCGCTGCCGAAGCTGAAACCACAGCCGGAACGCTCGGCAAACGCATCGCTCATCGCGTCTTCACGGTGCGCGCTGGGCACCACAAACCGGTCCTCGTAGTTGGCAATCGCCAGGTAGCGGTACATCTCTTCCACCTGGGCCACGCTCAGGTCCACGTCGGCCAGCACTTGCAGGTCCTCGACGCCGTCCACTTGCTGCGAGCGCTTGAAGGCGCGCATGGCCAGCAGGCGTTTCAGGGCACGCTTTACCGGCTTTTCGTCACCGGCGGTGAGCATGTTGGCCAGGTAACGCAGGGGGATGCGCAGGCTGTCGACATCCGGGATCACCCCGTTCATGCCCACGGTGCCGGCGGCAGCTGCGTTCTGGATCGGCGAGAGCGGCGGCACGTACCAGACCATCGGCAAGGTGCGGTATTCCGGGTGCAGCGGCAGTGCGAGCTTCCAGTCCACGGCCATTTTGTACACCGGCGAACGCTGGGCCGAGTCGATCACCGACTGCGGTACACCATCGGCCAGGGCCTGGCGGATCACCGCCGGGTCATTCGGGTCGAGGAAGATTTCCAGCTGCTTCTCGTACAGGTCGTGCTCGTTGGCGGTGCTGGCGACTTCGCTGATGCGGTCGGCGTCATACAGCAGCACACCGAGGTAGCGGATGCGCCCGACGCAGGTTTCAGCGCAGACGGTAGGCATACCGGCTTCGATCCGGGGGTAGCAGAAGATGCACTTCTCGGATTTGCCGCTCTTCCAGTTGAAGTAGATTTTCTTGTACGGGCAGCCGCTGATGCACATGCGCCAGCCGCGGCATTTTTCCTGGTCGATCAGCACGATGCCGTCTTCTTCACGCTTGTAGATCGCACCGCTGGGGCACGACGCCGCGCACGCAGGGTTCAGGCAGTGCTCGCACAGGCGCGGCAGGTACATCATGAAGGTGTTTTCGTACTCGCCATAAATGTCGGCCTGGATCTGGTCGAAGTTCTTGTCCTTGCGGCGCTTGGCGAACTCGGTGCCGAGGATTTCTTCCCAGTTGGGGCCCCACTCGATTTTTTCCATGCGCTTGCCCGACACCACCGAACGCGGGCGTGCGGTCGGTTGGTGCTCGCCCAAAGGCGCGGTGTGCAGGTGCTGGTAGTCGAAGTCGAACGGCTCGTAGTAGTCGTCCAGGCTCGGCAGGTCCGGGTTGGCAAAGATGTTCGCCAGCACGCGGAACTTGCCGCCGATGCGCGGGTTGATCGAGCCGTTGGCGTTGCGGATCCAGCCGCCCTTCCACTTGTCCTGGTTTTCCCACTCCTTGGGGTAGCCAATGCCCGGCTTGGACTCAACGTTGTTGAACCACGCGTATTCCATGCCTTCGCGGCTGGTCCACACGTTTTTGCAGGTGATCGAGCAGGTGTGGCAGCCGATGCACTTGTCCAGGTTCAGGACCATGCCGATTTGTGAGCGGATCTTCATCTCAGTTCTCCTCGATATCGGTCGGCAATGGACGCGGCAGATCATCACCGCTGGAACCATCGAGCCAATCGACCTTGACCATCTTGCGCACCACCACGAATTCATCGCGGTTGCAGCCGACTGTGCCGTAATAGTTGAAACCGTAGGCCTGCTGGGCATAGCCACCGATCATGTGGGTCGGCTTGAGCACCACGCGGGTCACCGAGTTGTGGTGGCCGCCACGGGTCTTGGTGGTTTCCGAACCCGGTACGTTCACGATGCGTTCCTGGGCGTGGTACATCATCACCATGCCTTCCTTGACCCGCTGGCTGACCACCGCACGGGCGGTCAGCGCGCCGTTGACGTTGAAGCACTCGATCCAGTCGTTGTCCTCGATCCCGGCACGCTTGGCGTCGATTTCCGAGAGCCACACAATCGGGCCGCCACGGCTCAAGGTGAGCATCAGCAGGTTGTCGCTGTAGGTGCTGTGGATCCCCCATTTCTGGTGCGGCGTGATCCAGTTCAGGACGATTTCGGTCTCGCCATTGCTGCGCTTGTCCTTCACCCCTTCGATGGTGCGGGTGTTGACCGGTGGCCGGTAGCTCATCAACTGCTCGCCGAACGCCTGCATCCACGGGTGATCCTGGTAGAACTGCTGGCGACCGGTGATGGTGCGCCATGGGATGTTTTCATGGACGTTGGTGTAGCCGGCGTTGTAGCTCACGTGCTCGTCTTCGAGGCCCGACCAGGTGGGGCTGGAGATGATCTTGCGCGGCTGTGCCTGGATATCGCGGAAGCGGATCGCTTCGTGGGCCTTGGAAATCGCCAGGTGGCTGTGGTCGATGCCGGTGAATTCCGACAGCGCCGCCCAGGCCTTCAAGGCGACCTTGCCGTTGGTTTCCGGAGCCAGGGACAGAATCACCTCGGCCGCATCAATTGCCGTGTCGATTTTTGGCCGGCCGTGGCTGATGCCCGCGTCGCCTTCGTGGTGGTTGAGTTCGCCAAGGAACTCGACTTCCTCGTCGGTATTCCAGTTGATGCCCTTGCCACCGTTGCCGAGTTTTTCCAACATCGGGCCCAGCGATGAGAACTGCTTGTAGATGTTCGGGTAATCCCGTTCCACCACCGCCATGTTCGGCGCATTCTTGCCCGGTACCGGCGCCACGCCGGCGCTTTTCCAGTCAGTGCCGCCAAACGGCTGGGCCAGTTCACCAACGCTGTCATGCATCAACGGCACGGTCACCAGGTCTTGCTCCACGCCCAGGTGGCCGACCGACATGGCCGAGAACGCCTTGGCGATGCCTTTGTAGATTTCCCAGTCCGAACGCGATTCCCACGCCGGGTCAATCGCCGCCGACAGGGGGTGAATGAACGGGTGCATGTCCGAGGTGTTCATGTCGTCTTTTTCGTACCATGTTGCAGTCGGCAACACGATGTCGGAATACACGCAGGTCGAGGACATGCGGAAGTCCAGGGTGGTCACCAGGTCGAGCTTGCCGATGGCGCCGTCTTCGACCCATTCGGCCTCGGTTGGCTTGCATTCGGTGCTGTGGCCGATGTCTTCGTTCATCACCCCGTTCTTGGTGCCGAGCAGGTACTTGAGCATGTACTCGTGGCCCTTGCCCGACGAGCCGAGCAAGTTGGAACGCCAGATAAACATGTTGCGCGGGAAGTTCACCGGGCTGTCCGGCTGCTCGCAGGCAAAGCGCAGGCTGCCGTCCTGCCAGGACTTGACCACGTAGTCTTTGGGGTCCATACCGGCTGCCGCCGCGTCGCGGCAGATGTGCAACGGGTTGGTATTGAGTTGTGGCGCGCTGGGCAACCAGCCGGCGCGTTCGGCGCGGATGTTGTAGTCCAGGGCGTGCTCGGGGAACTGCGACTTGTCGGCCAGCGGCGAGAGGATGTCGTGCATGCTCATCTTCTCGTGGCGCCATTGCGAGCTGTGGCCGTAGAAGAAGCTGGTGCCGTTCATCTGGCGCGGCGGACGGTTCCAGTCCAGGCCGAATGCCAGGGGCAGCCAGCCGCATTGCGGACGCAGTTTTTCCTGGCCCACGTAGTGCGCCCAACCGCCGCCGGTCTGGCCGACACAACCGCAGAGCATGAGCATATTGATCAGCCCGCGGTAGTTCATGTCCATGTGGTACCAGTGGTTCATTGCCGCGCCGACGATGATCATCGAGCGCCCACGGGTCTTGTCGGCGTTGTCGGCAAACTCACGGGCGATCTGGATCGCCTTCTCGCGGCTGACCCCGGTGATTGCTTCCTGCCAGGCTGGCGTGCCCGGTACGCTGGCATCGTTGTAGTCCTTGGCCACGTTGCTGCCGCCCAGGCCACGGTCGATGGCCAGGTTGGCCGCCGACAGGTCGAACACCGTCGCCACTTTGGCCACCGTGCCATCGGCCAGGGTCACGCTGTGCACCGGCACCCGACGGAACTGCACGGCGTCGCCGGCCACGTGCTGGAAGTAGTCGTGGGCTTCACCGGCAAAATACGGGAACGCCACTTCGGCGACGTCCTCGCCGATCAGGCTCAGCTTGAGGTCGATCTCGCGGCCTTCACCGCCTTCTTTGGCCAGGATGTTCCACTTGCCCTTCTCGCCCCAGCGATAGCCGATGGCGCCTTGTGGCGAGACCAGTTCGCCGCTTTCGTCGAGGGCGATGGTTTTCCATTCCGGGTTGTTGTCCTGGCCGAGGTTGTCCACCAGGTCCGAGGCGCGCAGGAAGCGGTCCGGCTGGAAGCCTGCGCCCGGGGCGAAGCCGGTCATGGGCTTGAGCATTACCAACACCGGCAAGTCGGTGTAGCGCTTGGCGTATTCGGTGAAGTACGCGCTCGGTTTATCCAGGTGAAATTCCTTGAAGATCACATGGTTGAAGGCCTGGGCCAGTGCCGCGTCGGTGCCCTGCTTGGGGTTGAGCCACAGGTCGGTGAGCTTGGCTACTTCCGAATAGTCAGGCGTGATGGCCACGGTCTTGGTGCCCTTGTAGCGCACCTCGGTGAAGAAGTGCGCGTCCGGGGTACGGGTCTGCGGGACGTTCGAGCCCCAGGCAATGATGTAGTTGGAGTTGTACCAGTCGGCCGATTCCGGCACGTCGGTCTGCTCGCCCCAGACCATCGGCGAGGCTGGCGGCAAGTCGCAGTACCAGTCATAGAAACTCAGGCACACGCCGCCGATCAGCGACAGGTAACGCGAACCTGCGGCGTAGCTGACCATGGACATGGCCGGGATCGGCGAGAAGCCGACGATGCGGTCCGGGCCGTATTGCTTGATGGTGTAGACGTTGGACGCGGCGATGATTTCGTTGACTTCATCCCAGTTGGAGCGGATGAAGCCGCCCATGCCACGCTTGCTTTTATAGGAGTCGGCCTTGGCCTTGTCCTCGACAATGCTCGCCCAGGCCTCGACCGGCGACAGCGTCAGGCGCGCCTCGCGCCACAGCTTGAGCAATGGCTTGCGGATCTTCGGGTACTTCAGGCGGTTGGCGCTGTAGATGTACCAGCTGTAGCTCGCGCCACGGGGGCAGCCGCGCGGCTCGTGGTTAGGCAGGTCGTTGCGGGTACGCGGGTAGTCGGTCTGCTGGGTTTCCCAGGTGATCAGGCCGTTCTTCACGTAGATCTTCCACGAGCACGAGCCGGTGCAGTTCACCCCGTGGGTGGAGCGCACGATCTTGTCGTACTGCCAGCGCGAACGGTAGACGTTCTCCCAGTCGCGGGACTCCTTGCGGGTCTCGCCGTGACCTTCGGAGAATTCGTCTTGCTTGCGATTGAAGAACCGCAGTTGATCGAGTAAATGACTCATGGTGCTTTCCTCTCAGGCTTGCCGCGGGGTTCTGTGCCCCGCCCACGCAAGGTTTGAATTCGGGGTCGACTCAGCAGGGGGTCTCGGCGCCTTTGCGCGCATACCACCACCAGGTCACGACGATGCAGGTCAGGTAGAAGCCGACAAACATGTAGAACGCCATGGCCGGGCTGCCGGTGTAGGCCATGGACGAGCCAAAGGTCTTGGGGATGAAGAACGCACCGAAGGCACCCATGGCCGAGCTGAAGCCCAGCACGGCGGCCGATTCCTTGCTGGCATCCTTGAGGGCTTGCTCACGCACGGCGGCGGGTTTGCCGGCGCTGGCTTTTTCATGCTGGGTGCGGAAGATCACCGGGATCATGCGGAAGGTGGAGCCGTTGCCGATGCCGGTGGTGATGAACAGCAGCATGAACATGCCGAGGAAGCCGTAGAAGCTGCCGCCCTCGCCGTTCAGGGGCAAAAAGTGCAGGACGCCGAACACCATCACGATCATCAGCACGAAGTTCCACAAGGTCACCCGCGCACCGCCCAGCTTGTCGGCCAGCCAGCCGCCCAATGGGCGCACCAGGGCACCTACCAGCGGGCCGAGGAACGCGAATTTCAGGGCGTTGACGTCTGGGAACGAGGTCTTGATCAGCATCGGGAAGGCGGCCGAAAAGCCAATGAAGGAACCGAAGGTCGCCAGGTACAACCAGCACATCAGCCAGTTGTGCTTGCGCTTGAAGATCACCGCCTGCTCGCTGAACGAAGCGCGGGCGCTGGACAGGTCATTCATGCCGAACCAGGCAAACAGGGTCACGGTGATGATGAACGGCACCCAGATAAACCCGGCGTTCTGTAGCCACAACTGGCTGCCGTCTTCCAGGGTTTGCGGCTGGCCGCCGAGCAGGCCGAACACGCCGAAGGTAATCACCAGCGGCACGCAGAACTGCATCACCGACACGCCCAGGTTACCCAGGCCGGCGTTCAGGCCCAGGGCCGTGCCTTGCTGGGACTTGGGGTAGAAGAAGCTGATGTTGGACATGCTCGAGGCGAAGTTGCCGCCACCGAAGCCGCACAACAGCGCGATCAACACAAACACGCTGTAGGAGGTGCTCGGGTCTTGTACCGCGAAGCCCATCCACAGTGATGGAATCAGCAGCGACGCGGTGCTCAGGGCCGTCCAGCGGCGGCCACCGAAGATCGGCACCATGAACGAATAGAACACGCGCAACGTGGCGCCAGACAGACCCGGCAACGCCGCCAGCCAGAACAACTGGTCGGTAGTGAAGCTGAAGCCGATGGCGTTCAGGCGCACGATCACCGTGCTCCACACCATCCACACAGCGAAGGCCAACAGCAGCGCCGGGATCGAGATCCACAGGTTGCGGGTCGCGGTCTGCTTGCCGCTGGCGCCCCAGAACGCCGGGTCTTCAGGGCGCCAGTCGTGGATCACCGGGCCCGAGTCGGGCTTTTGCGCGATAGTCATGCAGATTCTCCTTGGAGAGGCTGGGCCGCCGCTTTACCAAGCAGCGGTTGCTTGCGGATTTCGCTGAAGTACATCCAGGTCAGGGATACCCAGACCACGCCGTACATCAACATGAAGCAGGAGGAGCGCACTCCGGTGAGGTCCACCAGGGCGCCGAACATGATCGGCAGGACAAAGCCGCCAAGGCCGCCCGCCAGGCCGACGATGCCGGACACCGCGCCCATGTTTTGCGGGTAGTCATTGGCGATGTACTTGAACACCGAGGCCTTGCCGAAGGCGAAGGCGATGCCCATCACAAACAGCAGCACGGTGAACAGGGTGGCATTGAGGCCGATATGAAAATCCAGCGGGCCGTTGACGGTCTGCACCTGCAATTGGGTCTGCGGGTAGCTGAGCAGGAACAGGCAGATCCAACTGACCCACAACACCCACCAGGTCACGCTCTGTGCGCCCCAGCGGTCGGACATCCAGCCGCCCACAGCGCGCAGCACGCCACCGGGCAGGGAAAAACACGCGGCCAACAGCGCAGCGCTTTGCAGGCTGAAGCCGTATTCCTGCACGTAGTACTTGGTCGCCCACAGCGCCAGGGCCACGTAGCCACCGAACACAATCGAGTAGTACTGGCAGTAGCGCCACACGGCCGGGTCCTTGAGGCACAGCAGTTGTTCGCGCAAGGTGGCGCCACCGGCACTGCGGTGGGCCTTGTTCTCGCTGGTGAGGAACCAGAACAGCAGCGCGGTGATAAACAAGATTGCGCTGAACACCTTTGGCACCAGGTGCCAGGTACCCAGGGCGATCAGCGCCGGCGCCAGAAACTTGGTCACCGCCGCCCCCGCGTTACCAGCGCCGAACACGCCCATGGCAAAGCCCTGGTTGTCCTTGTCGAACCACTTGGCGACGTAGGCGATGCCCACCGAAAACGAGCCGCCGGCCAGGCCGACAAACAGCCCCAGCACGAGGAATTGCCAGAAGGCGGTGGCGTAGGTGATCAGGTACAGCGGCAGCACGCAGGCGAGCATCAAGACAAAGAACACGATGCGCCCGCCGAAGCGGTCAGTCAGCAGGCCCAGGGGCAGGCGCACCAGGGAGCCGGTCAGTACCGGGGTGGCGGCCAGCAGGCCGAACTGGGTTTCGTTGAGTTGCAGCAGCTCTTTGATCGGCACGCCGAGCACGGCGAACATCATCCAGACCATAAAGCACACGGTGAAGGCCAGTGTACTCATGCCCAGCACCAGGCCCTGTCTTACACGGGGTTGAGTCACGGTTTGCGCTCCCAGAAGTAATTCCATGAGCGCAGGTTAGGGGCGACGTCCTCCAGGAACTTGACCCAGATCAACGTCCACCTGGGGGGTATTGGCCTATGCTTGGCCCATCTACCTCTTAAGAGGTAGACCGAATAACAAGAGAAAGTCTTTATTTATCAATGGATTGGTCTCTTGTGCCGGCTTTTTCCCGTGGGAGGGTTCGCCGGCAACTCTTTAGAGGTAGTGCGCCAGGGAATGCAGAATCCAATACTGTTTCCTATGCCAGGTGCCGCCATGCTGTTGTCCTTACCCCTTCGATTACGCCGTGATGTTTAACTGGCTGCGCAGCTCCCTGCCCGCACGCGCCGGTGTCGCGGTGATCCTGATTGCGATCCTGGCCCTGGCCAGTTCCCTGAGCGCCGGGCTGATCGCCTGGTTCAGCCAGGGCGACGGCGCGGCCATCAACACCGCAGGCTCGGTGCGCATGGAGACCTACCACCTGAGCTGGAAACTCGCCGACCACGCCCCCGCCGACGAGATCCTGGCCATCACCCAGAGCCTGCAACGGCGCCTGGACAGCCAGTCCTTGAAAGCGGTGCTCGAAGACGGCCCCCACAGCGCCCTGCAACAGAGCTACCGGCAGATCCAGCAACACTGGAACCAGGAACTGCGCCCGGCCATCGAGCGCGGCGACGGCGCGCTCTTTCGCGAGCGCGCACCGGCCTTTGTCGAGCAACTGAACCAGTTCGTCAGCCTGTTGCAGCAACAGAGTGAGCACAAACAAGGCTGGCAACAGCTGATCCAGGGCCTGGCGCTGTTCAGCACCCTGATCATCCTGCTGCTGGGGCTGTATGAGTTGCAGTACGGCGTGGTCACGCCCTTGAAGGAACTGGTGGACGCCACCCGGCGCTTTCGTGAGGGTGATTACCAGACCCGGGTCAATCACCGCTCCCAGGACGAACTGGGGCAACTGGCCCTGAGCTTCAACACCCTGGCCGAAACCATCGAGCAATCCCATCGCACCCTGGAAAGCCAGGTGCAGCACAAAACCCTCAACCTGCAACAGGCCAACGCCGCCCTGGAACTGCTCTACGAGAGCAGCCGCAGCCTGGCCACGCGCCTGGCCAACGCCGAAGGCCTCGACGAATTGATCCGGCGTTTCCAGAAACGCCTGCCGGGCCTGCGCCTGTCGCTGTGCCTGCAAGGGCACTTCCTCGCCCCGGCGCAGCAGATGCTCGCGCTGCATGGCGGCAACAGCCGCAACGTCTGCGCCATCGGTGACTGCGCCACCTGCGAGCGCCACCACGTGGCCCCGCCCCAGGTGTTCAGCATCAGCAACCAGGGCGCGGAACTGGGCGAACTCAAGGCGCATTTTGTCGACGGCCATGCCCCCCAAGCCTGGGAGCAACAACTGATCCAGGCCCTGGCCAACCTGATTGGCACCTCGCTGTCCCTCAAGCGCCAGCGCGAGCAGGACCACCGTTTATTGCTGCTGGACGAACGCACCATCATCGCCCGCGAGCTGCATGATTCCCTGGCCCAGGCCCTGTCCTATATGAAGCTGCAAGTCAGCCGCATGCAGACCCTGCTGCGCCGCGACGAACCCAAGGCCACCCTGGAAACCGTCACCGGTGAACTGCGCGAAGGCCTGAACAACGCCTACCGGCAATTGCGTGAGTTGCTCACCACCTTTCGCCTGCAAATCCACGATGCCGGGCTGGTCCAGGAGCTCAAAGACACCGCCGAGGAGTTCTCGCGGCGTGGCGAGTTCCAGGTGCACCTGCATGTGGATGCCCTGGCCTTCCAACTGTCGGCCAGTGAACAGATCCACCTGTTGCAGGTAACCCGCGAAGCGCTGTCCAACTGCCTGCGCCATGCCCACGCCGAAAACGCCTGGCTGCAACTGCGCCAGAACGGCGAAACCGTGAGCCTGAGCATTGAAGACGATGGCCGCGGCTTCAGCGAGCCGGTGGACCAGCGCGAACACCACGGCCTGACCATCATGGACGAACGGGCTCGCAGCCTGCACGGTCAACTGGACATTTCCTCCCGCGAGCCTCAGGGCACCCGGGTGCACTTGCTGTTTCGCCCGGAATTCCTCGGGCACTCTTTACCAGAAGGTAGCTTGTCATGAACACGGCGCTCATCACCCCATCTGTACGCCACCGCATCCTGCTCGTCGACGACCACCCGATGATGCGCCACGGCATGCGCCAGATGCTCGAACTGGAAGACGACCTGCACGTGGTGGGCGAAGCCGGCAATGGCGAGGAAGCCCTGGGCCTGATCGAGTCGCTGCAACCGGACCTGGTGCTGCTGGACAACAACATGCCGCAGATGAACGGCCTGGAAACCCTGCGCCAGCTGCGGGCCATGGCCTATGGCGGCAAGGTCTTGCTGTTTACCGTGTCCGATGCCGAAGACGACATCCGCGACGCCCTGCGCCTGGATGCCAACGGCTACCTGCTCAAGGACATGGAGCCGGAACTGCTGATCCAGTACATCCGCGATGCGCTGCACGGCGCCCTGGTGATCAGCCCCGGCCTGACCCGGGTGCTGGCCCAGGCCTTGCGCTCGCCCCAGCCCCACGCGGCGGTGGAACTGACCGAACGCGAGCGGCAGGTGTTGAAGACCATTGCCGGGGGCTATAGCAACAAGGTGATCGGGCACAAACTGGGGATTACCGAGGGCACGGTGAAAGTGCATGTGAAGAATCTGCTGCACAAACTGGGGCTGCGTTCGCGGGTGGAAGCGGCGGTTTGGGCGATGGAGCATTTGCGTCAGGCTGGGTAGGGACTGATGCACCGCCATCGCAGCATAGGTATCTACACATCTCTTTAGTGATTCTCAGGTTTGTGTACATATCCGTTGCTGCGGTCACGGCTACTATTGGTTCCGCCCTTACGGCGGCTCACTTTGGAAGAGCGCCAAAGGAAGCAAAGCGCTCTTGCCCCACCACTCGGAGCCTGGCCCAGGCCCGGCGGGCAAGCCATTCCCCTGTGGGAGTGGGCTTGCCCGCGATGGCGCCCGCAAGAAAACATCAGAGTGTCAGGCATTCATTTTTCATCGTTAACGACCATCGCGAGCAAGCTCGCTCCCACAGGAGCACGCGTACGATTTGAAGATCAGATCGGCTCTAAGGCCGCCTCGCTTTCACCGTCAACGCCCCCACTCACCGTCCCCACCATCACCATCACCGAAGGCCGCTGCGCCAATATCACCCACGCCATCAGCATCGCCAGCTACGGCACGATTATCGGCTGTGTCAGTGCCGGCAGCGGCGCCGCGCTGGTGCCTCGGGGGATCTACGAGCAATATCGCCAGGGCGCCAACTGGCAAGGCCATGAGTTCGCGGAACTGACGCGCATCGACAACCGGTTTTACTGGCATGCCAACGCAGGTTGCCATCCGGCGCGCGATGCATTTTCGGCGCTGCTGCAGGGCCACTGCCTCCACGGGGCTACCTCCAACGAGGCATAGGCCCCACAGGCCTCACGCTCTACCATGGACGGGAGCGGAGGTACGCCATGCTGACCCACCCATCCATCGTTTTAACCCTACGCCGGCATCATCTGTTCAGCCCGTTGCCGGAGAAGATTTTCCAGGACATCTGCACCCTGGCCAATCTCAAGCGCTTGCCCGCCCACATCACCTTGATGCACCAGGGCGACCCCGCCGAGCGGTTTTTCCTGCTGGTCAGCGGCCAGATCAAGTTGCACCGGGTCACCGGCGAAGGCCAGGAACATCTGGTGGAGGTCATTCGCCCCGGCCAGACCTTTGCCGAAGCCCTGCTGTTCAGCCAGGCCAAGGCCTACCCGGTAAGTGCTACGGCGCTCAAGGACAGCGTGCTGGTGAGTATCGAGGGCCATCATTACCGCAAAGCCCTGGAGGACCAGCCGCAGATCTGCCTGGCGATCCTCGGCACCATGAGCATCCACCTGCATCAGCGCCTCAAGGACATCGACACCCTGAGCCTGGCCAATGCCAGTCGCCGGGTCATCAACTTCCTGGTCCAGGAGCGCGATCTGGCCAGCGGTGATGTGGTGCTGCAAGTGCCCAAGCGCCTGGTAGCCTCCAAACTGGGGATTCAGCCAGAGACGTTTTCGCGGATTCTGCATCGTTTGGTAGACGCCGGCCTGATCGAGGTGCAACGGCGCACCATCCGCATCCTGTGCGAGGAGCAGTTGATGACCTATCAGGCCGGCTGACTTAGAATCGACGCGATTCTTCGCCCGCCTTCCTGACACGAGCGCCCCCATGAGCTTTGATTTCGACACGATCCACCCTCGCCTCGGCACCGGCAGCACCAAGTGGAGCCGCTACCCCGAAGACGTCTTGCCGATGTGGATTGCCGACATGGACATCGCCGCCCCACCGGCGATCCTCACGGCCCTGCACGCGCGCCTGGACCAGCAAATGCTCGGCTACAGCGTTGCCCGGCCAGAAGTGCGCGAAGCGATCATCAGCGACTTGTGGGACAAGTACGCCTGGCGCGTGCAGCCCGATGAACTGTTATTCCTGCCGGGCGTCGAGCCGGGTTTCAACATGGCCCTGCACGCCTTTGTCCAACCGGGCCAGTCGGTGGTCTTGCAGACTCCCAACTACGCGCCGCTGCGCCATGCGGCCGGCAACTGGAACCTGCCGAAGATCGAAGTGCCGTTTGAACTGAGCGCCCAGGGCGAATACCTCACCCCCCTGCCCGCCTTGCGCCAGGCCTTGAAAGGTGCCGGTGCCTTGCTGTTGAGCAACCCCCACAACCCCCTGGGCAAGGTGTTCGCCCGCGAGGAATTGCTGGCGGTGGCCACTGCCTGCCTGGAACAGGGCACGCTGATTATCTCTGACGAAATCCATGCCGAGCTGTGCTTTGACGGGCGCCGGCATATCCCCACCGCATCGCTGAGCGCAGAGATCGCCCGGCGCACCATTACCCTGATGTCGGCCAGCAAGGCCTACAACGTCGCCGGCCTGAAGACCTGCTTTGCGATAGTCCAGGATCCAGTCATCCGCGAGCGCTTCAACAAGGCGCGCTGCGGCATGGTCGACAGTGTCAGCCCCCTGGGCCTGGAAGCCACCTGGGCGGCGTACAGCCAATGCGGTGAATGGTTGAAGGCGTTGCTGGCGTACTTGCAAGGCAACCGCGACTACCTGCTGGATGCAGTGCAAAAACGCCTGCCGGGGGTGACCATGCATGCCCCGCAAGGCACTTACCTGGCCTGGCTCGATTGCAGCGCCCTGGGCCTGGAAGACCCGCAGCGGTTTTTCCTGGAGCAGGCCAAGGTAGGCTTGAGTGCAGGCGTGGAATTTGGCGATGACAGCCAGCAGTTCGTGCGCTTGAACTTCGGCTGCCCGCGGGCGTTGCTCGAAGAAGGTATTTCACGCCTGGAACGCAGCCTGAAAAACCGCTGAACACCCGTGTAGGCGCAGGCTTGCCGGCGCCTATAAAGGTATGCGCAAGTTTGGGTTCAGAGCTTGGCGATGGACACTTCGGTGGATTTGACGAAGGCAATCACTTCGCTGCCCACCTTCAATTCTAGGTCGCGCACCGAACGGGTGGTGATCACCGAAGTGACAATCCCGGACGCGGTCTGCACGTCGATTTCGGACACCACCTCGCCCAGCAGAATTTCCTTGATCACGCCCTTGAACTGGTTGCGCACGTTGATCGCTTTGATGGTCATGTCGGTTTTCCTTTTACGGTTGGGTCAATCCGCACGAATGCGCAGGCCCTCAAAATGCGCCATTCCCACCAACAACAAAAGGAATAAATAACTATTTATTTATTCCATATAAACATATGCAAAACCCTGTAGGAGCCGGCTTGCCGGCGATGGCGTCCTTGAACTCAGCACATGATTCACGGGCGCCATCGCCGGCAAGCCGGCTCCTACATGGGTTTGGTCAAAAACCTACTGTTGCCGACACCAGCCATGTGCGCGGCGTAGACAGGGTCAGGCCAGGCGCGCTGTCGCTGGAGGTTGCAGCCGAGGCCCAATAGGTGGTGTCCAGCACGTTCTCCACGGTAGCGCGCAGGGTCACCGGGTTTTCCTTGAACTTGAAGGTATAGCGCGCCCCCAGGTCATAGCGTTCCCAGCCATCGATCTTCTGCTGGTTGGCTGCATCCAGGTACTGCGCGCCGGTGTGAATCGCCCGGGCGGTCAGGGTCAGGCCTTGCAGGCGCGGGATGTCCCATTCGGCCCCCAGGTTGACGTTGGCAATCGGCGAACCGGTGCCGCGCTTGCCGTCAGTCAGGCCCTGGGCGGTCTTGGTCTGCTCGCTGTCGAGCAGCATCACCCCGCCGAGCAGGCGCACGCCCGCCAGGGGCTCGCCAAACACGTTCAATTCCACACCCTGGTTGCGCAACTCGCCGTTGGGTTTGAAGAAGCCCTGGCTGTCGATGCCATAGGCCGGCTGTTTGATCTGGAACACGCTGGCGGTCAGGCCAAAGCTGCCCATGTCGTACTTGGCGCCGACTTCCACCTGCTTGCTCTTGGTCGGCGGGAAGATCGCGTTTTCATTGCGCACCCCACTCGAAGGCGCGGTCTCGCCCTGGCTCAAGCCCTCCATGTAGTTGGTGTACAGGGACAACTGGTCGGTGACTTTCACCACCAGGCCCAGGGCCGGCGAGGTCGCCTGTTCGTCGTACTCCGGCTGATCCTTGATGCCGTTGCTCCAGGAGGTGACCTGGACCTTTTGCAGGCGCGCGCCGAGGGTCAGCAGCACGCGCTCATCGAACAACGCCAGGGTGTCGGCCAGGGCCAGGCTGGTGAAGCGGTTTTCGGTGTGGGTGCTGGTGTCCCAGCGCACAGCCTGGCCTGGGTGGGGCAAGACCACCGGGTGGTAGAGATTGCTCTTGCCGGGGGTGTAGCGCTCGCCGGCATTGTCGAAATCCATGTTGAACTGATTGAGGCTGACATTGAGGGTGTGCCCCACCGGGCCGGTGTCGAACCAACTGCGCGCACCGACAGTGACGGTCTTGACGTCTTCGTCGCGGCGGAAACTGCGCGGCACTACGGTGAAGTCGCCATTGCTCTGGGTCGCCTGCACGCCATGGCGCAGGAAGTCGTAGTTGCCTTTGCGTGCGCCGGCAGCGGCGTAGACCATCAGTGAATCACTGACATCGAACTCGCCACGCACCGCGCCAAAAGTGTCCTTGGTATGGGAATAAGTCCAGGACTGGGCGAAGTTGTCGCGGATATCGCGGGCCTTGGGCATCACGCTACCCTTGGCGATCTCCACGCGTTCCTGGGGTGCGTCGGCGGTGCGTTCCTGGCGCCCGAGGTCGAGGGACAGGCGCACCCGCTCCTTGCGATAGTCGAGGCCGATCACCGTCATTTCGCGGTCGACCTCCTGATGGTCCCACTCGGTATCGCCGGCTTGCTTCACGCCATTGAAGCGCACGCCAAACTGCTGCTCATCGCCAAACCGCCGGCCGATATCCACCGCGCCACCGAACTGCCCGGCCGAGGCATAACTGCCGGTGAACTCGGTGAGCGGTGTGTCGGCGGCGCGCTTGGGCTCGATATTGATCCCGCCGCCGATACTGCCCCGGGGCGCAATGCCACCGAGCAAGGCACCGGGGCCCTTGAGGATATCGACGCGTTCGACCATTTCCATGTCGATGGCGTAGGTCGGCAGCACGCCGTACAGGCCGCCGTAGGACACATCACTGTTGAACAAGCTGAAACCGCGCACCGAGAACTGCTCGAAACGCCCACCCGCCGGGTTGGTGATGCGCACCGAAGGGTCACTGGCAACCATCTCGCCGAGGGTGCGCGCCTGCAGGTTTTTCACGGCCTTGGCGGTATAGGAGGTGAGGTTGAACGGCGTATCCATAAAATCGCCGTCGCCGAGCATGCCCTGCGCACCTTTGCGCGTGACCTGGTCACCGGCGTAGGTTTGGGCGACGGGTGTGTTCGCCAGCCCAAGAATCGAGGTGGCTGGCAACTGATAGGCATCGCCCTGGGGGGCGGGGATCAGGGTGTAGGCACGCTCCCCCACTGCCTGCAATTGCAGGCCTGAGCCTTGCAGCAGCCGGGCAAAACCTTCCTCGACGGCAAACTCACCAGAGATCCCGGCGCTTTGGCGGCCACTGACCAGGGCCGGGTCCACCGACAGATTGACCCCGGCCAACCCGGCAAATCGGGTCAAGGCACTGCCCAGGCTACCGCCGGGCACTTGGTAACTGCGCCGGGCCGCGTCCTCGGCCCAGCTCACAGGAATGAACAACGGGCTGGCACTCAGGCTCAGCACCAGACTCAGGCGCAACAACGATGGCGGGACGACGGGCATTAAAAGGCTCTCTGTTTTCGTTCACTTGCCTTGGATGACAGGCGAGACGAAAAAAAGGGACACGGTCTTACCCTGTGGGAGCGGGCTTGCCCGCGATGGCTGAGTGTCAGTCGATACATGGGGTGACTGATGCACCGCGATCGCGGGCAAGCCCGCTCCCACATTGGGGGGTGGTCAAACCGGGGTTTTGCGCGATGCCAGCGTGACCCAATAACGGGTGCGAAACTGCACGTGTAGCCCGTGGGTGGTGGCCAGCAGGCTGAGGATGCGGTCGGTGTCGTCCAGGCGGAAACTGCCGGTCACGCGCAGGGTTTCCAGGCGCGGGTCCCAACGCAGCACGCCCGGGCGATAGCGATCCAGCTCGCGCAGGAAATCGCCCAGCCCTTGGTTCTGCGCGGTCAGCACCCCATCGCGCCAGCCCAGTTGCAGCACGTCGAACGGCAGCGGCGCGCCCAACCCCGACGGTTGTAAGCGTATTTGTTGCGCGCTGTGCAGCCAGGTACTACGCCCCGATCCATCTTGCACTTGCACCTGGCCCTTGAGCACCGACACCAGGCACGCGTCCGCCAGTTGGCGCACGCAAACCTCGGCCTGGCTGGCGATGACCTGGCCATAGCGGGTGTGTACGGTCAGCGCCGACGGGCCAGGCACATTCAGCGCCATCTCGCCATCGACCAGGGTCAGGCGTCGCCGAGGAAGGTCCACATCCACCGCGCTGGCGGTGTTCAGTTGCAGGGCGCTGCCATCGGCCAACGGCACGCGTTTGCGCTCGCCGGTGGCGGTATGCAGGTCGGCACGCCACACGTCGATGGGCAACTGGCGACTGAGCAACCAGGCCGCCGGCACCAGTGCCGCCACGCCCAGGGCGCGCTTGAGCACCGCGCGCCGGCCAGGTTGCGGGCGGTCGAGGCTGGCCATGGCCAGGGAGGATGGCAACTCGGCAAACCGCTGGCGCAGCAACTGCGCCTTTTGCCAGGCTTGTTCGTGCTGGGGGTGACTGTCGCGCCATTGCTGCAAACCGTCATGGTCACGCTCGCCGGCCGTGCCGGATTCCAGCAACGCCAACCACTGCGCGGCTGCCCGCGCTACATCCGGTGCGGTGCGGCTCACAGTTCCACCAGTAGGCAATGTTCGTAGGCCTGGGCCATATAACGCTTGACCGTACGTTCCGAAACCTTGAGACGCTCGGCAATCTCCCGATAGCCCAGGCCTTCGAGCTGGCTCCAGAGGAACGCCCGGCGCACCGGGGCCGCCAGGCCGTCGAGCAGTTCGTCCAGGGCGTGCAGGGTTTCCAGCAGCAACCAACGCTGCTCCGGCGAGGGAGCGCAGTCTTCGGGCAAGCGCGCCAGGGCATTCAAGTACGCCTGCTCCAGGCTGCGGCGCTGATGAAAATTGACCAGGAGGCGCTTGCCCACTGTCACCAGATAGGCCCGTGGTTCCTGCAATTGCGCCACCGGCTGGGCGCTGGCCAGTACCCTCAGGAACGTATCCTGACTCAGGTCGGCAGCATCCCAGGCATTGCCCAGGCGCCGGCGCAGCCAGCTTTCCAGCCAGCTGCGGTGGTCGCGGTACAAGGTGCTCAGGCTGGGTTCGGCGGTGATCGTTGGCGATACAGCATCATTCATGGCAAGCGAACCCTGGGCGGCGCGAGTGAGTCTCAAATGAGATTCATTCTATTTAATATCCCTGGCGCATACCATGTTCTTTTTCCCGGATAGACGGGCGGAGGCGGTTAATCAAGCGCCCTGGCCTTGTAACGCAGCAAATCTATAAACAACCCCAACTCACGGCTCACCGGTTCACCCTTGCGCAGCAAGATGCCAAATGGCGCAAGCGTCACCTCCAGCTCCACCGGTAACTGCACCACCAGGCCCATCTTCAGGTAATCGCGCAGTGCGCTTTCGGAAAGCACCATGATCGCGTCGGTCAGTTGGATCAGTTGCTGCATGGAATACACCGAGCTGCATTCAATGATGTCCGCCGGCAGCGGCAGGGCCAGGTGCTGCAACGCTTCGTCAAAACCGATGCGTGCCGGGCTGCTTTCCGGTTGCAGGATCCACGGCCAGTCGCTGACCAACTCGGCCAACGGCAGGCTCGCACGCTGCGCCAGCGGGTGCCCGGCGTGCACCACCACCAGCAAGCGCTCGTTGCCCAGCGGCTCGAAGCTGTAGTGTTCGCTGTCGGTGGCGGCGTTGCGCCGGGCGATGGCCAGGTCGATGCGCCCCTGTTCCAGTAACTGGATCACCTGGTCGCTGGTGTCGCCCATGATGCGGATGCGCAGTTGCGGGTTGAGGGATTTGATCTGCGCAATCGAGTCCATCACCAGGTCCGGCGCGGCGCCCATGATGGTGCCGATTGCCAGGTAGCCATAACCGCCCTGCTGGCGCGCCATCAGGTCTTCGGCGCAGCGGTCGAGGCCACTGAGGGCCGATTCGGCAAAGCGGATCAACTCCTTGCCCAGCGCCGTCGGGCGCATGCCACGGGGCAGGCGCTCGAACAGGTCACAGGCAAACATGTCCTCGATCTCGCGCAGCATGCGGGTGGCAGCCGGCTGCGACATGTTCAGGGCCTGGGAGGCACGGTGCAGGTTCTGGCTGGAGCTCAAGGCCACCAGCATATGCAGATGCTTGTAGCGCAGGCGGTTGAACAGGCTGCGGGAAATCAGCGGACTACTCATTTTTTTCCTTGTTATCGATACCCTGAGGTTATCGCTTGTAAGCGAGATTCGATTTGTAGCGCATTGCTCGGCCGCCGTACAGTCCGGCCCATAAGAACAAAGCCTTACAAAAGGATTTCCAGATGACCACCCTGCCCGCGTCCCTGCTCGCCAAGATTTCCTGGCGGCTCCTGCCCTTCTTGCTGCTGATGTACATCATGGCCTTCCTCGACCGCGCCAACGTCGGGTTCGCCAAACAAGCCTTCCAGGCCGACACCGGTCTGAGCGACGCCGCCTTCGCCTTTGGCGCCGGGGTGTTTTTTGTTGGCTACGCGTTGCTCGAAGTACCGAGCAACCTGATCCTGCATCGCGTCGGCGCCCGCCTGTGGATGTGCCGGATCATGGTCAGTTGGGGCCTGGTCTCGGCGGCCATGGTGTTTGCCCATAACGAAACCAGCTTCTACATCCTGCGCTTCCTGCTGGGCGTGGCCGAAGCCGGTTTTTTCCCCGGCGTGATCCTCTACCTCACCTATTGGTTTCCCCAGGCCGCGCGTGGCAAGGCCATGGGTTTCTTCTATTTTGGCGCGCCCCTGGCCTTTATTTTTGGCAGCCCGCTGTCTGGCCTGCTCCTGGAAATGGACGGTTTCGTCGGCCTGCACGGCTGGCAGTGGCTGTTCGCCGTGGAAGGCCTGATGGCTTCGGCGGTGGGCATCTGGGCCTATTGGTACCTGGACAATCGCCCCGCCGACGCCAAGTGGCTGAGCCTTGAAGAGCGCCGCCAGATCCAGGACCTGCTGGATGCAGAAGACCAGCACAAAGGCTCCCATGGCCGCAGCCTGCTCGGCGTGCTGTGCCAGCCGTCGGTGCTGTACCTGTGCCTGATCTACCTGCTGATCCAGGCCAGTGTCTACGGCGTGGTGTTTTACCTGCCAACCCAGGTCAGTGGCCTGCTCGGCACCAAGGTCGGCCTGATGGTCGGGTTGGTCTCGGCGATTCCCTGGGTCTGCGCGCTGTTCGCCGCGTGGTGGATCCCCGGTTATTCGGACCGCAGCGGCGAGCGCCGGCGTACCGCGTCCCTGACCCTGGTGATGGCCGCCGCCGGCATCGCCTGCTCGGTCACCTTCGCCAACCCGTTGCTGGGCATGCTCGCCCTGTGCTTTGCCGCCAGCGGATTCATCGCGGTGCAGCCGGTGTTCTGGACCTTCCCCTCCAGCTACCTGGCCGGTAGCGCGGCGGCGGCGGGCATTGCCCTGATCAACTCCTTTGGCGCACTGGGCGGGTTTATCGCGCCGGTCCTGAAAAACTGGGCGGAAACCGCCTTCCACTCCCCGGCAGCCGGCCTGTACCTACTGTCTGCCACCACGGTACTGGCTGCATTGCTGGTGCTGGGTATCCACTCCCCCGGCCACACAGCGTCGAACACGCCGGCCACTGTTTAACTCCAGGAGTCACACCATGGGCAACATCACCATCAAACACGTGCGCGCCTTTGTCTTGCGTGGCGGCGGCGCGGATTACCACGACCAGGCCGACGGCCACTGGATCGACGACCACATCGCCACACCCATGAGCAAATACCCCGAGTACCGCCAGAGCCGCCGCAGTTTCGGCATCAACGTGCTCGGCACGTTGGTCGTGGAAGTAGAAGCCAGCGACGGCACTGTCGGGTTTGCCGTGACCACCGGCGGCGAGCCTGCGGCCTATATCGTCGAGAAACACCTGGCGCGCTTCCTTGAGGGCGCGCGGGTGACCGATATCGAGAAAATCTGGGACCAGATGTACCAGTCCACCCTGTACTACGGGCGCAAGGGCCTGGTGATCAACACCATCTCCGGGGTCGACCTGGCGCTGTGGGACCTGCTCGGCAAGATCCGCCAGGAACCGGTGCATCAATTGCTCGGCGGCGCGGTGCGCGATGAATTGCAGTTCTACGCCACCGGCGCGCGCCCGGACCTGGCGCAGAAGATGGGCTTTATCGGCGGCAAGATGCCCCTGCACCACGGCCCGGCCGAAGGTGAGGAAGGCCTGCGCAAGAACCTCGAAGAGCTGGCGAGCATGCGTGAACGGGTCGGCCCGGACTTCTGGCTGATGCTCGACTGCTGGATGAGCCTGGACCTGAACTACGCCACCAAACTGGCGATTGGCGCCCACGAATACGGCCTGAAATGGATTGAAGAGGCCCTGTCCCCCGACGATTACTGGGGCTATGCGGCCCTGCGCAATAACGTGCCCAAGGGCATGCTGGTCACCACCGGCGAACACGAAGCGACCCGCTGGGGCTTTCGCATGCTCCTGGAAATGGGCTGCTGCGACATTATCCAGCCGGATGTGGGCTGGTGCGGCGGCCTGACCGAATTGGTGAAAATCTCCGCCCTGGCCGATGCGCACAACGCCATGGTGGTGCCGCACGGTTCCTCGGTCTACAGCTACCACTTCGTCGCCACCCGCCAGAACAGCCCGTTTGCCGAATTTTTGATGATGGCGCCCAAGGCCGATGAAGTGGTGCCGATGTTCCACCCGCAACTGCTCGGCGAACCGGTCCCGGTCAATGGCCGCATGCGTTTGTCGGTGCTCGACAAGCCAGGCTTCGGCGTAGACCTGAACCCTGATTGCCAACTGCATCGTCCATATAACCGCTAAGGAGCCTCGCCATGCACATGCCTCATAACGCGTTCAAGGCCGGCCTGCGCCAGGACGCCAGCCAATACGGGATCTGGGCCGGTTTCGCCAGCGGCTACGGCGCGGAAATCCTCGCCAGTACCGGGTACGACTGGATGCTGATCGACGGCGAGCACGCGCCCAATACCGTACCCAGTGTGCTCAGCCAATTGCAGGCGGTGGCGCCCTACAACACCGCGCCCGTGGTGCGTGCGGTCAGCGGCGATGCCAACCTGATCAAGCAACTGCTGGATATCGGCGCGCAGACCCTGATGATCCCCATGGTCGAAACCGCCGAGCAGGCCCAGGCCCTGGTGCGCGCCATGCGTTATCCGCCCCACGGTATACGTGGCGTGGGCGGCGGCCTGACCCGCGCCACGCGCTGGGATGGCGTCGAGAACTACCTCACCACCGCCCACCAGGAGCTGTGCCTGATCGTGCAGGTGGAGTCGCGCCTGGGCGTGGAAAACGTCGAGGCGATTGCCGCGGTCGAAGGGGTGGATGCGGTCTTTATCGGCCCCGCCGACCTGTCCATCGGCCTCGGCCATGCGGGCAACCCTGGCCACCCCCAAGTGCAGGAACGCATCCAGCACGCGGTCAACGCCACCCTGGCGGCGGGCAAGGCCTGCGGCATCCTCGCGCCCAATGAAGAAGACGCGCGCCGCTACCAGGCGTGGGGCTGTCGCTTCATTGCGGTGGCGATCGATATCAGCCTGCTGCGCCAGAGCGCCCTGAGCACCCTTGCCCGCTACCGCCCTGCCGCCGACGCGAAAGCGCCGTCGCGCACTTACTGAGGAGCCTGCCATGTCATCCGTTCCGGTCTACCAGAACTTCATCAACGGCCGCTTTACCCCAAGCAGCGCCCACATCGACGTGCTCAACCCCGCCACCGGCGCGCTGCTGTCCAAAGTGCCGGCCGCCACTGCCGAGGATGTCGACCAGGCCCTGGCCGCCGCCCGCGCCGCGCAACAGCACTGGGCGCGCAAACCGGCCATCGAACGCGCCGGGCACTTGCGGCGCATCGCCGCCAAGCTGCGGGAAAACGTCGCCCACCTGGCCCGCACCATCACTCTGGAACAGGGCAAGATCAGCAGCCTGGCTGAGGTTGAAGTCAACTTCACCGCCGACTACCTCGACTACATGGCCGAATGGGCGCGCCGCATCGAAGGCGAGATCATCACCAGCGACCGGCCCAACGAAAACATCTTCCTGTTCCGCAAGCCCCTGGGCGTGGTAGCGGGGATCCTGCCGTGGAACTTCCCGTTCTTCCTCATCGCCCGCAAGATGGCCCCGGCGCTGTTGACCGGCAATACCATCGTGATCAAGCCCAGCGAAGAAACGCCGAACAACTGCTTTGAATTCGCCCGGCTGGTGGCCGAGACGGACCTGCCGGCGGGGGTGTTCAACGTGGTGTGTGGCGACGGCCAGGTCGGCGGCGCCCTCACCGCCCACAAGGGCGTGGACATGATCAGCTTTACCGGCAGCGTCGCCACCGGCTCGCGGATCATGACCGCCGCAGCACCTAACATCACCAAGCTCAACCTGGAGCTGGGTGGCAAGGCGCCGGCGATTGTCCTGGCCGATGCCGACCTGGAACTGGCGGTCAAGGCCATCCGTGATTCGCGGATCATCAACAGCGGCCAGGTGTGCAACTGCGCCGAACGGGTGTACGTGCAGCGCAGCGTCGCCGACCAGTTTATCGAGCGCATCAGCGCGGCGATGGCCGCCACCCGCTACGGCGACCCACTGGCCCAGGCCGATGTGGAGATGGGCCCGCTGATCAACCGCCAGGGCCTGGACAACGTCAACCGCAAGGTGCGCACCGCCCTCGCCCAGGGCGCAAGCCTGGTCACGGGCGGACAGATTGCCGACCTCGGCGCAGGCTTTCACTTCCAGCCCACGGTATTGGCCGGTGGCCGCGCCGACATGGATATCATGCGCGAAGAAATCTTCGGTCCGGTGCTGCCCGTCCAAATCATCGACGACCTCGACGAAGCCATCGCCCTGGCCAACGACTGCGACTATGGCCTGACCTCCTCGATCTACACCCGTGACCTGGGCAAGGCCATGCATGCGGTGCGCGAGTTGGCCTTTGGCGAAACCTACGTCAACCGCGAGAACTTCGAGGCGATGCAGGGCTTCCATGCCGGCGTGCGCAAATCCGGGATCGGCGGCGCCGATGGCAAGCACGGCCTGTACGAATACACCCATACCCATGTGGTGTACCTGCAGAGCTGAGGTGGGGCTACGGGCGCCGACACGGGAGTGCCGGCCCCAACAACCACCCCTTCCAACAAGGATTACGCAATGAGCATTGCCAACCTCTACAACGGCCCGATCATCGACAGCCACCTGCACCTGTTCGACCCACGCCGCCCCCAGGGCATCCCGTGGCCCGAGCCGGGCAACCGTTTGTACGCCGCGCATCTGCCCAAGGATTACTGGGCATTGGCCGCCGAACACCAGGTGATCGGCGCAATCGCCGTGGAAGCCAGCCCGTGGCGCGACGACAACCATTGGTTGCTGCAAACCCTGCGCAGTGACCCTCGGATGCTTGGCTTTGTCGGCAATCTCGACCCACTGCACCCACAATTTGCCGGCGACCTTGCCGCGCTCGCCTACGAGCCGCTGTTCCTGGGCCTGCGCTACGGCAACCTGTGGCAGCGTGATTTGCTGGTGGACCAAACCCGTCCAGGGTTCATCGACGGCCTGCGCCAGCTCGCCGATTGCGGGCGGTGCCTGGACAGCGCCAACCCTGAGCCACGATTGATCAAGGGCCTGCTGCACCTGAGCGACGCCCTGCCGCAGCTGCGCATCATTGTCGATCACCTGCCCAATGCCCAGGTCCCTGCGGGCCAGGAAGCGGCCTACCACGCCGACCTGCTGCGCTTGGCCGAACGGCCCAATGTGTTCGCCAAACTGGCAGAAATCCCCCAGCACGGGCCCAACGGCTTGATCGTCGACACCGCGTTCTACAACGACCGCCTGGCCGTGCTGTGGGACGCGTTTGGCGAAGACCGCTGCTTCTTCGGCAGCGACTGGCCCAACAGCGACCACCTGGCCGATTTCGCCGCCACCCTGGGCCTGGTCAAACGCTGCATGGCTGATCAGCCCCAGGCCGTGCAGGAAAAATTCTTCCTGCACAACGCCGTACGTATCTACAGCCCGACACTGCCACCTGGAGGCCTCTGATGCCGACCCGTGCCTTTCGCATGAACCTCAACCCCGGCATGGCTGCCGAGTACCGCCGGCGCCATGAGCAGATCTGGCCGGAACTGGCCCAGGCCCTGCGCGATGCCGGCGTGCTGGACTACCGGATCTTCCTCGACGCGTCCACCAACGCGCTGTTCGCCGTGTTGACCCATACCGATGAGCACGGCCTGGACGCCCTGCCCGGTACCGAGCTGATGCAACGCTGGTGGCAATACATGCAAGACATCATGCCCAGCCACGCGGATAACGCACCGGTCAGCGTGGATCTTGAACCGATGTTCAGCCTTACGCCCGACTGAGCCATTGGCTCCTCATCACAACAATAAAAAGGATTCGAACACGTGGAAATCATTCTCCTCGGTGTGATTCTGCATTTGATCGGTGGCTTTGCCTCCGGCAGTTTCTACATCCCCTACAAAAAAGTTGGTGGCTGGGCCTGGGAAAGCTACTGGATCACCGGCGGCCTGGTGTCGTGGCTGATCGTGCCGCTGATTGCCGCGCAATTGACCGTGCCCGGCTGGGTCGAAATCCTGCGCAACGCCGACACCAGCACCCTGCTCTGGACCTATATGTTCGGTGTGCTGTGGGGCATCGGCGGGCTGACGTTCGGCCTGACCATGCGCTACCTGGGGCTGTCTTTGGGCATGTCGCTGATCATGGGCCTGACCTCGGCCCTCGGCGCCCTGATGCCCGCCTTGTACCGCGACCTGTTCACCCACGAGACAGAGGGCACCCTGACCTCGATGCTTGCCTCACAAGGCGGGCATTGGGTGCTGTGGGGCGTGGCCGTGTCGCTGATCGGCATCGCGGTGTGCGGCAAGGCCGGGCTGATCAAGGAACGGGAAGTGTCCCAGGCGGTAAAGTTCGCCAGCGTCAGCGAGTTCGCCCTGGGCAAGGGCATGCTGGTGGCGGTGATTTCCGGGGTGTTGAGCGCCTGCTTCAGCTACGGTATTTCCGCCGGGCGCCCACTGGCCGCCGCCGCCGTGGAACATGGCGCCAACAGCCTGTTCCAGAACAACGTGACGTTCATGGTGATCATGTGGGGTGGCCTGACCACCAACGGCATCTGGTGCCTGTGGCTGAACTGGCGCAACCGCACGTTCCACAACTACACCGACCGCAACGCCCCGCTATTGCGCAACTACCTGCTGGTGGCGTGCGCCGGGACCTTGTGGTTCTTGCAATTCTTTTTCTACGGCATGGGCGAAAGCCGCCTGCAGAACGACGCCAGCTCGTGGGTGTTGCACATGTCTTTCATCATCATTGTGTCCAATTGCTGGGGCCTCTACTTTCGCGAATGGCACGGCACCAGCACGGCCAACAAGGGCGTGCTGGTGGCCGGGATCGCGGTGATCCTCGGCGCCATTGCCATGGTTGGCTACGGTAATTACCTCGGCTGAGGCCGCAATGCCTTTTTGTCGGGGCGAGCTTGCTCCTACAACAGCGTTATATTTTTTCCAGGAGATTTCCCATGTTGCTAGCAGACAAAACCGTGATCATCACCGGCGCCTCCCGTGGCATCGGCCGCGCTGCCGCCCGCGAATGTGCACGCCAGGGCGCCCGTGTGGTGATCGGCCATAGCGCCAGCACGCAAGGCACCCAGGCCGCGCTGTCGTTGATCGAGGAGATCCGCGCGTTCGGTGGCCAGGCCATTGAAGTAGGCGGTGATGCCGCCGACCCGGACACCGGCGACAAGCTGGTGGCGGGGGCAGTCGAGGCCTTCGGCAGTGTCGATGTGTTCGTCAACAACGCCGGGATCTGCCCGTTCCATTCGTTCCTCGACATGCCGCGCGAGGTCTACCTCAAGACGGTCAATACCAACCTCAACGGCGCCTACTTCGCCGTGCAGGCGGCGGCCAACCAGATGAAGAACCAGGGCCGTGGCGGCGCGATCATTGCCGTCAGTTCCATCAGCGCCCTGGTAGGTGGCGGCATGCAGACCCACTACACCCCGACCAAGGCCGGCCTGCATTCGTTGATGCAATCCTGCGCCATCGCCCTGGGGCCTTATGGCATTCGCTGCAACTCGGTACTGCCGGGCACCATCGCCACCGACATCAACAAGCAAGACCTGGCTGACGCAGAAAAACTCGCCTACATGACCTCCCGCACACCCCTGGGCCGCCTGGGCGAACCGGACGACGTCGCCGGGCCGATCGTGTTCCTGGCCTCGGACATGGCGCGCTACGTAACCGGCGCCTCGTTGCTGGTGGATGGCGGGTTGTTCGTCAACTTGCAGTAACCCCCGACACCGCCCCCACACACCAAAGATCCAATGTGGGAGCGGGCTTGCTCGCAATAGCAGTGTGTCAGTCAGCCGATTCATCACTGAACCACCGCCATCGCGAGCCAGCCCTCTCCCACACTGGAGGTCTGTGTGTACCTGGAATTTGTGTTTTACCCCGGATAACAACAATAAAACCAAGGAGCACTCATGCGCATCAACCTCCCCCTGGCCCTGCTATGCAGCACGGTTTCCACCTGCGCCCTGAGCGCCGGCCTGCTGGACCCTGCCTCCCCGGCCATGCTCGGCGACTGGAACGGCCTGCGCCCGCGGCTCGCCGAACAGGGCTATGACTTCACCCTCAAATACGTCGGCGAAGTGGGCTCCAACCTCGGCGGCGGCTATGACTCCCATATGACTGCGCGCTGGAGCGATCAACTGATCCTCGGCGTAACCATGGACCTGCAAAAACTCTGGGGCTGGCAGGACGCAACCTTGCGCATCGGCATCGGCGAGCGCCATGGCAAGGACATTACCAATGATCGCGTACATCACCCCGACGCCACCGGCCTGACCTCGACCATGGAAGTGTTCGGCGGCGGCAATGCCTGGCGCCTGTCACAGTTCTGGTACGAGCAGAAGTTCTTCGCGCGCAAGCTGGCCGTGAAACTGGGGCGCTTCGGCCATGGCGAGGACTTTGACCAGTTCCCCTGCGAGTTCCAGAACGTGACCCTGTGCGGTTCCCAGGAAGGCAACTGGAATGGCGTGTGGAACAGTTTCCCCATCAGCCAATGGGCGGTGCGTGCCAAATACCAGTTCACCGACGTGTTCGCGGTGCAGGTTGGCGCCTACGACAAAAACCCTGGCAACGCCGAGGCGAGCAATGGCTTCAAGCCGTTCATCAGCGGCTCCCAAGGCACCAGCTTCCCTGTCGAAGCCATCTGGAAGGGGCGCATCGGCGGCCTCAGTTCGGAATACCACGCCGGCTACTACTACGCCAATGCCGACACCCAGGACATGCTCAAGGACGCTGACGGCAACTATGCAGCCAGCAGCCAGAAACCCTACCGGATGTATTCGAGCAATGCCGGCTGGTGGTTGTCGGGCCAACAGCAACTGACCACTGTCGATGGCAACGACAAACGCGGGCTCAACGTGTTTGCCAACCTTGCCATGAACGACCCGGACAAAAGCATGATCAAGAGCCTGGTGCAGGTCGGCCTGATCTACCGAGGCCCCTTCGACGCGCGGCCGCATGACACTTTTGGCGTCGGTGCGTCGAAACTTAAGGTCAGTGACCGCTATACCGACAACACCCAGGCACTCAACGCACGCACGGGTGTGACGGGCATAGGGGATCTGCCTGAGCAGCGGCGCGAATACAGCTACGAGGTCAACTACGGCGTGCAGGCCACCCAGTGGCTGATGGTGCGGCCTAACCTGCAATATGTGAAATATCCGGGTGGGGTGACGCAAACCCGTGGAGCGGTGGTGGGTGGGGTGCAGTTTATTGCCGATTTCTGAGGGTTGGGGGAATGCAAAATTGCATCCCCCTTGCAAGAGTGGGCTTGCCAGCGATAGCGGTCAGTCAACCAATACCGCCATCGCGGGCAAGCCCGCTCCCACAGGTTCGGCTGCCAGGCGGCCCAACCTCATCACTGCCCCTCAAGCAACGCCGGCTTGCCCAACTCCCCTATCTTCTCCAGCCGCGCCCGCACGATGTTGCGGCTGATATTGAGCAAGCGCCCGGTCTGCAATTGGTTGCCATGGCAGTAGCGATACGCTGCACGAAACACGGTTTCTTCAATGTGCTCGTAAAGGTCCGGGATGTTCTGCTCGAACAGTGCATTGAGCGCCGCTTCCAGGTCCACCGGGCCGCTGGGGGCCGGCAGGGCGTGGTTGGCTTCGTCCTGGCGGATGCCGGACGAGCGCATGTCCACCAGGTGCAGGTCCGCAGGCTGCACCCGTTGGTTGCGGCACACCAGCAAGGCGTGGTGGATGGCGTTCTCCAGTTCGCGAATGTTGCCCGGCCAGCTGTGCTCGAGCATTTTGCGCTCGGCTTCCGGGCTCAGGCTTGCGCGGTTGTAGCCCAGGCGCTGGCAATGTTCTTCGAGGAAAAACTCCGCCAGGGGCAGGATGTCGCCGGGGCGTTCGCGCAGTGGCGGCAGGCGGATGGTCGCGACGTGCAGGCGGTAGAACAGATCCTCGCGAAAATGCCCGGCGACCACCGCGTCGGCCAGGTTGACGTTGGTGGCGGCCACCAGGCGCACATTGATCGGGATCGGCGTGCGCGAGCCCAGGCGCACCACTTCGCGCTCCTGCAACACCCGCAGTAACTTGACCTGCATGTTCAACGGCAAATCGCCAATTTCATCGAGGAACAACGTGCCGCCGTTGGCCGCTTCGAACCAACCGGCCTTATGGGTGGTGGCGCCGGTGAACGCACCTTTTTCATGGCCGAACAACTCGCTCTCCACCAGGGTTTCGGCAAAGGCCCCGCAGTTCACCGCCACAAACGGTTCGCGGCCGCGCCGGCTCAGGTTATGGATGTGCCGCGCCACCAGTTCCTTGCCGGTGCCCGTTTCGCCAATGATCAAGGTATTGGCCTCGCTGGGCGCCAGGCGCTCGATCCGCGCCAGCAATTCCTGGGAGCGCGGGTCCTTGAACACCAGCACGGTGGCACGCACCGACTTGGTCAATTCGCGGGCATTGGGATGAGTGATCAACGACATGGTGCATTCCTGGCAGTAAAAGCGCGTGCTCAATAGTGCATGAAGTTTTCTAGACCATTTAATTATTAATTCGTATTTATATATTCCCATATCGCATATACCAACACTGCACGCCACGGCTGCTGCTGGAGCAGCAACCGGCCAGCAGTTGCCTGTCTATCCATCAACAACCGGGCGTGCGCCAGCGCCCCGCGGTAAACGCTACAGGCCACGGTTGTTGGGGCTCTGAGGGCATTCGAGCGACGCTGGCATGCAATCTGCTCTCTCCCTCCCAACACCCTCCCCTGGAGGAGCCGGCTTGCCGGCGATGGCGTGCGGTTAAACGCTGCAAGGCTCAACGGCCTCATCGCCAGCAAGCCGGGCTTCTACCAGGGCAGGTCTTCAAATTGGCAGGGGAATCTCGATGAATAAATGGATCGCCGCATTGTTCGCTGTGCTGGTCAGCACGCTCGCGCTGGCGCAGCCGCCAGCCTCGGTAAAAATCGCCATCGTCGCCTACACCCAGGGCGGCAAGCCGGTATTCGGTGGGATCGCCGGGCGGGTGATCGAGGATGGCTGGCTGGAAACGCAACTGCGCGAGCGCGGGGTCAAGCTGCAATGGATCGCCCTGCCCCACGCCGGCGCCGGCCCGCAGATCAACGAAGGCTTCAGCAACAACACCCTGGACTTCGCCGTGCGCGGTGACCTGCCCTCGGTGATCGCCGGAGCCGGTGGCGTGCCGGGCAAGTTGATCGTGCCCGGCGGCAGCGGCAATAACATCTACCTGGTGGTGCCCGCCGGCTCCAGCGCCAACAGCATCGAAGACCTCAAGGGCAAGCGCCTGGCCCTGCACCGTGGCCGCCCCTGGGAGTTTGCCTTCAGTAACTTCCTGGCGAGCAAGGGCCTCAAGCTCGACGACTTCAAGATCGCCAACCTCAACCCGCAAGTCGGCGCGGCGGCGGTGTCGGCCGGCAAGGTCGATGCAGCGGTGCTGTTGAGCGAGGCCTATGCCCTGGAAGACAAGGGCGTGGGCAAGATCATCTGGTCGACCAAGCAAGGCAGCAACGACTGGCGGCTGATCTCCGACCTGTGGGGCACCGACGCCTTTGTGCAGCAGCACCCGGATATCACCCAATTGCTCGCCACGGCCTGGGTCAAGGCTGCCTGGTGGATTTCCCAGACGCAGAACCAGGACGCCTATTACCAATTGTCTTCGCGCGCCGGCACCGCTGAAAGCGTGCTGCGCCGTGATGACCAGGACGACCCGGTGGCCTGGCAAGAACGCTGGGCGCCGAAAAGCGACGCGCAGCTCAAGGCCCACTACCAGGCGCTGACGGCCTACGCCCTGGCCAACCACCTGATCCGCGACCACTACGACATCAGCCCGTCCCTGGCCACCGGCTTTACCCGCCAGGCCCTGATCGACCTGCAACTCACCGACTACTGGCCTGCCCTGCGTGGCCAGGTCAGCACCCAACCTTGATAGGGAAATTACCGATGAATCTGCCCCGCTCCTTCGCCTTCGGCCTCAGCATCCTGGCACTGTCCATGAGCGCCCTGGCCGCCGACGTGCACCCGCCCAAGCCCGACCCACTGCAAGGCGATGGCCGTGTCTCGGCGTTCTACACCTGGGAAAAAGTCATCCCGGCCACCCCCGGCAAACTGCTGCGCAGCGAACCCTTGGAAAAAACCCTGAGCCTGCCCAATGCCGCCAGTGCCCAGCGCATTCTCTATACCTCCACCGATGGCATCGATAACAAAACCCCGGTGGTGGTCTCCGGCACCCTGTTCCTGCCCAAGGGCAAGGCTCCGGCCGGCGGCTGGCCGGTGGCCAGTTGGGGGCATGGCACGGTCGGGGTCGCTGATGTGTGCGCGCCGTCGTGGCAGGGCCGTTCGTACCGTGACGTGCAGTACCTCAGCCGCTGGCTGGATGAAGGGTTTGCCGTGGTCGCCACCGATTATCAGGGCCTGGGCGTCACCGGCGGGCATCCGTTGCTGAACAATCGCATGGCCGCCTACGGCATTCTCGATGCGGCCAAGGCCGTGGTGGCGGGCGTGCCTGGGCTGGCGAACAAGGTGCTGATTGTCGGCCAGTCCCAGGGCGGCGCCGGCGCGTTTGCCTCGGCCGCATATGCCGCCACCTATGCGCCCGACCTTGGGGTCAAGGGCAGCATCGGCACCGGGGTGATCTACACCGTCGGCGCGAAAAACGTGGGTGAACAGGACCCCAACAAGGTCGACGCGTCCCTGGCCTACGGCTTCTATACCTTGCTCGCGGCCCAGCAATATGACCCGAGCATCGACCCCCGGGACTTCTATACCGACAAGGCCCTGCCGCTGTTCGAGCAGGCGCGCACCAGTTGCCTCGCGGCTCTGGTCAGCGACGTCGAAGGCATCGGCCTGACCCCGGCCAACGCGAAGAAGGACTACCAGGGCAAGCAGCTCGCTCCGTGGCTGGCGCAAGTGTCGTACCCCACCCTGAAAACCGCACAGCCGGTATTTATCGGCACCGGCGCCGAGGACAAGACCCCGGCGGCGTCCACCCAAGTGGCACTGATGCAGGACGCGTGCAAAGCCGGCTCCATCGTCGAGGGCCACCTGTACAAGGGTCTGGGCCATAGCCCGACGGTCAATGCCTCGCTGAAGGACTCCGTGCCTTTCGCCCACAAGGTCATCAACGACCAACCGATCACGCCGATCTGCAATCCCAGCGTGCAATAAGCCGGAGGTTTTCATGAGCATCGAATTCTTCACCCGCCTGCCACTGCACGGCGAGACCCAGTTTTTGCCCGGCGACCCGCGCAACCGTGGCGACTGGCATCGGGGCGGCGCCAGTACCGGCGCGGTGTCCGGCTTCAGCGTCGGCGATCACTTCACTTATATCGACTACCTCGGGCAAATCGCCAAGGCCGCCGAAATCAATGGCTTTGGCGGCGCGCTGATGGTCAACGCGCCCACCGGCGAAGAACCGTGGACGGTGTGCTCGCTGCTGGCCCGGGAAACCCGCACCCTGCAGTTTGTCACGGCGTTCCAGCCCTACCACTACACCCCGTGGGTCGCGGTGCAACAGGCTGCCACCTACCAGCGCGCCACCGGCAACCGCCTGGTGTGGAACATCATCAACGGCGGTTCGGACGCCATCCAGCGCCAGGTCGGCGATTTCAGCGACCACGACGAACGCTATGAGCGCGCCACCGAGTTCATGGATGTGGTCAAGGGCTATTGGCACAACGAGACCTTCCACTACGACGGCAAGTTCTACAAGGCCGATGGTGGCGGGCTGCGCGGGCCGTTGAAGAAGGCCGAGCTGCCGCTGATCTGCACCGCCGGCTCGTCCATCGCCGCCCGCGAGTTTGCCGCCAAGCATGCCGATTTCTACCTGATGCGCGCCGAGCATCCCGACGAAATCGCGGCATTGATCGCAGACTTGCGCGAGCGCGCCTTGAGGTGGGGGCGCACGGATATCCGCTTTGGCCTATCGATTGACGTCATCACCCGCGAAACCGAGGAACTGGCGCGCACCGAAGCCAAGCGTTTCTTCGACGAGGGCATCGCCCGTGGCGCGGTCAAGGCCGTGGCCGCCCACGCGGGCCTGCGCACCGCGCGCAAGTTGAGCTACGAGCAAGGCTTTGCCGAGAAAAACGAAACCCAGGGCTTCGAGGACTTTTTTATCCATCCCAATGTGTGGACTGGCTTCGGCTACATCGGCATCCCGCCTGGCTGTGCGCTGGTGGGCAGCTACGAGAACGTGGTGGCGCGGATCCGTGAGTACAACGCCATTGGCATCGACCTGTTCTTCCTTGCCGGCTACCCGCACCTGGAAGAAGCCTATCGCCTGGGCGAGCACATCCTGCCGCACTTTCGCAATGAACGCGCCGAACTAAGCCGCGCCCCGGAACCCGTGCGCGCGCTGCACTCGGCCAATGGCGGAGCCTGACACCATGACCTTACTGCTCAGCCGCCGGGACTTTCTCGGCTACAGCGCCACCGTCGGCGGCGGCCTGCTGCTGGCCGGTTGCGGTCCCGCCGACACACCGGCAGCCGGCCTTGCCAATGACCAGCCGCGTTACGGTGGGCGCCTGCGCCTGGGGATCCTCGACGGCAACCAGAGCGGCAACCTCGATGCCCACAAGCCCATTGGCAGCGGCATCGTGCGCGGCTTTGCGCTGTACAGCAAACTGTGGGAATGGGACGAGCAGATGCAACCGCGCCTGGCCCTGGCCGAGCTGGCAGAGCCGAATGCCGACGCCAGCGCGTGGACCCTGCGCCTGCGCCCGGGCCTGGAGTTTCACAATGGCAAGACCATCGACGCCGATGACCTGATCTTCTCGATCCGCCGCCTCACCGACCCGCAGCTGGCTTCGCCCTATGCCGCGCTGTTGCACTGGGTGGACCGCGACAACCTGGTCAAGCTCGACAACCGTACCGTGCGCCTGAGCTTTCGCGACGGGCGCAGCTACCTGCCGCTGGCGGAAACCTGGGTCAACTTCGGCGGGATCGTGCCGGTGGATTACCACCCCGTCACCAACCCGGTGGGTGCCGGGCCCTACAAACTCAAGAGTTTCACCCCCGGCCAGCGCTCGCTGTTTACCCGTTTCGAGAACTACTACAAGGACGGCAAGCCCTACGCCGACGAGCTGGAAATCATCGACTTCAAGGATCAGGTGTCACGCCTGGCCGCCCTGCGCGCCGGGCAGATCGACATGGCCAACGTGCTGCCCACCGAGCAGTTGCCGATCCTGGCCAAGGACCCGCGCCTGCAGGTGATCAAATCGGTGAGCGGCAATTGGCTGTCGTTCGATATGAACCTGGACAAGCCGCCGTTCAACGACCCCAGGGTGCGCGAAGCCTTGCGCCTGATGGCCGACCGCGAAGAACTGGTGCGCCGCGCCCTCAACGGCCAGGGCCGGGTGGCCAATGACCTGTATGCGCCCAGCGACCCGACCTTCAACCACAGCCTCGGCCCGCGCCCCTACGACCCGCAACGGGCAGCACAACTGCTCAAGGCAGCGGGCCAGGAGAACCTTGAAGTGGAGCTGATCACCACGCCCGGCACCGGTTTGAGTTCGGCCCTGGTGCTGGCCGAACAAGCCAAGCGCATTGGCGTGACCCTCAAGGTCAAGCAGGTGGACCTGGCGACCTTCCAGGGCCCGCAGAAAAACGACTGGGCGCTGAGCACCGGCGGCAGCATCGGCGCGCCGTTCCTCGCCAGTGCGATTCACACCGATGCACCGTTTGCAGTGTCCAATAAAACCCACTTCCACGACCCGCAGTTCAGCGAACTGTTCCTGGCCGCCATGGCCCAGCCCGACCTGGAAAAACGCAAGGCACTGGTGCATCAGGTGCAGCAGATCCAGTACGAGCGCGGTGGCATGTTGATCTGGGGCTATGCCGACCTGCTCGACGGCGTGTCCACCCGCGTTGGCGGCGCACAGGCCGAAGAGTCGCTGTTCAGCACCTGGCGCTTTGAAAAACTCTGGCTCAAAGACAGCGCCTGACGCCCCTGTAGGAGCCGGCTTGCCGGCGATGGCGTCCTTGAAAACACAGCAAACCTCAAGGGCCTCATCGCCGGCAAGCCGGCTCCTACAGGGGGCCATCCTTTTATTTTTTGATGAGGCATTTTTGCCATGCACGCTATCGCCTTGCGTTTACCCCTGCTGCTGGCGGCAGGCCTGCCAATCCAGGCCTTTGCCGCCGATACCCAACTGCAAACCGTAACCGTGCAGGCCAGTGCCAGCGCGTCCGAGGACGACGCCCTGCCCACCCGCCCACCGACCTCGGTCTATGGCGGCACCGAAACCAAGGTGCTCGACACGCCACGCTCAGTTGTGCAGATCAATGCCGAGCAGTTGGCCAACGACTCGATCCGCAGCGCCGACGACCTGGTCAAATATGCCCCCGGCATCACCCGCGGCGGTGGGCAGAACGCCGGGATTGCCCCGCAGTTCCGCGCCCAGGGCTCGGAAGTGTTCCAGGATGGCCAACGCGCTTATGGCGTGCGCCATCCGGCCAATTTCAACGCCTATGAAGGCGCCGATATCGTCGCCGGGCCTTCGTCGGTGACCTATGGCTCGGTGTCCGGCAGTGGCGGCTACGTCAACTACCTGAGCAAGAAACCCGACTTCAACCAGTTCAAGACCAGGCTCAGCGGCGAAGTGGGCTCGTGGATACCCGATGGCACCTCACGCAGCAGCGGCAAGTTCAGTGTCGATAACACCGGCCCGCTCAGCGACAACCTGGCCTATCGCCTGAGTATCACCAAGCAGCGCCAGGAGGATTTCTACGACAACGTCGACAACAATTTCGACGCGTTCTACGGTGCCCTGGCCTGGCGCAATGACAATGTGCGGGTGGACTGGAACGCCAGCTACGACGATTACTACGACTACAACATCACCCACGGCTGGAACCGCGCAACCCAGGACCTGGTGGACCACGGCAAGTATTACGCCGGCCGCGCCACACCGATTATCCAGAACGGCAACACCCTGTGGTCGCCGGTCCTGGCCTCGGGGGCCGCCGATGCCCCGACCCTGGGCTGGGTGCAGCGCCAGCGCAATGCCCAGGGCCAATACGCCGTGGTCGATGGCAGCTTCCAGAATGCCTCGCCCAACACCCAGGCCAACCCCGGCAGCCTGCGCGGCTGGGTATATGACCCCACGCTGGCAGGCAATGGCGAACGCTCGTTATCGTCGCAAACCGGGCAACGCAAGGAGGACGAAAGCAGCTCCCGGCGCTTTACCACGCAACTGCGCATCGAGGCCGACCTGTCGCCGACCATCACCGTCGCCAACAGCACGTTCTACCAGCGCTCCCGGGACACCACCGACGCGGTGGGCGCGTTCCAGGTGCAGTCCAAGGACAATATCTTCGACAACCGCTTTGAGTTTCGCTCACGCAATGAAACCCGCCTCGGCCCCTGGACCCTGCGCGATGACAGCAACAGCGGGCTGATTTACCGCCGTGAGTCCAACCAGTCGATTGCCGCCAACAACAGCTTCGGCTCGACCATCAACGCCTATGACCTGACCCAAAACCCGTCCGGCAAGAACCCCGGCGACCTGCTGGGCCTGACCGGTGCCAACCCGGCCGGCGGCAATGGGGCGTGGATCGGCCAACCGGGCGTCGCGCAATACTCCAACTACTACGGCTGGTTGAGCCTGCCGGCGATGTTCCCGGCCGGGCATGGGTTGTACGCCGAGTCGGTAGCGCCCTACACCGCCGAAAGCACCTGGGTCACCAAAACCCTGTTCAGCCAGCACAACCTCAAATATGGCGATTACCTGGGCTTGAATATCGGCGCCAGCCGCAGCTGGATCGAAGCCGAGATCGAGAACCCGTTCGTGCTGGCCGGTGGCAATCGGCGCCAGGACAGCGACAACTACCGCCTGTTTGCCTTCCAGCTCAGCCCCTACGTCAAGCCCACGGACAACACCACGCTCTACTACACCTTCGACCGTTCGCTGGCCGTCAACACCGGGTTCTTTTCCAACGGCCTGGGCTGGGGCAGCGGCACTGGCGCCAACCAGCTCAACCCGCTGGCGTTCCAGAGCCTGAGCGTGTTGCACGAAGTGGGGGTCAAGGTCGAGGCCGTGCCCAACGAGCTGTTCATGACCCTGGCCGCCTTCAAGCAGGCCCGGGACCAGGCGCCCGACAGCAATAACAACATTGCCAGGCTGATCATCAAAGGCGTCGAGGCCACCGTGCGCTACCAGCCCGACGAGCATCTGCGCAGCGGCCTGAACCTGTCCAAGCTCAATGCCTACAACGAATTCACCTCCCAGGCCGGCTTTGCCTCCGCCGGGTTCATCCCCGACAACGGCACCGTGTTTGGCGATAACAACAGCCTCAACCAGCGCGCGTCCGGGCGCTTTGATGCGGTGCAGATCCCCGAATACACCGCCAGTGGCTATGTGGATTATCGCTTCGACTCGGGCTTGGGTGCCGAACTGTCCGGCTGGTGGACCAGCAGTTGGTACTTGAACCTGAGCAAGACCGTGAAGATCCCCAACGAATACAACCTCGACCTTGCCGTGTACTACCGCCAGCCGCAGTGGAGCACCACCTTGCGCGTGCTGAACCTGACCAACGAGCTGAACTTCGTCAGCGGCCTGGCCGGTTCCACCAATACCTTTTTGCAACCCATGCCTGGCCGCACTCTGCTGGCCCAGGTCGACTATCAGTTCTGACCGGAGCACCCCATGTCCATTGAATTTGTCGGCATGATTTTCCCTCGCCAGTGGTCCGAGACCCGTGGCGTTCGCAGCCCCGACTTTGACCTCGATTTTATCCGCCACCATGCGCGCGCCCATGAGCATGCGGGCTTTGACCGCGTGCTGATCGCCAGCGGCCCCGGCAGCGCCGACAGCTTGCAGATCGCCGCGTATGCGGCGGCCCACACCGAGCGCCTGGGTTTCATGATCGCCCACCGGCCGGGCCTGACCCCGCCGACGGTCGCCGCCCGCTCATTCGCCACCCTGGATCACACCACCGGTGGCGGGCGAATCCGCCTGCACGCGATTACCGGGATCACCGCCGAACCCCAGGAAGGTGACTTCCTGCTGGACAAGACCGCGCGCTACAAACGCACCGATGAGTACTTGGAGATTGTGCGGCGCACCTGGACCGCCGAAGAGCCGTTCGACTTCGAGGGCGAGTACTTCAACATCAAGGGCGCGTTCTCGCCGGTCAAGCCCTTGCAGCAGCCCCATATCCCAATCTCGTTTGGCGGCTCGTCGGACATTGCCTATCAGATTGCGGTCAAGCATGCGGACCTCTACGCGCTGTGGGGCGAACCGTTGAGCGGCGTCGCCGAACAGATCGGCAAGCTCAAGGCCGCCGCCAGCGCGGCGGGGGTGCAGGCGCCACGGGTGAGTTTGTCGGTGCGCCTGATCCTGGGCGCGACCGAGGAACTGGCATGGCAACGGGCCGAGCAGATCCTCGCGCAGATCAAGGCCAACCCGCAGTTTGCCGCAGGCAGCCCGTGGCAGAAACGGATCAAGGGCACCGGCTCCGAACGCCTGCTGGCCGCCGCCGCCCAGGGCGACCGCCACGACCGCGCCCTATGGATGCCCACCGCCACCGCTGTCGGTGCCTACGGCGACACCACCGCCCTGGTCGGCACCCCGGAAACCGTGGCCCAGGCGTTGCTCGACTATGTGGACCTGGGAGTGACGACCTTTCTCAACCGGGGATACGACCCGTTGTACGACACAGTGGATTACGGACGCTGGATCATTCCGGCGGTGCGTGAAGAAGTACGGCGGCGGCAAGCCGCATATGCATTGTAGGAGCCGGCTTGCCGGCGATTGCGTCGGTAGATTCAAACCCATATCGCGTCCCACAACGGATAATCATGCACCCGCGTTACCAACCCGGCCCTCAACGGGTTGGCGACGATGTAGCGGGCGACTGTCGCAAGGTCCTCCTCACGGCGAATCGCTCGATCATGGAAACCCTTCTGCCAGAACCGACCTGACCGGCCCATACGCGCGTTCACCGCGCGAGCGCTGCGGGATTTGGTGGCAAGCATCAGCGCAGGGAGAGTGCTTTGCTTGAGTTCGATCAGCCAATGAAAATGATCAGGCATCACCACCCAGGCCAGGGAGTCGGCGAGGCCTTCGATCTGTGCGTGGCGAAATTCATGCACAACCAATCGGCCAACACACCAGTCGGCAAAGACCGGTGCGCGATGTTGAGTGACGGCGGTAAGTAGGTAGATCTGACCAGATTGAGAATAGCCGCCATTGCGCAGATTTTTAGCGTGAGGAAGTGTGGACAATCCTTTGTCCTCCTGTTGGAAATACAGAAGGGAAAGGCTAGTGCGGGGAATGCAAGAGTGAGGTGTGGCATTGACGCAGGATGTGTCCGTGAGGGCGCGATCGCCGGCAAGCCGGCTCCTACAGGAGTATGCATTTGCATTGTAGGAGCCGGCTTGCCGGCGATCACCGCGCAGCGGTGCCCATCAGCCCAATGTCGGCGAATGCTCAAGCAACGTGCGGGTATACGCCGCCTGGGGCTGGTCCAGCACCTGGTCCACCGCGCCCTGCTCCACTACCCGCCCCGTTTTCAGCACCAGCACCCGGTCGGCAATCGCCCGTACCACGCCCAGGTCGTGGGTCACGAATAGCAACGTCAAGCCGTCACGCTGTAGTTGGCGCAGCAGGTCGAGGATTGAGGCTTGTACCGAGACATCCAGCGCCGAGGTGATTTCATCGCAGATCAGCAGGGTCGGCTCACACAGCAGGGCCCGGGCAATGGCCACGCGCTGGCGTTCGCCGCCCGACAGGCTGTGGGGATACAGGTCGGCCACCGAGGCTGCCAGCGAGACACGCTTGAGTACGCCATGCACTCGTTCGCGGGCAGCTTGGCCGTTGATCGCGAAAAAGTGCTGCAGCGGTGCGCTGAGGGTCTGGTACACGGTTTGCCGGGGGTTCAAGGCGCGGTACGGGTTCTGGAAGATGTATTGGATCTGGTGGCGCAGCCCCGCGTCCCGTTGCCTCGCCTGGAGGGGCAAGGGGCGCCCGGCATAATGCAGCTCGCCCTCGGCGTTCTCGCCAAGACCGGCGACGGCCCGGGCCAGGCTGGTCTTGCCGGAGCCCGACTCACCCACCAGCGCCAGGCATTCGCCCGGGCGCAGTTGCAACGACACCTCGAACAACACCTGGCGGTCATAGGCGACGTTCAGGCCGGATATCTCCAGCAACGGCGCAGCGGTTTGCCCATGACTGTCGGCAATCGGTGTCAGGGCAATGACCTGCGGCGGTTGGTCATGGGGGTCGAAACAGGCCACCGTGTGGCCCTGCGCAAACGCCTGCAACGCAGGCTCGGCCAGCGCGCAACGTGGGCCAAAACGCGCGCAGCGCGGGCCGAAACCACAGCCCTGGGGGCGTTGCCCAGGCGCTGGGGCGTGGCCGGCGATGGCCTGTAATTCGCGGCGCCCGGCCACATCGGGGATCGCCGCCAACAAGCCTCGGGTATACGGATGGGACGGCAGGCTGAACAGTGCGGCGCGGCTGGCGGATTCGACGATACGCCCGGCATACATGACCATCACCCGGTCCACCAGATCCTTGATCACCGCCAAGTCATGGGACACATACACCGCCGCCACGCCCTGGCTTTTGCACAGCCGGCGCAACGTGGCGAGGATGTGTGCCTGGGTGCTGACGTCCAGGGCCGTGGTCGGCTCATCCAGCACAATCAGGCGCGGGCGCAGGACGAAGGCCAGCGCCAGCATCACCCGCTGTTGCTGACCACCGGACAATTGATGGGGAAAGCGCCGCAGGAACTCATGGTCGCCGGGCAAGCCCACGTCGACCAGGGTCTGGGCAATGCGCTGCTGTTGTGTGGCGCGATCGAGAGGGCGTTGATGGGCGGCCAGGGTTTCGGCCAACAACGTGCCAATGCGCAACGCCGGGTTCAGCGCGGTGGCAGGGTCCTGGGCAACGTAGCCGATCAGGCTGCCACGGGCCTGGCGCAAGGCTTCGCCGTGCAGCTCCAACAAGGCCTGGCCGGCCACCTGCACCTGCCCGCCAACGATGCGTGCGCCGCGCCGGGCATGGGCCAGCAAGGCCGTGGCCAGGGTGGTCTTGCCCGAGCCGGACTCCCCCACCAGGCCCAGAATTTCACCGGCCTGCAGGGTGAAGGACACCCCGGACACCACATCCACCTGGCCCGGCAGTTCCACCCGCAAGTCCTGGACCTGCAACACCCGGGTGTCGATTTCGGTAATGGCGTTCATGGCTGTTTTTCTCCCATCCGCGCACTGCTGCGGCCGATGCCTTCGGCGAGGATATTGGTGCCGTAGGCAAATACGCCGATCAGCAGCGCCGGCGCGAGCACGGCCCAGGGCTGGACCAGCAGCCCGGCCTGGTTTTCGTTGATCATCAGGCCCCAGTCCGCCGTCGGCGGGGCCACGCCATAGCCGAGGAAGCTCAGGCCCGAGAGCATGCCTACACCCCAGGTCAGCATGTTGCCCAAGTGCACCAACAACGGCGTGAGGATGTTCGGCAGGATCTCCTGGAACAGAATGCGCCGTCGGGAATAGCCCATCATCTGCGCCGCCTCGACAAACTCCTGCCCCGCCACGGCCACCGCGCTGGCCCGCGCCAGGCGGATCACCCCAGGGATGAACGCGATCGACACCGTGAGCACAATCAGCCACGGCGCACGCCCGAGCATCGACACGATCAACAGCACCAGGATCAGGTCGGGAAACGCCAGGCAGACGTCTGCCGACCAGGTAATCAACTGATCCAGGCGCCGCCGCGACAGGCCCGCGAGCAAGCCCAGGGTGGTACCGATGGCCAGGGCGATGACCGCCGCGGCCACTGACATCCACAACACCGACAGGCCGCCACTGAGCAAGCGCGACAGCACATCGTGACCAAGAAAGTCGTAGCCCAGCCAGGCCCCGACGGCCGGCGCACCGTACACCGGGCCGACCATGTCCGTCGGGCCGTGCGGTGGCAACAGGGGGCCGACCAGGGCCACGGCCACCACCAGCAGGGTAATCACCAAACCTTTGCGGGCCTGGGGTTCAGCCAGCCAGCGCCAAGTGCCAGGGGTCGTCATGCATCACCTCGGGAGCGCCGCCACCACGGGGTAATGCCCCGGCGGTTGCGCTTGATCATGGTCACACGGCGGGCCGTGCGCAGTTTGGGGGTCAGCAGCACCGTCAACAGGTCGGCCAGCAGATTGATCAGCACCACCGCCAGGGTGATCACCAGCACAATGGCCTGGATCATCGGCAGGTCGCGCATCTGGATCGCCGCATTGAGGGCAGTGCCGATGCCGGGGTAGCTGAAGATCACCTCGGCCAGCACCGCGCCGCCGATCAGCGTGCGCAGGGTCAGGGCCACACCCTGGATCGCCGGCACCAGGGCATTGGGCAAGGTGTGGCACCAGACAATGCGCCACCTGGGAATACCGCGCAGGCGCGCGGCGATCACGTAGTCGGATTCCAGCGCGTCAATCAGCGCCGCGCGCACCATGCGCGTCAGATAAGGCAGCGCCGACAGGCTCAGGGCCAACACCGGCAGGATCAGGAACTTAAGTTGGCGCCATAGCGACAGGTCCGGATCGAGGATCGACACGGCCGGCAGCCAGCCCATATGGGGCATGGAAAACAGCAGCACCAGGCCGATGGCCAGGAGAAACCCCGGCGTGGCCTTGAGGAAAATCAACAGCGACAGGCTCCAGCGGTCCAGGGTGCTGTCCCGGCGCAAAGCCAGGGACACGCCAAGCACCAGGGCTGCCGGCACCACCAGCGCGATCACCCCGGCAAGCAACGCCAGGGTGTAGCCAAACCGCCCCCAGAGGATGCTGGCCACCGGCGCGTTGGAGTCCAGCGACACCCCCAGTTCACCGCTCAAGGCGGCGCCCAGCCAGCGCACGTATTGCCAGAGGATCGGCTGGTCCAGGCCCAGTTGGCGTTGCAGGGTAAGGATACTTTCCAGCGGCGCATCCGGGCCGAGGATCACCCGCGCCGGGTCGGATGGCAGTGCCTGAGTGGCGATAAACACCACCAGGCTGATGACCCAGGCGGTAAGCAGGCCGTAGCCCAGGCGCCCGATAAACCAGGACAGCCAGGCCGGTGTACGTGGGGCGCGGTGTGGGGTGACGCAGGACGACTCAGACATGGTTCAACCACAACTCATCAAAGCGCCAGGAGGCAAAGGTAGTCTGTTCCGGGCCCAGCCCGCCAACCCGTACCGAGGCGGCATCCAGCACATCGTTGAAGCCCCAGATCAGCAGGCCACCGCGCTCGTGCTGGATCTGCTGGGCCTCGTGCACCAGGCCTTTGCGCAGCGCCAGGTCGGGTTGGGCCAGGGCCTGACGGTACAGGTCGGCGAAACGGGGGTCATGAAAGTTGCTGCGGTTGTAGATCGCCAGGGGCGCGTCGTTGTGCAACGCCGACGCCAGGAAACCCCGGGCCGGGGTCGAGCCGGGCGACACTTGCCATTGTTCCCGCTGCGGGCCGTTGAATACCGCGCCGTCAACCTGGGTCACGCGCACCTCGACCCCGGCCTTTTTTGCCTGCTGGGCGAACACCAGTGCCGCATTGACGCCGGGCCCCGGGGTGCTGGTCAGTTCCACGCGCAGATCGCTTTGCCCGGCCTGGCGCAGCAGTGAACGCGCTTGCTCCAGGTCATACGGGCGCTGGGCCAGCGTGTGGTTGTAGGTCGGGTCGTGGGGCGAATACAGGTCGTTGGCGATTCGCCCAAAGCCGTTGAGGCCACGGTCCACCAGTTCCTGGCGATCGGCCAACAAGCGGAAGGCCTGGCGCACCCGCACATCGTCAAACGGTGGCTTGGCCAGGTTGAGGTTCAAACCGGTAAACGAGGTACTTGGCGAGACACACAGGCTCAACCGCGCATCGGCCTTGAGCAAGGCGCTGTGTTCAGCCTGCACCCCACTGGCGACGTCAATTTGCCCGGCGCGCAGGGCTGCGACGCGCGACACCTGATCCTTGAATTCAATGATTTCCAGCTCGTCGGCGTATGGCTGGCCGGGCTTGTAGTAGTTTTCAAAGCGGCTGTAGAGCGAGCGCTGGCCAGGAACAAAACGCTTGAGCTTGTAGGGCCCGGCGCCGACCGGGTTGGTCACCGGGTCGTAGTCGGTGGGGACAATGCCGCCAAAGCTGATCAGGGTTTCATCCAGGGGGAAAAAGCTCTGCCCCTGCTTGAAGCGGATTTCGATGGTGCGCTCATCGAGCTTGCGCAAGGCATTGCGGTCAATCGCCCCCACCAGCCCGGCAAACGGTGACGCCAGCTTGGGATCGGTCAGGCGCAGCAGCGAGAACAGCATGTCATCGGCGCCAATGGTCTTGCCGTGATGAAACTCCAGGCCCGGCTTGATGCGGATGGTCCAGGCGCTGGCATCGGCATTCGGCTCGGCGAATTCGGCCAGGGCCAGGCGGGTGCTGACGTCGGTGTTCCATTCCCAGAACTTGCTGTACAGCGCCCAGCCCCGGATGATCCCGCCGCCCACCGGCTTGTGGGCATCGAGGTTGCCGGACTGGTCGCCCTCGATAATGCCGATACGCAGGCGTCCGCCACTCACCGGCTTGCTCGACAGCAGCACCGCGCCCTGGCTGGCCGGGCCTGCGTCGCAGCCACCGAGCAGCAAACCGCCGCCCAGCGCCAGGCTGCTGCCGAGGAAGGCTCGGCGGGAAAATCCATCACCCATACTCAGGCCTCATCCAGCTGCACGAGCTTGTGGGTGACGCCCAGACGCGGCACGTCAAAGCCGTGGTCCAGCTCCAGCAGCGGGAACAACAGGTCCGCCACGCGGTGCGCTTCGTCGATCAGCGGGAAACCGGAAAGGATAAAGGCCGAGGTACCCTGGGCCTCGTACTCGCGGATACGCTCGGCAACCTGCTCGGCGCTGCCCACCAGGTAAGTGCCCGCCGCAGGGCCGAGGATATTGAAGCCAAACAGGCTTGGGCCGAGCCATACATTGGGGTAGATCTCCAGGTCGCGGGCGGTGGGCAGGCGGCCCGCACGAATGGTCTCGAGGTTGCGCTGGGTCTGTGGATCGTCGCTGTGGAACTCATCGAAGCTGACGCCGGCCGGCAACTGGCGTTCGATGGCGTTGCGTGCGGTTTGCAGCGAGGTGCGTTGCAGCAGTTTCTCGGCGTGGGCCCACGCCTCTTCTTCGGTCTCGCGCACGATGATTTGCAGGCGCGTGCCAAAGGTCAGTTCGCGGCCGATTTTTGCGGCTTCGACGGCCACCTTGCGAAACTTGTCGCCCAGCTTGGGCGGGGTATTGGCAAAACTCAGATAGACGTCGAGCAACTGCACCGAATGGGCCACGCCGGGCCCGGAAGTACCGGCGCCCCACAAAGGGATCCCGGGTTTCTGGCGCGGCGGATGCCAGCCACCCAAAGGATGATTGGCGGCGCCGGGGGCACGGGGGGCGAGCTTGACGTACTGGCCGTCGAAACCGCTGGTATCGCCGGCGTAGAAACCCTGGAACGCCCGCCAGTATTCGAGGCTGAAGGCATAACGTTCGTCGTGGGGGTAATGCACGCCGAGGGTGGCCAGGCCGGCGTCGTTGCCGTTGACCACGTTGAACAGCAGGCGGCCGTTGGAGAACTGGTCGAAGGTCAACGCCCACTTGGCCAGGACCGCCGGCGACAGCTCGCCGGGGTGTTGCGCCACCAGAAAACGCAGGCGCTGGGTCGCGTCGATCAGCGAGGCGGCGACCACCAGGCTTTCGTTGGGGCTGGAGCCGAGCAGCGAACCGTAGAAGCCCAGGCGGTCACTGGCGATGGCCAACTGCTTGAGGTGTTCGAAGTCGGTTTTCCAGCGGCCTTCGGGCTCCCAAGGGTATGGCCCATCGGGGGTGGTGAGGTACCAGAGGATTTTTACAGCCATGGCAAAGTGTCCTTGAAAACATTCTATAAAACGCCAGGCAATCGGCGTTCGGCATACCGGCTTCATCGCTGGCAAGCCAGCTCCTACAAAGGTGATGCGACGCCGGCCCACTGTAGGAGCCGGCTTGCCGGCGATAGCGGTAAACCAGCTCCCACAAGGGTCAGGGGCGGCGGTCGATGGCCGGGACCAGGCCCAGGGCCGTGGCTTGCTCATACAGGCCGCTCATTTTCCATTGCTGGGTCAGCACCCCAGGGCCGTAGGCGCGGGAGCCGCCCAGGGCGTCGGCGAGCAATTGCAGTTGCGCACCCTCCTCCAGCAACACAATGAATTCTGCGGTGGCGCGCAGGCCCTGCTTGCCCCACACCGTGGCGCCGCCGTTGGCTTCGAGGATCGCCAGGTTGAAAGGGTTCTCGGCGATTTTGTCGAGGATGAAGTCCACTTCCTGCTGGCGTCGGTCGATGTACACCGGCAGCTCGCGGGCCAGTTGGTAACGCTGCACCGGCACGTAGTGGAACGGCAAGGTGCGGTGGGTCTGGGCCCAGGCGCCGAGGTACGGCGAGTGCACGTGGGACACGGTGGTCACGTCCGGGTGCTGCTCGAACAGCTTGGTGTAGCGCCCTGCCCCGCCCTTGCCATTGCCGTAGATCAGGTTGCCGGCAAAGTCGCTGACCGTGGCCTGTAGCGGCTTGCGGTAGTTCCAGGGCCCACCGTAGTTGACGGACACCAGCAGCTCTTCGCCGGGCACGCGCTCGACAAAGCCGACCGTGCCATTGGCGGTGATGGTGTTGGTTTCGCGGAACACGGTGAAGGCCTCTTCGGCTTCCAGCAGCACCTTGTCGATGAAGTCTTGCAGGGGCTGGCTGATGGGTTGAGCGAGGACAATCGCAGTCATGGGGTTTCTCCAGGTTCAGGCGCGGCGCTTGGCCAACAGTTCATGGGCAGCTTGCAGGGGGCGCGGGTCGACCCAGTCGGCGATGGCGAAATCGCGCTCCAGGAAGCCGTGCAGGTAGAGGAAATCTTTCTGGACACCGAGAAATTCCAGGCGCTGGGCCGACAAATCCGGCGCCAATGTGGTGTGGAAGTCGCCGCGATAGGCCTCGGCCACACCGGCACTGCCGGCGCGGGTTTCTTCTTCGAGGATGGCGTTCAGGGCCTCACGGTTATTCGCCGCCCAGTCGGCGGCGCCAAGGGTTTGCGCGAGGAAGCGCACCACCAGGTCGAAATGGTTGTCCAGCAGGTCCTGGTGGACCGTGATCGGGCGTGGCGTGCCGTTGTTGATGCGGTAGCGCGGCTCGGCGATCAGGTCCAGGTCAATGCCCACCACCAGCCCCAGGCGGCGCGCGGCATCGGCGGCCGATGCGCCCTTGACGTACACCGCATCCACCTCGCCACGCACCAGGTAATCCAGGCCGGACCACAGGCGCTGCAAACCCTGCTGCGGGTCAGGCGCCTGTTGTTGGTCCTGCAACGCCACTTCCACCAGCTGTACATCGTCAAAGCCCAGGCCGGCCAGGCTCAGCGCGCCTTTGTAGCCATGCAGGCTCATGGCCCGGGCGATGCTGCCGGGACGGTTGTCGCCCCAGGCCGGCAGCGCCAGGCGCTTGCCTTTGAGGTCTGCGGGACGACTGATGCCGGAGTCCGGGCGGACCAGGATGGTTTGCCACTCTTCAATCCAGGTCAGGCCGATCAGCCGGCTTGGTGCACCACCCGCGCGGGCGGCCAATGCCGGGACGTTGCCGCCTTCGCGAAACAGCCCCGGCAGGTCGTGATCGTAATGGTGACGGCCCAGTTGACGAGCCTCCTGCAATGTGGCGACCGGCAGGCCGTCGGCGGCGAATTCCTCGCTCAACCAACCCAGCTTGTAGGCGATCCCGGAAGCGGTCGGCACCGGGCAACGGGTGAACCAGATCTGCTCCAGGGTGGGCGTGGGCAAGACAGCGCAAAGGGTCATAGGCAGCTCCATTGAATTGGGCAAGGCAGTTGCCGGGAGCTATTGCAGAGGCCGTGCCAAATGGCCAAAGCCCCGCTACGCAAGGGCTTGGCGCAAACGTCAGGCAGAGGGCTGCTGGCCTGCCAACAGCACTGCTGCTGACCCAGCAGCCGGCGTGACGCGGCTGCTGCTCCAGCAACACCCCGCCCGCCGCAAGCCCGCATTTAGGCGTTGGCGCAGAACTTGCTCAAGCCCCTTCAACACCGCACTCCCCTGTAGGAGCGGGATCTAGCATAAGGATGAGTAGCAATGACCACGTTCGAACAGGCACCCACACGCCAACTGCACAGCGAGGCTGAGGCCATCGCCGTCGCCCGGGAGATCGCCCTGGAGATCGCCCGGATCGCCGCCGACCCCCAGCAAAACGGCCAACTGCCTTGGCGCCAGGCCCAGCTGTTGTCCGAAAGCGGCCTGACCGCCATCGGCGTGCCCAAGGCCTTTGGCGGGCTGGGTGCCTCGGTGCAGACCATCGTCGAAACCGTACGCCTGGTCTCGGTGGCCGATGGCGGCGTCGGCCAGTTGCTGCAAATCCATAACGTGATGCTGCGCGGGATTTTCAGCGGCTACAGCGACGCCGTGCGCGATCGACTGATTGCCGATGTACTGGCCGGCAAACGTTTCGGCAACGCCCTGGCGGAAGTGGGCGGGAAAAACAAGTTCGCCCTCAAGACCCGCGTCGAACGCCGCGCCGACGGCAAGCTGGTGCTCAATGGCAGCAAGTTCTACTCCACCGGTTCCTACCTCGCCGAGTGGATCTCGCTGACCGCAGCCAGTGACGATGGCGGCGCCAGCGTGCTGCTCAACCGCAATACCCCGGGCCTGACCCTGCTCGATGACTGGGAGGCCTTCGGCCAGAAAAACTCGGTCAGTGGTACCGTGCGCTTTGACGCTATCGAACTGGACGAAGCCTTCGTCTCGCAACGCAAGGGCCCGATGAAACGCACCGGGCTGACCTTCCCGCAGATCCTCCACGCCGCCATCGACACCGGGATTGCGGCCGGCGCGCTGGGCGCCGCCGTCGATTACCTCAAGCACAACGCCCGGCCATGGGTGGAAAGCGGCGTGGACCACGCCAATGAAGAACCGCACATCATCAAGCAGGTCGGCGAGTACGCCGTGGCCTTGCGCGCGGCCGAGTCACTGTTGCGCGACGCCGCGCGGGTGTTCGACCAGCATGAACTGGACCCGGAAAACAAAGAGCTGCAAGACGAGTTGATCCTGTCGGTGGCCACTGCGCGGGCGCATTCGGACGCTGCTTCGCTGAAGATCTCCAGTGATATTTTCTCGCTGCTGGGCGCCAGCTCGTCCCTGAGCAAATGGAACCTGGACCGCTTCTGGCGCAATGCCCGGGTGCACACCACCCATGACCCGATCCGCTGGCGCTTGCACCACGTGGGCAACTACTACCTCAACGGCGTGGACCCGGGCGAATACACCGCGATCCTCAATGCCAAGCAGACCCAGGGCGCTACCACCCGCTAACCCCCTCCCTGGCAGGAGCCGGCTTGCCGGCGATGGCGCCCTTGAAACCGGCGCATGGCTTGCGGGCCCGATCGCTGGCAAGCCAGCTCCTACAGGGTTTTGATTGAGCTTTTCATGAGCGAAAAACATCCTCTTTTACGCAGCCTGGCGATCTACCGGGAGATGCCCTGGCGCTTCTGCCTGGTGGCCGCGCTGTATGTGGCGATCAACCTCGGGCTGGTCTGGCAGCAGTGGCTGATCGGCCATGCGGTCAACGATGTCAGCGCCGGGCACGCGGTGGTACGCCAGGCGGATGGCAGCCTCGACGCCAGCCTTGGCTGGTACTGGCTGGGGTTGATGCTGGCCGTGGCGCTGGGGCGCGGGGTGTTGCAATACGCGGCCAGCGTGCTGTCCCTGGTGCTCAGCCAGGAGCTGCTGACGCGCCTGCGTGAGCGCATTCTCGACCAGGTGCAGAACCTGCACCTGGGCTATCACTGGCAACACGGCATGGGCGAGATGATCACCCGTACCACCCGCGATGCCGACAAGGTGCGCGATGCGCTGATCAGCTTTTGGCGCCAGGTGGTAGAAACACCGCTGGTGGTGCTGGCCACGGTGGGCTTGTTGAGCTGGTATCACCCGCTGCTGGGCCTGGTGCCGTTGCTGTTGACCGTCACCGGCCTGTGGATTTTCGTGCGCCAGACCGAGCGCCTGGTGAGCCTGGATCGCGCCGTGGGCGCGGCCTACGACCGGGTCAACCAGGACCTGAGCGAAGGCATCGGTGGGGTGCGGGTGATCAAGTCATTTGCCCTGGAGCAGCAGCGCATCAACGGCTTCTCCAGCCAGGTGGCGGTGTTTGCCAGCCTCGCACGCCAGGCCCTGGCCTATTCCAGCTCGCGCATCCCCCTGCCCCAGGCGGTGGTCGCGTTCGGCCATGTGTGGATCCTGGTGTACGGCGCCCATCTGGTGGCGGCCGGGCAGTTGAACATCGGTGAACTGGTGACCTCACTGCTGATCGCCACCACCCTGGTATTTCGTATCGAGGGCATTGGCCGGGTGATGCAGACCTTCGCCGACGCCCGGGCCAGTGCCGAACGCATCTGGCAGTTGCTCGACGCGCCGCTGGCGATTGGCGACGGCAGCGCGAGCCTGCCCGCCAGCCCCCTGGGCTTGCGCCTGGAGCACGTCAGCGTCAGCGCTCCGGGGGGTGGCCGCGACATTTTGCAGGATTGCTCGCTGACCTTGCAGCCTGGGGAGATCGTCGCCCTGGTGGGCGCCACCGGTACCGGCAAGAGCCTGCTGGCCAGCCTGTTGCCGCGCCTGACCGACGTCAGTGCCGGGCGCGTGCTGCTGGGTTCGGCGCAGGACGGTTGGCAGGATATCCGCAGCCTGAACCTCGCACAGTTGCGTCGCCGCGTGCATGTGGTGCCTCAGGAGAGTTTCCTGTTTGCCGGCAGCCTGGCGGCCAACCTGCGCCTGAGCGCACCCAGCGCCACCGATGAACAACTGCACGCAGCGCTGCGCATGGCAGCAGCCGATGACGTCTTGCAGCGCTTGCCCCAGGGCCTGGAAACCCCCCTGGGCGATCGCGGCGTCAGCTTGTCGGGCGGTCAGCGTCAACGCCTGTGCCTGGCGCGGGCGCTGCTCGGTGCGCCAGACATTCTGTGCCTGGACGACGCCACCAGCGCCCTCGATGCAATCAGCGAGCGCCTGGTGCTGCACAACCTGCGGCAACTGCGCGGCACCACGGTGCTGGTGATCTCCAGCAAGCTCTCGACCATCCTCCTGGCCGACCGGGTGCTGATGCTCGAAGGCGGCAAGATCGCCGCCGAGGGACCCCATGCCCAGCTGCAACACACCAACGCGCACTACCGCGACCTGCTAGGGATCGACCATGGCTAATCCAATCGCCGGCAAAGCCTTGAGCGATATCGAAATCGAAGAAATGCTTGCCAAGAAGGCCCTGGACCGCAGCATGTTCAAGCGCCTGCTGCCGTTGCTGCAGCCGATCCGCCGGCAGATCCTGGCAGTGATCGGCATTGAAGTGCTGCTGGTGTTCACCGTGTTCCTGCGCCCCTGGTTTGTGCGTGAACTGCTGGACCGCGGCCTGGTACAACAAGCCGAGCACTGGTTGCTGGATGAGCGCCTGGTGCTATGGCTGGGCCTCGGGTTGGCCGCCAGTTGGCTGCTGCGTTTCCTGTTGGCCGGGGTGTCGCAGTTCATCGCCGGGGGCGCGGCGATTGGGGTGCTCAACGCCCTGCGCGTGCGGGTGTTTGCCCATGTCCAGGGCTTGAGTGTCAGCTACTTCGACCAGACCCGGGCCGGGCGCATCATTTCCCGGGTCGATCGCGATGTGGATGCCCTCGAACCGCTGCTGATCCAGGGCCCGCCGGAACTGCTCGGGGCCCTGCTGCGGTGTGGGCTGGCCTCGGTGATGCTGTGGCGCATCGACCCGCGCTTCTTCCTCAGCCTGGTGGCGACGGTACCGCTGCTGGTGTTGGCGACCTGGAGCTTCAAGCGGATATCCCAGCGCAACTGGGCCAGGGTCGCGGAAAACCGCAGCCGCTTTACCGCACACCTGGTGGAAAGCGTCAGCGGCGCACGCCTGTTGCAACAGTGCGCCCAGCAAGGGCCGAACCTGCGGCGCTATCGTGGCCTGCTGGATGACTTCAACCAGGCCTTGATTCGCGGCAGCTTGCGCTCCAGCTGGTTTGCGCCGTTTACCGCACTGCTCAGCTCGGCGGGGATTGCCGTGCTGTTGCTGGTGGGCGCCTATGGCCTGGCGGCGGGTGATGTGACCGTGGGCCAGGTCGCGGAGAGCCTGTTTTATGTGTTCTTGTTCCTTGGGCCGTTGCAGGAGCTGTCCGACCTGTTCGAGCGCTACGCCACGGGGTCGGCCAGTGCCCAGCGGATTTTCCTGCTGCTCGATACCCGGGCGCAGATCACCGACTGCGCCGCGCCTGCCACCTTGGCGCGGGCGCGGGGTGAAGTGCACTTCCAGGGGGTGGGGTTCAGCTATACGCCGGGGGCGCAGGCACCGGTGATCAACAATCTCGACCTGCACATCCCCGCCGGCCAAGTGCTGGCGATTGTCGGCCCTTCCGGGCATGGCAAAAGTACCTTGGTGCAACTGCTGACGCGCTTCTACGAGGTACAGACGGGGGCGGTGCTGCTTGACGGCATCGATGTGCGCGAACTGGCGCAACACACCCTGCGGCGCAACGTCGGGGTGGTGCTGCAGGACAACGTGTTGTTCAGCGGCAGCATCCTCGACAACCTGCGCCTGGCGGCACCGGACGCCGATGACAGCCGACTGATCGCCGCAGCCCGCGAACTGGGCGCCGACGAAGTGCTGGAGCGACTGCCCCATCAATATCACACCGAAGTCGGCCCACTGGGTGCACACCTGAGTCACGGCCAGCGGCAACTGGTGTGCCTGGTACGCGCGTACCTGGCGGATCCTGCGGTGCTGGTGCTGGACGAGGCGACGTCGGCGGTGGATATCCATACCGAGCGGCGCATCCAGCGGGCCTTGCGACGGTTGTGCGAGGGGCGCACGGCAATCATCATCGCCCACCGCCTGGCGACGATTCGAGATGCGGATCGCATTGCGGTGGTACGGCATGGACAGGTGGTGGAGCTTGGGCCGCATCGGCAGCTGATTGAACAAGGGGGGGCGTATGCGGCGTTGTACCAGTCGTATCTGCGAGGCGCGCAAGGGGTGGTGCCCGTGGCGGAAACGGTGATATAGGCGCGGGCAAGCCAGCTCCCACAGGGGGCTCTCACTTGGGCAGAGAATTTGGCCACACTGCAAATCACATGTGGGAGCTGGCTTGCCGGCGATGGCGGTGGGTCAGGCAGCCTGTTCTTCGGCTGATGTATTGCTATCGCGGGCAAGCCCGCTCCTACAGGGGACGCTGGCTTGGGCAGAGAATTTGGCCACACTGCAAATCACATGTGGGAGCTGGCTTGCCTGCGATGACGGTGGGTCAGGCAGTATGTTCTTCGGCTGATGTGCCGCTATCGCGGGCAAGCCCGCTCCTACAGGGGACGCTGGCTTGGGTAGAGAATTTGGCCACACTGCAAATCACATGTGGGAGCTGGCTTGCCGGCGATGGCGGTGAGTCAGGCAGTATGTTCTTCGGCTGATGTGCCGCTATCGCGGGTAAGCCTGCTCCTACAGGGGACGCTGGCTTGGGCAGAGAATTTGGCCACACTGCAAATCACATGTGGGAGCTGGCTTGCCGGCGATGGCGGTGGGTCAGGCAGTATGTTCTTCGGCTGATGTATTGCTATCGCGGGCAAGCCCACAGGTAAGCGGCGCGGCAGTTTCGATAAATGAGCGCCCTTAATGCATCACCACAATCCCCATCACCAACACCACCGGCCAGGCCAACATCGCGGCCCGCCACCCCGGGGGCGCATGCCGCAGTTCCATAAACCCATCGGTAATCATCCAGGCCTTGGCCACTGCTGCCAACACCACTATCCACCACAGCCCCGCAGCGCCCGACATGACCGTGCCTACGCTCAGCAGCACCAACGCGCCCCAGCAGGCCAGCAGCCTCACAACACGTACACCAGGGGAAACAACACCACCCATACCAGATCCACCATGTGCCAATAGAGCACCCCTGATTCGAACCCCGACTGGCGCCCCGGTCCATAAGCCCCATGCCAGCAGTGCCACGCCAGCCATGCCAGGATCACCATCCCCAACAGGACATGCAGGAAGTGAAACCCGGTCAGAATCCAGTACAGGGTAAAGAACGTGCTGTGCTCCAGCCCCAGTCCGGCAGCGGCCAGGTGCCCGTACTCGCCGAGCTTGATCCACACATACACCACCGCCACCGACAGCCCCAACAGCAATAACCCACTTGCCCGCCGAGGCTGGCCGGCAAGCCGTTGTTGCTGCGCCAACGCCGCCAGCAGGCCGGCTGTCAGCAGGCTCAGGGTCATAGCCAGGCCGGTGGAGGTATCCAGCTGTGCGCGGCCTTCGGCAAAGGCTTGGGGCTGGAGCATCTGGGCCGCCGCAAAGGCGAGGATCAGCAGCGCAAACACCGAGAGTTCGGCGAGGATGAAGAACCACATCGCCAGGTCGCCCGGCAGGCGCCGTTCAACTGAAGTGAACATCAACCACGTCCATCAGGGCCGCAACGGTTTGCGGATCATCGCTCAGCGCTTCAGCCAGGCACGCCATGCACGCTTCACGCGGGTGCATGCCCGCGGCGATCAGGCGCGCGGTGAAGATCAGCAGGCGCGTCGACGCCACCTCTTCCAGATCATGCTGGTCCAGCCGGCGCAAGGCCTGCCCCAGGCGTACCACCTGGGCCGCCAGGGCGCTGTCTACCTGGGCTTCGCGGGCGACGATGCGTTCTTCTTCCAGGGGCGACGGATAGCCAAAACGCATCGCGACGAAGCGCTGGCGGGTGCTGGGTTTCATGCCCTTGAGCAGGTTCTGGTAACCGGGGTTGTAAGACACCACCAGCATGAACGACGGCGGCGCCTTGAGGACTTCGCCCGTGCGTTCCAGGAACAGCTCGCGACGGTCATCGGCCACCGGGTGCAGGACCACGGCGGTGTCCTGGCGCGCCTCGACCACTTCGTCCAGGTAGCAGATGCCCCCTTCACGCACCGCGCGGGTCAGCGGGCCATCCTGCCACCAGGTGCCCTGGGCGCCGATCAGGTGACGGCCGATCAGGTCGGCGGCGCTGAGGTCGTCGTGGCAGGCCACGGTGTACAGCGGCAGTTGCAGGCGATGGGCCATATGCTGGACGAAGCGGGTCTTGCCGCAGCCGGTGGGGCCCTTGATCAACACTGGCATGCGGTGGCGCCAGGCGTGTTCGAACAACTCATGCTCGTTGTTGACGGCTTGGTAGAAGGGTTCGGTCATGGTGCACCTTGCATGGGCAACGGGTTTGACGGCCACGCTACGGGGCCCTGCGACAACCTGGCAAGCCGTACTCAAGGCAAACTTGATCGCCGTCAAGCGGTCATTCACCCGCCGCGACATAGTCTCTGCTGGCACTAAGAACCTGCGTTCTACCCGGATCGCAAAGGTCTTGCCTGAGGAGAGATGGAATGCTGACTCGCAACAAAACACCCTTCGTACTGACGCTGGCCAGGCTCAGCTGCGCGCTGGCCCTGGCCCTCTCAACGCAGGCCTTCGCGGCTGCACCTGCACCGGCGACGGCCATGGTCAAGAGCCCCGGCGCACCCGACTTAAGCCAAGCCGAGTTCGATGCTTCGAAGCAGATCTACTTCGAGCGCTGCGCCGGCTGCCACGGTGTGTTGCGCAAGGGCGCCACCGGCAAGCCGCTGACCCCGGACATCACCCAGGCCCGGGGCCAGGCGTATCTGGAAGCCTTGATCACCTACGGCTCCCCCGCCGGCATGCCGAACTGGGGCACCTCCAATGCGCTGACCAAGGCGCAGATCACCAGCATGGCAACCTTCATCCAGCACACCGCGCCGACGCCGCCGGAATGGGGCATGGCCGAAACCCTCAAGACCTGGAAGGTACTGGTCAAGCCCCAAGACCGCCCGAAGAAGCAGCTCAACACGCTGAACCTGGAAAACCTGTTCTCCGTCACCCTGCGTGACGACGGCAAAATCGCCCTGATCGACGGCGACAGCAAAAAAATCGTCAAACTCATCGACACCGGCTACGCCGTGCATATCTCGCGGATCTCCGCTTCGGGCCGCTACCTGCTGGTGATCGGCCGTGACGCCAAGATCGACATGATCGACCTGTGGCCCGCCGAGCCGACCAAGGTCGCCGAGATCAAGGTGGGCATCGAGGCCCGCTCGGTGGAGACCTCCAAGTTCAAGGGCTATGAAGACAAGTACGCGATTGCCGGTTCCTACTGGCCGCCGCAGTTCACCATCATGGACGGCGAGACCCTGGAGCCCAAGCAGATCGTCTCGACCCGTGGCATGACCGTGGACAAACAGGAGTACCACCCGGAACCGCGTGTGGCGGCGATCATCGCCTCCCACGAATGGCCGGAGTTCATCGTCAACGTCAAGGAAACCGGCAAGGTGATGCTGGTCAACTACCAGGACATCAAGAACCTCACCATCACCACCATCGACGCCGCGCCTTTCTTGCATGACGGCGGTTGGGACAGCACCCACCGCTACTTCATGACGGCCGCGAACAACTCCAACAAGGTCGCGGTGATCGACTCCAAGGAGCGCAAGCTCACCGCCCTGGTGGATGTAGGCAAGACCCCGCACCCCGGTCGTGGCGCCAACTTTGTGCACCCGCAATATGGTCCGGTATGGGCCACCAGCCACTTGGGTGACGGTGGGGTTTCGGTGATCGGCACCGACCCGGTCAAGCATCCGCAGTACGCCTGGAAGCAGGTGACCTCGCTCAATGGCCAGGGCGGTGGCTCGCTGTTTATCAAGACCCACCCCAACTCGCGGCACCTGTACGTCGACACCACCCTCAACCCCGACACCAAGCTCAGCCAGTCGGTGGCCGTGTTCAACATCGACAAGCTCGACGCCGGCTACACCGTGCTGCCGATTGCCCAATGGTCGGGCATCAAGCAAGGCGCCCTGCGCGTGGTGCAGCCGGAATACAACAAGGCGGGCGATGAAGTGTGGTTCTCAGTGTGGAACGGCCAGGAAGAGGAGTCGGCGCTGGTGGTGGTCGATGACAAGACCCTCAAGCTCAAGAACGTGATCAAGGACAAGCGCCTGATTACCCCGACCGGCAAGTTCAATGTCTACAACACCCAATTCGACATTTATTGAGCTTCATCAACAAGAGGCAACCCAATGAAAAATATCCTGCTTGCACTCGCGGCCCTGGGCGCGGCGTTGAGCCTGTCCACGGCCGTTGCCGAGGATGGTGCGGCGCTGTTCAAGAGCAAACCCTGCGCTGCCTGCCACACCGTCGACAGCAAGATGGTGGGGCCGGCGCTCAAGGAAGTCGCGGCAAAAAATGCCGGCGTCAAGGACGCTGACAAAACCTTGGCCAGCCACATCAAGAACGGTACCCAGGGTAACTGGGGACCGATTCCGATGCCGGCCAACCCCGTCACCGATGCCGAAGCCCTGACCCTCGCCCAATGGGTGTTGAGCCTGAAATAAGCACAAGGAGCACGCCATGCAAGTCTCGATGATCGGTTCGGCCATGGCGTTGCTTTTCCTCATTCCCGCGCCGGTGCACGGAGCACCGGCGCCTGCGCGCCAGGTCCAGCTGGAACACCTGCTGACCCAGGACTGCGGGGCCTGTCACGGCCTGCATCTGACCGGTGGCCTGGGCCCGGCCCTGACGCCCCAAGCCCTGGCCGGGCAGACCCGCGATGCCCTGATTGCCACCGTGACCTATGGCCGCCCTGCCCTGGCGATGCCTGGCTGGGCGCCGTTGCTCGATGCCGGCGATATTGCCTGGCTGGTGGATCGCCTCCTGCAAGGAACCCCTGCGCCATGATCCGTCCCCTGTTTGTGTGCATTGCCGGCCTGTTGCTCACGGCCTGTGTCCAGCCACCGCTACGCGGCACCGGCGACCTGGGCCTGGTGGTAGAGCGTGCCAGCGGCAGCCTGCTGATTATCGACAGCAGCCACCAGGCGCGCCTGGCCCGGGTCGAGGGGCTGGGGGATTTGTCCCACGCCTCGGCGGTGTTCTCCCGGGACCAGCGCTACGCCTACCTCTTTGGCCGGGACGGCGGGTTGACCAAGGTTGACCTGCTGACCCAGCGCATCGACCAACGCCTGATCCAGGGCGGCAACAGCATCGGTGGCGCGATCAGCCAGGATGGGCGCCTGATTGCGGTCTCCAACTACCAACCGGGCGGGGTCAAGGTGTTCGACGCGGTGACCCTGCAACAGGTGGCCGATATCCCGGCCACGCCCGTGGCCGACGGCAAACGCTCGCGGGTGGTGGGCCTGGTGGATGCGCCAGGGCAGCGCTTTGTGTTCAGCCTGTTTGATACCGACGAGATCTGGAGCGCCGATTTCAGCCAGGGCAACACCCCGGCCATCACCCGCTTCAGCGGTATTGGCCGCCAGCCCTATGACGCGCTGATCACTGCCGATGGCCGTTACTACATGGCCGGTTTGTTTGGCGAGGACGGCATGGCCCAGCTCGACCTGTGGCACCCCGAACTGGGGATCAAGCGCGTGCTGGCCGATTACGGTCGCGGCCAGGAAAAACTGCCGGTGTACAAGATGCCGCATCTGGAAGGCTGGGCCGTGGCCGACAACCAGGCGTTCGTGCCCGCCGTGGGCCGGCACCAGGTGCTGGTGATGGACGCACGCACCTGGCAACAGACCGCCGCCATCGCCGTGGCCGGCCAGCCGATTTTTGTCACCGCACGGCCCGATGGGCGCCAGTTGTGGGTCAACTTCGCCTACCCCGACAACGATCGGGTGCAGGTACTCGACAGTGAAACCCACCAGGTGGTCGCGGACCTGCGCCCCGGCCCCGGTGTGCTGCACATGGAATTCACCGGGCGCGGTGAGCAGCTGTGGTTGTCGGTTCGCGACGGCCAGCAGGTGCAGGTCTGGGATCCTTATCGTTTGACCTTGCTCAAGACCCTGCCGGCCGACAGCCCCAGCGGCATCTTCTTCAGCAGCCGCGCGCAAAAAATGGGGTACTGAGATGGAACTGGATGAACTGACCGCACGCCTGATCGACCGCTATCAACACGGCATGCCGCTGTGTGCCGAGCCTTACCTGGAAATGGCGCAAACCCTGGGTTGCAGCGAGCGCGAGCTGATGGCCTGCCTGCAACGCCTGGAACTGGCGGGCGCGCTGTCGCGGGTCGGGCCGGTGTTCGATCACAGCCGTGCCGGCGCCAGTACCCTCGCCGCCCTGGCGGTGCCCGCCGAGCGCCTGGAGCAAGTGGCGGCGCGCATCAGCCGCTACCCCGAGGTCAATCACAACTACGCCCGCGAACATCACTACAACCTGTGGTTTGTGCTGACCGGGCCTAATCGCCGCCATCTGGAACAGATCCTGGAAGAGCTGGAAAAGGACACCGGCCTGATCCCCCTGGACCTGCCCATGCTTACCTCCTACCGCATCGACCTGGGTTTCGCCCTGGGAGTCCACCCGTGATCGCGCCGCTGAACCATGAACAATTGCTTGACCTGCGCCAGTGCCTGGAGCGCGGGCTGCCGCGCGTGTCGCGGCCCTATGAAGACCTCGCCGAGCAGATCGGAGCCCATCACCTGCAAGTGCTCAAGCAGATGCAGCAATGGCAGGAACAGGGTCTGTTCCGCCGCGTCGGCCTGGTGCTCAACCACCGCGCCCTGGGCTATGTGGCCAATGCGATGCTGGTGCTGGATGTGCCCGATGCACTGATCGATGAAGTCGGCCAGCGCCTGGGCCGCGCGCCGGGCATCACCCTGTGCTACCAGCGGCCACGGCGCTTGCCGCACTGGCGCTACAACCTGTTCTGCATGGTGCACGGGCGTGAACGCGCAGCGGTACAGGCGCAGATCGAGGCGCTGCTGCAACAGCATCTGCTCAGCGACCTGCCCCACCACCTGCTGTTCAGCACGCGCATGTTCAAGCAATGCGGCGGGCGTTTTGCGCCGCCGCCGTCACAGGTATGGGCCCATGGATGAACTCGACCGGCAACTGATCAATCGCCTGCAACGGGGCCTGCCGCTGTTGCGTGATCCATGGCAGGCAGTGGCTGATGAGCTACGCAGCACGCCCGACGCGTTGCTCGACCGCCTGCACCTGCTGCTCGAAGACGGCGTGCTGACGCGCTTCGGGCCGATGTTCGACATCGAGCGCCTGGGGGGCGCGTTCACCCTGGCCGCCCTTGCGGTGCCCGAATCACGTTTTGAAGAGGTCGCGGCGCAACTCAACGACCTGCCGCAAGTGGCCCACAACTACCGGCGCGAGCATCCCTGGAACATGTGGTTTGTGCTGGCCTGCGCAACCTGCGACGACCTCGACCAGACCCTGGCGCATATCCACACCCTGACCGGGCTTGAGGTGCTTAACCTGCCCAAGGAGCAAACCTACCATGTCGGCCTGTATTTCCCGGTTTGACGAGAACCTGGCCCAGCGCCTGGTCCATTTGACCGAAGCCGGCCTGCCGCTGGTGGAAGACCCCTGGACTTGGCTCGCCGAGCAACTGGGCATCAGCGTCGAATCGACCCTGGACCTGCTCAAGCGCCTGCAAGGGGAAGGCGCCATCCGCCGGATCGCCGCCGTGCCGAACCACTATCGCCTGGGCTACCGCCACAACGGCATGACCGTGTGGGATGTGTGCGACGAACAGATGCCGCGCCTGGGCGAACTGATCGGCGCCCAGCCCTTTGTCAGCCATTGCTACCGCCGCCCCCGGCGCGCGGACTGGCCGTACAACCTGTTCGCCATGGTGCATGGACGTAGCCGTGAAGAAATCGACAGTTACCGCGAACACCTGCGCTTCCTGCTGGGCGATGCCAGCCGGGCGGACGAGATGCTGGTGAGCAGTCGCATCCTGAAAAAAACCGGCTTGCGCCTGAGCTCTCCCCTCGCTCCTGCACGTGCGCGCTGAAGAAGGAACATCTTATGCTTAGGATCAGTCATTACCTGCGCACCCTGGCCGGCCAATGCCCACCACCGCGCAGCGCCAAACCGGGCAGCCAGCGCGCGCCGGTGGTGATCTGGAACCTGCTGCGCCGTTGCAACCTGACCTGCAAGCACTGCTATGCCACCAGCGCCGACAGCGTGTTCCGCGATGAACTGGACACCGAGGCCGCACTGAAGGTGATCGATGACCTGCACGAGGCCGGGGTCAAGGTGTTGATCCTCTCGGGCGGCGAACCCCTGCTGCGCGAGGACCTGTTCCAACTCAGCGCCTATGCCCGTGCCAAGGGCTTTTTTGTTGCGCTGTCGAGCAATGGCACGCTGATCGATGAAGGCAACATCCAGCAGATCGCCGCCGCACGCTTTGACTATGTGGGCATCAGCATCGATGGCTTGAAGGCCACCCACGATGCATTCCGCCAATGCGAAGGTAGTTTCGAGCGCTCGATGCACGCCATCAACCTGTGCCGCCAGGCGGGTATCCGCGTTGGCCTGCGCACGACCCTGACCCAGGAAAACCACGCGCAGCTCCCGCAATTGCTGGCCTTGATGCGTGAATACGATGTGCAGAAGTTTTACCTCTCGCACCTCAACTACAGTGGGCGCGGCAAACGCAGCCGGCAACTGGACGCGCACCAGCAGATGAGCCGCGAGGCGATGCTGATGATTTTCCAGCAGGCCTGGGACGACATCCAGAATGGCGTGGCCAGTGATTTTGTCAGCGGCAACAACGACGCCGACGCCGTGTTGCTGCTGCAATGGGTGCACCAGCACCTGCCGGAACACTACCCGCAACTTGAACACCTGCTGCATGCCTGGGGCGGCAATGCCTCGGGCAGCGGCATTGCCAATATCGACAACACCGGCGAAGTGCACCCGGACACTTACTGGTGGCAATACTCGGTGGGCAATGTGCGCCACACCTCGTTCCGCGAGATCTGGCTGGAGCGCCCCGACCCGTTGCTGCTGCGCCTGCGCCAATACCCACGCCAGATCGGTGGCCGTTGTACCGAGTGCCGCTGGCTGGGGATTTGCAACGGCAACACGCGCACCCGCGCCTGGGCCGACGGCGACCTCTGGGGCCCGGACCCCGGTTGCTACCTCAGCGATGCAGAGATCGCCCGTACACCGCCCACCTTGATTCCTTGCTCGGCACGCTGAACCACCGGCCGGCCACCTGGTGACACAACCGGGGGCTGCCAACCTGATGATGAACCAAGGAAGTCTCATGCACTCATCCCACGCATTACCCTCCGTGCTGCACAGCCCCTTCCACCCCGGCGAAGTCGCCCTGGTCGGCGCCGGCCCCGGTGACCCGCGCCTGCTCACCCTGCGCGCCTGGAGCCTGCTGATGCAGGCCGATGCGGTGGTGTTCGATCGCCTGATCAGTGCCGATCTGCTGACCCTGATCCCACTGACCTGCGCCCGGCATTACGTGGGCAAGACCAGCGGTTATCACAGCCTGCCCCAGGCGCAGATCAACGAACTGCTGGCCGAACTGGCCCAGCAGGGGCAGCGGGTGGTGCGGCTCAAGGGCGGCGACCCGTTCGTGTTTGGCCGCGGTGCCGAAGAGCTGGAGTACCTGCTGGCGCAAGGTGTGTCGTGCCAGGTGGTGCCCGGCATCACGGCGGCATCCGGTTGCAGCGCCTATGCGGGCATCCCGCTGACCCATCGTGACCTGGTCAACTCGTGCCGCTTCGTCACCGGGCATTTGCAGCGCGACGGCGAATTGAAGTTGCCCTGGGACAGCCTCGCCGACGGCAGCCAGACCCTGGTGTTCTACATGGGCCTGTCGAACCTGGCGATGATCGCCGAGCGCCTGATCGGTGCCGGCCTGCCCGGCGACACGCCAGCGGCGCTGATCTGCAACGGCGCCCGCGCCGACCAGCAGGTGCATCGCGGCACCCTGCGCCTGCTGCCAGCCCTGGCGCTGATGTGCGAGCCCGGCGTGCCGACCTTGACGGTGATCGGGCAGGTGGTCGACCTGTTTGCCGACGCCGCCCTGCACTACCCCGCCAGCCTTGTGCCCGGCCACTTCGCGGCGTCCAGGGTGGCGGTATGAAACGCCTGTGGCTGGTGCCGCTGCTCTGGGCCAGCGCCGCCCACGGCGCACCGGATGCCGCCGCCGATTACCAGCAGCATTGCCAAAGCTGCCATGGCCTCAACCGGGTCGGCAGCAGCGGCCCGGCGTTGTTGCCCGAGAGCCTGGGGCGAATCAAGCCGGCCGAGATGCGCCAGGTGATCGAACACGGCCGCCCGGCCAGCCAGATGGCGGCATTCGCGCCGCTGCTGACGGCGCAACAGATCGACGCCCTGGTGAGTTTTCTGCAACAGCCGCCGGCCACCCCCGCGACCTGGAACGAACAGGATATCCGTAGCAGCCATCGCCAATTGGCCGACCTCAGCCAACTGCCGAGCACCCCGCAACACCACGCCGACCCGCTGAACCTGTTTGTGGTGGTGGAGTCCGGCGACCATCACATCGATATTCTCGACGGTGATCGCTTTGAAGTGCTCGACCGCTTTGCCTCGCACTTTGCCGTACATGGCGGGCCAAAGTTTTCTCCGGACGGGCGTTTTGTGTACTTTGCTTCGCGCGACGGCTGGATCAGCCTGTATGACCTGCACAACCTCAAGCTGATCGCCGAGGTCCGCGCCGGGCTCAATACCCGCAACCTCGCGGTGAGCAAGGACGGGCGCTGGGTGCTGGTGGGCAATTACCTGCCGGGCAACCTGGTGGTGCTGGATGCGCGCGATCTGTCGCTGGTCAAGACCTTACCGACAAACTCGCGGGTCAGCGCGGTGTACACCGCTCCTCCGCGCAACAGCTTTATCGTCGCCCTCAAGGATGTGAATGAGGTTTGGGAGTTGTCCTATGCGGCGCCCAGCCCGAGCTTCGAACCCCGGCGCATCCAGGCCCAGGATGTACTCGATGATTTTTCCTTTTCACCTGACTATCGCCAACTGCTCGCCACCTCGCGCAAGGCCGGCGGCGGGCAAGTGATCGACCTCGACTCCGGGCAGGTGGTCACCGACATTGCGCTGGCCGGCATGCCGCACCTGGGCTCGGGGACTTACTGGCAGCGCAACGGGCAGTGGGTGTTTGCCACGCCGAATATCAGCAAGGGGCAGATTTCGGTGCTGGACCTCAAGACCTGGAAGCTGATCAAACAGATCCCCACGCTCGGGCCGGGGTTCTTTATGCGCAGCCACAGCAATTCGCGCTATGTGTGGAGTGATGTGTTTTTTGCGCCCGGCAATGATTCGATCCACTTGATCGACAAGCAGACCCTGGAAATCGCCCACACCTTGCGGCCCATGCCGGGCAAGACGGCGGCGCACGTGGAGTTCACCCGGGATGGGCGTTACCTGCTGTTGAGCATCTGGGATCGCGAGGGTGCGTTGATCGTGTATGACAGCCAGACGCTGCAGGAGGTCAAGCGGATTCCCATGAACAAGCCTTCGGGCAAGTACAACGTGGGGAACAAGATCGAGTTTGCTGAGGGGACTTCACATTGATGTGGGGGTGGATGACTGGCGATAGCGGTGTACCCGCCAAGAGGGATGGTGAGTGGGCTGCAGCTATCGCGGGCAAGCCCGCTCCCACAGGGGATCTGCTTGGCCACACCACCGACCCACTGTAGGAGCTGGCTAGCCCGTTCTTGCAGGGGATCTCGCTCAGAAGGCGTAGGTAGCGCCCAGGCTAAGCACTTCGCCTTTGATCTCGGCTTTTCCTTCTAGCGACGCGGCGCCAAGACGGTCAATGTTCTTGGTCTTGAGCTTGACACTTTGCACAAACTGCCGCGAATAAGCGCCGTCGATGCTCAAGCCCGGAATCGCCCGGATGTGGTAGCCAAAACCCAGGGACGCAAATACCCGATCACCATCCGGGATCCGTGGGTCGCGGGTGGAGTTGGGGGTTGGGGTCTGGTCAAATGCCACGCCGCTGCGCAGGGTGAAGTCGTCGGTGAGGGCGTAGTCGCCACCGATGGCGTACGTCCAGGTGTTTTTGTAGTTGTACGGAATCGATACCAGGGTGCTGCCATCCGACTTCAAGGTCAGCGCCTTGAACGATGACCATTGGGTCCAGGTGGCACTCAGGCCCAGGGTCAAGCGCTCAGAAAACCGGTGGACCCAGTCCAGGGACGCATTGGCCGGGATGTCCAACTGTGCCGAGGCATTGGCACCACCGGGATACAGATGCAGGCCCGGATAGGCCAGTTCGACCAGGGTCTTGCCATCGAGTACCGGGGTGGTCATCAGGTCCCTGGAAAGTGCATCGGCGTGGATATTGTATTTACCCTCCAGCTTGTTACTGATCTTGGCGTGGTAGTTCAGGCCGAAGGTGTCTTGCAACGTCGGCTTCCAGGCCATGCCGGCAAACCAGCCCAGGGAGGTGTTCTCGACCTTGACCCGCATCAAGGCGCTGCCCTGGCCCGCCGGAAAGGGAATGTTGCCCAGGTCCGGCGACTGCGCGGCGGCGGCATACAGGTCGACGTTCTGGCTCACGAAGCCTTTGGTGTGCTGCACAATCGCACCGCCGCCCACGGCAAACTGCTCATTGACCTTGAACGATAACGAACCGGTCAGGCCCACGGTTTCGATCTTGGTGTCCACCGCAAAGTCGCGGCCTTTCCAGTCTTCGTCCCACGTCGTGCGTGCGCCCATGGGCACCACTTGGCTCAGGCCGAAGGCAAAGCGCTCGTTGAGCGGTATCACCACAAAGCCGCTCGGCACCCAGGCGTCGAAGCCGCCTTGGCCACCGTTGCCAGTACGGGGGGTGGACGTCGTGAGGCCAGTGTCCGGGTCGAACACCGTGCTGGACGCCGGATTGCCCATGTAGTCATGTGCCGAGCCTTTGTATTTGATGTCGATGTCGGCGTAGTTGAGGGTGAACTGCGAGATGCTCTGGTCAATGAATGCCATCGCCGCCGGGTTGTTGTAGGCCGCCGAGGGATCGTTCTGGAACATCGCCCCTCCACCGAACGCCCGCCCCCAGCCGGCAGTACTGGCCGTCGGCGTCATGAATGCACCCGCCTGGACCTGACTGCCCCCGGCCATCAGCCCAGCCCACATTGCCAGGCCGAGGCATACCCGGGCCTGCTGCTTCTTGTCACTCATGCTCGACTCCTTTTTGTTATCCGCCGTACAACAGGCGCCTCTATCGAGGCGCCTGCCTTTCACGGGTGATCAGCCCTTTGCACCAGAGAGTGAGTTGCTCACGGCCCTACGCTGAGCGTCGGCACCCTGACGCTCAAGGATTGGACGGCGCAGTTGCCGGACAGCGGTTGGTTTTTACCGGTCAGGGTGCGGGTCGCCTGGTCCCATTCACCATTCAACGTACCCGCGCCGCAGTTGGATGCCGGGAATGCCACGGTCCAGCCCACGTTTGACACGGTGCCAGTGCCGGTGCCCGTGCTCGCGTTATAGCTGGTGGCGGTCAACACCCAGCCAGGAGACGGAATGTTTTTCAGCTTCGGCAGATTGCACAGGCCACCGCCGGTCAATGTGGCCGACGTCACGGTGGCGACACCACCGCTGACATTGCCGCCGAACACGATGCCGCACGAAATGGGAGCTCCCAGGGAAGATGGCGACGTTACAACAATGGTGCCTGGATCAGTGGTAAACGGGCCTTCCGGGGTGATCGACACAGCGCTGGCCATGGAAGCTGCGCCAAACAGCAGAGCAAAGGAACTTATACAAACGAGGGTCTTCAAGCTTTTCATTATTTTTCCTCACATAAATAGCGAACTAAGTCGCCGGGATAATGGCCATGATCAAGCGCCCACGGTAAACCGCAAGACGCTCTTTCCAGCCAAATTCAAATTCAACTAACGATATACTTACACTTGTTTAAGCAACAACTTCCCGAGTCAAAGTCGCATTGAGTCCGCCGTAATGATTAATCGGCAAATCACTAAAAGCCAAACTTTGCGCAGGTGTAACTTAAAATCCTTGCGCGCCTCAAATGCCATGCCTGCCGCACTAAAAGCCAAGGCATAGACACTGAGCAAGGACACAGCCATTAAGTAAGTTTCAATTTAAAATTCTTTTTCAAAATTCGTATTAAATAATCTACCTGAAAAAACGCCGCACACCAGAGGGCATTTTCCATTTGCGACTAGTCCTACGAATTAGCTGTGTATGCAGTAGGAATACCCATTAAAACGGACACTTCAATACGCGGGTTATATGTAGAAGGACTTATACGCCGGCCTGCGCATTACCATTGGCCGCACATTTGCGCACAAAGTCTTGTACCCCGTCACAGGGCAATGCTTTGCTGAAATACCAGCCCTGGATAATCAGCTCTGCCCCGGCGTGGCCCCTGCCCGACTGCACGAAGGCCAATTGCTCGGCCGTTTCCACCCCTTCAACCACCACTCCCAGGTTCAGCGCTTCGCAAAAGCGCAACATGCCGATCAATACCTGGGCGCCCTTGGGGTCCTGCTGGGCCACGACAAAGCTGCGGTCGATCTTGATGTAGTCCACCGGGAACTGGTGCAGATAACTCAGCGCGGAAAACCCGGTGCCAAAGTCGTCGATATAGACCTTGGCCCCAATGCCCTGCAGTTTTTCGATCATCTGCCGGGTCATCTGAATGTCGCCCACCAGCGCATCCTCGGTAATCTCCACCGACACCTGGCCGTTGGCCTGGGACAGGATTTGCACCAGTTGCCGGCCATACGCCGGGGCGGTCAGGGTGGCACTGGAGACATTGATGGTGATCGGCAGCGCAAAGCCGATTTTCTGCCACTTCAGGTATTGGCGTACGGCCTGGGAGGCGACCCACAAGTCTACGTCCGGCATCAACCGGGCCTGGGCCAGCCACTGGAGGAACTCCCAGGGCGAGTGCACCTTGCCTTGACCGTCGCGGGCCCGCATCAGTGCTTCGCAGCCAGTGCACAGGCCCGTCAGGGAGGACACCTGGGGTTGGTACTCCAGGTAGAACTCGTAGTCGCTGATCTGCTGGATCCTGCTCAACTCAATGGCCTGGCGTGCCAGCGCCTTGTGCGACGCCAGCACCGGGTCCAGTTCCAGTAGGCGGCCTTTTTCTTCGAGCCCGTGAAAGGTCATGTCAAATGACTTGAGGTAAACCGTACCGCCCTCTTGCGCCTGGCGATGGATCGCGCGCACGTAGGGCGCATAGACGAGCGTGCCCAAGCCCAGCAGCACCAGTTGCAACGCCACCGCAGCCAGGTCGCCCTGGGTGCTCAGGTAGGCATTGAGCAGCACCGGCGCGGTAAATGGCACGCTGGCCACCGCAGGCGAAACCCAGCCGGCCTGCACCACCAGTAACGCCAATACCGTGTTGATCACCGGCACGGCTAAAAAGGGTATGAACAGGCGCGGGTTGAGGATGATCGGCAAGCCGAACAGCAACACTTCGCTGACGTTGAACAGTGACAGCGGCAGGCTGGCCACTGCCAGCAGGCGCATGGATTGGGTCTTGGAAAACAGCAGGATCGCCAGCAACAGGCACAGGGAACCGCCAGCCCCGCCAATAAAGGCAAAGCAGCCCAGTAGGCCGCCGTTCAACAGGTACCGGATCGGTTCCCCCGCCGCCAGCGCCGTGCTGTTGAGCACCACGGCCTGGTCCAGTGCGTCAAACAGCGGTTGCATCGCGTACACACCATGGATGCCAAAAAACCACAGCAGCGAGTTGATCGCCGTGACAAACATCCCGCTGCCATAAGGCGACTGCAACGCATCAAGCATTACCGGGCCCTGGAACTGCACCACATGGGGTACCTGCAACAGCAACGACAAGATCACCACCAGCAGCAATGCGGTGATTGCCCCTGGCACCACCATGTTGACGGTGCCCTTGAGGTTGTGCCCCACCAGGTCTTCGTTGACCAGGCGGGTCCAGCGCCACCGATGCAGCCAGGCAATCGCCGGGACATTGATCAGTGGCGAAGCAATAGCAATAAACAGAACGAAGGTTGCCGACGCCCGTGGATAATCGCGCAGGACAAAGGTCGCAATGACCACATGCGCCAGGCACAGGAAGGCCACCGGCAACTGTGGCAAGCGGTGCTGGATCGCCAGCATATAGCCGATGGAAGCCGCCACCAGCAGCGGCATCACTGAACTGATCTTGGCATGCAGGCCCGCCAGGAAGGCCACCAGCGGCGGGGGAAAATCGAGGATACGCGCACATTCAGACAACAGCAGGAACCCTGCCGAAACCAGCAGGCACGGCAAGATCCATAGCAAGCCTTCGCGGATGGCCCGCAGCGACTCTGTGCTCGCCAAAGCCGCCAGGCGCCGGGTGAAGAAGAGTTTGAACAGCGTTTGCGCCATGATTATCTCCTTGCCCTGGGGCCATCCCAGCGGGGCCAGCCCCTCGACCAGAGTCTTCAACGATGGCTTAACGCTACACGTGCAGGCCGCGAAAATGAAAGGACTTTGCCGCGTCTGGCGGCGATGCGCCGTCTTGCGGGGCCAGTTGGCGTGCAGACAAGGGTGTAATTTCCTACGCTTTTTGAAACAATAGTGCGCTTACGGGCCTTGCGCCCACGCGTCTGGAGCAGGTTTTCGGAACCAACTGCAGCCCGCACAGGTCATCAGCTTCGTGGGTCTGTCGACCCCCAGGCCGGTATCGAACGACTCGAGCCACGGACCACTTTTACACCCAAGGGGTCGGTACGCCGACTGCCCCAGGGATCTCAGGGAGATGTATTGAACATGCAACGCAGGATTTCAAATCGCGCACGACCTCTGGTTTTCACTGTAGTGCTCTGGTTGTGTGGGGTCGCCGTACTGTTTTTGATCAAGGCCGCGGTCGAAGCCGTCGAAGGGCCTATCAGCAAAACCTGGGTCGACTTGACCCTGGTGCTCGCTGCGTACCTGTTTTTCTTTATGCTCGATCCGCTGCAACAGTGGACGGCCAATCGCCTGCGTAAACGCGCCCGCCGCAAGAGCCGCTACGAACAAGCCTCGTCCTGAGGTCGGGCAACCTGTACTGCTGGAGTAACCCCTTGTCTGAACCTGGCGAAAACCTTCGGCTTGCCCTGGATATTTTCCTGGAGCAGCGCCCCCAGCTGCGCGCCGAACTGGACACGCTGAACCCCTTGGCCGCCCAGGCCAAGCGCGAAACCATGGCCCAATACCGTGCCGAACGCCTGCACGAAGCCTTTGAGGCCGAGGCCGAGGCGCAGAACCTGTTCGCCTGGGAGCTGACGCTGCAGCTGATCAGCCAGTCGCCGCTGGAGTTCGAGACCAAGCGCCTGGAAGTGCATAAGGAAGTGGCCCAGATGGCAGGCCTGGAGTGGGCTGAGTACTGTCAGTTACATGGCCTGGCTGACCGTAGCGGGTAACCTTTGCGGGCAGCGAAGACGGCATCGCGTCGCGACATCACACCATTGCCAGCGGATGCTTGCGTATCGGCGCACCGAATACCCGGTCGATGGCGTCCAGGTCATGCTCGTCGAGCACCAGCCTGGCCGCCGCCGCGTTGAGGCGCACGTGCTCGGGGGTTACGGCCTTGGGGATGGCGATAACGCCGTCCTGGCGCAATACCCACGCCAGGGCAACCTGGGCCGGTGTCACCCCATGGCGACGGGCAATCTGCTTGAGGGTGGGGCTGGCCAGCAGCTGTCCACCCTGGGCGATTGGGCAGTACGCCATCAACGGCAGGTTGTGTTGTTGCCACCAGGGCAACAGGTCGAACTCGATGCCGCGTTGTTCGATGTTGTAGAGCACCTGATTGGTGGCGCAAGCAGGTGATGCCAACTCTTGAAGGTCCGAGACGTCGAAGTTGGACACACCCCAGCGCCCGATTTTGCCGGCGTCACGCAGCCGTTCAAAGGCTTCAACCGTTTCTGCAAGGGGGTATTGCCCGCGCCAGTGCAGGAGGTACAAGTCGATGTGGTCGGTACCCAGGCGCTTGAGGCTGGCTTCGCAGGCGCGGGGAATCCCGGCTTTGCTGGCGTTGTGGGGGTAGACCTTGCTGACCAGGAACACCTGCTCGCGGCGCCCCTGGATCGCCTGCCCGACCACTTCTTCAGCACCGCCCTCGCCGTACATCTCGGCGGTGTCGATCAGGGTCATGCCTTCGTCGATGCCCAGTTGCAGCGCAGCGACTTGTGCCGTTCGCTGTCCAGGGTCTTCACCCATACGCCAAGTGCCTTGGCCGATGACCGGAACCGGGGTACCCGCCAGATCGATGGTGCGCATGCCAACCTCCAGATAAGTGTGCGTTGCCCTAATGTGGCACTGAGCGGGCTGCGGGGTTCAATGCAAATCCGTGGACATGCCCCGAAACGCACTGGGGCTGAGCCCCGTCCAGCGCTTGAACGCCCGGCGAAAACTGCGTACGTCACTGTAGCCGACCTCTTGGGTAATACGCTCGATGGACAACCCGGGGTTGCCCAGCAGCCCCATGGTGCGGGAGCGACGTACCTGTTCGAGCAAGGCTTCGAACGTCAGCCCATGGTCGGTCAGGCGCCGGCGCAGGGTGCGCCCGCTCATGTTCAGGTCACGGGCAACTTTTTCTAGCTGGCTGCCCTGCAAGTCGCGGGAAATGGCGCGTTCCACCGCCTGGATCAGGTCCATTTTGCGGTGCAGTTCGGCACTTTCCAGTTCCAGCAAGCCAAGGGCCTGACGCAATGCCAGGGCATGGTGGTTGGGCAACGGCACATCAAGCCACCGGGTCTCCAGGACCATGCGGTTATGCAGGCAGCCAAAGCGCACATCGTCACCGAACAAACGCTGGTACTCGCCGGCATACACCGGCGGCGCATGCATGAATTCCATGCGCAATGGCTTGAACTCGCTGCCCACCAGGGTGCGACCGTAGATCATGAGGCTGGCGAAGAACTCCTCGGCGGCAAACACCTGGACCTCGGCATAAGGCAACAGGCATTCGACATCCACCATGACCTCCTGCGTGCCTTCATGGGTGCGTGAGGTGGCGATACCGCCGGAGGTGTGCTGGTGGCGCTCGCCCACGGCAAAGGCATCGCGCAAGGTCTTGCACAACGAGATGACATGCCCCAGCAGGCCCAGGGTGCCCAGCACGTTCTGATTGCCGACACACAGGCCCAGGCCCTGCCCGGGCAGGATCTTGAGGGCACGCTGGATCATCGCCACCGCCTGGCGATAGGAAATGCGTAGCGCCGGGTCTTCCAGGTCGGCCAGGGTAAACCCCAGGCCACGGCACAGATGCTCGGCATTGGCGCCCTTCTGCGCCACGACCTGCCCCAGGGTCTGCAGGAGAAAAGGCGACACCAGCGCCAATTCGTAGTGTGGATCAACGGTTTTGCTGTGCATGGATCTGCGATTCCCGACTCTATGCCCGGTTATTGTTTTAGAAACATCCTGACAATCATAGGTGCTTGCAAGGCTCGCCGCACTCTGAATGAACGGTGTCCGGCAAAGCCCCCTTATGTGGCCGCCAATACCCTGCCCACTGGGACGCCAAGGGCTTATTTGTATGGGCTAGGCCCCGGTGAGGGCCGACCTTCCAACAATAATAATGAGCCCAGCCATGAACCCAACCCGCGCGCTTGCCCCCCTGCCCCTTGCCCTGGCCCTTATCAGCCTGCCGACCCTGGCCACGGAGGGCGGCGTGGACAATATCGGTCCCGGTACCGATGGCTTTTACATCCTGCCCCTGGATGTCGATCACCTGCCGGACCACATGTTCGCCTTCAACCTTTACTACAACCACTATGAAGCGACGAAACTGGACATCAGCTCCCTGGGGGGCAAAGTAGCGCAGGTAAAGATCCGCTCGGACGCGATCATCCCGCGCCTGGACTACCTGAGCCCGCTGCGGGTGTTTGGCGGGCGGCTGGGCGGCTACATTGCCCAGCCATACCTCAAGCAACAAGTGGCGCTGTTCGGCATGTCGGACCAACGCGAAAGCATGGGCGACACCACCATCGCGCCGATCATCCTGTGGGACCTGGGCAAAAACCTGACCCTGGGCACCGCCGTGGAAATCACTGTGCCTACCGGTGAATACGATGCCTCGCGCCTGGCCAACACCAGCAACAACTTCTACACCTACAAGCCGCTGGTGTCGGTGACATGGCTACCCAACGAGCGCACTGAACTGTCGATCAAGACCACCTACAGCTTCAACCAGGAAAACCACGACACCGACTACCGCTCCGGGCAGATTTTCCACTTCGACTACTCGGCCAGCTACAAAGTGAGCGACAACGTCAGCCTGGGCATCAATGGCTACTATCTCAAGCAGACGACTGACGATAAGCAGTACGGGCGCACTGTCACCACTATCTACGGCGAAGACGTCGACGATGGGGTGCGGGGCCAGGTGTTTGCGGTGGGGCCGGCGGTGTACTTCACCTTTCTCAAGTACGCCAGTGGGGAGATCCGCTGGGCCAAGGAATTTGATGTAGAGAACCGGCCGCAAGGCGACATGTTGTGGGCCAAGCTAACGATCCCGTTTGCGTTGTAGCCGCCCTGCAACAAGGCCTTTGCCACAGGCCGGTTCCTACACAGGCATGCGCAGTTTCAACCCGTGTAGACCGGCCAGCTGTCGACAATTTTGCCGCCGCGCACCGCCAGCAGATCGCCAAACTGCAACAGCACCGACTCAGTCTGAGTCGGGCGCAAGAACACCTGATCGTCGATGTTCAAGCCAACCCCCGGCGAACCATTGACCATCTCCTGATTGGAGCTGCGGCCATACAAGCCATTACTTTGCAGCCCCAGGGGCGACTCGAACTCAGCCATCCAGTTACCGCCATAGATAAAGAACGTCGCGCGCTGGTTGCGATCCCACCAAGACAGCAATCGGGACTTGTCATCCAGCGCCGGGATGTTGACCGCGCCGGTGCTTTTGAGCACCGGCGTGGCGATGTAGGCCGCCGGGACGTGCTCGCTGAGGGAGGGCAAATCATAATGCGTGGGTTTGAGCATGGCGGTGCCCACAGAGACTTCGCTGCTCAACTGCTCCTGCTCATGCATCCCATAGCTGGGGCTGCCAGCGGTATTGAGCGTCAGGCCATCACGCCACAACGCGGCAAACTGCTGGCGGGTAAAGTCGACAAAACCGTGGTAACGCTGCATGACCTTGTCGAACAACGCCTGGGGCGAGCCCAGGATGCCCGGCACGCCCATGCCGACAAACGGGTCATAGCCCATGAACCCTGCAAACTCCAGATGCTGGGGATGCGCACTGATCAGTCCGAGCATCTGCCCCAACACTGCGTTATCGCTGATACCGCCGCGATGCAGGCCCACATCCAGCTCGATATTGATCCGCAGCCGTGTGCCCAGGCCCTGGGCCAGCGCCAGGTATTGCTGCAGGCGCTGTGGCGTATCCAGCAGCCACTGCAATTGCCGGGCGGGGTCGAAAGGCCCCTGGTGCCCTTGATAAAACAGCTCGGCAGAACGCACCGGCAACGGCTTGCCCAGCAGGATATCGGCGTCGGGGAACACCTGGGCATCATGGTTCAGAAAGGGTTGGTGAAACGACATCAGGCGCTGTGTGCCGGCGCGCTGGGCAATGTAGGCCAACAGCCCCGGCGCAGGCAGGGATTTTTCCACCAGCCGCAGGTGCTTGCCGCCGCGCCGCACTGATTGCATCACGATGTCGATGTTGTGATCCAGACGATCCAGGTCAATCAGCAACACCGGACGCATCGGCCCATGGGCCTTGAGCTGGTGGTTCAACTGGCGAAAATACGCGCTGTACGGCGCGCCCCGATCAGCCGGACGCAGCAGCGCCGCGCCCGCCACCAGCAAGGCTCCGGCGCCGAGGGTGCCGGCCATGAAGTTTCTGCGGTTCATCAGGCAACTCCCAGGATGGATGACAGGTGCGCGTTGAGGAACTTGCCGCCGGGATCGAGGGCCTGGCGCACCCGCGCGAACTCATTCCAGCGCGGATACAGGCCCTGCAAGGTGCGGGCATTGAGGCTATGCAATTTGCCCCAGTGCGGCCGGCCGGCGTATTTCCAGAAGATCGGCTCGACCGCGGCAAAGAAGTTGTGATGGTCCATGGTGTAGTGCTGGTGCACCGAGATCGAACAACTGTCGCGGCCTTCAAACATGCTCAGGGGAATATCGTCGGCCTTGACGTAGCGGTACTCGATGGGAAACCAGGTACGCAGGTCCTTGTCGCGGATCAACTTGAGGATTTCCCGCAGGCAGGCCGGGCCATGTTCGGCGGGCACCGAATACTCCATCTCGTTGAAACGCACATTGCGCACGTTGGCGTAGACCTCGAACGATTCGGCCACCCGGTCCTGGAAGCTGGCGAAATAGCGCAGGCTGTTGAGCAGTGTGCGGCGGGTTGCGGGGAAGTCGCTGGCATATTTGTCGAGGTTTTCGATAATCGACACGAACTCATTGCCGCCCGCCTCTGCCGGGTCGATTGGCGGGGTCGGGGCTTCGCTGGTTTCGTTGAGGGCGATGGACAACGCGTAGTCGGAATGGGTCACCACCAGCATCTCCCAGTGCTGGTTCTCCCGGGTGTTGTTTGCCACGTCCTCCAACAGCTCCTCGGTGCGGGCGATCCATTGGCGCTCCCGCAGGCGGTAAGGCGTGCGGTTTTGCATGCGCACGCGGGTGGCCACGCCAAGCGCGCCCAGGGACACACGGGCGACGTTGAACACCTCGTGCTCACGCCCAGCGTCGCACTCCAGCACCTCGCCCTGGGCCGTCACCAGTTGCAGGCCGGTGACACCGGCAGAATACGAGGTAAAACCGACCCCGGTGCCATGGGTCGAGGTGGAAATGGCGCCGGCCAGGGTCTGGTAGTCGATATCTGCCATGTTCGGCAGCGCCTGGCCGACCGCCTTGAGCGCAGGCCCCATACGGGACATGGGCGTACCGGCGGCAAAGGTGGCTTGCAGGCTGCCGGGGTCGTGATCGAGCAAACCATTGAAAAAACTCAGCGACAGTAACGTGCCATCTGTCGGTACCAAGGCGCTGAATGAATGGCCCGAACCCACCGGGCGGACCTTGCCCGGGGCGTGGCGGATGACCAGCACCAACTCATCCAGGTCCTTGGGCGCCAGGCGCTCCAGGGGCAGGCAGGCTTGTGCACCCGACCAGTTGCGCCACGGGATCAAGCGCGGCGCCCGGGCCAACTGGGCCAGCGCCGGGTTGCTGCTGATTGCCAGGAACGCGCCGACTGCGGCCGAACGCTGCAACAGTTGCCTGCGTGAAAGCACCATCACCTACCCCATTATTATTGAATGTGAACACCGGCCATGAAGCTGATCAGCCCCAGGAACTGCTCCTCGGAACACTGCATGCACAGACCCATCGGCGGCATGCCGTGGTAGCCGTTGAGGGTATGGTCCAGCAGCGTGTCTGCGCCCTGGGCAACACGTGGGGCCCAGGCCTGGCTGTCGCCGGTCAGTGGCGCGCCGGATGCAGGGTTGGCGTGACAGAGTTTGCAACTGGTGTCGTAGAGCCGGGCCAGCGCCAGGTCGGTGGGCACGGCGTTGCTCGCCGTGGCGGGCGGGGGATGTTGCGGTTTGTCGTTACAGGCTGACAGCAGGCCCAGCAAGGCCAGCAGCAACCCCATGCGACGGGGGGTTGTAGACCACATAGCCACCCTCTCTTGTTGTGTGAACAGCAGGGTTCACACTAAGTCAGTGGCGGCGCGGTGTTGAGGGTATTGGGGGACACAAAGGGGGGCTTGGGCGGACAGGGTCGGGCGACCGGCGCTCCATCACAGACCGCCGGCGCCCGCGACAACTGGCTTAGAACGCCAGGCCGACCTTGAAGCCGTACTCATCGCGCTTGAGCTTGGTGTTATCGGCTACTTCGGAATCCTCATCGAGCTTGTACTCAGTGCGGGTGTAATACAGGCCTGCCATCACTGGCAGGTCGCCGTTCTGGTTCATCAGCAGGCTGACTTCGGCGTAGGGATTGGTGCGGTCCTTGAGGTCCACGGTGTCGCTGCCGATGCCGTCGACCTTGAGCTTGGCGCGGCCGTCGAGGGTGTGGCGCGCACCCAGTTCGACGCGCATGGTCATGCTGTCGAACTGATGGTTGTAACCCACCGCCGCCTTGGCAAACGGCGACTTGCTGGTGAGTTTCATGTCGTAGTCGCCAGAGTCCGGCTCATAACGGGTCCAGCTGTAGCCACCACCGACCAGCACATCGACGAAGTTGCGCGCATCCAGGGCGGCGCGCCAGCCCAGATCGAGATCGGCCTGGCCGTCCTTGAGCTTGTTGTCACTTTTCTTGCCGAACTTGGCGTCTACACCGGCCTGGTAGATGAAGCCGGATTCGGCAGTCAGCTTGTTGCCGAAGTTATAGAACAGCCCGGCTTGCGGCATATGGTCCTTTTCGCTTTCGCTACCGCCTTCGAGCTTGAAGTCGTTGTAGCTGCCCAGGATACCGAAGGTGGAAATCGGGTCGGTGGACGGTGCAGCAAAAACCACGGCCGGCGCGGCAACCAGGGCCAGGACCGAAGAATTCTTGAGGATTTTTCCGAATAGTCTGGACATCGTTTTACATCTCCTTTGAGGTGGGCAAATTATTCAGGAATCGGTTCGAACCCCCTGTTTTGCAAAAGGTTCGATTTAATTTGCCTTGGATTCGGAGGTAAAACGCTTCAGCGAAGGCTCTAGATCAAGCCTCTATACAAATCCGCATCAAGTCTGGGCCAATATTTGCGCCAGTCGCAGGCGTAGTTGCGGGTGTTCGGGTACGCGCAAACCAAACGCCTGCTGCAGCAGCGCCAACAGTTCGTCGACATCGCTGATCGTGCGTTTCTCGCTGTCGCGGCCCAGGTGATGAACCGCGTAGTTGCCATTGTTCAAGGTGCGGCGCAGCCCCGGTGCGATCAACGCCACTTTCAACTGCCTGCGAAATGGCGAGTCTGGGTGAGTGGAGACATACCAGTTGCCCACTTCATAGTCGTAGTGCGACTGCGACTGCAGGTCGAACACGTACAGCCCACGCCACTCCTCGCCTACCTGGGCCCACAGGGTGTAGCTGCCGGCATTCAAGGTCAGGCGATAGGGCTCATGGGCGGTGGCCTGTGGCGCCAGGTTGTCCAGTTGCAAGGGGCTGCTTGGCACCATGCCACCAAACCCGACATCGCTGATGTAGCGCACACCCTCAAGGGTCACCAGGCTCAGGCGATGGGTGCGCGCGGTATGCGCATCAGGCGGCCCGCCGATCACCACCCGACCGGTGATTCCTCGCGCCTCGAAGCCCAGCTCTTGCAACAAGGCCAGGAACATCTGGTTCAGTTCATAGCAATAGCCCCCCCGCCCGTCGAACAGGACTTTTTGCTCGATGCTGGCCAGGTCAAGGGGCACCGGCAGGTGTGACAGGACCGAGAGGTTCTCGAAGGCGAAGGTACTGATATGGCGCAATTGCAACTGCGCCAGAGTCGCCAATGTGGGCGCGGGCGGGGTGTCATACCCCAGGCGTTGCAGGTACAGGCGGCTGTGGGTCAGGCTCGGTGAATCCTGGGACATGGCGCGATCCTTGGGCGCGGGGCGAAGGTTCCACTAATACCCGTAACCGTTGCCGCTGCCAATACTGATCTGTGGCAATGGGTCGTAGGGATGTGGCACAAACTTTCTGAACCTTTCTGAACCTAATTGCATCAACTCCATATCAAAACAGGGAGGCAATATGGGCACGGCAACGATCTACACCATCCACTACAGGCTGCACGGCGAACCCAAGTCCTTTGTGGTGCGGGCGGAGGTGATGAACAACGCCGAGGCATGGCATTGGGCCAGCTGTGATGCGGGAGTGGCCCATGTCGGGCGTATTGGCCGTCCTGGCCATGAGCGCACCAAGAAGACTACCCGGCCATGGGCGGAGAAATACGGCATCACCGAGGTTACCTGGCTCGCGCCCAAGCATTTGTAGGGGATGGTTTGTCGGCGATGGGCAATAGCCAAAGGGCCTCATCGCCGACAAGCCGGCGCCTACAGTTGTGGGGGCTATTTGGGTTTCAGGTTGCCCAGGGGGTCATAGGCCGGCTGCTTGCCGGCTTTGTGCTGCTTGTCCAGCGGGGCAATGGCCGGGCCGACGGGGTCAACCTGCGGGTCGGCCACGTCCGGGGAGTCTGGATCAAAACCCAGATCGTGCTGGTCACTGGCGTGTTCCGAGGAATGCGGGCCAGCGGGCTTTTTCGATTGTTCAGTCACAGCCATCTCCTTCGCTTTGCTCACGATGCACACATTTCTTAGAGAAAACCCCGACCGCCATCGTTCAACTTTCTCACGCCCGCCAACAAACCGTGAGAAGATGCCGCGCCGCGCAATACCCCTACTTAGCTCATGGAGACTGCCCCCCGCATGTTTGAGATCAAACCTGTCGATCCGCAAACCTATCGCCAGCAGACCCGCCGCAGCACGTTGATCGTCGCGGTGATCTTCATCGCCCTGGCCATGCTGTTGTCGAGCCTGGCGGTGATGTTGTTTGGCGAGCCTGGCGGCGACAACTTTCGCTTCAATGTCGGCGGTGTGGTGGCGGGTGTGGTGCTGACCATCGCCCTGGTACGTGGCCCGCTCTGGTCACAGGCTTGGCTCGCGCCGGCGATCTATGGCTGGCAGCTCAAGCGCAGCCTGATGCGGGTGACCAATGTGATGCACAAGGTGACCGAGCGGGTACAGGCCAACGATCCGACGGCCATGAAGCTGCTGCGGTTCTATCACCTGGGGCTGACGCAGATGCACGAGCTGGATGCCAATACCAGCGCCCAGGCACAACTGGTCGCCGAGGTCGAGAAACATAAGGCGCAGATGAAGGCGCTGGGGATCAAGGCCGAGCAAACACGCCTGGATCCAGCGTGGTTGAAGGCCTTGAAAGACAACTGATCGCTAGCCGCTCTCGGCGGCAAGCGGGTCAGGCGCAGATCGCGCTAAGGTCCAGGTGCCCGTCCTTGAGTGGCGGGCACCAGTAGTAACCACCGGTCAACGGCGTGCTGATGCGGTACAGGCCGTCGACAATCCCGTCTTCCAGGCCGCTCATGCGGCGCAACTGGGCTTCAAAGGCATCGAAGGAATGGCCGAACGCGAGGAACATCAACCCCGCCTGGCCGTTTTCGGCCCAGGGCATGGAGCGGCGCACCACAAAGGCTTCGGGGGTGAAGCTCTCCTGGGCGGTGCGCTTGACGTGGGCCGACTCGGGGGCGTCGTCCAGCTCTTCGTTATCGCCATGGCGACGCCCGATGATGTGGTCACGCTCCTCGGCCGGTAAGGCGGCGAACCCGTCCAGGTCATGTTGCCACTGCTGGATCGCGGCAAAGCTGGCGCCGCTGCCGGCGACGGCGGCTTCGATTGCCGCGTCGTCGTGGGGGTTTTCGGTGCCGTCTTCGTAGTCGGTCAGGTCAAAACCGGTCTTGTAGCGGAAACCTTCAGTCATCTGCACCAGGCGAAACGCCGGCGCCAGGGCCTTTTCAAAGGCCCGGCTGCGCAACAGCAATTCACCACGGTCTTCACCATGCAGCCAGCACCACAGCGCCTGCTGGGTGGACGGGTTGTTGGCACCGGGCGCCGAAACGTGTGGGAAGCTGCGCAGCCCTTCGATGCGGGCGCCGAGTGCATTGACCAGCGGCTCACCCAACCCCACCACCACTGCCGAGTCGACCAACTGTACCAACGCGTCGAGCGCAGCCGGCACCGCGTCGATGGACTCGATGGCAAAAAACAGATGGCGTGCCTGCAACGGCACCGGTGCGGCAAGAATGCCCGGCTGGTACTGACTCATATGAACTCCTTCAAGAAAGCCGCGTAGTTTACCCGGCACAGCCCCACTGTGCGTAGGGAAATACGTGTAAGCCTTGCAACAGAGCCCTCGGATGGAGGAATCTCTGACTCAAGCTGTGCAACCACTCCAGGGGTAGCGACATGACCACCAATCACCTGCTTGCCAATCTGTTTCCCACCGCCAATGACATTCCCGAGCAATTTCGCCTCGCCGCCCCCATCGAACAGCGCGACTACCTGGTCGACGGCCAGTTGCGCATCTGGAACGGTCCCTTGGCCCAGGTGCGCAGCCCGGTCCAGTTGGCAGGCGCTGAAGGCGACACGCCAGTGATTATCGGCAGCACGCCCTTGCTGGACGCCGAAACCGCCCTGCTCGCCCTCGACGCAGCAGTGCGGGCCTATGATCGTGGCCAGGGTCAATGGCCTACGATGCGGGTGGTCGAGCGTATCCAGCATGTCGAGGCGTTTTTGCGGCGCATGCGCGAACAGCGCGATGCCGTGGTGAAACTGCTGATGTGGGAAATCGGCAAGAACCTCAAGGATTCGCAGAAAGAGTTCGACCGCACCTGTGACTACATCACCGACACCATCAACGCCCTCAAGGAGCTGGACCGCCGCTCCAGCCGCTTCGAGCTGGAACAGGACACCCTGGGGCAGATCCGCCGCGTGCCCATGGGCGTGGCGCTGTGCATGGGCCCTTACAACTACCCGCTCAATGAAACCTTCACCACGCTGATCCCGGCGCTGATCATGGGCAACACCGTGGTGTTCAAGCCGGCCAAGCTCGGCGTGCTGTTGATCCGCCCGTTACTGGAAGCGTTCCGCGACAGCTTCCCGGCCGGGGTCATCAATGTGATCTATGGCAGCGGGCGGGAAACCGTCAGTGCGCTGATGGCCAGCGGCAAGGTGGATATCTTTGCGTTTATCGGCACCAACAAGGCGGCCAGTGATTTGAAGAAGCTGCACCCGCGCCCCCATCGCCTGCGTGCAGCCCTGGGGTTGGATGCGAAAAACCCCGGCATCGTGCTGCCAGAGGTCGACCTGGATAACGCGGTCAACGAAGCGCTCACCGGTTCGCTGTCTTTCAACGGCCAGCGCTGCACCGCGTTGAAAATCCTGTTTGTGCATGAGTCAGTGGTCGAGCGCTTCATCGAGAAATTCAACCAGAAACTCGCCACCCTCAAGCCGGGCATGCCATGGGAGGACGGCGTCTCACTGACGCCGCTGCCGGAAGTGGGCAAGGTGGATTATCTCAACGGCCTGGTGGCCGATGCCGTGCAACACGGGGCCAGGGTGGTGAACGCCAACGGCGGTGCCAGCCGTGGCTCGTTCTTCTACCCGGCGGTGCTGTACCCGGTGAACCCGCAGATGCGCGTGTATCACGAGGAGCAGTTCGGCCCGGTGGTACCGATCGTGCCCTACCGCGATCTGGACACGGTGATCGACTACGTCCTGGAATCGGATTTCGGCCAACAGCTGAGTATCTTCGGCACCGACCCGGCACACGTCGGGCGCCTGGTGGACACCTTCGCCAACCAGGTGGGCCGGATCAATATCAACGCCCAATGCCAGCGCGGCCCCGACACGTTCCCGTTCAATGGCCGCAAGAACTCGGCCGAGGGCACGCTGTCGGTGCATGACGCCCTGCGGGTGTTCTCGATTCGCACCCTGGTGGCAACCAAGTTCCAGGACAACAACAAAGCACTGATCAGCGATATCATTCGCGACCGGGCGTCGAGCTTCTTGACCACCGACTATATTTTCTAAACTGCTCCCATGTCGGAGCGGGCTTGCCCGCGATGCAGGCGCCTCGGTGTATCAGTTGCTCCGGGGTGATGCTATCGCAGGCAAGCCAGCTCCCACATTGGACCGCATAACATCTAAAGATGAGGCCTGCTTAAGCCCGATGAATCTGCCGCCCTTCGCCCGCCGCCTGTTGCGGCCCCTGCTCGACCCGTATCGCCGCTATCGCCATGCCAAACTGATCCACGCCGTACGGGTTTCCATCGGCCTGCTTGCGACCATCCTGCTGACCACCGGTATCAACCTGCCCCATGGTGAATGGGCCTCGGTGACCATGCTGGTGGTGATTGGCGGCTTGCAGCACCACGGCAATATCGGCAAGAAAGCCGTGGAACGGGCCTACGGCACGCTGATCGGTGCCAGTGTGGGCCTGTTGCTGGTAGCGCAACAGGCGTACTTCGGCCAGCCATTGTTGACGTACCTGTTGATGTCGGTGGTGTGTGGCTTCTTTTCCTATCACGCCATCGGCAAGGGTGGGTACACCGCGTTGCTATCGGGGATCACGGTATTTATCGTCGCCGGCCACGGGGATAACCCGCTGTCAGATGGCCTGTGGCGTACGGTCGACATTTTGATCGGCATTGCCCTGGCCCTGGCGTTTTCCTTCGCCCTGCCGCTGTATGCGGTGTATTCCTGGCGCTACAACCTGGCCAGCGCCCTGCGCGATTGCGCCGCGATCTACAGCCGGATCATCAGTGGCCAATCGGTTACCGATGATGAGCATCTCAAGCTGCTCAATCGTTTGAATGCGGCAATGTTGCAACTGCGTTCGCTGATGCCCTCGGTGTCCAAGGAGGTGCGGATTTCCATGACCGAGCTGGATGCGATCCAACGCCACCTGCGGATGTGCATCAGCACCCTGGAAATCCTTGGCAATACGCGCCCCGATCCACGGGATGAACAGGCGATGGCGCGCTTGCAGCTGGCACTCAAGGCCGAGCATCGGCAGATTCGCGTGCAGTTGATCGGGATGGCGCGGGCCCTGCAATCGGGAGCCACGCAACGCTTGGAACGAACCAGCCTTGCTGCGCCTGATCCTCAAGCCCCCCTGGAGGTTCCAGTGCACAGCGCGTTGGATGGCTATCGGCTATTGACCGCGCAACTGGCGGCAAATGTCGACGCGATGCACGCCCGGTTGGCGAAAAGCGCCAAGGCGTGGAAGATCTGAAAAAACGTTGTGAATTAATATTGGATCCACATTTTTTTCACGTTTTATTCACATCCGCAGACGTACTGTGAAGCCTCATCCGTTACAAACGTTGCATATCAAGCCCGCCGCCCCAGCGGGCTTTTTTTTGCGCGCCATTTGATCAGCGCGCGACTTTGCCCGTTGCCGGCAGCGCGGACTGGCCACGAATCGCCCGCTGGGTGTCAAGCACCCGCGCCAGCGCCGTTTCGGCTTCCGGGCTTTGCTGCGGTACACGAATGGCCGCCGAGACCAGCGTGATCAGCTTGGCCATCACCTCCGCATCCGTAGCCGGGCGCCCCAGGCTCATGGAGTTCATCAGCAGGCGCAGTTCGGTGCCGGCCATCACCCCGGAAATCGCCTTCAAGGCAAATTGCAGGCGCACCCCCAGCTCATTGCGCGGCAGGTCGGGCAGTGCCAGGGCGAAGGCTTCAAAGAAGCGCTGGAACACCGGCTGGTAGTGGACCTTGAGGTATTCCTGGATAAACGGCGACGTATCGCTATAGACCCGGCCAAGGAAGCGGATGAAAGAGCGCCCTTCGCCGCTGGCCGGATCACTGCGCTCCAGGCCCATGGCCGGGGCGAACAGCACGCCGAGCAAGGTATCGCAATCGAGCGGGCCGTCAGACTCTGCCTCGCAGCGGGCAAGCAATTCCAGGCGCTGCTCGTTGAGCGGCTCCAGGCGTTGCATGAGTAATGTTTTCATCAGGGAGTCCTTGTCCCCGAAATGATAATTTACAGCGGCGAGGTTGACCTGAGCCTTCTCAGTGATTTGCCGCAATAACACGGCGTCGTAGCCGTATTTGATGAAGAGAGCCTCTGTCGCATCCAGCAGTCGAGTCTTGGTTACATTTGGAGCGCTGAGTTTCTTCGCGACCATATAAGTTCCACGGGGGAAATATGTTTTAAAAAAAAATTTGATTTTTTATACCGGGGCGGGTGCTCGAAAGCAAGTAGTGACACTGCACCATACTATCCAAACGCACTGATGGTTACCCTCGCAACGGTTTGCCAAGGGTTGGCCCGGGCGTTTTCAAGCCACCGGTATCGGCTCTAGCAGCAGAAAAACCGCTCTATCTCTGTGGCTGGCGAAGCCGCTGGATCACGGTTACTATTCAAACAATATTTTTAAAACAAGAATAAAAACCAGCTGTTGGCAGCTGCCACGCAGGCCCTGAAGATGTTACAAAAATTTTCAGGAGCAGGTCGGATTGCCGCAGCGCAAGGCGTAGTCATGATGACAGATACCCCAACGCTCCCAGGCTTTATTTCCCTGCAAGGCATCGGTAAAAGCTATCAATTGGCCGGACAGCACCTGGCCATTCTCAATGATGTCAGCCTGTCCATCGCCCGTGGAGACAGCTGCGGCATCCTCGGCGCTTCGGGCTCCGGCAAAAGCACCCTGCTCAATATCCTCGGCCTGCTGGATCTGCCCGACTGCGGCGCCTATCGCTTCGCCGACCATGACATTTTCCACGCAACGCCAGATCAACTGGCCGCGATCCGCAACCAACAGATCGGTTTTGTGTTCCAGAGCTTCAACCTGCTGCCGCGCCTCAGCGCCCTGGACAACGTCGCCCTGCCCCTGGCCTATCGCGGCGTGTCGCGCCAGGAATCGGTGGCGCGGGCCCTGCATATGCTTGAGCAGGTAGGCCTGGCCGAACGGGCCCACCACCGCCCCGCCGACCTGTCCGGCGGCCAGCGCCAGCGGGTGGCCATTGCCCGGGCGCTGGTGGGCTCACCGGCGGTGATTCTGGCTGACGAACCCACCGGCAACCTCGACAGCCACACCGCCCAGGACATCATGGACCTGCTGCTGGCCCTGAACCGCGAGCAGGGTGTCACCTTGATCATCGTCACCCACGACGCGCATATCGCCGCACGCCTGAGGCGCCAGATCCTGGTGCGCAACGGCGTGGTCCATGAGGCTGAATGCGTATGAGCCTGCGGGTCGAACAGAGCCTGAGCCAGTTGTTGCATGAAGCATTTGTCAGCCTGCGAACCCTGGGCAAGCGCTCGATCCTGGCTTTGCTGGGGATCGTCATCGGCAGTTCATCGGTGGTCGCGCTGATCAATATCGGGCATAACGCCGCCGAAGATGCGGCGATGATTTTCAAGGACATGGGCACCGACACCCTGGTGGCGCAGTTCCCACCCAAGGGCAACAGCACCGCGCATATGCCCACCCGCCTCAATCTGCAAGCCGTACGCCAGGCGGTGCCGGGCATCGCCCACATCGGCGCGATTTCCTCGTTCAGCGGGCCGGTCGTCTTTCATGGCCGCACCACCAACGCCGGCTTGGTTGGTAGCACCCCAGGTCTCAAGGACGCCATGCGCCTGGTGCTGCGTGAAGGGCGCTTCCTGTCCGAATTCGACAGCGGCGAAACCTTCGCGGTGATCGGCGACCAGATCGCCCAGGCGTTAAGCGCGCCCGGTGACCCGTTGCGCCTGGGCGACCGGGTGCGGGTCAACGACTATCTGTTCCTCATCATCGGCATCCTGCAGAACCAGCCACGGTCGATGCTGATCCCGGTGCAAACCAACGAGTCACTGTTCATCCCTGCCCCAGGCATGCTGCGCATCTATTCCTCACCCCAGGTCGGCAGCGTGGTCCTGCGCGCTGCAGCCGGCCAGGACATGGAGCGCATCGCGGCAGGCGCCACCAAGGCCTTGGGCGCGCAACTCACGGAGCACACCGTCGAGATCCAGATCCCCCAGCAAATGATCGACGGCATGACCCGGCAAAGCCGCACATTCGCCTATCTGCTGCTGGCCTTGGGCGCCATCTCCCTGGTGGGCGGCGGGGTCGGCGTGATGAATGTGATGCTGATGAATGTCTCGGAACGCCGCCGGGAAATCGGCATCCGCATGGCCCTTGGCGCTCGCCAGCGCGACATCCGCAACCTGTTCCTGCTCGAAGCCGTCACCCTCACCGCCGTCGGCGCACTGTGTGGCGCGGTACTGGGCATGGGGGCAGCCTATCTATACGCCTGGCTGTCGGGCTGGCAGTTTTCCCTGGCCGTGTTGGCGCTGCCCCTGGGAGTGGGCAGTACGTTGCTGGTGGGGTTGTTTTTTGGGATCTACCCGGCCGTTTCGGCGTCACGCTTGCAGCCGGTGGAGGCCCTGCGCGATGAATAAGCCCTTGTTGTGGCTGATGGCCCTGCTGAGCCTGCCCTGCGTGGCCGCCGATATCGTGATCCGCCCTTCAGCGCCGACCACCACGCGCAGCGGCTATGAGCGCAGTGTCTCGCTCAATGCCCAGCTCACTACCCTGACCCTGGGCGACGCGGTGTACCTGGGCCTGCGCAACAACCCAGCGATTCGCAGCGCGTACCTGCAACGGGTGGCGCAGAAGTTCGACCTGCGGGTGGCCGAAGATGCCTTCAACCCCAAGCTGGTGCTCAACAGTACCTACCGCACCACCCAAGGCAGCGACGACCGCGCCCGCAATGCCAACCTGTCACCTACCACCAGCTTGCTCGGCGAGTACGGCACCCGCCTGAGCATGGGCTGGACCCAGCAACTGAACAACGCCAACCGCGCCGGGCGCTACCGCAGCGATGGCCTGGACCTGGCCATCATCCAGCCGCTGATGCGCGGCGCCGGCTGGGACGCCACCACCGCCCCGCTGCGCCTGTCACGCCTGTCCGAGCAGGCCAACCGCCTGAACCTCAAGGCCAACGTCGCACAGACCATCAGCCAGATCATCGCCACCTACCGCGACTTGCTGCGTGCCCAGGAGCAACTGAGCATCACCCAGGAAGCGCTCAAGCGCTCCAACACCCTGCTGGACGTAAACAAGGCACTGATCAATGCCGGGCGCATGGCCGAGTTCGAAATCGTGCAGACCGAGGCCGACATCGCCTCCCAGCAACTGGGGGTCGAGGAAGCCCAGAACCAGCTGGACATGAGCCGCCTGGCGTTACTGCGCCTGCTGGCCCTGGACCTGGCGACCCCGATCCGTGCCACCGAAGCCCTGGAAGCCACACGCATGGACATCGACAAGCGCGAGGCCTTCAACCTCGCGCAAAACCAGCAGCCCGAATATCTCCAGGCGTTGCTGGGCAGCCAACAGGCCGACCTCAACCTGGTACTGGCCAAGGATTCCGGGCGCTGGCAGGTCGACCTGGTGGGCGGCGCCAATCAGATCCGGGCCAACACGGACAACGACGCCGGCAGCACCAGCAACCGCCGCTGGGACAGTTACGCCGGGGTCCAGGTGCGCATCCCCATCGGCGATATCAGTACCCGCCAGGCCGAAGTCCGCGCACGGGTCGATGTGGAAAACCAGGCGATCCTGATCACCGACGCGCGCCAGGAACTGGAGCGCAGCGTCAATAACGTGGTACGCGACCTTGGCACCCGCTGGCGCCAGTATGAAATTGCCCAGCGGGCCGTGGACCTGTCCCGGCGCAAGATCGAGATCGAGCGCGACAAACTCGCCGCCGGGCGCTCCACCAACTTCCAGGTGCTGAGCTTCGAAGCGGACTTGCGCAACGCCGAGAACGCCCGTCTCAACGCCCTGATTGCTTACCTCAATGCGCAGACCCAGCTCGACCTGACGCTGGGCATGACCTTGGAAAGTTGGGAAATTGCCCTTAATGACTACTAGAAAAGCCCTGCTGGGCGCTGGACTGTTGATACTGCTGGGCGCGGGCGGATTCGTACTGCTGAGTCGCACAACGCCCGCCGCCAACCAGACCGCTACGGCCGAGCAATGGCAGGAGGTCAAGAGCGACGTCCTGGTGCATCAGATCGGCCTGGTCGGCAAGATCGAACCGGAAGCCACCGTCATCCTGACTGCGCCCTTTGACGGCAACGTGCAAGCCAACCTGGTGCAAGAGGGTCAACGGGTCGAAGCCGGCCAGGTCCTGTTGCGCATGGACCCGGCCACCCTGGAAGTACAACTGCGCGAAGCGCTCTCCGCGCAGCTCAAGGCCCGGCGTACCGTGCAGGAAATGCAGGACTGGGACAGCGGCCCCACCGTCAGCCGCGCCCGGCGCAGCCTGCGCACCTCGCAAATGAGTGCCGACAACACCCAGCGCAAACTGGTTGAAAGCGACAGCCTGTTCAAGCGCGGCATCATCCCGCGCAACGAACTGGACGACCTCAAGCAACAGGCCCAACAGCAACAGTTGGATCTGATCGCCGCGCGCAGTGAACTGCAAACGGCCCTCGAACAGGGCAAGGGCGAGTACCGCCAGATTGCGGATATGGAGCTGACCAATGCCACGGTCAAGTACGAAGCCCTGCGCAAACTGCTCGACGGCCAGGAGCTCAAGGCGCCGTTTTCCGGGATCGTCGTGCCCCCACCGGGCAGCTCCACCCCCCAAGGCGGCGCCAGCAACAACGCGCCGGTACAGGCGGGGAGCAAGGTGAGCCAGGGCCAGGTGCTGTTCGGGTTGGCCAATATCGAACGCCTGAAAATCGTTGCCAAAGTCTCGGAACTGGATATCAACCAGCTGCATCAGGGCCAGCCGGTGGAAGTCATGGGCGACGGGTTTGATGGCGAGCGCCTGAGCGGCTCAGTCAGCGTGGTCAGCGGCCTGGCGATCGCCAATGACAGCCAGGGCAGCGCGCAATTCCCGGTGACCTTGTCCATACCCAAACTGACCGAGAAACAGCTGCAAAGGGTCCGCCTGGGCATGAGCGCACGCCTGACCATCGTGACCTACAACAATGCCCAGGCGATCATCGTGCCGGCCCAGGCGATCAGCCAGGGGGACGACGGACTTTCGGTGCAATATCGGGCTGCCATGAACCAACCGGTAGAGCGGGTGAAAATCACCACGGGACAATCGACAGCCCAAGGGGTGGAAGTGTTCGGGCTCAAGCCTGGGTTTATCAAAACGGGCTTGTGAAGCCATGTGCACGGTGCCGGAAAAACATTTGAGGAATTTGCCTACGCAAATACAGGAAAACTACCACGTCATAACATATTGTAAAAAAATACTCCTTAGAAAAGTATGGTCATCCGTTTTGCCTTGGGCGACAGGTGCGCAATATGAATCGTTATTCAAACATCAAAAAAATGCTGGCCGGCGGTGATTTATTTTGGAGTCGAACACAAGAAGCCCGAATGAGCGCAATTGTCGCCGATAACCTCAGTGACGGTTTCATGCAAGTCGATGACCACAAATTCATAAACATGTGCTCTTACTCCTACCTTGGCCTGGACTCCAATATCGAAATCTTGAAGGGCGCAATAGCTGCATTAGACTCGTCGCAAACCTTAAACTCCTCCACTTCCCGCGTTCGAATTTGTTTACCTCTATTGGAAGAGGCAGAACTTGCACTGTCAGATCTGTTCTGCGTCGAGGTGCTGACTACGGTTTCATGCGCTTCAGCCGCCGCAGCAATGCTTCCTTTACTTGCTGCAGGTGTATTTACACAAAATATCCCGCCGCTAATGGTCTTTGACCAATCCGCACACTTCTGCTTGAGCTTGATGAAAGCCGTTTGTGCAGATGAATCCGAAGTCATGACAGCACCGCACAATGACTTGAACTTCCTGGAAGACTGCTGCAAGCAAAAGCAACGGGTTGCTTACATCGCGGATGGCGTCTATAGCACGGGAGGATGCGCCAATATATCGGAACTAATGACCCTGCAAGACAAGTACGGCTTATTTGTTCTGTATGACGAAGCTCATGGCCTGTCGGCACAGGGCGTAAATGGCTGCGGATTAGTTCTCAATACAATGGGCGCACTCAACAGCAATACCATGATAATTGCATCATTGAACAAGGGCTTTGGTGCATCTGGCGGGGCGATCTTCTTTGATGCGTCGATTAGCAAATCAGCCTTATTGCGATTTGGCGGCCCTCTCTCTTGGTCCCAACGAATCAACACAGCTGGCTTGGGTGCAATCATCGCGTCCGCAAAAATACATAAATCCACAGAACTGCAACGCCTGCAAAACAAATTGACGACCAATATCCAACTGTTCGACACCCACATCAAGACCACCTTGGCAGGAGATGGATTACCTATCAGGTTGATTCCCATGAGTGATGAGCAACATGCAATCACCACTGCGACAAAACTCATGAAGCTTGGGTTTTATACCTCACCGTTATTTTACCCTGTCGTTCCCAGATCAACTCCAGGCCTGCGCGTCATGCTCAGGGCAAACCTGGCCCCAGACGACTTAAAACAGTTTTGCACAGCGGTAAACTCAATGCTGTAGATGCAACCCCGTACCTTAGGACGTCGTAATAAAGGGAATTTACATGTCATCATCCACCCAGCGGGTACTCCTTCTCGCATGTTGCACGACCATAATCGCCCAGCTTGGTGTAACACTGTATATACCTGCAACAACCCAACTCGCCCCGCAACTAAATATAGAAGAAGCAAAGGGTTATAAAATCCTACTATTTTATTTGGGTGGCGCTGTACTACCGATAGCTTTTATGTCACGCCTCATTAGCAGTTTCGGGCGCTACACTGCAGTTCTCGTTTGCTGCGCAATCTTACTCATAGGTAGCGCACTATCTTTATTCAGTTTTGGCCCCGAGGCATTCTTTTTCTCCCGATTCACGCAAGGTTTAGGTGCTGGTGGAGGTGCTCTGATCGGCAGGGCACTGTTAACGGACATCTCATCAGGGGCGGCCCTTGCGAAAAACCTGTCTGTATTATCCTATTCATTTATTCTTGCACTTATCGGCGGGCAAGTAGTGGGCGGCTTTCTGGTGTCTAGCCTTAACTGGATTGCGCTGCCATGCCTAATGATCATCGCAGTGATACTTATCAGCGCACTAGCGCTTAACATACGCAGCCACCTTTACAAACTGGACACACTAGCAAAAGAATCCGCATTAACGCCGAAATACTATGCCATTGCAACCCAGCCCAGCTTCTATCTACCTGTCATTTTAGGAGGCTGCGGCTATGGGATTTTTATTGTCTATCAAGGTATCGGAGCGTACGTATTTCATTCCAACTTCCGCTGGAATAGCGCCGACTATGGCACCTTCGGCTTGTGGCTGGGGCTGGCTTATTACTTAGGTGCATTCACGGTAAGGCGAGCCTTGAGTGCTGTCAGTGTTTGCCAATTATCAATTTTTGGCGCCTGCCTATTAGTCGCCTCGAGCAGCGTGTTGTTTTTGGCCGCCTGGCAAAATATGTCAATCCACTTGGTTATTGGCGGCTACTTGGTTATTTGGTACGCCCAGGCGACGCTCTACCCATGTACAGCAGCCATGGCAGTAAACGGGTTACCCGGCGCCAATCCAATGATGCTATTTAGCTTCCTGCAACAATTGGTAGCATTAACATTTGGCGCTCTTGCGACTTTTTTTATCCCTTACGGTATTCAAACTGTGGCACTGCTCACGGCATGCCTCAGTGGACTTGGTGTAGTCACAGCACTTCTCATTCTGAAAAGAGAGGCTTGATATGGACACATTGACTAGAAGTTGGCTATGCATGCCCGCGAGCCAAAAGCATATAGAACGGAAAATCATTGAATCTAAAGCCGACATCGTATTGCTGGACTTGGAAGACTCAGTCCCCATGTGCAAAAAGCAATTTGCACGCGAGCAACTGCTGGCATTGGACCACTCTATCCGCAACCGACGCAATCTAGCGATAAGAGTTAACACACTCACCAAATCCGAAGGCATCAGAGACCTGGTTTTCTTGTTGGACCACAACATCACCCCCGAATATTTAATCATCCCCAAAGTAGAGTCAGCCGGCGAACTGAAAGTCCTTAATGAATTGACATGCGCTACTGGCCAACGAGTAAAAACCTTTGCAATCATCGAAACGTTAAAAGGATTGCGCTGCATCGACGCTATTATCAATGAAAGAACAAGCCTGCGCGGCTTGATTTTAGGTAGTGCTGACCTCTCATCAGAGATCAATTTCAAAATTGCAGAGCGCGCACTTACCCAAATCAAGTGCGATATAGCCATCGCCGCCCTCAGCATGGGGCTAATGGTCATTGACTCGCCCTGTTTCAAACTGAACAACGAAAAAGCGCTGAGAGCAGAAATCGAACTGGCCAAAGAATTTGGCTATTCGGGGAAAATTGCCATTCACCCAACTCAGGTAGAACTGATAAATAGATTATTTACCCCGACAGCAATCGAACTGAAAAAAGCACGAGCCATTATCAAATGCCTCGAAGCAGCCGAACCAACAACAGCAATATCCACCTTAGATGGGGAAATGCTCGGCCCCCCTTTCGAAATCATGGCCCGCAGGCTTTTGGCAATTAACGAATCGCTCTCAAGAACCAATAGGAAGCCAGCATGAACATCAATCAATCGCTCCCCGGCAGCAAGGCACTAAGTAAACTAACCAAAGTCGGTCCCGGACGCTATCGTGAGGATCATGGGCTTGGCTTCGAAGACTTTATCATTGGCGACATATTTGAACACCGGCCAGGCCGCACGGTGACAGAAGCGGATAACGTCTGGATGTCGTTAATCTGTATGAATAACCACCCCGCCCACATCAATGCAGAATATGCAAAGCACACCGAATTTGGACAAATACTGGTATCGAGCCTGGTGACCTTTTCAATTGTTGGCGGGATGAGCCTGGCGAGCACGAGCGCAAAAGCAATTGCCAATTTGGGCTGGGATAATGTCCGTCTGATAGCCCCGGTTTTTGTTGGCGATACCTTGTATGCAGAAAGCGAAGTCATCCACAAACGCCCCTCCGCCAGTCGCCCCGGGCAAGGCATAGTTACGGTCCGGACAAAAGGGCTCAAGGCCAACGGGCAAATATGTTTATCCTACGAGCGCAGCTTTCTGATTGCTCTCGACCAAGTACCCTTGGGGTGAGTGGCCTATGAAAATCCTCGATGAGTCTTTGATAAAAAACACCATCAGTATGGAAGAGGCGATTGACGTACTCCGTGAAAACTATCGGTCATACAGCAGTTCAAGCGACAACAACCCTGCGCGAACTATCGTGAGAGTCCAGGAAAAACATGCAACGTTTGGAGTAATGCCCTACTACTCTCACGCTCACAATCTATTTATGGTGAAGATTGTATCTCATCACTTGCTCAACAAAGCCTATGGACGACCATCTATAGGTGGAGTGATTGTTATACAAGATGGCGCTACAGGGCAGATAAAAGCCCAAATGGATGCAGCAGCCATAACCGCTCTACGCACCGGTGCCACTGCAGGATTGGCGACTGATTTGCTGGCAATGGCCCACTCCAAAAAAGTTGCCGTCATCGGCGCAGGTGCTCAGGCAATGGCGGTATTTGAGGCTGTGTTGAGCGTCAGAAAGGTAAAGCAGGTGGCCGTCTGCTCTACAAGCCAGACAAGTACAGAGCGTTTTATAGCTGACGCAAAAAACCGGTTCGTCCGTGAGATTGAATACATCAGCCACCATAGCGTGCGCCAGGCAGTCTCAGGCGCCGACATCATCTGCACGGCGACCACTTGCGCAGCCCCCTTGTTCTCTGCCTGCGACGTAGCAAAGGGCGCCCATATAAACGCGATAGGCAAGCACACACTGGTGTCGCGTGAGTTCCCGTTGGAGCTTCTGCACCGGGCGATCTTAATGGTGGAGGATCGAAAAGCCGCGATTGAAGAGGCTGGGGATTATCACCAAAACTCAATATCCATTGCTCAAATGCTGAACAGCCAGTATGCCGTTCACCAACGCGAGACCACGATTTTTTCTTCGGTCGGGACGGCTTTTCAGGACGCGTGCATCTGCATCGCAATCCTGAAGAAGCTAAAGGTGGTAAGCGGAGGCTCCTAAACGACATGCCAGTGCCTTGGCCTGGATTGCCACATCCGTCACCGCCGTGCTCTCCCACCACATCCCACGCAGCGGTGGGCCCATGGCGAAGAGTCGCTCACTGGCCACTCCCTGCGCGTCCAGCACCGCCCCCGAGGCATGCGCTGCAATCCCCAACGCCAATGGCCCGGGTTTGATCAAGCCGCGTGCCAGCAGTTGCCGGGGCAAAGGCCGGGCCACGCGGCGCCAGTCATATTCGATCCCGCTGGAGTTGATCAACGCCGCGCCACTGACGTGGGTGATGTGCTGTTCGCCCCGACGGCGCAGGCGCAGGGTCACCACGCCGTTTACTGTGGGCTCCAGGCCCAGGAACGACGCAGCGTGGATCCGCAGGCGCCCTTGCTCGTGCAACCGCGCCACTAACGCCGCACTCAGGGGTGGCGAGCGATGGTGATGGCTCTCCCACCAGGGTCGCACATGGCGCACGAACTGGCGTTTCTGGCGTTCGCTGGCCTGGCTCCACAAACGGCCGATATGGGCACGCACGGTATCCAGTGGCGCTTGCCAGTCGATACCCTGGGCCTGGGCGCTGTGGCATTGACGGCGCACTGCCCGCAGTAATTGCAGCGGGCTGCGCAGGCGGTGATCTTCAGCGAGAAAATCCGCCCAGGCCGGTGGTTGTCGGCGCACATGGGGCAACAGGCCATGGCGCGAAAAGATCTCGATCGGCCCGCGATGGCAGGCCTGCTCCAGGGACACCACGGCATCGACCATGGTCAGGCCGGAGCCGATGATCAGCACCGTCGACTGGGGGTCCAGTTGCGTCATCGCCTGCACATCCCACGGGTCAACCGCCGCCGCATTCAAGCCGCTGGATTGGGTTTGTGGCGTGCGCGCTGCGGGGAACATCCCCGTGGCCAGTACCGCCTGGGCGCCGCGCAATTGCTGGCCGTCATCCAGGGTCAGGCGCACACCCACCGGCTCGACCTGCACGTCGACGACCTCGGCGCGAACATGCTCCACCGTCGACGCCGACCCCGCCCGGGCCTGCGCCAGGCGCTGCTGCGCGTACAGGCCAAAAATCCCCCGGGGTGGGAACAGCTCGCTCACAGGCACATGTTGCTGGTCCGACTCTGGCCAGCCGCCGGCGGCGATGTACTCGGTCAACCACTGGGTCAAGTCATCGGCGTTGTCCGGGTCCACGCTCATGCGCGCCGCGTTGCCATTGAGGGTGTGTCCCAGCTCCACCGCGCTATAGGCTTCACCGCGCCCAAGCTCCGGGCGCGGCTCGATCACCAGAATCTGCCGGGTGCCAGGCAAACGCAGCAACTGCACGGCCAGCATCGTGCCGCTCAGCCCCCCACCGATGATCAGCACATCGGCGTTGCGGATGGCCTTTGTCGCCTGTCCGCGTTCGGTTTCACTCATGTAAATGCGCCCTTACCGTATGCCCGGATAAATATCATGCCAATTGCCTGGCGCCCAACACCTGGGACGCCGCCGTGTGACGCATTGCCCGATCATGCACTATCGCGTTTGAGTTCATCCAGCCATTGACGGCCTTGGCGCACACTGGAGGCCTGCCAGATAAACTGCAACCGCTGCAAACCCAGGCGCCGTCGCAGCTGGTTTCTGATCAACTGGTGCAGGCCGCTCTGCGGGTGGGCTAGGGCCCAGTCGTGCAAGCGCCGGCGCCAGGTACTGCGGGGCTCAAGGCTGCCTTGGATCTCGTCAGCCAGGTGCTGCAACCTGGCCGGCGACAACAGCAAACCGGTGGGCGCCACCTCGCTGCGGTCACGCCGGGCAGAGCCGGGACTTTGCGCAAAAGCCAGGCCCTGGCCGCTGTTGAGCCATTGTTCGAACAGCACCGCAAGGCCACCTTGCCAGTGCGTGCCCTCCTCGCTCCATAACGTGGTTTCGCCGCTGGGCTGCCACCAACGATTCAGGCGTTGCAGCGCCTCCACCGGGCCGAGCAGCCGGGCGAAGCCAACCACCTCGCTGCCAGGCACTTGCTGATCGCTGATCAACACCTGCGGGGCGGCGCTGCTACCGACGACCATGAGCCAATGCTGCAACTGCTGACGGTCCGGGACATAGGCATGGCTGGGGCGCACCCGCCAGATTTGCCCGTGTAGCGCACTGGGTTGCAGGGTGTCAGACAGCGTCAACACCTGCCCGCCAATGGCCTGGGCCGCCAAGGCCAGCAGCAACAGATTGGGCTCGAAGGGCCCGCTCACCACCAACCGCGAATACTCGCCAAACCCGTGCTGGCGCAGCCCATCGGCCAGGCGCTCCACATCACGCAGGGCATCGATCCAGCGCCAGGCATACCACCGGCCATGCCGCTTGTGGCGCAACGCGCAGTGCAACGGGCGGACCTGGGCCCAGCGCTGCAATTGCTCCAGGGCCTCGGGCAGGCCCGCTACCCACTCGGCGGGCCATTTCACAGCCTGCGCTGGTCGTAGTTTATGCACGCTCATAGGGACTGCTCCTATCGTTGGAAGGCGCGTGCGGTGGTCCGTGCTCCGCGGTCTTGCGTTAAACAGCCAGGCAAGCGCCGTTGCAGGAGTCACGCCAAGATTGAAAACCCCTTGAATCCCTGCATCGCAATGGCCCCGTGAACACTCCACTGCCCCGTAAACCAGCAAACTGTTGATTGACTGTTGGCTGGCGAACAACGCCTGCACTTTCTCGATTGCGATGAAACTGTTAGCGCCATTAGTGGCTTTTTCCACATGCCGGGAACGCACACCATGGGCCACAACGCGCCCTTACCTGCTGATCCTGGAGCTCTTCATGCACCTCAAGCACCCCTTTATCTGGTCGGCCCTGGCCCTGACGATTGCCCTCGACAGCCATGCGGCCCAGCGCTCGTCGTTGCCCAGTGAACAAACCGTTGGCGTCATCGAGCAGGTGTTCGCTTTCCACGACGCCATGCCCACTGGCGTCAGCGTTGCCGAAAACGGGCGGATTTTTGTCAATTTTCCACGATGGGGCGATGCCGTGCCGTTTACCGTCGCGGAGCTGCGCAATGGCAAGGTCGTGCCCTATCCTGACCTGGCGATGAACCAGGCCAACCCGAACGACCCGGCCAAGGGTTTTATCAGCGTGCAAAGTGTGGTGGCCGATGGTCGCGGGCGTATCTGGATCCTGGATACTGCCGCCCCCGGCTTCGCATCGCCAATACCAGGCGGCGCCAAGCTGGTGGCCGTCGACCTGGCCAGCAATAAAGTGGTCAAGACCCTGGTCTTCCCGAAAAACGTGATGCTGCCCAGCACCTACGTCAACGACATGCGCTTTGACTTTCGGGTGGGGGACGAAGGCGTGATCTATATCACCGACTCCTCGCTCAGCGGTCCCGGGGCGATCATCGTCATGGACATTGCCAGCGGTACCGCCATTCGCCGCCTCAGTGGCGCCACGTCGACCTCCGTAGATCCGACCTTCGTACCCAAGGTCGAAGGCCAGGTCTTGCAGGTTCGCAACGCCGACGGCAGCACCCGGCCCTTTGCAGTAGCGTCCGATGGCATCGCCCTGTCGGCTGACGGCCAGACCTTGTACTTCTGCCCGCTGTCCAGCCGCCATCTGTACTCGGTACCGACCGCGCTCCTGCGTGATCCTTCGGTCAGCGAAACGCGGCTCGACATGGCAGTCCAGGACCTTGGCGAAAAAGGCGCCTCCGATGGGCTTGAGGCAGACGCTTCCGGAGCCCTCTATGCCGGCGACTATGAACACAACAGCGTGCGCAAACGCCTGGCGAATGGGCAGTGGCAGACCATCGTCCACGACCCGCGTGTGCTCTGGCCCGACACCCTGTCGATTGGCCCCGACGGCTATCTGTATTTCATGGCCAACCAGTTGCATCGCCAGGGCATTTTTCACGCAGGCAAGGATCTGCGCCAGAAACCCTACAGCCTGCTGCGGGTGAAGATTGACGCGGCGCCGGCACCCACGCACTAGGCAACGGACCAGCCCCCCTCACCGCTCATCATCGTGAAGGCACAACCATGGGTAAAACCACACCAAGGCGTCCGGGTAAAAAACTGCCCGTGACCCATCAAGACTTCGCCCGGGCCAACATCGCCAACGGCTCACGGCGTATACGGCTGGGCGTCACCGACCTGTCGTTCCACCGCGCTACTGCAGCGGTAGTCGCGCAGGTCATGCAGCACATGGGCCTGACCGTGGAGCGCCAATATGCCCTGCACGAAGACAACTTCAAGCGACTGCGCGAAGGCACGATCGACATGATTGCCTCAGCCTGGATTCCTTTCAGCCACGGGATCTACAAGCAGACGATCGACGCGGTGACGCCTACCCGTGAACTGGGCCTGCATTACGAGCCCTATGCATTGTGGGGGGTGCCTGACTACGTGAGCGAGCACGAAGTGGCCTCCATCGAGGACCTGCTCAAACCTCAAGTCCGCGCCCGAATGAACCCGCTGATCCAGGGCATCGGGCCAGGCGCCGGGATTACCCGGTTCTCGCTGAAAATCATGGACGAGTACGGCTTGGGCCGCGCCGGGTACCTGTTCCGTACAGGCACCCAGGATGATTGCATTGACGCCTTTGAGGCCCTGTATCGCCAGCGGCGATGGGGCATCGTCCCGCTGTGGCATCCACAGTTCCTGCATCATCGCTATCACATCCGCGACCTCAAGGACCCCAAGGGTTTGCTCGGCAGCGTCGACCGGGCCGTGCTGCTGGCGCGCGAGGATCGCCTGGCGCTGCTGACGACCGCCGAGATCCAGGTGCTGGACAATATTCGCCTGTCGAACGCCATCGTTGCCGAGCTCGACGATGCCTTCAATCGTGGCGAACAGTCGGCTGACGAAGCCGCGAGCGACTGGCTGGCAAGGCACCCTCAAACCTTGCGTGGCTGGTTGGCGCCGCTGGCCTGAACAGGCGCGTCTTTCAATGCACTTCACGCATTCTGAATTCGCCACGGGCGGGCTACAAGCCTTTGTCCACGGGGAATAACTTGGCGTTGCAGGCTTTCTGCAATGCCCTACCAATGAGGATTCCACCATGCTCTATCTAGTGTTCAGCGGCACCATCAAAGCCGGTAAACAGGCCGAGTTTTTCCGTGATGTAGCCGCCGTTTCGCAAAAGCTCACGCACCAGCATGACAAGGCCGTGGTTTATCAGTGGCACCAGGACGAAGAGAACCCCAACAAGTTTTTCCTCAATGAACAATGGCAAAGCGTCGAGGACCTGCACGCGCATTTTGAAACCCTCTACAAGGCCTTCGGCCCGGCCAAGCCTACCGAGCGCCTGCCGGCGAAGATCCTCGCCTACCTGGATGAGGCACAAGTGAATTTCTACCAGGCCATTGCCTGAAAGCAGCCCGGTCCACCCCCGCTTCAAGGGGGTGGACACCACAGCAACTCAATTCAAAACGTTCAGCTAACAGAGGGGATCTAATGATGGACATGCTCACGCTTTCCAAACGCCGATACACCGCCAAACTCTTCGATGCTTCACGCAAGATTCCCAAAACCACCCTGGAGCCCTTGCTGGAACAACTGCGCAACAGTCCCTCGTCGGTCAACTCGCAACCCTGGCACTTTGTGATCGCCGAAAGTGAGCACGCTAAAGCGCGCATTGCCCACAGTGTGGAAGGTGCCTTTGGCTTCAACCAGGCAAAAATCCTCGACGCCTCCCATGTGCTGGTGCTGTGTACCCGTACCCAGATGTCCGAAGAGTACCTGCAGGCCTTGCTCAGTCAAGAGGCCAGCGATGGACGCTTTCACGACGCGCAAGCCAAGGCAGGCCAGGACCGAGGACGACGCAACTTTGTCAACCTGCATCGCTACGACCTCAAGGACGTCCAGCACTGGATGGAAAAACAAACGTATCTGGCCCTGGGCACCCTGTTACTGGGGGCTGCGGCACTGGACCTTGATGCAACACCCATGGAAGGTTTCGACAGCAAGGTGCTGGATACCGAACTGGGCCTGCGCGAACGCGGGTTTACCAGCACAGTCGTGGTGAGCCTGGGTTATCGCAGCAACGAAGACTTCAACGCGCGCCTGTCAAAGTCCCGGTTGCCTGCCCAGGTTCTGTTCGATTTTATCTGATCGCCGTGACAATCAGCGCGCTTGCGCGGGGCCCGGCAGCCCCGCGCAAAGTGCTAGGCGCCGTTGGTAAAAATGCCGAGCTGCCTGGCCATGAACAGCTCATTGCGCTCGACGATTTCCTCGACCACCTTGCCTTGGGCATTGAAGCGAAAATAGGTCAGCGCGCTCCAGGCCAAGTCCTTGCCGCTCACATCAAAGCCATGCCAGGTGTTCGAGCCCTTGGCGTGATGCATCAGCGCTACCACCACCACATCGCCGGCCACGACCTCTTTCTGGAAGGTGGTCACGATCGAGTCGTAGCGCTCGGTGACGTTCAGGCGCAAGGCCTGTTTGAAAGGTTCGACACCGATGATAGGCGCCGGGCAATCGGGGCGATGAACCACCACATCATCGGCAAAAAACTGCGCGACACGCTCAACATCCTTACCATCGACGCAATACTTGAAGTACTTCTTCACTGTGTCCAGATTCTTGCTCATTTCGACTCCGATCAAGTTTTTCCCTGCACCCAACGGCTAGACTGCCTGGGGCAAAAAAAGGTTAACCGGCACCACACACCCGAAAAACTCTGTAGATGGAAAACACACTTGCGCGCAGCGGAGCAATGCTGATGGATCGCTGGACCGAATATGAGTTGTTTGTAAAGGTCGTGGAACTGGGCAGCGTGACCAAGGCCGCCGACGCCCTGGACCTGTCCAGTGCCGCCGCCAGCCGGCACCTGGCGGCCTTGGAGAATCGCCTGGGCGTGCGGCTGATAGAGCGCAGTACCCGGCGCCTGTTCGTCACCGAAGTCGGCCAGGCGTTCTATACCCAGTCCAAGGCGGCCCTCACGGCGATGCAAGGTGCGACCGAAGCGGTCAGCGCAAGCAAAAACCATCCGGCCGGGGTGTTGCGCGTGACCGCGTCCTTGTCCCTGTGCCTGCAACACATCCTGCCGCTGGTCCCCAGGTTCAAGGCGCAATATCCGGATGTGCGCCTGGATATCGTGGCCGAGAACCGCTACCACGACATCATCGACGACAACATCGACGTCGCCCTGCGCACCCGTGACAGCGAGCCCGACTCCAGCCTGGTGATCCGCCGCCTGACCGACACCCGTCGCCTGCTGGCCGCAGCGCCAGACTACCTCGAGCGCTGCGGCCACCCGGAACACCCACAGGCCCTGGCTGACCACCCACTGTTGCTCTACACCTATGCCAGCGATCCCTACGAGCTGACTTTCCAACGCAACGACCAGACCATCACCGTACCCGTCACTCCTGCGCTGGAGTCCAACGACGGTTATCTGTTGCGCTCCTTGGCGCTGCAGGGCCTGGGCATCCTCGCGCAGCCTACCTACGTGATACACGACGATATCGTCGCCGGGCGCTTGGTGCCGGTCTTGTGCGACTGGCACCTGCCCCGCCTGGAAATCAACCTGGTCTATCCCTCACGACGCCACCTGCCGGCCAAGACCCGAGTGTTTATCGACTTTATCGTCAAGCATTTCCAGCACCTGGACTGAGCAATCAGTGCTGGATCACCGCCTTGAGCACCGTCTTGAAGGTCTCCAACTGCTCATCGCTGAATTGGCTGAAGACCTGGTCCTGCTGCTCGCGGGCGATGGTCCACAGCGACTCGGTTTCGTCGATGCCCTTGGGGGTGAGTTTGACCCGTTCCTGATCGTCGCGTACCAACGCCTTGCGCTTGAGGTTGTTCACCGCCTCTTCGATCTCGCGTGCCGGCATTGCCACTTCGCGCTGCAATTGGGCCAGGCTCAGGCCAGCGTCGTTCTCCAGCACCATCAGCATCCGCGCCTCACTGGTGCGCAGGCCGGTGCTCAGTTGGCGCGGTTGGTAGCTGGCCTGATAGGCCCGCAGCGCCTGGGTCATCAGGTAGTAAAGGTTATGGCTCAGGCGGCCCTGGAAATGACTGCTCGGTGCCTGGCCTTCCTCGCGCTTGGTCATGCGGGTGTGCGGCAGCACCATGGAATAGGCGCCCTGGTGATACAGCAGGGGCGAGCGACCACAGTCGTCGAACGCGACCACTTTGCCAATCATGATCCAGTGGTCACCCCCGTCTACCTGCTGGAACTTCTCACACTCAAAGCGTGCCGAGCAGTCAGCCAGAATCGGCGCGCCGCCCTCGCCGGCCTGGTACTCGACTTCGGCAAAGCGATCCTCCTTGGGCCGGGCGAAGTTGTTGGACAAGTCGATCTGATCGGCGGCCAGCACGTTCACCGCAAAGTGGCTGGCCGTCTCGAACACTTCGTGGCTGGTCGAGCGTTTATCGATGCTCCACAGGATCAGCGGCGGGTCCAGGGACACCGAGTTGAAGCTGTTGGCGGTCACACCGACTTTGCGCCCGCTGGCATCAGCCGCCGTAACCACCGTGACACCGGTGGCGAAATTGCCCAGGGCGCGGCGAAACGCGCGGGTATCGAATGCGCTGCTTGGATTTTCAATAGACATGCAAGACTCCCGGGCAGGCCGATGGCCCTGCCCTGATTGTTCTTATAGGTAAAGAGTGGTCGGTCAGACCATTGCCGGGTCCGGCTCCAGGCCCATCAGTTCACGCCCCAGGATCTGTGCGCAAACGTCGTAGTCGGTATAGGCATGCGCCCCGGTGAGATGAGCGTCGCGGAACAGCCGTTGCAACTCGTTGGATTCAAACCAGGCGCCACCGCCTGCCGCCTCCATCAACCGGTCCACCGCCTGGATGCACATTTTGGTGGCGTAGCCCTGGTTGGTCCGCCAGAACGCCAGGGTGCCGCGACTGGGGTACTCGTGGCGTTCGCTGTGCTCGGCGATCTCCTCCCAGCTCTTTTCCAGCAACGCCCGGGCAGCGGCCACCTGGTGGGTAGACTCGGCCAGGCGCATCAGTGCAGGGGTCGCTGCGCCGACCGCCGCACCCGTGTAGGCACGCACACGGTTTTTGGTTTTTTCGCGGAACACCTCGAGCATGCGCTCGGCGATCCCCAGGCTGACGGTAGAGAAGCCGCTGGCAAAATACGGACGGTACGGGGCGAAGAAAATCCTGCTGTCGGGGTACAGGCCAAAGCCGGCCGACTGGCCTTCCATCATGTCCCTGGCCTTCTGGATACGGTGCTCGGGGACGAAGGCCTGGTCGACGATCAAGGTCTTGCTGCCGCTGCCACGCATGCCCACGGCAAACCAGTCGTCACGAATCGTGTAGTCACTGCGCGGCAGCACGGCGAAGCAATAATCCTGGGTGCCTTGGGCATTTTTGCGACGAAAGCCCATGATCGCCCACTCGGCATGGTCACACCCCGAACTCCAGCCCATCTCGCCGCTGAAAGTCACGCCACCTTGCACTTCTTCGGTACGACCGAACGGCGCGATACTGCTGCTGGCGGTTGCGTCGGGGTCTGTGCCCCAGACCTCGTCCTGCAACTTTGCCGCAAACATTGCCATCTGATGGCTGTGAGTACACAGCAGGCTCATCGCCCACGCGGTGCTCGCGCAAGCGCCGGCCAACAGGGCGATGCACTGGGCAAACTGCGGCAGTGAAATTTCCATGCCACCGTATTTTTTTGGCAAAAACGCGCGATGCATGCCGATCCCCTTGAGCAACGCGATGTTCTCGGCAGGCACGCTCCGATCATGCTCGGCGGCGAAGGCATTGGCAGCAATGGTGGGCAAGACCGACTTGAGGTCTTCCAGCAGAGGATTTGGCTTTTTCATGGGTGCTCTCTTTATTATTGGATATCCCCATTCCTGGCCAGCCTGCACCCCGCTCACGGGACAGGAGGCTTAAAACAACCGGGAACGTTCGTAACGACGCGACCAGTATGTGGCGCTTGGTCGCAGCGCAAAATGCACGTTCCGGATGGAAGATTGTACTTTTCATGGCCGTCATGAAAGGTCACTGGATAAGCAGACACCTGTGAAATATGACAGTAGACGTTTAAGGCACACCAGCCTTAGCTTGGCATCGACAGTTACTTAAAAGATTGGGTGCTGAGATGAACCACAAACAACTTTATGAATTCAGAGATATGGACGGCGCTGGCAACCCTGAAGTTGTAATGTCTCGCTATGACGAAGGCAATTATAACTTGGATGCCCCCAATGCCCGCGTAGTGATCTATTCGAGTAATGACAACTGGAAGTACGACGCGGTTGGCGGGACCAATGATGCAGATGGCGACGGAAAACATGACGACGAGGATAGAAGCTATTACATAAATGCCGCCAACTTTGTAACGCAGATGGTCACATTGAGCCCATTCCATGAGGGCAAGCGACTGTTTGACCGTATCTTGATTGCCTTTGATGGCAGCAATGTAAAAGATGTCAACATCATGCACTTTAATAAAGGCAACCGAGACCTTACCCGGCCTGACTTTACGGTGACCGCGGCAAATCCAGATCAATATTGGAATTACCGCAGCATTATCGCCAAAAGTCGAAAAGATGCCGACGGCGATGGAGATATCGATCTGGACGATGATCTGATTTACCGCCGGCTAGCGACATCCTTCGCGTCAATGCGAAATTTGAAACCGTAGTTATTGTAGGAGCTGGCTTGCCGGCGAAAAAAACCAGGCACCGCATTCATCCTGGTGCCCAGTGATATCGTTGACGACCATCGCCGGCAAGCCAGCTCCTACAGCTTAGCGATAGCGCTCAAGCCAATGCGCGTACGGCGCCGGCAGGGTCCAGGAGGCCTTGTCCACCCCCAGTTCCTTGGCGGCAAAGTACGCCCAGTGTGGGTCGGCCAGGTGTGCACGGCCCACGGAGACCAGGTCCAGATGACCAGCCTGTAGCGCTCCTTCGGCCAACTGCGGCGTACCAAAACCCCACGCCGAGGTGACCGGCAGACCGGCTTCGCGGCGCACGCGCTCGGCGATTGGGCCCATGAACGCCGGGCCCCAGGGGATATTGGTGTCGGGGATGGTGAAGCCAACGCTGACGCTCAACAGATCCAGGCCGCCATCTTTGAAACGACGGGCCAATTGAATGGATTCTTCCAGGGTCTGTTCGTCGCGCCCGTCATATTCGATAACCCCGAAACGCGCGGTCAACGGTAGGTTTTCCGGCCAGACTGCACGCACGGCCGCCAGGGTTTCCAGCATGAAGCGGCTGCGGTTGTCGAGGCTGCCGCCGTAGGCATCGGTGCGCTGGTTGGAGTGCTCGGAAAAGAAGCTCTGGCCCAGGTAACCGTGGGCGAAATGCAGTTCGATCCACTCAAAGCCAGCGTCACGGGCACGGCGTGCGGCATCGACGAAGTCTTGCTGTACCCGGGCGATGTCTTCCAGGGTCATGGCCTGGGGGACTTTCGGCAAGTTGGCACCAAACGCGATGGCCGAAGGTGCCAGGGTTTGCCAGCCACGGGCGTCGTCTGCGGGGATATGGTCGTCACCTTCCCATGGGCGATTGGCGCTGGCCTTGCGCCCGGCGTGGGCGATCTGGATACCGGGCACCGAGCCTGCCGCCTTGATCGCTTGCACCATGGGCACAAAGGCTTGGGCATGGGCATCGCTCCAGATCCCCGCGCAACCTGGAGTGATCCGACCTTCAGGGGCCACGGCGGTCGCCTCGACCACCACCAGGCCAGCGCCGCCCCGGGCCAAACCGGCAAGGTGGACGTGATGCCAGTCGTTGACCAGGCCGTCTTCGGCCATGTATTGGCACATCGGCGGAATGGCGATGCGATTGCGCAACGTAACGTCTTTGAGCGTGAAGGGTTCGAATAATGCAGACATGAAAAACTCCTGAAACGAGGGTGACGTTTGATTCGATAGTTCGATCTTAATCGAACTATGGTAATCAATGCCAGCCCTGTTATCATTCGCTTCATGCGAGCCTTTAAACACCCCTCCCCCGAAGACCTGACCCTCGAACGCCTGCTCTACGCGTTGAGTGACCCTGTGCGCCTGGACATCGTGCGCTGCCTGGCCGGGGTGGAAGAAGCCAGTTGCGGCGAGCTGGACGGCGGGCGGCCGAAGTCCAGCATGTCTCACCACTTCCGGGTTTTGCGTGACGCCGGGCTGGTGCATACGCGCAGCGTGGGCACCACCCATATGAACTCGTTGCGGGCCGATGTGTTGGCTGAGCGATTTCCAGGGTTGCTTGAGAGCATCCTCTCCCAACAATAAGGCCCCGGTGTCAGTAGAAATACGCCAGGCGAAACTGCAGCGAATTATCGATCTTCACCCCTTCGCGCACCGATGTGTCATGCATCAATTGCCCTAATACCTGTACTTGCTTGCCCAACATCGTGGCCACGGTAAAGCCCAGCGTGCCATTGCTGCGGCTGGTAGCCAGGGTTTGATGGTCCAGCGTCTCGCGTGCGCCCCAATTGTGGCGATAGGACACAGCCGCATATGTCTCGGGGGTGAAGTTGTAGCGCAGGTGGTTGTGCAGTTGCAGCAGCGGGTCCTTCTTGGCATCGGTGGCGCGCTGCTCGCCGTAGAACTCGGTCTCGGCAATCACATCCCAGGTGATTTTGTCGGTCAGCCCCTTGATGTAGCCCACCTGGAAATCCAGGGCCCAACGGTTGCTGCTCAGGGCAAATCCCTGGTTCTTGTCGCTGCCCGTGGGCGCGGTGACAAACGCCGACCAACCCAGGTGTTCGTTATTGGCCAGGTCCGCAATGGTCCACACCGTACCGCCAAACGTGATGTCGCCCAACCCCGAGTTCTTGCTGTCGCTGGCGCCGATCTTCTGGTAGCCGAAGGGAATCACGATCTGCGGGTCCCAGGTCAGGCCGGTGTTGAAGAACTCGGTGAAGTGGATCAGGCGCAACACGCCCACGGTCATGTCCAGGTCAAGGTTGTCGGCGACTTTCTTGCCGCCGGAGTAAACCTTGTCACCCCGCGGGTTCTGCTGGTACAGCACCACCACATCGGTGCCTTGGGGCAAGGCCGTGTAGTCGCCGGGGTCCGGCTTGACGTCGGCGTGGGCCAAGGGAACCAGGCTCAAGAGCAGGGTCAGGATGCTAAGTGTTTTCATGGCAAGTACCGTTATTGTTATTGGAGGCAACACTCGGCCATGGCGCCGCCCAAAGGCGTCGCCTGGCACACATGAGATAAACGGGATCAGTGAGCGGCGCTGAGATCGGCCTGCAGATCCTGGGTACGCTTGACCAGGTATTGGCGCAGCAACTCCATGTCTTCGCGCTGCAAAATGTCGGAGAAGTTCGGCATGCCTTTATTGATCAACGCGCCGCTGACAAAGGCTGGAAATGCCGCATGCTTGTTGTCATCCAGGTAGCGCAGGTCTGGCACCACCCCGCCGCTGATCGCGTTCAGGCCATGGCAGCCGGCGCACAGGCCGTTGAACATGTCGCGGGCCTGGGCCAGTTGCGCCGGTGTCGCCGTGAGTACCTGGCGGGTAGTCGGCAGTACTGGCGCGGCCTTGGGCGGTGGCAGCTGGCCTGTGGCACCCAGTTTGAAGGCAATCACCCGCGACTCGGCCCGCACCTTGCCCTTGTTGGTCAGCGGGCCGGTCAGCAGCGGCAGGATCCCGCCCCAACCCACGGAAAACGCCACGTACTGCTCGCCGTTGACCGTATAGGTAACCGGCCCCGCCATCACGCCGGAGTTGGCCCGGTGCTCCCACAGTGGCTCGCCGGTATCGGCTCGGTAGGCCACCACCCGCCCATCGGCCGTGCCCTGGAACACCAGGTTGCCAGCCGTGGCGAGGGTGCCGCCGTTGCCGGCGCTGACGTAGGGTTGCTTCCAGGCAGCTTCTTGCTTGACCGGATCCCAGGCGATCAGCTCACCGCTCCAGGCATCACGGATCTGGTTGAGGGCTTTCGGGTCTTCCGGCAGGTCCGGCACATCCAGGCCAAAGTTGACCACCGATTTATTCGGCAAGAACTGCGGGGCCTTGGCCGCCTTCAATTCGGCCAGGGTGTACTGCGCCGGAATGTACACGTAGCCGGTCTTCGGACTGTAGGACATGGGGTGCCAATTGTGCCCGCCGAGGAAACTCGGCTGCACCACCTTCGGCTCCTTGGAATAGTCCGCTGCGCCGGTAAGGATCGGCCGCCCGGTTTGCAGGTCGATGCCACTGGCCCAATTCACGGGCACGAAGTTCTTCGCCGACAGCAGTTTGCCGTTGGTGCGATCCAGGACATAAAAGAAGCCGTTTTTCGGCGCCTGCATGATCACCTTGCGCACGCTGCCCTCAATCTGGATATCGGCGAGGATCATGTGCTGGGTCGCGGTAAAGTCCCACTGGTCCTGCGGGGTGACCTGATAGTGCCAGACGTACTCGCCGGTATCCGGGCGCAGCGCCAGGATCGACGACACATACAGGTTGTCGCCCTTGCCATTGCTGCGAAACCGATAGTTCCACGGCGAGCCATTGCCAGTCCCCACGTAGAGCAGGTCCAGTTGCGGGTCATAGGCCATCGAGTCCCAGACTGTGCCACCACCGCCCCACTTGACCCAACCGTCGCCATCCCAGGTGCTCATGGCCTTGGCCATCGCCGCATTTTCTGCTGGCAGCTTGGGGTCGCCCGGCACAGTGTAGAAGCGCCACACTTGCTTGCCGGTATCGGCGTCGTAGGCGGTGACGTAGCCGCGCACACCGAATTCGGCGCCGCCGTTGCCGATCAACACCTTGCCCTTGACGATGCGCGGCGCGCCGGTGATGGAGTAGCTTTTGCTGCGATCGATGATGGTGTCGACGCTCCACACCGGCTGGCCAGTGCCCGCATCCAGCGCAATCAGGCGCCCATCGAAACTGCCCACATAGACCTTGCCCTGCCACACTGCCACGCCGCGATTGACCGGGCCGCAGCAGCCTTGGCTGAGGTTTTCGGCGGGTACTTTCGGATCGTATTTCCACAGCAACTCGCCGGTGGCGGCATTGATCGCATAAACGATGCTGAAGGCCCCAGTGGTGTACATCACCCCGTCGACCACCAGCGGCGTGGCCTCGGTGCCGCTGTCGATATCCAGCTTGGTGGTCCAGGCCATGCCCAACTGCCCGACATTACCGGCATTCACGCGGTCCAGCGGGCTGTAGCGTTGCTCATCGTAGGTGCGGCCGTGGCTCATCCAGTTACCAGGCTCACGGTCGGCGGCGATGATGCGCGGCCCATCGACCTGGGCCGGGCCGGCCAGGGCCAGGGTGGCGAACGCGGTCGCCAGCAAAGGCATGCCTAGGCGCAGGCTGCGTATTTTCATTGTTATTGTTCTCCAACATTAATCGGATCTGGCCACTCTATTAGAGGGCCTGCCACGCCCGCCCACTTGACTGAGGCTGCCAAAGCCCTTGGCATTCCCTGCCAAGGCGCTGCCTATGCCGGCTGCTGGCGAAAGTCCCGGGGCGCATGTTGGAAATGCCGCTTGAACGCCCGACTGAAATGCGCGGCGTCGACAAAGCCCCACTTGAAGGCGATCTGGGTGATCGACTCATGCCGCAAATCGCGGGCGCGCAGGTCCTGTGCCACCCGCTCCAGGCGGCGTTGCTGGATGTAGCGCGCAATACTTTCATGGCGCTGCTCGAACAACCGGTAAAGCTGGCGCACCGAGACATTCAGGTGCCGCGCCAGGTATTCGGGGCCAAGGTCGGTCTCTTGCAGGGAGGCTTCCACCAGGCGCGTGGCCAGGCCATAAATATCGTTATGGCCCACGCAGGCAAAGCCCGGCTGGCCCTCGGCGCGCTCGTCCAGGCCGGCAGCCGCCAGGCCGATCAAGGCCTGCTCTACGGCCGAGCCATCGTTCTCGCCGCCATAACCTTCACTCAGTTGCGCGTCCTCCAGGGAGCGCACCAGTGCACGAATCGTATGGGTGGCGACGCTATTGCGCGCCAGCTTGCCAAACAGCCGCTGCTGGCCGAATTGCCGGGCGACCTCGGCGCGCGACAGATGCACCGAGGTATTTTGCACCAGCCCCTGGGGCTCGATCTCGAAGGCCTGGGCCGAGTCCACCAGGGCGATATCGTCCGGCCCCAGATCGATGACCCGGTGCTGCTGGCGGATGCGCTGATGGCCGCTGCCCTGCAGGATCAGAAAACAGTGGCGGTCATCGTCCCCATCGCCGTGGGTGTGCTGGCGGCTGATCAGCCCGGCATTGGTGCGGATATGTGCCAACTCCAGGCCACACACGTCCTGGCCGTGGACGCTGCCAATGAACAGACTGTGTCGATCTGAACGTGCGGTGCTGAAATTGCCGCATACCGCACGCAAGTCACGATTCCAGTTGGCGAACTCAACGCAAGGGTTCAACAAGGCAGGCATACCCCCTCCCACAGACCGTTTATAGTTATATTGTTAACATATTATCTATATGCGGTCAGTGCAAGCAGGGCAAGGGGCTGCTAGTCAGTGCGGCCGGTGATCAACGCACTGATTGCCTGGGCATTCACCGGCACGCTGAGGTAAAAACCCTGCGCCTCATCGCACTGCACATCCTTCAGTGCCTTGAGCTGGTCGATGGTTTCCACGCCTTCGGCGGTCACCGTCAGCGAGAGCGCGCGGCCCAGGCCGACAATCGCCTGGATGATCGATTGATCGCCACCGCTGGCGGTCAGGCCACCAACAAAGCTGCGGTCGATCTTCAGCCCGTCGAAGGGGAATGAACGCAGATAGCTCAACGACGAATAGCCGGTGCCAAAGTCGTCCATCAGCAGGCGCACACCCAGGGCCTTGAGGCCTTGCATGGTGCTCAAGGCGACCTTTTCGTCGTTGAGCATCACACTTTCGGTCAACTCCAACTCCAGTCGCGCCGGGTTCAAGCCCGTCTCCACCAGCACCGCCTTGACCCGCGCCACCAAGTGCCCGCGCTGGAACTCGGTGGAGGACAGGTTGACCGAGATCATCACATCGTCAGGCCAGCCAGCGGCTGCCTGGCAGGCCGCGTGCAGCACCCAGTTGCTCAACGGCAGGATCAGCCCGGTTTCTTCGGCGATAGGAATAAACACATCAGGGCCCAGCAGCCCGCGCCGCGGATGCTGCCAGCGCACCAAGGCCTCGGCGCCGGCCAGGCGCTTGCCTTCGATACGGTAGCGCGGCTGGAAATCCAGGCGCAGTTCGCCGTTCTTGATCGCATGGCGCAGATCGGCTTCCAGCTGGCGCCGCTCGATAATGCGTGCGTTCATGTCGCCCGCATAAAAACGCCAGGTATTGCGCCCGCTTTCCTTGGCTTCGTAGAGCGCGATATCGGCGTAGCGCAGCAGCTCTTCGGCCAGGGTCGCATCCGCCGGCGCCATGGCAATGCCGATGCTGGCGCTGATAAACACTTCATGCTCGGTGATATGAAACGGTAGCTCGATACAGTCGATCAGCCGCCGGCAGAGGCCTTCCACCTCCAACTGCGAGCTCATGCCCGCCACCACCAACATAAATTCATCGCCCCCAATGCGCGCCACCAGGTCGTCACCGCGCAGGCAGCCCTGCAAGCGCCGGGACACCTGGTTAAGCACCTCATCGCCAGCGGCGTGGCCCAGCAGGTCATTGACCGGCTTGAAGCGGTCAAGGTCGATACTGAGCATCACCAACGGCCTTTCCAGGGTCGGCACCGCCTTGAGCTTGCCCTCGAGAAATTCCTGCATGCGCGTACGGTTGGCCAGGCCCGTCAAGGCATCGTGTTGCGACAGGTACTCGATACGCCGCCGGGCCTCGACCTCTTCGGTGATGTCACTGGCGGTGCCCCGATAGCCCTGGCCGGGGATCTCGCGCACCGACAACCGGCAGATACGCGGCTCGCCTTCACCCGACAGGTAGTTGCACTGCACGATGGCATTCGGGCGATGGGCGTGGTCCTTGAACCAGCTGGACAACAGGCCCTGATCCGAGGCCAGCAGCTCATCCGCCGCCGTCCCCAGGCAGTTGGCCCCTTTGAGGCCGGTGATCACGTCGAAACGCTCCGACAGGTAGGTAAACCGCAAGTGGGTATCCACTTCCCAGATCCAGTCGGAAGCCGCTTCGGCCACATCGCGAAAGCGCTCCTCGCTGACCACCAGCGCCGCGCGACTGGCTTGCAGGGTGGCGTAGTTACTGTCCATGATCCGCGCGGCGGCGGTGCTGCGGCGCTGGATAACCCAGGCCATCAGGGCGAAGATCAGGCCGGCGAACGTGACCAGCGGCACGACCAGCACCAGCAACTGGTGCCCCGGGTCGTCCGAGGTCCATTGCACAACGCCGGCATTGTCCCGCAGGCTCAGGCTCGGTGCGCCCGCCGCTACCCTGCCAGCCGGGGCAACCTGCAGACCTTGCACACCAAAGTCCTGGCCCAATGCGGCCAAGCGTTGCGGCGCCAGCTTGGCAATGAAGATCAACACAGAGGCCGGGCCGCTATCGGCCTTCACGCTCGGATCGGTGCCAGGCGTCAGCGCTGCGGCGGCCAACACCGCCGGTGTCCCGTCGGCCTGTACCAGCCGGGTCACCGACTGGCTGTTGGCGGCAGCCTGCCGGGCCTGGGCCAGCAGGGGCTCGATGGGTATGTGCAGCCAATCCTGCACGGCAACGGTCTGCAACTGGCCGTCAACCACCGAATACACCGTGCGGCCCGTGGGATCGACAACAAACACCCCCTCGAAACCCAGGTCGGCAAACAGCGTCGAACCCAGGTTTTGCCGCCCAAACGCCCAATCCACATCCACCTGCTGATGCAGGTGTGTGTAGGCGTCCCCCCAAAACGCGTAGTCCTTGACCGTAGAGGCGGCGATGCGCTCAACCGACAGCAAGGCGTTTTCGATATCGATCCGGCTGTGCTCGCTGGCATCCTGATTCAGATGATCGGCAATGGACACCAGCAGCACCCCGACCAACAAAAACATGGCCAGTAGCAGCAGTGAACAGGCGAGCAGATAAGCCCGTGCGGTAGAGAGATTGGAAACCTTGCCTTCCAGCGACGACTTGGGGCCAACGTTGAGCTTTTCCATAGCGCTCCAGGCGCCAGGGCGCCCTAACAACCCGCACCGAAAACCACACGACGCACACGCAGGTGCGCGACTGCCTGCCCATAGACGATAGACAACTTTTGCGCTTCGAACAGCCCGAAAACCGCCCTATGCGCAATGCACCACATAACGCACGGCAAACCCGCCCAGGCGCTGATCCAATTGCTCGCGCTGGATCGCGCTAAGGTTTGGCACATGAATATCCACGCGCTGCCCGTGGCGCTCGTCACTGTGGGCTTCCACCCGACTTGCCGCCGCGACCTGCCACACCTCATCTTCGAACACCCGCCGGATCGCATCCAGGCGCAAAGCGGGCTTGAAGGTCTTGCCCACGGCGGTCAGCGGAATCTGCTCCACCAACCAGATGTTCTTGGGCACCGCCGCACGTTCATGAATGTGCTGTGTGGCGTGCTCCAGCAACTGGGCCTCGCTAGCGTGCTCGCCGGCCTTGAGCTGCACATACACCACCGGCAGTTCCCCGGCCCTGATATCCGGCTTGCCGACTGCGGCGGCCAGCGCTACGCACGGATGGCGATGCAGCGCCTCTTCGATCATCTGCGGGTCGATATTATGGCCACCGCGAATAATCAGATCCTTGCTGCGACCGGTCAGCCAGATATAGCCATCGGCATCGATGCGCCCCAGGTCGCCGGTATTGAACCAGTCACCATCCAGCCAGATACCTGCGTTCTTGTCCGCTTGCAGATAGCCCTTGAACACCGTCGGGCCGCGCAGGCACAGGGTCCCCGGCTCATCGGTCGCGGCGTCACGCCAATAGTTGCCGGCGCTGTCGAGCACCACGATCTTGACCTGGCAATACGGCAGGCGCAGGCCAATGGAACCGGGCCGGCGCTCGCCCTCATAAGGGTTGCAGGCCGTGGCGCAGGTGCCTTCGGTCAAGCCATAACCTTCGATGATGCGCAGCCCCGTGCGGGCTTCGAACTGGCGGATCAGTTCCACCGGCATTGGCGCTGCACCGCAGAGCGCAAAGCGCAGGCTGGAAACATCGACACCGTCATTTGGGATCTGCAGCAGTGCCGCATAAATGGTGGGCACCCCACTGAAACTGCTGACCCGGTAGCGCTCCACCAGCTTCCAGAAGTCCTTGATCAAGGCCGGGTTACGGTAACCCTGGGGCCCGGCCAGCAACACCTGGGCTCCGTAATGGAATGCGGCGAGACCGGTGACCATCACCCCGTTGACGTGAAACAGCGGTAACCCGCATAGCAGCACGTCGTCCGGTACATAGCGCCCATGTAAGCCAATGATCTTGGCCATCGCCACTTCGTTGAAGTGGCTGTGGGGGGCCAGTTTCGGGGTGCCAGTGGTGCCGCCCGTGTGAAAGTAGGAGGCGATGTCGTCCGGCTGGATAACCCGCCCGCTTTCCAGGTGATCGGCCGGGGCGGCGGCTAGCAGTTCATCGAAGTCCAGGACGCCTGCGGGCATCGGTGGCCGCTGGGCTCTTACAGCGCTGCGTTGCGGCTCCGGCAACAGGTTGGCGAGGTCAACCGTCACAATCGTGGGCATCTGTGGCAAAAAGTCTGCCAGGGCCGCCACTTTCTGCCATAGGTCGGTACCGGGGAACGGTGCCAGTGTGACCAGCACCGAGGTATTGGAAGCACGGATCAGCTCTGCAATGTGCTCAGGCTCAAGCAACGGGTTGATCGCATTGACGATCCCCGCCGCCTCTGCACCCCAAATCACAAAGTGCGTCTGGGGCAGGTTAGGCAGCAGGAAAGATACCGCCTGGCCCGGGCGCAAGCCCAGACGATGCAAGGCGTTGGCGGTTTGTGTGACCTTGGCAAAAAGCTCGGCATAGCTGATGCGCCAGGGCTGATCCTCGATGCTGCCCGTCGGTAGAAAACACAAGGCTGGCAGATCGGCAAAGCGTTCGGCGGCACGCTGCAACAACTCATAGGTACTGCCAGGCAAGTCGCGCTCGGCCAACGGGTATTGTTGCTCGAAGGCTTGGATGTCGCTCAACCGGGCAAGGGAAACAGGACTGTTCATGGGTTTAATGTTCTTCCGTGTTTTTTACAAAGGGCGCCAGGGTCGTGTGCTGGCACTGCTCGGTGAAACGCAGCAGACCCGGATCCAGCAACCCCTTCTGCTCACTGCAAAGTTGCGCTGCCAAATCCAAGGCCCCAGCGTAGACCACGGTTTTGCACAACTCCAGTGGGTCGGCCTCGACATGCACGCCCAACTGCACCAGGCGCTCTACCGCCTGGGCCACGTGGCGATGTAGCCAAAGGTCGGCTTGAGTCACGGCAAAACGGCGCCTACTGGACTAACGGTTTACCCAGCACCTTGCTGAAGCTTTGCGCCGCCGGTTGCAGCCAGCGCGCCTGCACCAGCAACGGGGTCACGGCGGCCCCCGGTTCAATCTGCCCGTCCACCTGCAAGCGCTGGGAGTCGACTTGGATCTTGAAATGGTGCTCGGCCGCCAGTTGCAGGTCCGCCAGCAACCGCAGGCCATCCCTGCACTGCAACTCGATCCGGGTATTGCCCAGCTTGACCAGCCACGGGCTCAACAGCGCCAGGTCGTGCCCCAGCAATTCGCCTTCGGTCTGAAGGCAACTCATGCCTGCGCCATTGACCTGCAATCGCCCGTCCCAACGCCCGTCCAGCACGAACATCGGTGCCGGCAAGGCGCTGACCGCACGCAGGGCCAGTTGCGCCTGCCAGTTCCACGGCCAGCCATGGATCGACAGCTCCCAGATGCGTTGCGCAAAGCCCAGGTTCACCTGCGCCGCCCACGGACGGATCTTCCAGTCCACCGGCGCCAGGGCACCGACGCGCGCTGCGCGGCCAGTCCACACGCTGCCCACCACGCCGCTGGGCTGCCAGCCGGCCGGCCAGGGCAGCTGGCGGGCAACGAAGGCGGCCGGCAGCTCCAGCAGCACGGTCAGGCTGAACACCACAATCGCCCACAGGATCACAGCGCGACTCATGGCCGCGCCGCCACTTCCAGGCTGAAGGCATAACCCTGGCCGCCACCCTGCTCCAGGCTCCACTGCACGGGTCGCCCACCCTGCTCCTGCACCGTCCGCAGCAGCAGTTGCAGGGCCTGGGGCCCCGGCAGCTCGCCCTGCAATTGCCAGCGATCGCCTTGCTGTTCAACGCGGGTCAGCACCCATTGGCGCGACACCGCCAGGGCCTGCCACTGTTCGTTGGAAAACGCCGCCGGCGGTACCAGTGCGCCGGCCTGTTGCGCCAACGCCTGCCACTGGCGTGCATCCTGCCAGGCCGCCAGCAGCGGCCGGGTCAACAGCACCAGCAGCAACAGCACGACGGTCGACCAGCCAGCCAACAGGCCATAGCGGCGCTTGGGCGGCAGTTGGTTGAAGTGGGCCAGGTACTCCTGCATCCGGGCTTTCATGGTTGTTCTCCCAGATCAAAACTCAGGTGCAATTGACCGGCGACACTTTGCGCCTCGTCAGTCCATTGCGCGCCGGCAGCCTGGGCCATGGCCTGCCATTCGCCGGGCAGCGGCCGGGGGCCAGTGCCGCGCAAGGCCAGGCGCCAACGGCTGCCGTCAAACTCGATGCGCGACACCGACCAGCCTGGCTGCTGTTGCAGCCAGCCGGAGAGCGCCTGCTCCAGGGCGACGATCTGTTGCTGGCGCACCTGCCAGTCGCTCGCCTCGCCCTGCACCCGCGCCAGCGCCACGCGCGCCTGTTGCGGGTTGTTGGCAGGCCCGGCCAGCGCCCGGACCTGGGCTTTCCAAACGTCGACCTGGCGCAGGCTCTGCACCAGATACACCGCGCCCCAACACGCCGCCAGCGCCACGCAAGCCAGCAGCAAGCGGCGCTGTACGCCGCTCATCAGTGGCGTTCGAGTCACCCGTGTGCGCGGCCCCCGCGTCCCTTCCAGCACACTGGGCAACTGCTCCAGGCGCGCCAGGCGTGACGGCCAGTCGCCCTCTTGGGTCTCGCCAGGCAGGTCGCGCCAGGCCTGGGGCAGGCGCTCACCCAATACCGGCGGCCACACCAACCATTGCCGGGAATGCGCCTTGAGGTAGCGCACCGATTCGCGCCGCCACTCCACTACCTGCCCTGGCTCTGCTGGCGGCAACAACTGCAAATCCGCCCAGCCATGGGTGATGTGCAGCCCCAGCGCAGCACACTCGGCCAGCCATTGCTGGACCTGCTCGCGATGCATCACCAACAACTCCAACTGCCCGGCCTCGCGGGACAGGCAACTGACCAGCAACGCTTCGGCGGGCTGCTGCGCATATTCTTCAAACAATTGCGGCCATTCGTGACGCTTGAGCCCCGGCGGCGCCGGCAGGCAGAAATGGCTGCAATCGAGCGCTGGAATAATCAAGGCGCCCGGCAGTTGCAGCAGCGCGGACGGTGGCGGCCAGGTGCCGCTTGCGCAAGCCTGTTGCGCGCTGTAGTGCAACCACTGCCAGCGGCCCTCGGCGGTGGCCGGCGGGCGCACCAGCAACCATTCCCGTGGCTTGGCCCGCAGACGCTCAAACATGCCTGCGCTCCGGCTCATGGCTGGGTATCGGGCAAGGCGAAAGTACAGACATAAGGGGCTCCATGGTGCTCGAACTCGATCCGCACGCCGCGATTGGGCTGGGCGGCAACAGTAGAAGGAAAGGCCAGCCAGCGCGTGCCCTGGTAAAAACTGAATGTGGCGCGCTCGACCGGCGCCAATGACGCCTTGAGTTCCCAGCGCGGCTTGTCGGCGGCGTACAGGTCGGCCGAGACCAGCAGGTTCAAGCGCTGCTGGCGCGCATCGAACAGCAGGCGCTGGCGTTGCACGCGCGACGCGCCCTCGGCCGGCGGCCAGGCGCCCAGGGCCACCCACTGCAGTTGCCCAAGGCTCGGCTGCCACTCCAGCCAGGCCAGGTCCAGGGGCAAGCGCTGCTCGTACAACTGGCGCAACACCAAGGCGTCGAAGCGGCGCTCCAGGGCCATGCAGAACTCCAATACCTGAGGTTCGCTGCCCGGCTCCTCCAGACGCTCACGCACTTTGACCCAGCCATTAACCAAGGCCGCCAGCAACACCCCGACCACCGCCGTGAGGGCCATCGCCACCAATAGCTCGATGAGGGTCAAGCCGCGCTGCGCCGCCTTCATGGACGCACCAGGAACAGGCTGAACTGACCCAGGGGCTGACGCTGCTGGGGATCGGCAAATAAGCTCAACTCACCCCGGCGCAAGCGATTGACCCCGGTATTGCCCAGGGTCAGTTGCCAATGACAGGTGGCATTCCCCTGGCGCAACTCGCCGCTCACTGCATTGATCTGCGGCCAGTACTGCTCCACGCCAAACCGCGTTTCCAGCTCCCGTGCGCACAAACTGCCGAGGCGATGTTGCGCCACGGCCTGGTGGGTAGCGATGCGCTGGCGCAACAGCTGGCTGACCATCACCGCCATCAACGCGGCAATCCCCAGGGCGACCATGACTTCAAGCAAGGTAAAACCACGCTGGCGCTTCATGGCAGGGTCGCGATATGCAAGGTGTTGTCTGCTTGCCATTGCCAGCGCTCGCGGCCCTCGGCCCAGCGCCAGGTCAGTGATACCGGGCGGGCCAGCCCCGATGGGGTGAACATCACCTGGGGCTCGCGGCTCACCGGCCAGTCAGGTTGCAAGCCGGCTGGCCAGGGTGCGCCGCGCGACGCTTGGACCTGCCACCCAGGCGCTGCGCGCCCGGCCTGCCAGCGCACGAATTCCGGGCTGCGACCGTTCCAGCGCAAGCCCAGTAACTGCCCGGCATGCCGGGCCTGGGCGGCCTGGCTGCGCGCTTCGCTGGCCAGTTGAGCCAGGGCCTGGCGCATCGGCGCCTGGCCGGCATCCAGATAGGCCACCCCCAGGGCACTGAACAAGCCGACGATCAACAACACCACCAGCATTTCCAGGAGCGAAAACCCGCGACTGCGCTGCATGCCTAGAGGTCCCAGTTACCGATATCGGCATCGGTGCCTTCGCCGCCTTGCTGGCCGTCGGCTCCCAGAGAGAACAGATCCACCCGCCCATGCTGCCCAGGCGTGCGGTAGCCATAGGCATTGCCCCATGGGTCCTCAGGTAGGCGGCGGATGTAGCCGTCGGCACGCCAACTGCGCGGCAAGGGTTCCAGGCTCGGCTTGCTGACCAGCGCCTGCAAACCCTGCTCGGAGGTGGGGAACCGCAGGTTGTCGAGGCGGTACATGTCCAGTGCCTGCTCCAGGGTCGCCAGGTCGGCGAGGGCCTTCTGGCGCATGGCTTTGTCCTGGCTGCCAAGCACGCTGGGGGCGACCACCGCGATCAGCAGGCCGATGATAAAAATCACCACCATGATTTCCATCAGGGTGAAGCCGCGTTCGCGACGCTTGACCGCACGATTGCCAGGCATGGCGTGCTTTTCCATTTCATGTTCTCCGTTTTCAGGTTGTCTGTTCAAAGGCTCAGGCCCTGATTGAGCTGCATGATCGGCAACAGCACCGCCAGCACGATGAACAGCACCACCGCGCCCATCAGCAGAATCATCAGGGGTTCGAATAACGCCAGCAGCAGGTCGACCTGGCGCGCAAACCCACGCTCCTGGTTGTCGGCGACGCGCTCCAGCATGTCGGGCAAAGTGCCGCTGGCCTCGCCGCTGGCGACCATGTTCAGTAGCATCGGCGGGAAATGCCCACTGGCACTGAGGGCGCGGTACAGGGTCACACCGCCTTCGACCTGTGCACGCACCGCTACCAGGGACTGGTGGATCTGCCGGTTGCCGACCGTAGCGGTGGCCACCTCCAGGGACTCGAGCAACGGCACGCCACTGCCGAGCAGAATCGCCAGGCTGCGCGAGACCCGCGCGCTTTCCAGCACCGACAGCAGCACGCCAATGCGTGGCAAGCGCAACGCCAGGCTGTCGCGACGCAAACGCCATACCGCCTGGCGCAGCAACACCCGCGCGCCCAGCGCCAGCAGCAAGCCCAGCCCCAGCAACCACGGGCCGAGCATCACCAGGCCCTCGCTGGCGCCAATCAGCACCCGGGTAATCAGCGGCAGGCTTTGCCCGGTGTGGCTGAACTGCTCGGTGAGCTTGGGCACCACAAAAGTCATCAGGCCGATCACCACCGCCAGCGACACCAGGATCAACACCGCCGGGTAGATCAACGCCGTGCGCGCCTTGTGCCGTTGTTTCTGCACCTGCTCCAGGTGCTCGGCCAACCGCTCCAGCACCGGCGCCAATTTGCCCGAGCGCTCGCCGGCCTCGACCAGTGCGCAATACAGCGTATTGAACTGCCCACCCTGGCGGCGCAGGCTCTGGGCCAGGCTCAAGCCTTCGCCCAGGGCGCCGCGCACCGCCACCAGCAGGTTGCGAATCGCCGGTTCCGCCAACTGGCGTTCCAGGGTGGCCAAGGCATCCACCAAGGGGATACCAGCGCTCAACAGCGTGGCCAACTGGCGGGTCAACTCGCACAGCTGTCCATGGTTCAAGCGTTGCCCGCGCGGGCTCGACAGGCTTGCGCCCTGCACCTGCAACTCACGGGCAAACAGGCCCTGCTCACGCAGCAGTTGCCGGGCATGGCGCTCGCTTTCTGCCTGGATGCTGGCTTTGCGGCGATTGCCGCGCAGGTCCAGCGCCTGGTAGCGGTAGGTCGGCATCAGTCGCGCACCGCACGCAGGACCTGCTCCAGGCTGGTTTCGCCACGGCGCAGGCATTCGGTGGCCATGGCGGTCAGGCTCTGGCGCTTGTCGGCGAGGTATTCGTGCATGGCCGCTTCGCTGGCACCGTCGTACAGCAGGCTGATCAAGCCGGCATCCAGGGTGATGAATTCATAGAGGCCGATCCGCCCGTGGTAGCCACTGCCCTGGCAGTCGTCGCAGCCCTGGGGGTGAAAGCTCTGATCCAGCGTCGCCAGCTCCGGCCACAACTGGCGCTCGGCGGCCTGCAACGGCGCCGGCGTTGCGCAATGGCACAGCCGCCGCACCAGACGCTGGGCCATCACGCCCTTGAGGCTGGAGGCGATCAAAAAGGGCTCGATGCCCATGTCGCGCAACCGCGTGACGGCGCCCACCGCGCTGTTGGTGTGCAGCGTCGACAGCACCAGGTGCCCGGTAAGGCTGGCCTGCACGGCGATCTGTGCGGTCTCCTGGTCACGGATTTCGCCGAGCATGATCACGTCCGGGTCCTGGCGCAGGATCGCCCGCAGGCCGCTGGCGAAGGTCATGCCGGCGCGCGGGTTGATCGCGGTCTGGCCGATGCCGGTAATCGCGTATTCCACCGGGTCTTCGACGGTGAGGATGTTGCACGAGCCGTCGTTCAGCGCATTGAGGCTGGCATACAGCGTGGTGGTCTTGCCCGAGCCGGTGGGCCCGGTGCTCAGCAAGATCCCGTTGGGCCGCGACAGGCAAGCGCGCAGGGCCTGCTCGACGGCAGCGGGCATGCCCAGGTTGTTCAGGTCCAGCAGGTTGGCCTGTTTGTCCAGTACGCGCATTACCACGCGCTCGCCGTGGATGCCAGGCAAGGTCGAGACCCGGATATCCACCTCGCGCCCGCCGGAGCGCAAGGTGATGCGCCCGTCCTGGGGCTGGCGCTTCTCAGCGATATCCAGGCGCGCCATGACCTTGATCCGAGACACCAACATGGCCGACAAGGCCCGTGGCGGGCGCAGGATTTCGCGCAGATGGCCGTCCACCCGCAGGCGCACCACCAGGCTCTGCTCGAAGGTCTCGATATGGATATCCGAGGCGCGCAAGCGCAGGCCTTCGGCGAACAGGCCGTTGATCAGGCGGATCACCGGCGCTTCGTTGTCACTCTCCAACAGGTCTTCAATACGTGGCAGTTCGTTGATCAGGCTATCGAGATCGACCTGCTCGCCGATGCCCTCGATCAACGCCGCCGTGGCCGACTCGCCGGCCTGGTACAAGGCCCCCAGGCGCAGTTCGTATTGCGCCGGGTCGAGGTGCTCGACCAGCGTCGGCAGGCCATGCACGCGCAATACTTCCTGCAAGGCGTCGGTGTCGACATCCTCGCGCAGGCACAGGGTCCAGCCCTGCGCACCCGGTGCCCGCGCCAGGCCCGCCTGGCGTGCCAGTCGATACGGCAACAACGTACTCACCACACGCCCTCGTCGAGGCGCTCGCGGCTGGCCGGGAACAGGCGCAGCAAGGCGTTGTTATCGGAGATCGCGGGCAATGCCAGGTTCGAGTTGGCCTTGAGGTTGCGGTATTTCTCGCTGCTCAATTGGGCCAGGGTCTCGCCGTCGCGCATGATCCGCGGGCGGATGAACACCATCAGGTTCTGCTTGGTGCGCTGGCTGGCGTTGGAGCGAAACAGCCGCCCGACCCCAGGGATATCGCCGAGCCACGGCACACGCTGGTCACTGTTCTTGGCCTCGTCGCCGATCAGCCCGCCGAGCACCACCAGGCCGTTGTCTTCGACCATGACCTTGGTCTTGATCTCGCGCTTGTTGGTGATCACATCGCTGGCACCGGTGCTGTCGGCAATCGACGAGACCTCTTGCACAATGTCCAGGCGCACGGTGTTGTCGATATTGATCTGCGGCTTGATCCGCAGCTTGATCCCCACTTCCTTGCGCTCGATGGTCTGGTAGGGGTTGGTGTTGTTCTGCGTTACCGAGCCCGTCACAAACGGTACTTCCTGGCCGACCAGGATCGATGCTTCGGCGTTGTCCAGAGTCAGCAGGGTCGGGGTCGAGAGCAGGTTGAAGCCACTTTCGCTCTTCAGCGCATTGAGCAGTGCGAGGAAGTTCAGTCCGCCGCCGTTGAGCTTGCCAAAGCCTGCGGTGGCGCCGGGTACATTGGCCAACAGCTTGCCCAGGCCTGCGGTGTCGCCGCTGGCAGCGGCGCCCGCCAGGCCGGCGATGCTCGTCCCGCCGTTGGTGAAGTTCACCGCGCCGCCGCCAAAGGAGTCGCCCAAAAACAGCCATTGCACGCCCAGCTCCTGGGCGCGGGTGTCGGAGACTTCGGCGATGATTGCTTCCACCACCACTTGGGCGCGGCGGATATCCAGTTGTTCGACGATGGTGCGGTAGGCGGCGATTTCGCTGTCCGGGCCGACCATCACCACGGCGTTGGTGCCCTCCTCAGACTCCATGCGAATCCCCGAGGCGCTGACCGCCATCTGCTTGGGCGCGCCTTCCGTGGGCACCCCCTCGCCTCCGGCGCCAGGGGTGTCCTGGCTCAAGCCACGCAACACCTTGACCACTTCGGCGGCATTGGCATGACGCAGGTACATCACCACGGTGTTCGATGGACGCAAGGCAGTCTGCGGCTGATCCAATTGCTTGAGCAGCGCACGCACCCGTTGGCGGCTGTCGGCACTGCCGCGCACCAGCAACGCATTGCTACGCGGGTCGGCAACCACCTGCGCGCCATCGGCGCCCTGCTCGCGGGCCAGCAGGCGGGTCATCAATTGCGCGGTGTCGTTGGCGCTAGCGTTGACCAGGGGCAGCACTTCCAGGGGTTCCTGGCTGACCTGGTCGAGTTGCTGCAACAGGGCGTCGATACGGTCAAGGTTGCTGCGCCAGTCGGTGATCACCAACAAGTTGGCCGACGGGTACGGGCTGATCACTCCCACCCGAGGGTCAATCAGCGGCTTGAGGATATTGAGCATCTGTTCACTGGCGGCGTTGCGCACGCTGAATACCCGGGTAGCCATGCCATCGTTGGCTTGCACGGCCTGGCGCGCAGACTCCACCGGTACCGGCTCCAGGCGCGCGGCCTGGTCCGGCACGATCTTCACGCTGCCATTGGGCAGGTTGACCGCAGCAAAACCCTGGGCGCGCAACTGGGCGAGGAAGATGTCGTAGATGGCCTCGCTGCCGAGCATATCCAGGCTGCGCACCGTGACCTTGCCCTTGACCCGTGGGTCGATGATGAAGGTGGTGTTGGTGATGCGCGATACGCTGTCGATGAAGTCGGTGAGTTCGGTGTCGATGAAGTTCACTTCATACAAGGCCGGCGCTTCTTCGGCGTGGGCCGGGGTCACGCTCAAGGCCAGGCACAGTGCGCTCAGGCCCAGGCATTTATTGATCATGTGCATCGTCGGTTCATTCCTTGCGCTTGAGGCCGATCACCGGTCGCTCAGTCGGCCATGGCAAGCGCTCGCGCTGCCCTTGATTGTCGAAAATCAGCCCGCGTTCATCGATGTCCTGCAAGACGATGCCCGGGGCCAGGCGCTGACCCAGGGTCAGCGTGCGTTCTTGTTGCTGATAGCGCAGCACCAGGACCGTAGCGCGCAACGGCGTGGCCTTGAGGCTGCCCAGGTAATCGACCTTGAGCGTGGTCAACGGCAGGTCGTCGCTGGGTGCCTGGCGCGGTGCCCAGTGGCTGCTCAACAAGTCGGCAACCGGCGCCGCTGGCGCGTAAGGCACGACCGGCTGGGCGATGCCGTGCCACAGTTGCAACACACATTGCGCTGCGAGCCAGGCCAGCAGTGTTGCCAGCAACAGGTTGCCCCCACGGCTCAACTGACCAGGCTCCGTGGATGCCATCCCGGATGCCCCTGCACATAGCGCACATCCGGCAGTTGCAACGGCGCCAGTTGCCAGTCCGCCGGCTGCTCGCGCAACCAGCCTTCGAGGTGTTGCCACAGCGGTTGCCCGGCATCGGCGGCAAAGCCCAGGCCAAAGGTGCGGCAGGTGCCGAGCGGTTCGGCAAACTCACTGACCCGCTTGCCGCCAGGGCTATAGGTGACCTGCCAGGGCTGGCCGAGCCAGCGCGGCAGGTCCTGGCTGTTATCCAGCAGCAGTGGCTCGCCAAACAGTTGCTCGGCGCCGTTTTCCAGGACCTGGCGCACCTGCTGCGCCGGGACATCCACGACCGGCGCTGGGTAACTGGCACTCAGGCTGATCAGGTGTTCGCGGGTAATCATCTGGCCGCGGGCCAGGGGGCTGTCGTAGCGCAGGCCTGGCAGCAGCACCGCGCTCTTGGGCTCGCGGGCCAGGGCCTGGTGCAACAGGCGATCCCAACTGCCGGCGCGCACATCGCGGCGCCAGAGGTTTTCCGGGGCCTTGGCCAGCGGTTGGTCGAGCCAGGCGGCGTGGGCGGCGCGCTGTTGTTGCAAGCGTGGTTGCAGGCGCTGGGCGTGGGCCTGGGCGGTAGCGTCCAACGCGCTGGCCTGGGCGGGAAAGAAGCGCGCATCGAAGCGCCATTGCCCCGCCTGCGCCTGGCAGCGGATGCGGAAGGCGCCGCTGGCCCGGGTCCCGCCCAGCACCACCGGTACGCGCTTGCCGGAGCTTTGCAGGATTTCTACCGGCTGCGGCCACAGGTCCTGGCCACGGGCGCACAACATCAAGTCCACCTGGCCCAGGCGCTCGGCCAGCCAGAACCCCGGCCCGGTGCCGACATCGGCCAGGGCCACCACCAGGTCGGCTTCTTCACGGGCCTGGGCAAGCACCGGTTGCAGGCTGTGCAACCACTGTTTCAAGGAGGCTTGCTGGTCCCGCGCATACGGGTCGGTGATGCCGACTACGGCGATACGCACGCCGCCCCGGCGGAACACCTGCATGCCTGGGGTGGCCAGGCGTTGCGCACTGGCGCTGGCCAACCCGGCGCCAAGTACCGGGTGGCCGAATTGCTGATACAGGCCCTGGCATTGTTCGGGCCACAGCACGCGTTCATCGCTGCTGACCCGCACTTCACTGCCGAGCAATTGGCTGCCCTGGACCCCGGACAGGCCACGGGTCAGGTACGCCAGGCCGCTGCCGTTCCAGCACTGCCCGTTTTCCAGGGTCAGGCTATTCTCAGGCCCTGCCTCATCACGCAGGCGTTGCAACACGGCACCGAGTACCGCGTAGCCACCAGTTTGCACACCGTCACTTAAGGAGGCATCCAGCAGGCCATCCAACTGGCTACCGTCAGCCTGGCGAAAACGCGCATTGGCCCCGGTGATCCACGGCGCCTGGCCGATCCGTGTCGCCGGCCCCAGGCGTGTGGCGGGCACCACCGGGCGACCCGGCAGGCGTGCATCGAGGGTGTCGGCGATATACAGCAGGTCGACCGGCTGGCTGTCTGCAGGCCCCGCCGCAGCCCCCCGGCTAGAGCAGCCGGCCAGCCACGGCGCACAGGCCCCCAGCGTCATCCATCCCAATACATCGCGCCGCACCATTGAAGCCATTGTTCTCTCACCCTAGGGCTAACTCTGCTTTAAGGGCGGCATAGTGGGGGTCAATTAATGACGGTTTAATGTCAGTTTTTTAACAGGAGTGAAATATGCACCCTTGTAACAAAAGGAAATAAAAGAAATACACTTAAATACATTTTTAACAAAACCGACCGCGAATCATCACATTCGACTCTTAGAGTTCGGGCTCCTTTCAAAAATCGTGATCTACAAAGGACCTGATGAAATGAGTCGAGAGACTGGCGACAACCAGAATCGCAACCTGAGCCTCAATGAGCCGATGGAATCGGTACTCACTGCCTACCTGAGCCGCCGCAGTGTGGTACGGGGCGGACTCGGCGCCGCGATCGCCATGATTGCCGGCACCGGCCTGACGGGCTGCTTTGACAGCGGCGGTGGCTCTGACCACGACACCCCGACCGAGCCCACCAAACCTGCGCTGAAGCTGGGTTTCAACTCGATCCCCGGCTCGCGCACCGACGGCTGCACCGTGGCCGCCGGCTACACCGCGCACATCCTCGCGCCATGGGGCACGCCGCTCAACAGCAATGCGGCACCGTGGAAAAGCGATGGCACCAATACCTCGACCGACCAGGCCAACTCGGTCGGCATGAACCACGATGGCATGCGTTTCTTCCCGATCAATGGCAGCTCCACTGACGGCCTGATCGCGATCAACCACGAATACATCGAACAGTCCGAACTGCACCCCAACGGCGCGACCCTGATCGGCGGCGTACGCCCGGTGGAAGAAGTGCGCAAGGAAATCAACGCCCACGGCGCGGGCGTGATGCGCGTGACTAAAGTCAACGGCCGCTGGCAGGTGATGGAAAACGACCCGCTGAACCGTCGCTTCACCTCGGCCACGCTGATGGACCTGGCGGGCCCGATGAAAGGCACCGAGCACGTCAAGACCAAGTTCTCGCCGACCGGCACCCAGACCCGCGGCACCAACAACAACTGCGGCAATGGCTACACACCGTGGGGCACCTACCTGACTTGCGAAGAAAACTGGCCAGGGATTTTCGTCAACCGCAGCGGCAACCGCCCGGCCGACCAGGTGCGCATCGGCGTGGGCACCAGCAACGGCAACTATCGCTGGGAAAGTGTCGCGGGTGACCCGAGCGAAGTGAACGGCGAGTTCAGCCGTTTCAACGTCACCCCAAGCGGCGCCACGGCCACCGACGACTACCGCAACGAAGCCAGCACCTATGGCTACATCGTCGAGATCGACCCGTACAACGCCGCGACCCGTGCGGTGAAACGCACCGCGCTCGGCCGTTTCCGCCATGAAGGTTGCTGGCCGGGCCTGACCACCGCCGGCAAGCCAGTGGTGTTCTATAGCGGCGATGACTCGCAGAACGAGTACCTGTACAAATTCGTCTCCACCGCATTGTGGGACCCGGCAGACGCCAACCCCAGCGACCGCCTGGCCACCGGCGCCAAGTACATGGACAGCGGCAAACTCTACGTGGCGCGCTTCAATGCCGACGGCAGCGGCAACTGGTTGCTGCTCGACGTGGCCAGCCCGACACTCGATGGCAGTACCCTGGGCGCGAAGTTCACCGACCTGCCGGGGATCATCCTCAACACCCGTGGCGCGGCCGACGCCCTGGGCGCCACGCCGATGGACCGTCCGGAATGGACCTCGGTCAACCCGCTCAATGGCGACGTGTACCTGACGCTCACCAACAACACCAGCCGTACCGTGGCCAACGCCGCCAACCCGCGGGTGAACAACAAGCACGGGCACATCATCCGCTGGCATGACGCCGACAACCAAGTGGCCTTCACCTGGGACATCTTTGTATTTGGCGCCAACGCTGCCGGCACTCCGGACCTCAACCGCTCGGGCCTGACCGCACTGAACCAGTTCGCCAGCCCCGACGGCATGACCTTCGACAGCCGTGGCGTGATGTGGATCCAGACCGACAACGGCGAAAAAACCCTGACCGACTACACCAACGACCAGATGCTGGTGGTGATTCCCACCAATATGGTCGACGCCCAGGGCAAGCAAGTGCCGGTCAACGCACAGAACCAGGCAGACCTGCGGCGCTTCTTCGTTGGGCCCAATGGTTCGGAAGTGACCGGGGTGACCTTCACGCCGGACAACAAGACGGTGTTTATCAACATCCAGCATCCAAGCAACTGGCCGTCCACTAACGTGGCAACCGACGTCACCGTCGGCAAAGTACGGGCGCGGGCGTCCACGGTGGTGATCCAGCGGGCAGATGGGGGGGAATTGGCGATCTGATCAACATGCAGGAGCCGGCCAGGCTCCTGCTTCGCTGTCTTTGTGGATCAGGCCTGTTGGGCTTGCTGTTCAAGGTGCAGTTGCAATTCAGGCTTGATACCCAGGGCATCGGCCAATTCATTGAGGTAGTTGCGCTCGGTGACCTGCTGGTCATCCACCAGCATCACACTGGCCAGGTAGACCTCGGCGGCCACCGCCGGATCATTGGCATATTCGGCAAAGTCGGTTGCATCCAAGGGCTTGGCGACTTGATCGTCGAGCCATTGTTGCAAGTCCGGATCGTCGGTGTGGCGCCCGATCTCCTGGGAGATCAACGCGTTTTCCTTCTCATCAATCCGCCCATCCGCCTTGGCCGCCGCGATCAATGCGCGCAGTACCGCATGGCTATGGGCCTCGACCTCGGCGCCAGAGAGTTGATCAACCGTCTGCAAGGCCTGCTGCGGCGCAGAGGCCTGCTGGCGTTGCCAGGCTTGATACGCCTGGAATGCCATCATCCCCAACGACGCCAGGGCCGCATAGTTGGTGCCGCCGCTACGGGTCTGGCTCGAACCGCCCGCCTGGGTCCCGCCCAACATACCGCCCAGGCCACCGAGCAGATCGCCCAGGCCGCCACCGCCCGACGCAGAAGGAGCGGAGCCGCCGCCCCGGAGCAATCCACCGAGCAGGCCGCCCAACCCACCGAGCCCTCCCGCGCCGCCCTGGGGTGCCGCCGAACCGCCTTGCTGGGACATCGAGGCTTGACCTGCACGTAGCAGTTGTTCCAGTAGAGCACTGGTGTTCATGGTATCGCCCTCCTATGGGCTGTGCGCCAGACAACCAACAATAGTCCCTGGCGCCTATAACGCCAAGACCGCCCAGCAGGCGCTGGTTTGCCGAGCTGACTGGCCCCCCGCAAACCCGGCGCAGGCCTGTGGAAACCGTGAGAATTGTTCAGATTCAGCGCGCCACGGCTTGCGGTGAACGTCAGCCCGCCCGTGGGGTCGGAAATATAAGGGCACGGCCTCAATCGGCCTGGCCTTGAGCGCGAGCATCCACAGATTTGCGGTGCCGCGAACCCTCACAGAAGGAGACGCTGACATGGTCACTCACTTCAAGGTCGCAGGGCACCTCGCTTGCGGCCATCACGGCAATAACCTCACGTCCACGGTGGAACTGAACCGGGTCAAATGCCGCACCTGCCGCAACACCGATGCCTATAAGGAAGCCCGCCGCAACCAGCGCAACGCGTCCCGCCGTGCATCGCGCAAAGCCAAGTCCAACACCGCCAGCAATGATTGGCGCAGCGCCTGGACCCAACGCCTGACCGCCCTGCCCGGCCTGCAACGCCTGCCACGCGGTTTCAGCCGCCAGGCCTTCGTCTAGCCCCTATAGGAGCCGGCTTGCCGGCGATCGCGGCGTATCCGGTCGATACCCTATCGAATAGGCAACAGCGCCGCACCGATCAACCCCGCCAACCCCAAGAGGCACGCCAGGCCAACGCCATAGGCCAGGGTGCGCCAGGGTTGGCGGCGGCCCAGGTACAGCAAGGTATGCAGTACCCGCGCGACGGTGAACAGGCCGAACAGCCAGGCCGTCGCGGCGGCGTTGGTGCCCAGCGCCAGGCATAACCCGCCGAGGACGAAAAACAGCGGAATGTTTTCCAGGTCATTGGCCCAGGCTTTCGCCGCCCGGCTGACCGGCGCAAGCTCCTGGGCAATGGCCGGGCGCTGGAAGAAACCGGCATCCTCAGGATTGCTGAACGCACGGTGCCGGAGGCGGAAAAAACCCTGGTAACAGGAGATCGCCAACATCTTGATGAACAACACCAGCACACACAGGGCAAACAGATGCACGAGGCTGGTCATCGCCGGTCCCTGGCAAAGCCGTGGACCACGATATACAGCAGCGGCCCCACCGAGACAAAGATCGCCGTCAGCAGCCAATACGGCAGCACACTGGCCAGCGACCGGCCCTTGGCGCGGGCGTCGCGGTACATCCACACACACGCCAGGGCCGCCATCAGGTACAGGTCGATCACCACCTGGGCGGTGTCGGGCCTGGATAGCAGCTCAAGGCCAAACGCCAGCAGCGACTGCTCGGCCCAGAGCAAGGTGCCCAGGGTGTACAGGGAAAACGCCAACAGGCTGGCAAGGGCGATATAGGGTCTGTGCATAGGGTCCACCACGCAGGATTGGGCAAGCCGCAGATTAGTGATAACGTCGCCGCCATCTCAATGACCTGCGAGGTCATGGACGCCCCCCGCCCCGCCCTGCCAGAGTCCATCCATGAACCGCCCACCGTTCCCCCGCGCCAACCCCGAGACCGACGCCGGTACGCAACTGCGGCTGTTGCGCCGCCAGGCGAAGTTGAGCCAATTGCAGCTGGCGCTGATCAGCGGTATTTCCCAGCGCCACCTGAGTTGCATCGAAACCGGCCGCGCCAAGGCCAGCCCTGGCACCTTGCATAACCTGCTCAGCGCCCTCGAGGTGCCCCTGGAGCAGTGCAACAGCCTGTTCCTCGCAGCCGGCTACGCCCCGCGCTACGAAGCCACGCCGCTCGCCGCGCCGGCAATGGATGCCATTCGGGATGCCATCAGCCACGTGCTGAAGGCCAACAACCCGGCGCCGGCCATCGTGCTCGGGAGCCACTGGCAAGTGCTCGCCGCCAACGCCAGCACCCAGGTGCTGTTCGACCTGGTGGGTTTGGCGCCAGACGCGGCACAAGGCCTGAACCTGCTGACCACCCTGCTGCAACCGGGTGGCCTGGGCGACTACCTGCTCAATGCCGACGAGATCCGCAACCTCGCCTGGCAACGGGCTGCCCGTGAAGCATTGGGCAACCCGACCCTGGCCACGCTGCTGGAAAGCCTGCCGGTGCCGCAAGGCTCGACCCCCCTGGCCAATGAACTGCCGCCACTGGTGCTGACCCGCGTCAATTCGCGCCATGGCGAGCTGGACTTCATGTCCACCTTCACCACCTTCGGCATGCCCCAGGACATCACCGTCACCTCATTGCGCATCGAGCACCTGATCCCGGCCAATCCCCACACTTGGCAGGTGATGACCGCGGCCTACGAACACTCCCTGAGCCGCTAGGCGCCGCTGATCAGAACTTGGTCACCACCCCCATGCGCAACGTACGCCCCGGTGCCGGCATGAAGCTCTGGGCCAGCGGGTCCAGGTAGTAACGATTGGTCAGGTTATCCAGCGACACGTTGAACTGGGTGTGGTCTTGCCATTTGTAGTCGAGGAACAGGTCCACCAGCGCCACTTCGCGGTAGACCAGTTGCGGCGTGGTGGCGCCGGTCTGCCAGGATTTGTCGGCGGTGACGGTCGGGCCCGAGGTGTAGGTCAGGCGCCCGCCCACGGTCAGGGCCTGGTCAAAGAAGCGCAGGCCCGTGGTCAGGTTGCCGGCGACCCGCGGCGGGTTCTGGGTATTGGTGTACGAGCCCATGAAGCTGCCTGGGGTGCAGTTGGGGGTGTTGTCAAGCTTCTGCCAGCGAGTGGAACTGGCCCGCAGGCGCGCGGCGAAGGCCGAGTCGCAGGTTTCGGTCTTGAGGTAATAGGTCGACGACAGGTCGGCAAAGACCCAGCCGGCATCGTATTTCGATTGCAGCTCCAGGCCGCTGGTCTTGAAGCTGTCGGTATTGCTGAAGTTCATCAGGCCCATCAGGCCGGGGCTTGGGTCGTAGTAACGGGTCACGTAGTTCTTGATGGTGTTGTTGAAGTACGCCAGCTTGATCGCCGCCGTGTCGTTGTCCGCCAGCAGGCCTTTTTGCAGAGTGCTTGCGCCGATTTCCCAGTTGCTCGAACGCTCCGGTTTCAGGCCCTTGCCAGGCATGGTCTGCAAGGTGCCCTGGCTGGTTTCGAACAACGAGGGCATGCGCAGGCCCTGGGTGTACGAGGCGTAGATGAAGGTATCGGGCGCGATCTCGTAGTTGATGCCGATGGCCGGCGAAAAGGCGCCCTTGCTGTCGCGCTGCTTGCCCGAATAGGTGTAGCCGGTGACCACTTCGCCCACCTGCGACGGATAGACCCGTGTGCCAACGCCCCCGTAGTCGTTGTAGCGCGGGCCATCGAACGGGTTGTTGGTGTCGCTGAACACAATCCCGTTGTTCAGGCGCGGGTCGGTGGCATCGGTGTATTGGCCGTTGGCGTCGGGGAACCACAGCATATTGCCGTAGCTGCCCGGCTTGATCACGTTCACGTAGCGCAACTCGCGCTCCTCGCGCTGGGCGGTGGCGTGCGGCACATGATCCTTGGTGCGGTAGTAGGTATAGCGCCCGCCACCCCACACCGTCAGCTCGTCAACCGGCTTGTACTCCAGCTTGCCGTTGAGGCTGAACTCCTTGCGCGAACCATCACGCAGGCTGCGGTTGGCGTTGATATCGTTCTGTGTGGTGACCACGCTCTTTTGCGGCTGCAGCTCCTCGAGCTGGAACGAGCCGCCCAGGTCCAGTTTGAAATCGCCATAGTGCGTGTCAAAACGCGAGGTATTGGCCAGCTCGCCACCGATGCGCCGGTCGTGCTGGCGCGTCCAGTTGCGGTCCGAACGATAGGCCTGGGATTTGGGCGCCAGCACCGAGGTCAACTGGCTGGTCTTGGCATCGGTCATCCACAGGCCGGTCGTCAGGTCCACCAGCATATTGCCCGTGGGCAGGTAGTGATAGCGGGCGGTGTAGGTGTCGATCTTGGTGCTGCCGCGCGGGTACTGGTAGATACCGCCGGTGCCGAAACGGAAGATGTCCGAGGGCATGATCTCGCCTATGCGTCCATCGTAACGACTGTAGCCGAAGTCGAAAGTGTGGTCGTCGGCCGGGCGCAGGGTGGTCTTGAGCAGGATCGACTCGGTCTCTGCCGAGGAGTTGAGCACCTCTTCGCCGGCGTTGTAGGTGGTGGCCACCGTCATGTTTTCGCGGCCATAGCGGTCAAAGGTGCGGTAGCGGTCCTGGCCGTGCTTGCCGGAGAAGTAGTTGCCCTGGTTGCGATGGGCGTAGGCGGCCACCACATCGAACAGATCGTGGGTATAGGCAAACGCCGCGCTGCCCGATTCCGAGTCGGAACCGAACAGGCCGCCACGGTTCTGGTGCGGCTCGGAGTACAGGTTCTCGGTGGTCGAATGGCCGTTGCGCGAGGCCGGCTCGACGCCGTTGTTCCACAAATCGCCCTTCAGGCGCAGGCCCACGTTCTTGCCGTCACGCAGGATGTCATCGACCCCCAGGGTGCGGATCGCCACCGTGCCGCCGATGGCGCTGGACGTCAGGCTGGGGCCTTTGTCGATGGCGACATCGCTGATCAGGTCGGGGTCGATGTAGCTGCGCTGTTGCGTGCCCGCATAGCCGCGATAGACATCCAGCGCCTGTTGCGAACCGTCGACCGTGACCGCCACCCGGCTTTGCCCCTGGATCCCGCGGATATTCACATCCAGGCCACCGCCATTGCGGCTGTCACCCACCTGCACCCCCGGTTGGCCCTTAAGCAGGTCGCCGACGGAGATCACGCCAAAGCGGCGCACTTCTTCGTTGGAGATATACACCGACGAACGTGGCGCGGTGTACACCGCTTTTTTCTCAAGGTCATCGCCAGTGACTTTCTGCGACGGCAGCACCAACGCACTGGTCGCTGGATGCAGTTCGAAGCTGCCATTGGCCTGGCGCTGAAAACTCAAGCCGGTGCCTGCCAGCAACTGCGCCAGGCCGGCCTCGGTGCTGAAATCTCCGTGCAGGCCGTTGCTGCGTTTGCCCGCCGTCAGCGTCGAACTGCCCGCCATGCTGATACCCGCCTGCACGCCGAAACGCGAGAGTGCCTGGTCCAGCGGGCCGGCTTCGATGCTGTAGGGTTGGCGCTCGGCCTGGGCGAAAACTGCCGTGCTGTACAGCGGTTGCAGGCTGAGTAACAGCAGACCCAATGTGCGGGTGCGCAAGACACTTGCGGGAGAAATCATGCAGGGCTCCTAGAGGTGAAGGCCCACCTGTTTCGGTGGGTTATCCCTATAGGCCAAGCGAGTTTTGAAAAACTGCGCAGAGAACGTAAATAAATGTTCAGGCCGGCACCACAGTCACCCAATAGCGGGTACGCCGCTCGATACGCACCGGCAGTGCATGGGCCACCAACGCCAGCGCGGCATCGGTGTCGTCGAGCTGGAAGCTGCCAGTCACGCGCAACTCCGCGACCTGCTCGCTGCATCGCAAGACGCCCGGCCGGTAACGGGACAACTCGGCCAGCAGCACATCCAGGCGCATGCGCTCGGCAGGCAGAATCCCGCGCAGCCAGGCCTGGGCCAGAAATCCATCGGTTTGCCGTGGCGTACCCACACCCTGGCGATCGACCTGGGTCTGCCAGCCTGCCGCTACTGATACCGGTGCCGGGTGGCGCGGCGAACTCACCTCCACCAGCCCGCGCAATACGGTAATCCACGTGCCCTGCTGATCATGGCGCACCAGCAGATTGGCATCGTGGCTGCGCAGCAGCGCATCCGCTGTGAGCAGTTGCAGTGGGCGCGACTCAACGCGCGCATCCAGCGCCACCTCGCCCTCGATCAACTGCACGCGGCGCAGCTGCGCGCTAAAGTCCAGGCTGACAGCGCTGGCAGTGTTCAACCACAGAGAACTGCCATCGGCCAGGGTCCAGCGGCGGCGCTCGCCGGTAGCCGTGCGGTAGGTGGCAAAGGCTGCGCGCAGAAGGGTCGATTCCGCGCCCTGCCAGGACAAACCACCGAGCAAGCCCAACCCCAGCAAGCACTTGAGCACCTGCCGGCGCCGCGCCGGATCAGCCCCGGCTGCCTCCAGCGCGCGTCGTGCGGTGACATCCGCCAACAGGCTGGCCCCCGGCTGAAGCATCAGCGGCAAGCTGGCGACGCGTTGCCAAGCGTATTCGTGCTCGGCACTTGCCTGGCGCCAATGCTGCAACGCCTGTTGCTCGTCCGGGCTCATCATCCCGGACTGCAACCGGACGATCCAGTCGATGGCCGTCTCGCGGACTTTCGGTGCAACCGGCTTGCCATTCATTCGAAACGGCTCGCGTAGCACACACTGAAAGCCTTGCCCATCGCCCGCTGCACCTGGGCCACGCTCAAGTTCAACTGCGTGGCGATCTGCGGGTACGTCAGGCCGTCGAGCTGGGACAAAAAGAAGATCTTGCGCACCTGCATCGACAGCCCCACCAGCAGCGAGTCCAGCTGTAGCAAGGTCTCGATCATCAAGTAACGGGTTTCGGGCGACGGCTCCTCACCTTCCGGACGGGCGGCGAGCGCCTCCAGGTAAGCCCGCTCAATCGCCTGGCGCCGCCAGCGGTTAATCAGCAAGCCATTGGCGATCGCGGCCAGAAATGCCATGGGCTGGCGCAGCTCCCGCACGTCCTGCTGCGTGCGCAACACCCGGATGAACGTGTCGTGCGCCAGGTCCTCGGCATCGGCGCTGTGCCCCAGGCGACGCCGCAACCAGCCGCGCAGCCAGAGATGGTGACGGGTGTAGAGTTGTTCGACGGGCGAGACGAGACTGTCGTCGTACATGTCAGGTCCAATGAGCAGTTAATGATAATACTTCTCATTTTAATATCCTGACCTGACGCTTGTACAGTCTCGACTGCTAACACTGTTATCTGTGGGAGCCATTCCTGACCCACCGCCATCGCGGGCAAGCCCGCTCCCACAGGGGGATCTCGGCTGGGCACAACATTTGCGCTACATCGCAAATCAAATGTAGGAGCGGGCTTGCCCGCGATGGTGGTGGGTCAGGTTAGAAATACTTTTCTGACACTCCGTCATCGCGGGCAAGCCCGCTCCCACAAGGGTTTGCGTTGCCGGGGGAATTAGTTGAACTCGGCGTGGACCTCGGACCACAAGCTGACCTTCTGCCCACGGTTCTTGAAGAATTCGATCTCGCGCTTGATCCCGGAACTCAGGTCCCAGCCCGGCAGGTCAAGGATGATCAGTTCTTCCATCATGTCCATGAACAGCGCATCCACCGGCGCCCACAGCTTGCCGATGGTGGCGCTGTCCTTGCCTTCGAACGCGAGGTTGATCGGGTGCGACATGGACACCTGGCTGAACACCCCATGACCCGACTCGATGATGATGGCCGCCACCTTGTTGCACTGGATAAAACGCTCGTGGGTCACTGACGCATCGGCATGGCTGTAGGGGCAGGCCAGAAAAATCTTTCTCATTGTTACCTCAAGGCAATGCAAGGGCACGCGCCCTTGCCGTGGATTAAAGAGTCAGGGTCACACTGCCTGCGCAGCCGGCACGCCGGCCTCATCGGCCTCTTCGCGCTCGCGCTCCTGCGCTTCGTAACGCTGGGCGGCGGGCACCGAGATCTTGATCGCGATCGCCACTGCGAGCAGGCCGCCAAACAACTTGGCCAGCAGGATCGGCATGATCAGCGTCGGCTGGAAGTTCGCGGTAAAGGCCAGGTGGTCGCCAATGGTGGCCTGGGCACAGACACCCAGGGCCACACACAAGACCTTGTCCCGGGCATTCATCTTCTTGAACAGGTGGTAGACCGCGATGATGTTGGCAAACACCATGACAAACGCCGCCGCGCCATCGGCTGACAGCCCGATGTGCTTGCCCAGCACTTCCATGGGTTTCTTGCAGTAGCGGTTGAACAGGTAGCAGATCGGGAACGTACCGGCGAGCATGATGCCGATGTAGCCGGCAATCTCGATGGCACGGAACAGCTCCTTCTCGTCGGCGAACATCGGGTCGAAGCCCCACACACCGAAGTTCTTCATGAAGAACCCGGTGAAGTGCTCGACGATGGCCAGCGCCAGGACGATCTTGATAAAGGCATCCATCAACTTACCGAACACCAGGAACCCGGCCACCATCCACGCCGCCCGGTAGCGCAGGCCGGCGGCCAGCAGGAAGCAGAACACAAACAATGGCGCGAGCAAGCGCACGCAGTCGACAAACCCCAGGCTCAGGTAATGCAGGGCCGGCGAGGTGGTGGAAACGATATCCCGCACCGGCAGGTTGAAGGCGGTGATCATCATCAACGAGGCAAGCACCGCAAACGGGATGCTGATCAAACCGGCCATGGCCCCCAGCGCCAGGTACTTGTGGTCCTTGCGTTCGAGCATCATCAGGCCGACCGGGATCAGGTAGACGATGGTCGCGCCGGAGGTATAGCCAACGATCATGGCGGTGATCCACATGTCGCGGTTCGCTGCCAGGGCATCGGCCAACTGGTAGCCGCCCATGTCCACGGCGATGATCGACAGCGCCGCAATCGACACGTCGGAACCCATCGCGCCGAAGTACGGCCCCAGTGCGACCTCGATGAATTTGGACAGGTACGGGATCGCCACCATGATGCCCGCCTGCGCCAGGAACACCGGGCCAATGGAGTGGATGCCGTTGACAAACTCCTTGCCCAGGCCGCTGTCCGGCTTGATCACGGATGCAAACGCGCCAACCACCGCGCCGATCATGATCAGGTAAATAACGTAATTGCCGAATTCCGCCATTGCTTTCGCTCCATCTGTACTGAATCAATTGTTGTTGTAGGAGTACGCCCCAGTTCGGTCGCTCCATTGGCCAAACGCGTTTTACAGCCCCATTTGTGGCGCTTCCACACCCTATTACTAACCACTTCCCATGCCAATCGTGTGTTTTTTGTGGTTTTGCGGGTTAAACACACTGGAATCGGTCAACTCTATTGCGTAATCTCTGATCACACCTTTCAAGGCAGCGGACTCTACGGCCGTGAACGGCAAACGCCAATACCAAGTTCACACCACCTCCACTGGCGCCCACGCGCCCCGCCGCTTACTGGCAGGGCATCATTTGAGTGCCTCGGTAACAGCACTGCGCCGCCGTGGCGCATTCACGTAGCATCAAGAGGATGGTTGCCCATGCGCCCCAATGAAAGACGCCAACATATCCTTGAACTGCTACGCCAGCGTGAACGCATCTCGGTCGACGAGTTGGCGCGCACCCTCGGCACTTCGCAAGAGACCATTCGCCGCGACCTCACGGCCCTGGCCGAAGATGGCCAGGTCACCAAGTTCCATGGCGGCGCCTCGCTGCCGCCCAGCGGCGAGCACGAGAACGCCTTCCAGACCCGGATGAATGAATTCTCCCAGGAGAAACGTGCAGTGGCGCGCTTCGCCGCCGGGCTCTATGCGCCGGGCGACAGCCTGCTGATCGATACCGGTACCACCACCCTGTTCTTTGCCCGTGAACTGGCAAGGCTCAACCGCATCACCGTGATCACCAACTCCTTGTTGATCGCCGCCGCCATTGGCGCCAGCGGTAATCGCGTGTTCATGATCGGCGGCGAATACCGCCCCGAATCGGAACAGAACATCGGCGCCCTGGCCATGGAGCAGATCGCCCGGTTCAACGCTGAGCATGCGGTGGTCACCATTGGCGCCTTGAACACCGACGGCGCCTTTGACTTTTCCATCGAGGAAGCGGAAATCACCCGCGCCATGATCGCCCGCACGCGCTACCTCACGGTGATTGCCGACTCCTCGAAAATGGGCAAGCGTGCGCTGTTCCAGGTATTCCCCCTGGAGCGCATCGACCGCCTGATCATCGACCGCAAACCCTTGGGCGAACTGGCCAAGGCCCTGGCCGAAGCCCAGGTTGAAGTCCTGGAAGCCCCTGCCCTGACCCGGCCGGAGTGGTAAGCGCTCAGCGCCAGTCGCGGCAGCGCGTCACCGCATCGCTGAACGTGGCCCGCCACTGCTGGGCCTGGGCGGCACTGACTTTGGGGTGATAGCTGGTGCTGGTATTGCGCGGCGGCTTGAGCGCCACGCCGAGGCCTTTGGCTGCCAGCGCTGCGCAGCCGAATGCGGTCAGCTCATCGAAGCGCTGGGTGACGATGCAGCGCTGCAAGGCATCGGCGAGAAACTGCGCAAAATAGGGGCTGCGCGCCAGGCCGCCATCGATGGACAGGTGATCGGTGACGCTGAGAAACCCGTCCATTGCGCTGATCACTTCCACACTGCGCAATGCCACACCCTCAAGCACGGCCTGGCACATATCCTGGCGCGTGGTGCTGCCATTCATGCCGACCCACAGGGCTGCCGCGCTGCGGTCCCAGTGCGGGCAAGCGAGGCCGGACAACGCCGGCACAAACGCCAGTTGGCGGCCAATGGCCGGTGCTTCGTCGAATGCCGCCAGCTCCGAAAAATCGCTGAACAAGCCAAGCCGCCCGGCCCATTCCACGGCTGCGCTGGCATCGTAGACACCACCGTCCATGGCGTAAGTGGGCTTGCCGTCGATCTGCCAGGCGATGGTCGCCAGCAGGCCCTTTTCCGGGGCGCGGATGATCTGCTCGCCGGTCACGGTCAGGGCAAACGCCCCGGTCCCGTAGGTGATCTTGGCGTCGCCCTCATTGCGGCAACCATGGCCGTAGAGCGAGGCTTGCTGGTCGACAATCGAGGCGGTGACCGGCGTGGCGCCGATCTCGCCAAAGTGCCCGACGGTGTCGCGGATCTGCGGCAGGGTTTCCATGGGCACGCCAAACAGCTCGCAGAGCTGGCTGTCCCACTGCCCGGTCGCCAGGTTCATCAGCGAGGTGCGCGAAGCGGTGGTGACGTCCGTGGCGAAGACCCCGGTCAGGCGGTCGAGAAAGTATGCATCGGTAGTGCCCAGGCGCAGCCGCCCGGCGCGCAATGCGCTCTGCGCGGCTGGCAGGTTGCGCACGATCCAGGCCAGCTTGCTCGCCGAGAAATACGGGTCCAGGGGCAAACCCGCACGCTCCAGGGTCAGGGCCTCGCCGCCGTCGCCGCGCAACTGGGCGATTTCGGCCCAGGTGCGATTGTCTTGCCAGACGATCACCGGGGATAACGGCTCGCCGGTCTGGGCGTCCCACGCCAGGCAACTCTCGCCCTGGTTGGCAAGGCCGATGGCGTCCACCTGGCCGGTGGCCTCCAGGCAACGCTGCAGGTTACTGAGCAGCTCCAGTGGATCGTGCTCCACCCAACCAGGATGGGGATGGTGTTGCTGATGGCGCAACGAGAGCTGGATATCAGCTGACCCATTGTCACTCACCACCAACACGCGGGTGCTGGTGGTGCCTTGATCGAGCGCGGCAATCCGCATGTTTAAGACTCCTCGGCAGGTCTTGTTATTGGCCGACAAAGTCGACTTCGAGTTGCTGTACGCCCTGGGGCAGCTTGAGGCTGGCGATGGGTATCAATATCCGCCGCTCGGGCAGCGAACTGCCGGCGCGGGCCCAGATTTCCTGGCCATCGGCCCGTACCACCAGGCGCCCTTTCACCCCACGGCTGACCCGCAGTTGCAGGTGCTGCATACCGGCCACTGTGGACGGGCTCAGGCGTTGCGGCACGCAGAGCTTCAAGGCGCCCTTGCAGGCGATCTCGATGCTCGGCGCAGCAGGCGGCAATTGCCCCTGCAGATCGCGGGCGATCATCGTAGCGATCTTATGGCCTTCGCGAAACGACCAACCTGCCGTCTCGACGGGGCGCAGCAGATTCCCCGCGGCAAAGTAGGCCGGATCGGAACAGCGCCCGTATTGATCGACATGCGGGCCGCCGCTTTTCGGGTCCAGCCGCAGCTCGCTCAAGCGCACCAGGCTCGACTCGGGAGTGAACTGGCCGGTAAGCAGCACGCCGTCACAATCGAAGGTCTGGGTCTGCCCATCGGCCAGGCGCACCGTTGCGCCCTCTACCCGCCCGGTGCCGTGGATTGCCAGAAGTTGTGCACCGAAATGCATCGGCACCCCGCATAACCGCGGAAACAGCGACAGCGGCCAGCGCGCCGTGGCCCGCAGGTTGGCCTCGATCATCGCCACCGGTTGGATTCCGGCACGCCGGCAACTCATGACCGCCGACAGGCTGACCAGCTCGGTGCCGACGATCAGCGGACGCTCAAAGGGCTTGAGATGCTCCAGGTACAGGTAGGACTGAAACGCGCCGGTATTGATCACCCCCAGCGGGCGATCGCCGCCCAGCAGGCGCGCCGAGCGTGGTGTTTCCCGGGCCCCGGTGGCAATCAGCACGCGTCGCGCCTGGATCACCCTGGCGCCCTCCGGGCTCACCAGTTCCAGCCGCCCACCCAGGCCCATCTGCGTCACCGAGTGCTTGACGCGAATCTGCACCCCGGCCTTCAACGCCTGCGCGACGTTTTTGCGCGCATAGCCAGGCCCTGTATAGACGCGGCCGTATTCGCGCAAACCAAAGGGCGGGTGCCCACAATGACGAGGGATACCACCCGCCTCGGGCTCACGCTCAAACACCACCACCGTGCCAACGCCCAGCTTGCGCAGGGTCATCGCCGCCGACAGCCCCGACGGCCCGCCACCGATAATCGCGACATCAATGTTTTCGACTTCAATGGGCTTCATGACAAACACCTGTGGCAAGGGGAATGGCCAGGTGGCCAGCGCTCAGCTCGGCCACCCGCGCCCCACAATAAAAGCCCTGGCAGCGCCCCATGCAGGCCCGCGTGCGGCGTTTCAGGCCGCCCAGATCACCGGGCGGCAGCGCGCTGGCCAAGGCATTCTGGATTTCCCGCAGGGTCACCATTTCACAGTGGCAGACGATTTCGCCGTAGCCCGGCCGGTGGTAATCGCGGGGCAAATGTTCGGCGAGATTGGGCAGCACCGGCCATTGCAGGATTGAGGCGGGGACTGGCGTGTGCTCGCGCTGATACAGGCTGAACACGTGCCGGGCAATGCCCAGCGCCGCCGTCAGGCCGGTGGAGCGGATGCCGCCGACGCTGATCCAGTTCTTACCTTCGACCCGCTGCACCCGATACTCTTTCTTTTCCGTGGCCGGGCGCAGCGCGGCATAGGTGGCGGTGACCGGCATGCCGTCGAGCGCAGGAATCCGCTCGACGGCCGCGTCCACCAACTGGCGCAGCACGTCGCTGTCCAGGCCTGCGTGCAGGCGGTCTTCCTGTTCTTCGGCGGTAGGCCCCACCAACAAATTGCCGTAGACGGTGCGGGTCAGGACGATGCCCTTGGTGCGCTCGTTGGGCACCGGCAGGATGATGTTGCCCAGGTAGCGCGCGGCCGCCTTGTCGAACACCACGAACTGGCCTTTGCGCGGGTGGATGGAGAAGCTCGACGCGCCCAGCAACTGCTGCTCCAGTACATCGCCGAACAAGCCGGCGCAGTTGATGATCGTGCGCCCCCGGATAAACCCGTTGGTGGTCTCCAGGGCCCACAGTTCGCCATCGAAATAACCGCCGTTGACCTCGGTATTGAAGCGCACCTGTGCCCCATGCGTCATGGCCTGGAGCAGATACCCAAGCGGCGCCGACCACGGATCGATAAGGAATTCACCAGGCACCTGGACCGCCCCCAGGGCGCTTTGGGCCAGGTGCGGTTCAAGGCTGCGCACCCGCTCGCGGCCGATCAGGCTGACATCGGCAATCCCATTGGCATGTGCCTGTTCGACGATGCCGTGCAGCTTGTCCAGATCATCCTCGTTCCAGGCCACCACCAGCGCGCCGGTCTTGAGCAGCGGCAGCGACATGTTCTGGTGGATGTCCAGGTATTCCTGGTAGCCGTCCTGCATGCATTGCAGCTCCAGGCTGCCGGTTGGCGCATCGAAGCCGGTGTGCAGGATCGCGCTGTTGCCTTTGCTCGCACCAGAGAGGATGTCCGGGCTTTTTTCCAGCAACAGCACCCGCGCGCCCTCCAGGGTAAAGCGCCGGACCATCGCACATCCCACAACGCCACCGCCAACAACGATGACGTCGTAGATGCCGCTCTGGTTCGGGAAGGGTTTCGTCATTATCAAGCCTATGGGTGAAGTAAGCGCAGAGGTTGCCGTGAGTGGGTGCAGGGCATATGCCACTGACCGAAACGGGGTTGGAATGACCGATTGGCCATCACGGTTCCCTCACTGCCCAAGGACTGCGCGCCAAGGCATGCAGCCGCCGCCATGCCATCGCCTAGTGTTTATGGGTACCCGGGCTTTAAACACAACGTGGAAAAGGCTGACCGGTTCGGTGCACACAGAGCTGATTCTGTCAAAAAGACGTTACTGTCGATTCGCTCAATACGCGGAAAATGCTACATAAATACACAACCACTTGGAGCCAAGTTACTTTTCAACACTTTTTAGGCATGACCCCGACCGCTATTCCACGGCCATATCGCGCTCAGAGCGCGATACTCAGTCAAAAAAACCAACAAATATTGACCGATACGCAAAATTATCCACATTAAATTCGCCGACCGACGAGGTAAGGCCGTCTTTTCTCGAGTCCTTCTATAAAAGACGTTGAACGGGCCGGTTCTGAGACCGAGGCCCACTCGCCCATTGCAGCCGCCAGTCAGAAACAACTAGAATAAGATTAATTCCCACTTACGAATTTTTCGCATGAAACCAGCCCAGCCCGCCGAAGCCGCGACGCTTGAAGCCCTGTACCGCGGCTACCACGGCTGGTTGCTGAGCTGGCTGCGCCGGCGCGTGAATTGCTCCCAGCACGCGGCAGACGTGGCACATGACACGTTCATCCGCCTGCTGTCGGCCAGCCCCTACGTGGCGCCCCGCGAGCCCCAGGCCTATCTCGCCACGGTGGCCCGCCGCCTGTTGATGGACAGCAATCGCCGGCGCCGCCTGGAGCGGGCCTATCAGGAGGAACTGGAACGCTGCGCCCAGTACCTTGAGCAAGCGCCCTCGCCCGAGCAGATCCTGCAGGCGGTGCAGGTGCTCGAAGCGATTGACCGGGCCCTGGCGCGGATGAAGCCACGGATCCGCGAGACCTTTATCCTGCGCCACCTCGATGGCCTGGATCAGGCCCAGATCGCCGAGCGCCTCGGGGTTTCGGTGCGCACCGTGCAACAGGACCTGGTGGAAGCCCTGCTGGCCTGCGACACGTGCGCCCAGGCATGACCCCGGCCATCCTGCGCCAGGCTGCCGAGTGGCTGGTGCGCCTCGACCATCAGCCCGATGCCGCCAGCCAACAGGCTTTCCACGCCTGGCTGGCCGCCGACCCGCAACATCCATTGGCGGTTGCGCGCTTGCAGGGCCACCTGTCGCCACTCAAGCAGGCGCCGGCCCGGGCCGCGTTGCGCCGGGCGCGCCAACAGCCGAAGGCGATCAAGGGCCTGGCCCTCACCCTGTTAATCGGCCTGTTTGCCCTGCCGGCCTATCAGTACAGCCAGCGCGGCTACCTGTTCGCCGACCTCAGCAGCGCCAGTGGCCAATGGCAGCAACAACGCCTGGCCGATGGCAGTGCCCTGCAACTGGATGGTGGTTCGGCGGTGGACCTGCACTTCGACGCCCACCAACGGCGCATACGCCTGCTGCGCGGTGAGTTGCTGGTGGACGTGGCCAAGGATGCCCAGCGCCCGTTCTATGTCGACACCCCGCAAGGCAGCATTCGCGCCCTGGGCACGCGTTTTATCGTCGAGCGCAGCGGCGATGCGACGGTGGTCAGGATGCTCGAATCGTCCACTCGCATCGACAGCGGCACCCAACAATTGACCCTCAACCCCGGCCAGCAGGTGCGCCTGGAGGCAAGCGGCCCAGGGCCGGTGGAAAAATTCGATGCCCGCGCCCACGAGGCCGCCTGGAACACCCACCAGGTGCTGGCCAACGACGAGCCCCTGGCGGATGTGCTGGAGCGCCTGGGACGGCATCGCAGCGGCCTGTTGCTGTTCGATCGTCAGGCCCTGCAAGGCTTGCGGGTCACGGTCATGCTGCCGGTCGACGACCCGGCGCGGGCCTTGCGCCTGCTCCAGCGCACGCTGCCGATCGAAGTCAGCAACTACACACCGTGGGTCACCCGTGTGTCCTTGAAAAACAGCGCGAATAATTCTCAATAAAGTCTGCGTGTTTTCGGTTTTGCCGCGTCCTTTCCTTGGCCAACATCCAAAGGAGCACCGATTACATGTCTTCCAACCCATCCTCCCGTGGCAGCCTGCTGCTGGCCAGCCGCCTGCTGTTTGGCTGCCTGCCGCTGGCATTACCGGCCATTGCCTACGCGCAGCAACAGGTCCAGGCCTTCGATATCGCCCCAGGCCCCCTCGGCGAAGTGCTCAGCCGCTATGCCCAGGCCGCAGGCACGCCGATAGCCTTCCAGTCGCAACAAGTGGCCGGCCTGAACAGTGCAGGCGTGCGCGGCAGTTACAACGTAGTGGATGGCTTTGCCAAGGTGTTGGAAGGCACCGGCTTTGCGGCGCAAGCCAGCGCCGATGGCTACCAGTTGCAGGCCTTGACCGAGGCCAGCGGCACCCTGGCACTGGCTGCCACCCAGGTCACCTCCAACCAGTTGGGCACCGTCACCGAGGGCACCGGCTCCTACACTCCGGGCACCATTGCCACCGCCACACGCCTGGTCTTGACGCCCAGGGAGACCCCGCAGTCGATCACCGTGATCACCCGCCAACACATGGACGACTTCGGCCTCAACGCCATTGACGATGTGATGCGCCACACCCCCGGCATCACCGTGTCGACCTACGACAGCGAGCGCACCAACTACTTCGCCCGTGGGTTTTCCATCGAAAACTTCCAGTACGACGGCATCCCCACCCTGCGCAACTCGGCCTACTCGTCCGGCCAGACCCTGACCGACATGGCGATCTACGACCGAGTGGAGATCCTGAAAGGCGCCACCGGCCTGCTGACCGGTGCGGGCGCGCCGGGGGCGACCTTGAACCTGATCCGTAAAAAGCCCACCCGTGACTTCAAGGCCAGCATCGAACTGGGTGCCGGCAGCTGGGACAACTACCGCTCCCAGGTCGATGTCAGCGGGCCGCTGACCGACAGCGGCAATATCCGCGGGCGCGCCGTGGCGGCCTATCAGGACAAGCATTCGTTCATGGAGCGCTACCAGCGCAAGACCAGCGTCTACTTCGGCTCACTGGAAGCGGATCTTGACGACGACACCTTGCTGACCGTGGGTTTTGACTATCAGGACAACGACCCCATGGGCTCGGGCTGGTCCGGCAGCCGCCCGCTGTTCAACACCAAGGGCGATCGCATCGACGTCAAGCGCTCCTACAACAACGGCGCCAAGTGGAGCCGCTGGGAGCAATACAACCGGGGCGCCTTCGCCACCCTGGAGCGCAGCTTCGCCAATGGCTGGGTAGCCAAGGCGCAAGTGACCCACCAACTCAGCGGCTACCACGCGCCCCTGGGCTCGATACAGAGCGCGCCGAATCCCGACACCGGCCTGTCCACGGTCTACGCCAATAAATTCACCGGCCAGACCCGTGCCAATGCCGCCGATGTGTACCTCAGCGGCCCCTTCAGCCTGCTGGGGCGCGAGCATGAACTGGTAGTGGGTGGCTCGGCCTCCAACTCCCACTGGAAAGGCAAGGACTACGGCAGCCCCAAACACGCCAACGGCAATGTGGTGGACTTCTGGAACTTCGATGGCAACTTTGCCGAACCCGACTGGGGCGCCCCCACCTACGTCAACGACCTGACCACCCGCCAAAGCGCTGGCTACATGACCTCGCGCTTCAACCTGGCCGACCCGCTGAACCTGTTCCTCGGCGCCCGCGTCGCCAACTACAAGCTGCGCGGCACCGACGACTCCACCGAAACCGGGCGCCTGGTGCCCTACGCCGGCGTGACTTACGACCTGAACGAAAACTTCACCGCCTACGCCAGCTACACCGACATCTTCATGCCGGAAAGCTACAACCGCGACCGCAACAACAAGCTGCTGGAACCCTCCGAAGGCAAGAACTACGAAGGCGGCATCAAGGGTGAATTCTTCGGCGGCCGGCTCAACACCAGCCTGGCCTACTTTGAAGTGCACCAGAGCAACCGCGCAGAAGCCGACGCCGAATACAACGCCGCGCCGACCAACCCGTCATTGGGCTATGCCACCAAGGGCATCGAAGCCAAGACCAAGGGCTTGGAGGCCGAAATGTCCGGTGAACTGCTGCCCGGCTGGCAGGCCCAGGCTGGCTACACCCACAAGATCATCCGTGACCAAAGTGGGCAGAAGGTCTCGACCTGGGAGCCCGAGGACCAACTCAGCTTCTACACCACCTACAAACTCAAGGGCCCACTGGACCGCTTGACCGTGGGCGGCGGCGCGCGCTGGCAGAACCGAAGCTGGCAGGAACTGTACAACCGCTACAAGGCCAAGAACGAGGAGTTTGCCCAGCAAGCCTACTGGCTGGTGGATGTGATGGCGCGTTACCAGGTCACCGAAAACCTGTCGGCGACGCTGAACCTGAACAACGCATTCGACAAGAAGTACTACACCAATATCGGCTTCTACAACACCGCCTATTACGGCGATCCGCGCAACGTGATGCTGACGACCCGCTGGGATTTCTGATCAGAACATAATTGAAACATAAGGAAAGTCATCGGCTGCCAAAACAAGGGAATCAACCTGGGGCAAACCGCTACACAAGGCTAACGCCCGGTAGCGGTTGACACCCAGGCCCATTCCCGAACTTTGAGGCAGCAATCCTTATGAGCAGTATTTCCCAGCCCAGCCCTGCGCAGCGCCCCCCACGCCAGCTACTCAATCTGCCTGTCACGCCGTTGCCCTCGCGGCACAAGCGTGAAACTCCCACCCCATCTGAATCAGCAGAACATCCTCGCACCGTGGGCGATCGCGAATTGGCGACGGCGTATAGCTCGGCATTACTGGAGGTCGCCAATCGCCAAAAGAATGTGACGATCAACACGATTGCTCCCGACTCCACATTCGGCCAGTGGTGGGCACAACTGCAAAATGCCTTCAAGTCGCCCGACGTCCGTCAGTGGCTTGAAGAAAAAGGCATCAACACCCGCTCGATCACCCTCCACCCGGAGTCAGGAACGCTCTCTTTCAAGCGCCAGCACTACCTTGACCCCGAACAGAAGCGCCACACAGTCGGGCTCGACGACGCACGCTGGGCAGCCATCAGTGGGCCCATCCTGCAGGCCGGCAAAGTCATTGCGGCGGGCCACGCTGACACGACGTTCTCGCCCCCCGCAAGCGATATTCATGACCCGGTTCCCTATTGGCTGGTCGGGCACTTTTACAATGAGCGGCTGGACCTGACGGGCCCGTCGATGCGCCTGCGTGCTGAACAAATCGATCAACAGCAAGGCTTTACCAAGCTCGATCCCACCACCAGCGCCGATTTGATCAAGGCGCGCAGCGACAGCGCTCTGTACGTGCAAAAAGCGCACTTGGGGGACATTGTCAGCCGCCATCAAGCCATCGCCGAGCTTCGTCACCTGGCGTCTGGCGTCGAATCCGGCAGCGAATATGTGGGGCAAATCCAGAATGCGCTGACCAAAACGATGATCGACCTGCCGGCCGACAGCACTTACCAACCCAGCACCAGCGGCCAACCCAATAGGGTCAGCCTACTGCAATTTATCCAAGACCATGGCTGGGATATCCCGACAGATCACGCACAACTGGTCAACCTTGCCAGCGCCCTCGCCACGCCACCCCCCAAGGCTGCGAGCAATGGCAACCTGGGTGGCGCGCTGGCCTGGCCCGTATCGCTTGACCAGGACAGCCAGGAACAATTGCAGTCGGATATACGCGCAGGCCAGTTCGGCGATCTGACCCTGCGGCCCTTTCACCGTGTGCTGGATTATCTGCTGCAAGGCAGGCAAGTCTCGCCTCAAGAGCAGAGTAATCCACGCCTGTTGATTGATACCTTGATCAATTCTGCCCGAGGCCAGGCACTGGGCAGTGCCATCCAAGCCACCTTCGCGGCTCGCGCCGTCAAAGGCAGTGCCGCTGATTGGCTGCTGGCGGCCTTGAACGTCGAGAGCACCAGCGCACCCACCGGCCAAGTACCCGGCGAGATCGCGGGCTACCGGCTGGTTTCGCCCGGCAACGTCGGTAAGTCGGCCGCCACGGTCTGCGAGGAATTGGCCGCGCACCTGCTGGCCCAGGGGCGTGCAGCCTCGCCCGCGCAAGCCACGCTTCAAGCCCATCTGCTACTGGCCAGCCGGGCGCCGGCGTTCCTGGTCAAGGACATTCCGGAGCAGGTAGTGGTGGGAACCCACAGTTGGGTCAGCCTGGCCACGGCAACCGCGCGCATTGAAGCAAAAGCCCCCGGGGCAACGGCGACGATGAGCTATGCGCAGATCATGCTCGACGCGGGTACAGCGCCCATCACGGAAGAAGAACGGCAGGTGGAATACAGGGCCCAGAGCGAGGCGATCAAAGACTGGGGGGCAGCCAGCGGCATGGGTTACCCCGTGACGCCCGCCGCAATAACTGCCGTGCGCGAGGCATTCAGCGCGCAAGTGCGCGAACTCAAGGAGGCCTCCGAAACCCAACTGCCGCCCATGCCCACCACCAAAGCCATTGCCCTGGAACAGCTCAAGCATGCGCTGCCGGAGATGGACCCGGCACTCTTCGACAAAAAATGCATTACCTCGCAGCCCGCCAGCAGGTTTTTCCCCGGCCCCTACTCGATCCTGGACCTGTATATCGATGGTCGCGGGCTCAACGGGGCACCCGACTCGGCGGACAACTGGGGAGAGACCGGCCGTGCCTTTGTAAGGGACCAGACGTATGGCACCATCAACATTGAGCCTGATGGCAAACCTGCGGCGTGGGTTTGCTCATCGACTGCGATCAACCTCAACGAGGTCATGCCCAAGCTCAAAAACCTGGCGCGCCCCTTGGAAGTGTTCAAAAGGACATTTGCCGACTACGCCAACGACGTCAAAAAAACCACGGCTACCCAGATCAAGCTACTGATTTCCAAACTGCCGCTCACCGACAGGCAGAACCTGGAATTCGGAAAAATAACCATCAGCAAGGAGATGCGCTACACACGGGACGATCAGCCCATTCAGGTTGAACCGGGTGTTGTCCTGGTCAAGACCGAACGCAACGGTAGCGTCATGACCTATGCCATTGATCGCTTGAAGGGCACGGTGACCCGGCGGCCAGACCAGAGTTACAAGGAGTACGCTCCCCAGAGCAGTTTCATGCATTCCTCTGGCGGTAAAAGATTCGATGCAATAACACCCTCGGGTCAGTACGCAGCGGGCATAACCCAGGAAACCCCAGGTGTAGAAGACGCCCCCAATAGCTTCAGCAGTGCCAGGACCCGCTACATTGCTGATGCCTTGATCAAGGACATGGAACTGCCTGCTGTAGAACGCTATGCCAAGGGCGCCACCACCTTTGATACGGAAGTACCGACCTATAAGATCCTTGAAGAGATTGCGCTCAATCTCATTCCCTTCAGGTCGGCCATCAAGAACTTTATCGAGGGCAACATCGGCAGCGGCATTGTCGATCTGGCGTTTGATATCTTCGGTTTTGCAATCGGCCTGGGGCCGGCCGCCAAAGGCGCAAAAGCCCTTGCCACCGGGGCATCGGCCCTGTCGAAGCTGGGGCGTACCGGGCAGATCATTGGGCGCGCGGCGGTTGGTGCGCTCAATCCAGTAGGGGGTATCGATGACTTGGCGCGCTCTGTCGTAAGCCTGGGGCGTACCGCCCACAAGGGCGTCAAATCCTTGCGCGGCAGCTACCGCAGTGTGAACCTGCTGGAACTGGCAAAAAAACCTGACATTGCCGAAGGCACCTACAAAGCAGCCAGCGGCGCACTTGAAAACAAGGCCCTGGCCAAGTTCGATGAGGCGAGCCAAAAGTGGTATGCCTTTGACCCTCGCACGCAACAGGCGTACGGCAAATCACTGGACCATTTCGTCGTTGATACGCCCAGGTTAAACGACCCCAACAGCTTGCCGGCCATCGGCGCCGAGGTGGCAAAGACCGCCAGCCAGCAGCACGGTCTGGCAGCAACCGGTACGTTCCGGGTTGGGCAAGAGACAGTCGAGGGGAACGTCGTACTGTTCCAGGGCAACTGGCATCAATACGACGTGCTCAAGAAAAGAGCCTTTGGCCCCCCACTGAATGATTTCAAACCCAGCCGGGTGGCCGCCAATGGTGAGGTGAAATCGCTCAATACCGACCTATTGGGCTACGAAATCAAACATATCGCGGCGGATGAGCTCAGGACTAAAGGGCTGCAAGGCAATGTCTACACGGGCCAGAGCCATAAGGAATACGTCAGGGTCGATGGTGCGTTTTATGAGTCGCGTTTGAAAGAGGGACAGCGGGTCATCGTCCACCCCGGCGGCGCGGGCGCGGATATCCCCGTGCAGGATCTGGGCATGGCTGGGTGGGCCCCCACATCCAGGGCCAACCAGTTGCTGGGAGGGGCCGGCAGCGCGCCAACACCCTGGAAACTTGGCGACAGTACGTATGTAGTGCCAATGGACGATATCAAGGCAACGGGCAACCCAGCGTCGCCCTATGCCATCAACTACATGGGCGAAGACCAGAGTGTCAGCTTCAATAGCTCCATCGGTACATGGAAAGCCACCCGCCTATTGAGCGGCGCCGAACGGCCAAACCATCTCTACTACTGGAGAACCGGCAAAGGCAAATGGCAGCGGGGAACCATCGATGAGCTTAAAAAAGCCAAGCGGATCGACGCACACAACTACCATTTTGTTGAGGCCCCCGCGCCGATCACGATAAATGTCCCCAAAGATGTGCAGCCTTTACCCAAAGAACTGCATTATTTCTGGGCTGGCCAGGACATTCCCGCCAACCTGGTCGACAACATGGCCAACAATGCAAGCAAAGCGTGGGGGTATAAATCTGTGCTGCATGTGGATGCCGATAACCCAGCGGTTTTTCAACAGATAAAAAGCAAACTGCAAAGCAAGGCCCCTGGCCTGACGGTGATGAACCTCAATGAAGACGAGGTTTTCAAACAGCTGAAAAACGGCGAACTGTATAACTACTTTCGCCAAGGCCAGGGGAAAAACCTGGCCGCCGCGTCGGATGTTGCACGCTATCCCATCATGAATAAATACGGTGGCATTTATCTCGATACCGATGATGTCATTCAAGCTGACATCGGCAATACGCTACTAAAAGCGGGCGCCAATGATGTCCTCCTGAATAAACCTGTGGCCCATAGCCTCACTGACTACCACCCGTTCTACAACACCAGTAACTTTGCAACGCAGCCTGGCAACCCTGTCATTACCGATATGATCGCCGAAATGAACCAGCGGTTTTCCGCCAACAAGCCCTACTTCGCAGCCAATCGCCCCACCGTTACCCGAGGGTCAAATGGGCAGGTGCAATACACCCCTGAGTTCAACGCCTATGAGCGCAAAATCTTTCAGACGGTGGGCCCCAATTTGTTTAACGACGTACTTAAATCGAAAAGACCGGACATGTATGACCTGGGTTTCGATGGCATTGCCAAAGAATCAAAAGTTGTCGATAACAAAGTCCTCTCATCCGGGCCGGTGGTCAACATTGAAGCGCGCCTGCGCCAGTTTTACACGAGCAAGGGCATTGTCCCTTCCGAGCTGTTGGGCCTGCGGATCAAGCAAATGAAGGAGCACTACTACCCGCTGTTCCATCAGTTCAAGGTCAAAGTAGGCGCCGAACACTCCTGGATCGACGGCTGAGACCGTGTGCGGCGGGTGGTTACTCAACCACCCGCCGTACCTTGAGCAACGCCGCGCGCAACGCGCTCTTGTCCACCGAGCCCAACGCCAGCCTGATTGCATGGGGCACATGCCCTGACACCGCAAACGGCTCGGCAGTGGACACCGAAACACCCTCCTGCGCCAACGCCATGGTGACCTGATCCGCCCGGGCATCCTCCCCCAACGGCAGCCATAAAAAATACGACGAGGGATGGCTGATGTACTCCACCCCCGCCAGCACCTCAGCCGCCAGCGCCTGCCGGGCCTGGGCGTCCTGGCGTTTTTGTACCTCCAGTTGGAGTACCGTGCCGTCCTCGATCCAGCCGGTGGCGATGGCCGTCATTACCCCCGGCGCATTCCACACCGTGGCCATGACCGTCCTTTCCAGCGCCGCAACCCACGCCAGTGGCGCCACGACGAACCCCACCCGCAGGCCGGTGGCGACACTCTTGGACAGCCCACCCACGTACACCGTGCGCTCCGGCGCCAGGTGCGCCAAGGGCGGTGGCGCGTGCTCGACGAGGAAGGCATAGGCGGCGTCTTCGATCAGGATCAGCTCGTGTTCGCGGGCGATGCGCACCAGCGCCTCGCGCTGGTCGAGCCCCAGCACCCAGCCCAGGGGGTTGTGCAAGGTCGGCATGCAGTACAGCGCGCGCACCGGGCGTCGGCGACACAGCTGTTGCAACACTGCCAGGTCCGGCCCGCGCGGCGTGACCGGGATCGCAACGAGCTCCAGGTGCAAGGTCTCGGCCAGCACCTTGAAACCGGAATAGGTCAAGGCATCCACCGCCACCACATCGCCGGGCTTGAGCAACGCCATCATGCTCACCGCCAGGCCATGCTGGGCCCCGCTGACCACCAGCACCTGCTCGGCCGCGACACTCAGGCCACGGTGCAGCAGATGCCGCGCCATCACCGCCCGCTCATGGACGCGCCCGGCATGGGGCTGGTAACGCAGCAGCGCTTCCAGGTCGCCAGACAACGCCAATTGGCGCAAGGCCGTGCGCAGCAGGTCGGCCTGGCCGGGCAAGGACGGGTAGTTGAAATTCAGATCGAGCATGCCCGCCGCCACCGCCATTTGCCCACTGCCTTGGCCGGGCGCCAGGGCAATTTCCCGCACAAAAGTGCCACGCCCGGTCTCGCCGCTGACCAGGCCCATGGCCTCCAGTTCGCTATACACCCGGCTGGCCGTGACCAGGGCCAGGCCATGGGTGGTCGCCAATTGGCGGTGGGTCGGCAGGCGGGTGCCGGGCACCAGGGTTCCAGCACGGATATCCCTGGCAAAAGCATCCACCAGGGACTTGTAGCGGGCACGGGGCATGGGCGATGTATCCATGACAATTTTTTGATTGTCGCAATCTTCAGCCCTAGGATGCCCGAAACGCAACCCTCCCCTGTCGAGCGCCCCCTGCATGGAACAAACGTCCCGGACCATCCCCCCCGAACATAGCCGCAGCGGCTGGATCAATGGCTTGATCGGCGTGCTGATTTTCAGCGGCTCGCTGCCCGCCACCCGCTTGGCGGTGCTGGAATTCGAACCGGTGTTCCTGACCGTGGCCAGGGCGAGCATTGCCGCCGTGCTGGGCCTGTGCCTGTTGTGGCTGTTGCGGGAACGTCGCCCCGCGCGCAACCAGTGGGGGCCGTTGCTGATTGTCGCCCTGGGGGTGGTGATCGGCTTCCCGTTGCTCACCGCCCTGGCCTTGCAGTATGTGACCTCGGCCCACTCCATCGTGTTTATCGGCCTGCTGCCCCTGGCCACCGCGGTGTTCGGTGTGCTGCGCGGCGGCGAGCGACCGCGCCCGGTGTTCTGGCTGTTTTCGATCCTGGGCAGCCTGCTGGTGGTGGGCTATGCCCTGGCCCAGGGCCTGAACGCCGCCCCCGCCGGCGACCTGCTGATGCTATTGGCGGTGCTGGTGTGCGGGCTGGGATATGCCGAAGGGGCCAAGCTGGCACGCACCCTCGGCGGCTGGCAGGTGATCTGCTGGGCGCTGGTGGTTTCGCTGCCGGTGGTCGCGCCCCTGACCTTGCTCCTGGCCCCCGCCTCCTTCACCGGCATCAGCCTGCCGGCGTGGCTAAGCCTGGCTTACGTGGCGCTGTTCAGCATGTTGATCGGCTTTGTGTTCTGGTATCGCGGGCTGGCCCAGGGCGGCATCGCGGCGGTCGGGCAGTTGCAGTTGCTGCAGCCGTTCTTCGGCCTGGCGCTGGCGGCCAGCCTGCTGCATGAACCGGTGAGCCTGGGCATGCTCGCCGTGACCGTGGCGGTGATTGCCTGCGTGACCTTGGCTAAGAAGTTTGCGCGATAGGGGCGTGGGCCTTTAGGCTCATGGATTGGCCCAAGAACAATAAGGATGCACGATGCACACCCCTTCCCTGCAAGACACCACGGCGCCGGACGGCGTCTGCTACGGCTGTGGCCCCAGCAACGCCCACGGGCTGCATATCAAGAGCCGCTGGGATGCGGACGGTGTGCATATCGTCGCCGAGCACCTGCCCGACGCCCAATACTGCGGCTGGCCCGACCTGGTCTACGGCGGCCTGATCGCCATGTTGGTCGACTGCCACTCCAACTGGACCGCCATGGCCTATCACTACCGTGCCGAACAGCGCACACCTGGCGAGTTGCCGCGTATCGACTGCGTGACCGGCAACCTCGGCATCAAATTCATCAAGCCCACCCCCATGGGCGTGCCGCTGACCTTGCGCGCGAAGGTCGAGGGTGAGGTCGGGCGCAAGAGCCGCGTGATCTGCGAGGTGTACGCCGATGGCGTGCTGACGGCGATTGGCGACTCGATCTTCGTGCGTGTCGATACCGGGCGCCTGGCCGATACGGCCCATGGCCGCCAGGCCTGAGAATGGTCTACATTCAACGCCACGTGCCGAAAAAAGGAACCTGACGATGACGCGCCTGACCGCTAAAGACTTCGCCCCTGAGCTGCTGGAACTCTACGACGGCTACGCCCACGGCAAGATCAACCGCCGCGAGTTTCTCGACCGCGCGGCCCTGTTCACCTTTGGCGGCCTGACCGCCTCGGCACTGCTGGCTTCCCTGAGCCCCAACTACGCCCTGGCCGAGCAGGTGAAATTCACCGACCCGGACATCGTTGCCGACTACATCACCTACCCCTCGCCCAAGGGCAACGGCTCGGTGCGCGGCTACCTGGTCCACCCGGCGAAGGCCACAGGCAAGCTGCCGGCGGTGGTGGTGGTCCACGAAAACCGTGGGCTCAACCCCTATATCGAAGACGTCGCCCGGCGCTTGGGCAAAGCCGGGTTTATCGCCCTGGCGCCCGATGGCCTGAGTTCGGTGGGCGGCTACCCCGGCAATGATGAAAAAGGCGTGGCGCTGCAACAGACCGTCGACCCGACCAAGCTGATGAATGACTTCTTCGCCGCCATCGAATGGCTGATGCATCACGACGCCAGCACCGGCAAAGTCGGCATCACGGGCTTCTGCTACGGCGGTGGCGTGACCAACGCCGCGGCTGTGGCCTACCCGGAACTGGGCGCGGCCGTATCGTTCTATGGGCGCCAACCTGACACCAGGGACGTGCCGAAGATCAAGGCGCCGATCATGTTGCACTTTGGCGAACTGGACACGCGGATCAACGAAGGCTGGCCGGCTTATGAAACCGCCTTGAAAGCCGCAGGCACGACCTATGAAGCCTACATCTACAAGGGCGCCAACCACGGCTTCCATAACGACTCGACCCCACGCTACGACGAGGCCGCGGCGAACCTGGCCTGGGAACGCACCCTGGGCTGGTTCCGTAAGTACCTCGTGTAATCACACCGCCCCCTGATCAATTCAAATCAAGAAGCAGCAGACATGATCGAAACCCGCCTGCTACGCCAGTTCATCGCTGTGGCTGAAGAACTGCACTTTCACAGGGCCGCCATGCGCCTGCACATGGCCCAGCCCCCTCTGAGCCAGGCCATCAATCGCCTGGAGGGCAAGCTGGGGTTCAGTCTGTTTACCCGCAGCAAGCGCGGGGTAAAACTGACCCCAGCCGGTGGCGCATTCCTCGACGCCGCCTATGGCACCCTCAACGCGTTGGCGCTGGGCATCGAACACGCGCGCCAGGTGGCGCAGGGTATCGCCGGCAAACTCACGGTGACTGCCGTGTCGATCACCTACTACGAGCCACTGCTCGATAGCCTGCGCCGGTTCCGCGAGACGTTCCCAAAGGTGCAATTGATCATCAAGCAGATGCCTTCCGCCAGCCAGGCCCAGGCCATTGCGTCGGGGGAAGCGGATATTGCCTTCATACGCAAATTGCCGATGGCCGCACCAAACATTGCGTCGCGCCTGTTGCTGGATGAGCAGATCGTGATGGCCCTGCCGGCCGATCACCCCAAGGCCGGCGACGGCCAGATCGACTTGCGGGACTTCGCCGGCGAAGACTTTGTGTTCACCCCTCAAGCCCTGGGCAGCGGTTATCACAGCCAGCTTATCGCCCTGTGCGAGGCCGCCGGATTTTACCCTCGGGTGGTACAGGAGGCCGCGCAGCTCCATACGCTGATCGGCCTGGTCGCCTGTGGCTTCGGCGTTGCCCTGGTGCCGGAGTCGATTGCCAACTCGATCCTGCGCGACAAGGTCGTGTTTCGTCGCATCGCCCCGGTAAGCGCTTTCCCCAACCCGGCCATCGGCCTGTACCTGAGCTGGAACACCGACAACCCATCACCGTTGCTGGACAGCTTTATCGCCCTGCTCGACTTCAGCGCCACTGCTGTGCCTTCGACCACCGATTAGTCGCTGCCCGTGAGCGTGCCACGGCATTAGCACCGCAGAGACGGGTGATCGCTGGCGCTGGCGAGTTGAATCGGGGGCTGGCCTTGTCAAAACCGTGGGTCGCATTGATTGCAGTGATGATGACTATCAAACCGAGCGGCCTGTTTAATTGGCAACGCTGATTCCTATAATCGCCTCCACATTCTTCCCCGGCCTGGCTTCAGGCTGCATTCCCCCCGGATCTTCGCCCCATGCCAAGCGTTAGCCAGGCCCCTCATAGCCTTCCCGAACATAATCAACAGAGCGTCAAACAGCAGTGGCTGGCGATTCTCTCGGTTGCCGTGGGGGCCTTTGCCCTGGTGACCAGTGAGTTTCTGCCGGTGGGCGTGCTCAATGATGTCGCCAGTGACCTGGGCATCAGTGCCGGCCACGCCGGTTTGATGGTGACCCTGCCCGGCATCATGGCCGCCCTCGCCGCGCCCTTGCTGTCGGTCAGCATTGGCACCATGGACCGTCGCTATCTGCTGATCGGCCTGACGCTGATCATGATCATTGCCAACTCGGTGGTGGCCTTGGCCAGTGATTTTGGCCTGCTGCTGTTCGGCCGTGTGCTGCTGGGCATCAGCATCGGTGGTTTCTGGGCCACCGCCATCGCCCTCAGCGGCCGCCTGGCGCCCAGGGGTGTGGGCGTTGCCCAGGCCACTTCGATCATCATGGTCGGCGTGACCCTCGCCACCGTGCTGGGCGTGCCGGTAGGCACCTGGCTGAGCGGCCTGATGGGCTGGCGCATGACGTTCCTGATCACCGCACTGATGGGCGTACCGGTACTCCTGGCGCAGATTTTCCTGCTGCCACGACTCAATCCGGAGAAGGCCATTCGCGTCAGCGACCTGCCCGCCTTGTTTATCAACCCCCAAGCGCGGGTCGGGTTAATCGCGGTGTTGCTGATCGGCCTGGCGCACTTTGCCGCGTACACCTACGTTGCGCCCTTCTTCAAGCACAGTGCTGGCTTCGATGGACCAACGATTGGCTCGTTGCTGCTGTTGTTTGGCGTGGCCGGGGTGATGGGCAATATCTTTGCCGGTTTTGCTGCCAACCGCAGCGTACGCCACACCCTGTTGCTGGTGGCGCTGATGATCGGCACCAGCACTGCGCTGTTCCCCCATTTCGCCACCGGCATGACCGGCGCAGCCATGCTGATCGCGCTTTGGGGCTTCGCCTTCGGTGCCTTTCCGGCCTGCGCCAGTATCTGGATGTTTGTCGTGGCGCCCAAGGATGTCGAACGCGGCATGCCGCTGTTCGTTGCGTTGTTCCAGGTGATCATTGCCCTGGGCTCGTTCTTTGGCGGGCGGATCGTCGACCAACTGGGCAGCTCGGTGCTGCTGAGCCTCGCCACAGTGCTGGTGGGCTTGGGTTTTGTGACGGTGTTGGTGCTGGGGCGCAATGTCAGCAACAGCCTTGCGGCCCAGCCCTGCTAGCTGGCTGAGCATTGCAGTGGGGCTCTCCCATCGGCAGGGGGAGCCTACTCGATCCTGCGAGATAGCCTGACGTTGGCTTTGCCGATGGGCAACTCCTGCGCGCCCGACCTCAATGCCAGGGAAACCCTGGTGTTTTGCGCGTCAACCTTCACCACCAGGTCGATATCTTTTTGCTTGCCCAGTTTCTGGAAAGCCTCAAGGATTTCTTCTTCATCGAAGGCGTCAATCCACACGCCATACCGGCCGTTTCCATTGCGCCAATAGAGGCCACAGAACTTTGGGATGGCCCTTTTGGCGTAGTGGTTATCCTGTAGATCCTTTGCGAATAAATTTTCCTGCTCGCCGTTGTAGGCACTGAAGCCAAAATCGAGCCATTCGCCCTTCTCCAGGACAACCACCGGTCTCCAGCTATATTTCTCCCGGTAGACGCCATAGATTTCTGGCGCAGGATAGCCTTGCGTCAGTATTTTTTGCCGGATTTGCGGGCTGAAGGTCTTATAGGAAGGATCATTGAGCATGCGCTCTGCATAGCCGTCTTTAAACATGTACTGGGCATTGCTGTAGGCGCTTTGCTTGGTAATGGTTGTAGCCTGCGCCTGAAAGGCCCCGACTTCCTTCTGATGCCCCGCTCCGCTCAGCCACAGCACCACCCGGCCCTGTGGCGCCAAGCCCACGACAAAGGTGCTGTAGGTGTCTTTTTTATGGGTGTCCTGATCGATAAAACCCTCATCCAAGAGGCGCTTGATCGCGTCTTTGTCCAAGGCCCAGTGACCGCTATAGAACGTGCGCTCCACCAGCGAGTACCAGGTAAATTCCAGCTGATAGGGCACGCCCTTTTTTTCGATCGCGGTGGTCATCGTTCCGCCCTGGCTGCCCCAGCCGGTGTTCTGCGTGCCCCAGATCGCATCAAAACCGTAGGTAAAACCCTCAGCGATTATGGCGCCACGGTAAACCTCCATCGGGTATTCCTGTGGTGCAGATACCGTTCCCGTCCAGCTGTAGGTTTCTGGCATGTCTTTACTCTTGCACGCGGCCATCGAAAAACAGAACAACAGCGCAGCAATCACAGTTATCGGGGTTTTTATTGTCACGCAGCGCTACCTCGTCATGGCTTTACAGGAACATCGCCCGCCACTGCGCTTCCCTCTCCCGGAACCAATACCAAGCTCTGGGGCGAAGACAACGTAATGCCCATTTCCTGAAGGCGCGCAAGCAGGATGAACAGCAAGTCACTGCGGGTACCGGACACCGAGCGCGGGCTGTTGACGTAGCCGCTGACCCCAATGATCAGGCCGTCCCTGGCCAGGTCCTTGAACGTGACCGAGGGTGCCGGCGTATCGAGAATCGCCTCGTGCTCGGTAAACGACTGCATCAGCAGTTCGCGAACCTTCAATACATCGGTATCCAGCGGCAACGTGAGGGTAATGCCCACCACGCCCAAGGCGTTGCCCATGGTGACGTTGCGCACGTTTTGCGAGATGAATTGCGAGTTCGGCACGATCACCGTCGAGCGGTCGGACATCTGGATCTCGGTGGCCCTGACGTTGATCCGCCGAATATCGCCCTCCACGCCCCCCAGGCTGACCCAATCGCCAACCTTCACCGGCCGCTCCGTGAGCAGGATCAGCCCGGAGATGAAGTTCTGCACAATCGCCTGCAAGCCGAAGCCGATGCCCACCGACAAGGCACTGACCACCCAGGTCAGGCTGGTCAGGTTGATCCGCAGGATCGACATCACCAACAGAGTCAGCAGCACAAAGCCCAGGTAGCCCACCAGGGTCACCAGGGAGGCGCGCATGCCGGCGTCCATGTTGGTTTCCGGCAGCAGCCGCTCGCTCAGCCAGCGCTTCAAGGTGCGCACGGCGAACAGCCCGATGACAAACATCAGCAGCGCAATGAGGATGTCCTGGGGAATGATGTGCAGGTTGCCCAGGGTCTTGCTGGACTCGCCCAGTTGGCTGAAGCCCTGGAGCAACTCGCTGGGGCTGGAGCCTGCTGGAAGGAAAGCCGCCATCACGGCGGTGAGCAGCAGCAATGTACGGCCAACGCCCGCCAGCACCGTACAGGCCTGGGCCTGGTGCCGTGGCGACAGCCCCAGGGCATTGGCCAGTGCCAGGCCGCTGGGCTGCTTGGGCGAAAGCAGGGTTTCGCAGACGTCGCCGAAAAAGGCGATCAGCAGGTAGGCCGACGCCGCCACGACGCTGACCCACAGCAGCTTGACGGTAAGGAAGTAGGCCAGGGACAGATACCCGGTGAACAACGCGAGGACAATCACCGCCACCCAGATTGACGCCACAAAGGGCAGCATACCGGCGAGCCCACCCGGGCGCGGCAGCTCGAGTTTTTTGCGCACATGGCGCACGCGCAACATCGCGGCGATAAAGATCAACGCGGTGGTCAGGGCCGTCAGGCCATTGAGCGCCACGGTCAGCGCCAGGCTGGCGCCAGTGACGTTGTTGATGCGCTCCTCGGTGGCCACCAGCATCAGCGCCACCGCCAGAATCGCCGGGAAAGGCCCCAGGGCACTGGCGATTTCATCGGCAATGGCCGGTAACCGCCAGGACGGTCGCGGCAGCATCAGCAAGGCGCGGCCAAGGCCCGCAATAAACGCACAGAACGTGGCCAGGGTGACCAGGTGATCGGAAAGCCGGGCCAGGTTTTCGCTCAACACCGCGTTGCTCTCCAGCCCCCAGCGCATCAGCGAGACCGCCCCCATGATCGTCAGGATCGACGACAACCCCACCGCCACCGCCAACGTACTACGCCGCAGGCGCCCCTCCGGCAGCCAGCGGATCATTGCCCAGGTGAGCAGATGCTCCAGCAGTCGCCGGCCGAAACTCCAGATCAGCACCGCCGCCAGCAGCGTGCTGAAAAACGCCCAGCGGTTCTCGGGGCTGACGGCACTCTTGAGGGCGACGATACCTTCGGCCTTGAGGTTGTCCAGGCGTTGCAGGTCCTCGCTGGTGGGGCGGATCAGGGTCGACCAGAAGGTGGGGCTGAAGGGCGAGTCGGTACGTGAAGTGACTTGGGAGTTGAACAGATTGCGCCGCAGGTTGACGATCTGCGCGGCGAGGTCGCGGCTCGTCTGGCTCAGTTGCTTGGCCTGCTGCTCATCCTCAAGCAGGCTGTTCTTCTTGCGGGTCAGGGCATCCCGTTGCTCGGTGAGGCTCTGCGCTTCGCCGGGCTGGGCCGCGCCCAATACCTTGAGTTGATCGTCAAGGCGCTCCATCTCGGTGGCGCGCACCGTGAGCAAGGCCGCGGCCAGTTGTTGCACCTGCAGCGCGCCCTGCCGAAACTCCGCCAGCTTCTCGTCACTGGTACTGACCGGCACGCTCTGGCGAATCAGCTCAAGCTGCTGGCTGAGCTGCTTGAGGTCGGCGTCTTCGGGCAACAGCGGCAAACTGTCGACGACCTCGACTGGCGCCGGTGTGGCGCCCGCCTCTGCCCATCCCGCCGGGCTGATAGCCAAAACCATGGCCAACAAGGCCTGGCAGATGACGCCCCTATAAATTCGCCGCATCAACAATTCACCCTTTCTGTCTTTTTTCCATTGGCATTATGGACCGCCAGGGCCGAAAGGAAATTCCGCCCTGGCGGCAAAAGAGTAGATGCGGGGTGTTCCTCTCAGTCAACCAGCGTGGCCTTGGGCACCAATGCCCACGGCGCCATCAAGCGCTGCGGGGTCTGGCAGGTCTTGCGCTTGAACACGAAGTTGTGGCACTTCTCGGCGAACTGTTGGCGGTTTTCCACCATGTCCAAGCGCATCTGTGCCAGCTCGTTTTCGCGCAGGTGTGCAATCTGCTCCAGGTCCATCTGGGCTTTACGCGCGCGATGCAGGGCGTACTTTTCATCGGTCAACGCGTCGCTGGCCTGTTGCAGCAACCATGAGCCAAATGCCCGTGGGCAGCGTGGGCCGATATCCTGGATCATCCCCCACTGGCGGCCCTGGAAGGCGCTGATCGGCAGGCATTGCTCGACGAGCCTGTGGGCGATTTCACTGCCGACCGCGCGCGGCAGGCTGTAGGTCCAGTATTCGGAGCCATACAGGCCCATGGTCTTGTAATGCGGATTGAGCACCACCCCCGCCCGGGCGAATACGACATCGGCCGCCAGCGCCAGCATCACACCGCCGGCTCCGGCGCTGCCTGTCAGGCCACTGACCACCAGTTGCCGGGCTGTCAGCAGTTCCTGGCAGACATCGTCGATAGCCTGGATATTGGCCCAGGCCTCCAGCCCCGGCACCTCGGCAGCCTGAATCACGTTGAGGTGCACACCATTGGAAAAACTCCCACGCCCGCCCCGGACCAGCAGCACCTGGGTGTCCCGCGCCTTGGCCCAGCGCAGCGCCGCGACCAGGCGCTGGCACTGTTCGGTGCTCATGGCACCGTTGTAGAACTCAAAGGTCAATTCGCCAACGTGACCGGACTCTTGATAACGAATCGGTTGATACGCCATCTCATCGAACCCTTGGTGGGCAATCGAGCCGTCCAGCACCGGTACACCCGCCAGTTGCCCAGCCAGCACGTGACGGGCCGGCAACTTGAAGGTTTCCTCGCCGGGCTGGGCCTTGCGCTTGAGCGAGCCGACCCACAGGCTATGATCACCGGCCGCGACCAATACCGCGTCATCCTGTACCGCGAGGATTTCCCCCGCCGTACCCCGGCGCGAATCCAGATGCGCGTCATACAGGTAATACTGGCCGCCGGCGAGGCTCGCCAACACACCGGGCTGGCCGTCGGCGGCGTCGATGGTGCGTTTGATGAACCGGGCGCAGTCGTACCAACTGAAGGTGCGGTCAGCTTGCTTCATGTTCGGCTGCAAACGCCCGATGACGTCAGGTTGCGTGTAGTCGAGGGGCACCGGCACGAAACCGCGGGCGAATTTTTCTACTACGTCGCGGATGCAATAGATCGCCGCGTCACTCACCGCGCCGTTGTACAGCTCGGATTTACGCACGTCGGCGGGCATGTCGAATTCACAGGTCGACCAGATCGGGCCGGCGTCCATTTCCTCCACCGCCTGCAAGGCCGTGACGCCCCAGCGCTTGACCTGCTGGGTGATGGCCCAGTCCAGCGCGCTGGCGCCACGGTCGCCGACAATCCCCGGATGAATGATCACCACCGGGCGATCCGGATTGCTCCAGAGCTGCTGCGGCACCCGGTCCTTGAGAAACGGGCAGATCACCAGGTCCGCCGCCGATTCCTCGATCTGCCGGCAGACCGTGGCTTCATCGGTGAACAGCACCACACTGGGCACATGGCCCAACTGGCGCAAATCCAGCCAGGCCCGTTGGGTCAAGCCGTTGAACGCCGACGACAACAACATAATCTTCAATGACTGCATGACTGACTCTTCCTTGAGAATGCATGGCCGCAGGCTCCTTGAGCCATCCTTGGCCTTTTATGGAAACCCAAGGGTAGAGGGAGTGTCAGGAAGGGTAGATGATCGAGATCAATCTTGTGTCAGCCAGTGGTTGATCGGCTGCGGGGGTTGCCACGCAGGGCATCAATCGTGCCCGTCCAGCCCTTCTCGAACCAGGTCCAGAAAGGTCGTCAGGATACGCCGGGAGCTCTGCGCGCGCAGGCACACCAATGTCTCGGTGAACTGGCGCTGACAATCGATGATCGGCAACCCGCGAAGCCTGGAGTCCGAGCCCAATTCGGCCGCAGAAACGACACCGACGCCCATGCCAATGGCTACCGCCTCGCGCGCGGCTTCACGCCCCTCCACTTCGATCGCCTTGCGAATGCGCAAGCCCGCCGCCGCCATCTCTTCCTCGAGGGACAGCCGCGTGACCGAGCCCTGCTCGCGTAAAACCATGGGAGTGTTGTCCAGGTCGGCCAGGCAAACCGATTCACGCTGGGCCCAGGGGTGGTCATGCGCCACGAACACAAGCATGGGATCGCTGCGCAGATGCAGCGTCAGCAGGCGATCGTCGTCGATGCTGCGCCCCAGCAAGGCGATGTCTGCCTGATGGCCGAACAATCGCTGCAGGACTTCATCGGTATTGGCGGTCTCAATCTTCACATCCACGCCTGGGTATCGGCTGCAGAAGCGAGAGACATAGGGCAAGACATGCACCGGCGCATCCACGGCCAGGTTCAGGGTGCCCGTCGACAAGGTGCGGTAATCCGTCAGCATGTCGTGGGCATCGATACTGATATCGAACAGGCGCTGAGTCAGGCCGAACAGCCGCTCGCCCACCTCCGTAAGGCGCACCAGGCGCTTGTCGCGGTAGAACACCATCACCCCGTAGTAGTCCTCGAGCTTGCGAACCTGGTCTGACACCGTAGGTTGGGACAGGCACAGCTGGTTGGCCGCCCGGGTGAAGCTGCCGTTCATCGCGACCGCATGGAAGGCCTTGAGCTGTGTATGGGAGATCGTCATTGCAGCACCTATCTATAGTTTCAGCTTATTCATGCATACGCTAAATCGATTTCATTTATGGAAAATAAACTGCAAGCATGTTTTTCACAAGATGCCCAAGCCGTTACGCCCCAGCCGCTTACAAGGAATGCGCTATGGAAGTTGAACGTTTCGCTGTGTCAAAACGCCGTTCGGACATGGTCCGCTACAACCATCACCTGTACATCGGCGGGCAGGTTGCCCAAGACCTCGGGGGAGATATCCAAGCGCAGACCCTTGAAGTGCTCCTGGGTATCGAACAACTTCTGCTCAGTGCCGGCAGTAGCCGCGAGCGGCTCCTTTCGGTGCGCATTCTGCTCGCCGATCGCGAGGACTATGCAGGGCTGAACAGGATCTGGGATGAGTTTTTTCCTGCCGGCCACGCACCCACCCGTGCCTGCACCCTGGCGCAATTGATCGACCCCGGCTGGCGCGTGGAAATGATCGTAGTCGCTGCGTGCGACTGATTCATAAACCTGCCTCGTAACGATCCAACGGAGACGACCCTATGCGCCCCTACTGGCTGGACCAGGCCTTAAAACATCAACCCGCTGCGCCTTGCCCGCCCCTGCGCCAGAACACGCGCGCCGATGTCTGCATCGTTGGCGCAGGCTATACCGGGCTGTGGACTGCCATCATGCTCAAGGAGCAGAACCCCGAGCTTGACGTGGTGATTGTCGAGGCCGATATCTGCGGCGCCGGTGCCAGTGGGCGCAATGGCGGATGCGCACTGTCCTGGTCGGCCAAGTACTTCACCCTGGAGCGCTTGTTCGGCACCCAAGAGGCAATACGCCTGGTCCAGGAGTCGGAGCAAAGCATCTACGCCATCGGCCGCTTTTGCGAAAAGTACGCGGTCGATGCCGAGTACCGTCTCGACGGTACGCTCTACACGGCGACCAACCGAGCGCAGATCGGCTCCACCGACGGGGTGATCGCCGCGCTGGAACGCAACGGTATCAACTCGTTTTCCAAATGTGCGTTGCCCGATGCACAACGCCTGGCTGGCTCGACCCGCCACCTTGAGGGCTGGTTCTCGCCAGCGGCGGCCAGCGTACAGCCGGGCAAGCTGGTCCGCGGGCTGCGCCGAGTGGCCTTGGACCTGGGCGTGCGTATTTATGAAAGCTCGCCAATGACCCGCCTGGAAGAAGGCGCACCAGCCATCATCCATACCCCCAACGGGAGCGTAACGTGCGACCGGGTCGTGTTGGCGATGAACGCCTGGATGGCCAGGGCTTTTCCACAATTCGCGCGTTCTGTGGCGATCGTTTCCAGCGACATGATCATCACCGAGCCACGACCTGACCTGCTGGAAAAAATCGGCCTGACCAACGGCGTCACGGTTCTGGACTCGCGGATATTCGTCCACTATTACCACAACACTCCAGATGGCCGGATCATGCTCGGCAAAGGTGGCAACACCTTCGCGTATGGCGGACGTATCCTGCCGGTGTTCGACCAACCGTCGCCCTATGCAGGACTGTTGCGCAACACACTCAAGGATTTTTTTCCGGAGTTCGCCGACGTCGGTATTGCCGCCACCTGGAATGGCCCCTCCGACAGATCAGTCACGGGGCTGCCGTTCTTCGGCCGCATGGGCTCAAGAGGCAATGTCTTCTATGGCTTCGGCTATTCCGGCAGCGGCGTTGGCCCTTGCCATATGGGCGGGCAGATCCTCTCGTCACTGGTGCTGGGCCTGGACAACCCGTGGACGCGCTCGCCACTGCTGCAAGGCCCGCTAGGCCACTTCCCTCCCGAACCGATCCGCTACCTCGGCTCCCTGATGGTGCGCAACGCCATTCGGCGTAAAGAGCATGCCGAAGACCACAACCGGCACCCTCGTCGATTCGATGTGCATCTGGCCAAATTCGCTGCCGCCGCCGGCAAGGCCGACAAGGGTTGACCCACCTCAGTCAGCCCGCATAACAGGCACCACAACGATCTTAGCCACCGTTTCAGCGATGGCTTTATCGGCTCCATGCATCACTCCTCACAACAATAATATTGCTGGAGAAGATCATGACCCACACTGCGTTTGGATATGCACCTCTACTGCCCCCCCGAGCCTTCAGCAGGCCCTGCCTGCTGGCGACAAGGCGCCCTTTACCACTGACAGCCTGACTCCATTCTCACGGCCATCTGATCGATGCCGTGGGCCTGGACGGGCTCGTACCGCAAAAACAAAAACAAAAAAATCCTCTTTTGCGCTGTCTGGCACCTTTTACGGGATCAGAACACCATGAACAAAAATAATCCGTCGGTCCTTGCAAGCAGTTGGCACTCCCTCAAGCGTTGGCGCGTGCAGGTTTTCCTGATCACTTGGGTGGCTTATGCCGCCTTCTACTTCACCCGCAAGGCGTTCTCCGTCGCCAAGCTTGGTATTGGCGAAGACCCAGGCTTTATGCTCGAAAAGACCATGATGGCCAACCTCGACGCCCTCTATCTGGCCGCCTACGCCATAGGTCAGTTTCTCTGGGGAAACTTCTCGGACCGTTTCGGCCCCAGGATCGTAGTCCTGAGCGGCCTGGCCATTTCGGCGGGGGCAGCGCTCCTGATGGGGACCTACGCCACCCTGCCGATCTTCGCGTCTTGCATGATCATTCAGGGTCTTGCGCAATCGACCGGGTGGTCAGGCTTGTGCAAGAACGTCAGCAGCTTCTTCAGTACGGGAGAACGCGGCCGCGTACTTGGCTACTGGAGCACCTCCTACGCCTTTGGCGGCTTGGTGGCTACCCCATTTGCCGGCTGGTGGGCTTACCAGGTCTATCACGACTGGCGCGTAGCGTTCATCAGCAGCGCGATCGTGGTGCTGGTGGCGACCGTGCTGTTCTTTTTCCTGCAACGCAACTGTCCGGAAGACGTAGGCCTGCCGGCTGTAGAAGTCGAGCTCGAACCGGTCAGTAACGTCGTAGTACCACGGGAAAGCATGTGGGCCGGTTTACGGATCGTGATGAAGAATCGTACGGTATTGGTGCTCGGCCTTGCCTACTTCATGCTCAAGCCCGCCCGTTACGCGATCCTGCTGTGGGGCCCGGTGATTATCTACGAGCGCATGCCCGAGATCGGCAAGGTAGCCTCTGCAATCGTGCCTACCTCTTTTGAGCTTGCGGGTTTAGTCGGCCCCATCCTCATCGGTATTGCATCGGATAAATACTTCGGTGCGCGTCGTGTGCCCGCCTGTGTCCTTAGCCTGGTTCTGCTGACTATCTGCCTGGCGCTGTTTGTTCCCGCGATGCAAAGCGGCAGCCTGTACATGGTGGTCGGCCTGCTATTTATGATGGGCCTGACACTCTACGGGCCGGACTCGATGATCTGTGGCTCGGCGGCGATTGACTTCGGCAGCAAGCACGGCGCGGCTTCGGCTGCCGGCTTCGTCAATGGCTGTGGTTCGGTCGGTGCGGTTTTGGGCGGCTTGCTGCCGGGTTACTTCGACACCATCACCGTATTCCTGGTGTTCACCGCCACGGCCCTGCTGGCCAGCCTGATGCTGGTGCCATTTTGGAACAGCCGGCCAAAGACCGTGGAAAACCCGCAATTGGTCTCAACCCCGACGCCGCCGGCCAGGGTCAGCACTGCCTCTTGATCGCCAACCCTGCAAGGCCCAAGCGCAGGCATGGAGACGGTCGCCTTGGCCTGCTCCGGCCATGCGTCAGGCCTGGCCTATGAGGCACTTGGGGCCACAGGGCCGGTCATTTTGCCTGGCGCAATGATTTGGGGGTGCGCCCGTAATACTTTTCAAATGCAGCGCTGAAGCTCGAAAGGTGTTGAAACCCGACCTTGTACGCCACCGTAGACACATACATGCCCGACTCCAGCAGCTCCCTGGCCTTTGCCATGCGGATATCCGTGAGCATGCGGTAAGGGCTGGTGCCAAACACCTTGCGAAAGCCCTGTTTAAGCTTGAATTCATTGGTGCTCAACGTAGCGCACAGATACCCGACGGTTAATTGCCGATCGAATTGGCTCATCAGGATATCCCGTGCGCTCAGCATCAAATCCTGGTCTTTTGCGCGGATCTTGTCCTCTACAGGCGTTGGCGCGGGGGCAAGCGGGCGGATCTGCTCCGACAGCAACCCGAGTGCGGCAATGTGGATATCGAGCAGCCCTCCAGCCTGGTCGTGCAGATGGACCAATGAATCGGCCAGCCTCTGCGTGGCCGCACCGTGCTTGCCGCAAAATAAATGGTTGGCCGACAGGTCCTTGGCATTGTCCAACAGCAAGTATTCCAAGCCGTACCGCTGCAGCAGTGGCGCCTTGGCCACCAGACGCAACTGGCGGATAGCCTGTTTGGCCGGATAACACCGCTCTCCCCGCAAACTGCCGTAGGTGGCGACGGTACTATGGCCGCCTATGAAGTCGTAACGCTGCCCGTCCATACCGGTACTGCTCGATTGTCCGGACAACGCAATCGCCACCGTCAGGGCACGCTCCCCTTCAAACGACCCAACTTCCACCAGGTCAAAGTTTGGATTGAAACTGGAGTAGGTCACTGCCAGGCCATCCTCGAATGTCAGCGAGTCACTGAAGCAGGTTCCCAGGCTTTCCGGTAACTGGGAGCGACGCCAAGGCGATTGCCCCAGGCGAGAAGGTGCGGCCCTGTCCGTGGAAGAAAACCGATAGCTCATTTTCATCATTCCTTGTGTTGCGCTTACCCAATGACGGGGGGAGATCTCCGAAATGCCAAACAGATAATCCGGACCTCCAAAAAAGTGTAACAAGATTTATTCGCATTGGCATCCTATAGTGGCCCGACCTTAATTAGCGCCTATTTCGGGCCTGGCTACCACATGAATTATGCCCCTGACTCGGTGCTGCGCACCGTTTTCATTGCGTTGTCTGCCCTTGCCTGCCCGGCAGCTGTTTATGCACAAACCGCGTCGGACTCTGCCGAAAATGCAACCAGCATCGCCCTCCCCTCCGTGGTGGTGACGGCCGACAAGATTGAGCGGCCGCTGGAAATGGTACCCGCCAGTGTCGCGGTGATTGATGGCCAGGATCTTGAGCAATCGGGCATCACGACTATGGAGCAACTGGAGGGTCGCATTGGCGGGTTGTCCTTCCAGCCCTTTGGCCAGGCCGGTATGAAAGCACCGGTGATGCGCGGCGTGACGGCCGGTATCCACTCCTATTCTTCCTCGGTACTGCTCCTGGTCGATGACGTTCCCACATTGATGGCACAGGGCTTCGAGAACAGCCTCCTAGATGTGGATCGTGTCGAAGTACTGCGTGGACCGCAGTCCACCTTGTACGGGCGCAATGCAGAGACCGGCGTGGTCGCCATCCACAGCCAGCAGATGGAAGATACCCCACGGGCCACGGTAACGACCGAGCTGGGCAGCCGGGACAAGCGGGACGTGCGCTTCGCCTTGAGTGGCCCGCTGGTTGCCAACACCTTGTATGGCAGCGTTTCCGGCTCGATCGCACGGCAGTCCGGGTTCATTCATAACACCTATACGGGCGGGGATGAGGACCATACCCACCACAAATACCTGAACCTGGGACTGCGCTGGACCCCAACCGACGCCGATGAAGTGGTCACCCGTTACACCCGTCAGGATTACAACGATGGTGCGGCGCTCTGGGGCAATGCCGGCCAGCCCAGCGACCGCGTTGCATCCACCACGCCCAGCTGGAACCGCTCCCTGGGCCAGACCTTCTCGATCAATGCCTCGCACCTGTTCGATACGGGCCTGCGCCTGCGCTCCATCACTGCCTACAACGACTACCAGGACAAGGTCCTGCAAGACTCCGACTTCATGCCGGTAGAACGCCTGTACATCGGGCGCGACAACCATATGCGCACCCTGTCGCAGGAGTTCCGGGTGGAGGGGCAACTGGGGCGGGCCGACTGGTTAGTAGGCCTATACGGTGATCACGGTAACAACGACTTGCGCAACTTTGCCCTGCGCAGCCCCGTCTTCTCTGATTATGGCGGCCGCTTGAAGACAGATTCGGTGGCCCTGTTCACCCACTGGAATGTGCCGTTCAACGATGACTGGAGCGTTTCGGCGGGCGCGCGCATCGAGCGCATGTCGGCAGGCATCACCCCCACCGGTGGTGGACACAGCAGCCAGGACTGGACCTATGTCTCGCCGAAGCTGAGCCTGCAGTACCAGATCAATGCCTCCAACCAGTGGTACATCAGTGCCAGCCGAGGGGTACGCGCCGGCGGCTATAACATCTTTGTTTCCAGGCTCAACTACCCCTCTTATTCGCCGGAAGATATCTGGTCCTACGAGACCGGCCTCAAAGGCTGGGCGCTGGACAAACAGCTGCGTTACTCCCTCGCGGCCTACGTGATGAAAATCGACAACATGCAAGTGCAAATGCAGCCGGCGGTGGGCGTGATCTACACCGCCAGCGCCGCCAAGGCGACGTCCAAGGGCGTAGAGCTGGACCTGGACTATCTGCTCGGTGCCGGCTGGCAAGTGACCACAGGCGTGGCCTTCAACCACACCACTTACGACAGTTTTCAGGACGGTGCGACCAACTACGCGGGCAACTACAACACCTTTGCCCCCCGACTCAATGGCCATGTAGACCTGCGCTACACCGCGCCACAGAGATGGTATGCCCAAGGCAGCGTGGTGGGCACCAGCAAGATCTACCTGGATGCCGGCAACCGTTACGAACGCAATGGCTACGGCCTGCTGAATCTGGTGGTGGGCTATCCCTTCGGCCAGTGGGAAGTGGCGGCTTATGCCAACAACACGCTCAATAAGAAGTACGACGCCGAAGGTTACAACGCCGGCTACTACACCATCTACAGCCCGCCACGTGAAGTCGGCGCGCGACTGACCTGGCGCATGTGAGGCGTGGTGATGAACACAACTTTCTGGTGGCCACGACAGCTGCTGATCGGCTGGATCAACCTCGCCCTGACGGCACCGTTGATTTATCTGTTCATCGGCCTGCCGTTGGTGATGCGCGAACACGGCTGGAGCGCTACACAAATTGGCCTGATGCAGATGACGGGGTTGCCGGCGCTAGGCAAGTTCCTGCTGGCGACACCCATCGACCGCTGGCAGGTAGGCCGGAACAATTATCGCAATTGGGGAATGCTGCTGGGCGTGGGTTACATCGCCACCCTGCTGTTGCTGGGCCTCCATGATTTGGCTGAGACACCATTTGCCCTGTTGTTCGTGCTAGCCATGGCGGTCAGCCTCTTCGGTACCTGGGTCGATTTGCCCATCAACGCGCTGGCCATCCGGATGCTGCCGCAAACCCAGCGCATGCAGGCCGGTGCGATTCGTTCAACAGCCACCTCGCTGGCGGCAATCATCGGCGGTGGCCTGATGCTGATCCTGCACAGCCGTACAGGTTGGGCCGCGCCCTTGTACGTTTTGTCTCTCGGGGTGCTTTCGGCAGTGCTGCTGCTCCCGCTGCTGCGAACACCGACCACCCTTGCCTGCCCTGTTCCCGAAGAGCGCGACGCCTTTATATCCAGGCCCAGCATGGGGCAATGGCTGGCGTGGTTTACACAACCCGGGCACCGCACCTGGACCGTATTGCTGATCTTGTATTTCCCGTTGATCGGCACCGTCTGGGTGTTCCTCAAGCCGTTGATGCTCGACCAGGGTTTCAGCCCTGAACGCATTGCACAGATTGTCGGCGTGGGTGGCGGGGTGGTCGCCGCTTTCTCCAGCCTGGCCGGGAGCTATGTATCGCGAAAGTGGGGAGTGCGCGTTGCGTTGCCCTTGTTTGCGGCCGGCAACCTGCTGACGCTGGGCACGCTGGCCGCCAGCACGCTGCTTTGCTGGGGGCCTAACGCAATGGCCGTCGCGGCTTTGCTGGTGGCCCTGATGATGGGCGCCAGCGGCGGCCTGGTGTTCGGTTTGATGATGTACCACGTACGGCCCGGGCTGTCGGCGCTGGACTACGGCATCCAGTCGAGTCTGTTCGTAGCAGGTCGCACGCTGCTGCCGATTCTCGCCGGCGTGTTGCTGGACCACACCGGTTACAGCGGCCTGTTCGGCTGCCTGCTGGCCGCCCTTGGCCTGATGCTGGCCTACCTGCTCGGCTGGAGCCTGCGCGCCCCGCGCAAACCCGCCAGCCAAACACCCTCACCCACACAGTCGGTTGAATAATTTCAAGGAGATGACCCGATGCAAGAGCTGAAAGCGCCGAGCACCCTCGCTCAACTGATGCCCCTTGAGCGCGTCCGTGAAGTTGCCGCCCGCCACGCGTTGAACGCCGACCAGCAAGGTGTGCTGGCCGCCGAAGTGGTGGAGGCGCTGACCTGCGCCGGTTTTTCCCGCTACTTCGTGCCAAGGGAACAGGGCGGGCACCCCGGCACCTTCGTCGAACTGTCACAGCGCATCGTGGCTGTGGCCAAGGCATGCCCTTCTGCTGCCTGGTGCGCCATCATCCAGGCGGTCGTAGGGCGCATGGCAGCCTACCTTCCAGTGGCTGCACAACAGCAAATCTGGGGAGACAGCCAGGACGTACGCATTTGTGCCTCGTTCCGCTCCACCGGCAAGGTCGAGGCCGTCGCCCAGGGCTGGCGTTTGACGGGGACATGGCACTACCTCTCGGGCGTTGATTTCGCTGATTGGGCTTTGCTGTGCATTGAGGTCGATGACGGGGAGCAACGCTTCGCCGCCATTCCCGCCGGTACCTGGCAAGTCCTCGACAATTGGCAAACCCTGGGCATGCGGGGCACAGGCAGTCACTCGATCATCCTGGACGCAGTGGTTGTACCGACGCATATGACCTTTGCCAGAACCGACTTGATGAAAGGTGGTTCCCGCCACGCCCAGGGCCCGCAGTACCAGGCCTCACCGATTGCCGCCGATGCCCAGCTGTTTTTGGCCTGTGGCCTGGGGGCCGGCTGGCAGTGCCTTGAGCAATGGCGTGACAGCCTCCCCAGCGAGGCAGTGGGTGAAGTGGCCATGGCCTATGCCAGCGCGGAAGCTGCACTGGAGACCTGCGGCCTGTTGCTGCACAACAGTTGCCAGGCGATTGACCAGGGTGAGTTATCACCACTGCAAATCGGACGTTGCGCCCGTGATGCGAGCTTCGCTGCACAACTGCTTCTGGACGCCGTCAACCGCATCTTCCGCCTGAGCGGCGCCCAAGCCCACTTCAGCAGCAATCTGGTGCAGAAAAGCTGGCGTGACGTGCAAACGCTGACGTCGCACATCGCGTTAAGGCCTGACTTCAATTTCATCGGCTATACCCGGCATGCCCTGGCGAACAGGCCGTAGCGCAATGCCCGCCAGGACAGCGGTAGACAGGGAGGCTTAAATCATGCAGGACACCTCACCAATGACAGGCTTCGCAAACCACCTGCAGTTGCGTCGGATCAATCGCGCAACCGTCGAGCGCTACATGCACATGAAGGGCGCCGAACGGCTGCAACGCCACACCTTGTTCAGCGAGGACGGCTGCGGCGGAAACTGGACCACGGCTACCGGAGAGCCCCTGGTTTTCCAGGGCCACGAGAGCCTGGCACGCCTTGCCGTATGGCTCGAGCAATGTTTTCCCGACTGGGAATGGCACAACGTACGGATCTTCGAAACCGACGACCCCAACCACCTCTGGGTGGAGTGCGACGGGCGCGGCAAGGTGCTGATCCCGGGCTATCCGCAAGGCTACTGCGAGAACCACTACCTGCACTCATTCGAACTCGATAACGGCAGGATCAAGCGCAACCGCGAGTTCATGAACCCTGTGCCCAAGCTGCACGCACTAGGCATAGCCATGCCGCAAATAAAGCGCGACGGCATTCCCGTCTAAATACCATCAAAGGAGTATTGATGATGCCAGACACAACTAACCAAGCCGACTTCAGTGGCGCCTCCGATCTTCGCGAGAAGAATCGCATCACCGTTGCAACCTACATGAATACCAAGGGCCAGGATCGCCTGCGTCGACATGAGTTGTTCGTCGAAGATGGCAGTGGCGGTCTATGGACGACGGATACCGGCGCACCGATCGTGATCAGCGGTAAACAGAAACTCGCGGAACATGCGGTCTGGTCGCTCAAGTGTTTTCCGGACTGGGAATGGTACGACATCAAGATCTTCGGTACCGACGACCCCAATCACTTCTGGGTCGAGTGCAAAGGCCACGGCAAGATCCTCTTCCCCGGTTACCCGGACGGCTATTACGAAAACCACTTCCTGCATTCCTTCGAGCTGGATGACGGCAAGATCAAGCGCAATCGCGAGTTCATGAACGTCTTCCAGCAACTGCGCGCACTAAGTATTACGGTGCCGCAAATCAAACGCGAAGGTATTCCCACCTGATAGCCAGCCAAGCAGGGTCAATAATGGACGATTTATTGCAACGCGTGCAGCGCTGCGAGGTGCTGCAGCAACCCGACTGGGACGATCCGTCGTGCCTGCGCAAGGTTCAGGAGTGCCTGCGGGCCAGCCCGGCGTTGATCCGGGTTGGCGATACCCTGGCACTGCGTGCACAGCTTGCCCGTGTCGCCACGGGCGAGGCGCTGGTGATGCAGTGCGGCGACTGCGCCGAAGACATCGACGACCACCAGGTACACAGCGTGACACGCAAGACCGCACTGCTTGAGACGCTCGCCGGGGCGCTGCAAAAGGCCGGGGGCCGCCCGGTAATCCGGGTCGGGCGGATTGCCGGGCAATATGCCAAGCCTCGATCCAAGCCCCATGAACAGGTCGGCGAACAGCTGCTGCCGGTGTATCGCGGCGATATGGTCAACGGTCATGCGGCGAATGCCAGACAGCGTCAGGCCAACCCACAGCGGATCCTCAAGGGCTATGCATCGGCGCGCAACATCATGCGTCACCTGGGCTGGGACGCCCCGCGCGATCTTGATAAAGGCGCCCCGCCGGTGTGGACCAGTCACGAGATGCTGTTGCTCGACTACGAGCTGTCGATGTTGCGCAAGGATCACCAGCACCGGGCCTACCTGGGGTCGACCCATTGGCCTTGGATTGGCGAGCGCACCCGACAGTTGAACGGCGCGCATGTGGCGCTGCTCAGCCAGGTGCTCAACCCGGTGGCCTGCAAAGTCGGCCCGCAGATGGGTCGCGAGCAGTTGCTGGGGCTTTGCGAACGGCTCGACCCGCAACGCGAGCCAGGACGGTTGACGTTGATTGCGCGAATGGGCGCACAGGCCGTCGGCGAACGCCTACCGTCGCTGGTAGAAACGGTACGTGCAGCCGGCCATCCGGTGATCTGGTTGAGCGATCCGATGCATGGCAACACTATCGTCGCCCCTTGCGGCAACAAGACCCGCATGGTGCAAACCATTAGCGAGGAAATCTGCACCTTCAAGCATGCCGTGACTTCAGCCGGTGGCGTGGCCGCCGGCCTTCACCTGGAAACCACCCCCGACAACGTCAGCGAATGCGCGACAGACGCGGCAGGTTTGCTCCAGGTCAGCCGCCACTACACCAGTCTCTGCGACCCACGCCTCAATCCCCAGCAGGCACTCGCCGCAGTGATGGCCTGGAACGGCTGGCAAGCAGCCCCCACTGCAAACTTCCCACTGGAGACTGTCGCATGACCGGCATTCCAAACATCGTCCCGTATGCCCTACCCACCTCCCGCGACCTGCCTGTCAACCTCGCACAATGGCGTATCGACCCCGAGCGCGCCGTACTGTTGGTGCATGACATGCAACGCTACTTCCTACGGCCCTTGCCCGACGCCCTGCGTGAAGAAGTGGTGGGCAACGCCGCGCGCATTTGCCAGTGGGCGGCTGACAACGGCGTGCCGGTGGCCTACACCGCCCAGCCTGGCAGCATGAGCGAAGCGCAACGCGGGCTGCTCAAGGACTTCTGGGGGCCCGGCATGCAGGCCAGCGCCACTGACCGCGAGGTGGTCGACGCCCTGGCGCCCAAGCCTGGCGACTGGCTGCTGACTAAGTGGCGCTACAGTGCGTTCTTCAACTCCGACCTGCTGGAGCGGATGCACGCCAATGAGCGCGATCAGTTGATCCTGTGCGGGGTGTATGCCCATGTCGGGGTGCTGATCTCGACCGTAGATGCCTACTCCAACGATATCCAGCCGTTCCTCGTGGCCGACGCTATTGCCGACTTCAGCAAGGAACACCACTGGATGGCCATCGAATACGCCGCCAGCCGCTGTGCCATGGTCGTCACCACTGACGAGGTGGTGTCATGAGCCAAGCCGCCGCCCGCCTTATGGAGCGCATCCTGCAACCGGCGCCCGAGCCGTTTGCCCTGCTGTACCGGCCGGAGTCCGGCGGCCCGGGACTGCTGGACGTGTTGATAGGCGAGATGTCGCAGCCCACGGTCCTGGCCGATATCGACTTGCCCGCCACCTCGATCGGCGCGCCTCGCCTGGATGTATTGACGCTGATTCCCTACCACCAGATTGCCGAGCGTGGCTTTGACGCCGTGGACGATCAGTCGCCATTGCTGGCGATGAAAATCACCGAACAGCAGCCCATCGGCATCGAACAGCTACTGGGGCTGCTGCCCGACGTGCCCATCCAGTTGAACAACGAGCGCTTCGACCTCAGCGACGCAAGCTACGCCGAGATCGTCAGCCAGGTGATCACCAACGAAATCGGCTGCGGTGAAGGCGCAAACTTCGTGATCAAGCGCACCTTCCTCGCCGAGATCAGCGAATACGGACCAGCCAGTGCCCTGTCGTTCTTTCGTCATCTGCTAGAGCGGGAGAAAGGTGTCTATTGGACATTTATCATCCACACCGGCAACCGCACCTTCGTCGGTGCATCCCCCGAGCGCCATATCAGCGTCAAGGAGGGGCTTGCGGTGATGAACCCCATCAGCGGTACTTATCGCTATCCGCCCGCCGGTCCCAACCTGGCAGAGGTCATGGAGTTTTTGGCCGACCGCAAGGAAGCCGACGAGCTGTACATGGTGGTCGACGAAGAACTGAAAATGATGGCGCGCATTTGTGACGACGGCGGCCGCGTGCTCGGTCCTTACCTCAAGGAAATGGCCCACCTGGCCCACACCGAATACTTCATCGAAGGCAAGACCCGGCGCGATGTACGCGAAATCCTGCGCGAAACCCTGTTCGCCCCTACCGTCACCGGCAGTCCACTGGAAAGCGCCTGCCGGGTCATTCAACGCTATGAGCCACAAGGCCGGAGGTACTACAGCGGCATGGCTGCGCTGATCGGCAGCGACGGCAAGGGGGGGCGTACTCTGGATTCGGCGATCCTGATTCGCACCGCCGACATCGATGGCAACGGCCAGGTGCAGATCAGCGTGGGCTCGACCATCGTGCGCCACTCTGATCCAGTGACCGAAGCTGCCGAAAGCCGGGCCAAGGCCGCCGGGCTGATTAGCGCATTGAAAAACCAGGCGCCCTCGCGCTTCGGTAGCCACCTGCAGGTGCGGGCGGCTTTGGCCAGCCGCAATGCCTACGTTTCCAACTTCTGGCTGATGGACAGCCAGCAACGGCAACAGACCCATGCCGATTTTAACGGGCGCCAGGTGTTGATCGTCGACGCGGAAGACACCTTCACCTCGATGATCGCCAAGCAACTTCGTGCCCTGGGTCTGGTGGTAACGGTGTGCAGCTTGCGCGACGAATACAGCTTTGATGGTTATGACCTGGTGATCATGGGCCCAGGCCCCGGTAACCCGAGCGATACCCAACTGCCAAAAATCGACCATCTGCACGTGGCCATCCGCTCCTTGCTGCGCCAGCAGCGACCGTTCCTCGCGGTGTGCCTGAGTCATCAGGTGCTGAGTCTGTGCCTGGGCCTGGAGCTGCAACGCAGAGCCATTCCCAACCAGGGCGTGCAAAAACAGATCGACCTGTTTGGCCACGCCGAACGGGTCGGTTTCTATAACACCTTCGCCGCCCAGAGCAGCAGTGACCGCCTAGACATCAACGGCATCGGAACCGTCGAAATCAGCCGCGACAGCGAGACCGGGGAAGTACATGCCCTGCGTGGGCCATCGTTTGCATCCATGCAGTTTCATGCCGAGTCGCTGCTGACCCAGGAAGGCCCACGCATCATCGCCGACCTGCTACGCCATGCCCTCCTCCACACACCTGTCGACAGCAGCGCTTCGGCCGCCGGGAGATAACCATGCACCAATACGTCATCATCGACGCCTTTGCCAGCGTCCCTCTGGAAGGCAATCCGGTCGCGGTGTTCTTTGACGCCGATGACTTGTCGTCCACGCAAATGCAACGTATCGCCCGCGAGATGAACCTGTCGGAAACCACCTTCGTGCTCAAGCCGCGCAACGGTGGCGATGCGTTGATCCGGATTTTTACCCCGGTCAACGAACTGCCGTTTGCCGGCCATCCATTACTGGGTACCGCTATTGCGTTGGGTGCGCAGACCGACAATCACCGGCTGTACCTGGAAACCCGGATGGGCACCATCACTTTTGAACTGGAGCGCCACAACACCAGCGTCATCGCCGCCAGCATGGACCAGCCCATACCGACCTGGACCACCTTGGGACGCGATGCGCAATTGCTCAGCGCCTTGGGGATCAGCGGCTCGACCTTTCCTATCGAGATCTATCACAACGGCCCGCGCCATGTGTTTGTCGGCTTGCCGGATATTGCCGCGCTGTCAGCGCTGCACCCCGACCATCGTGCCCTTGCCAGCTTCCATGACATGGCCATCAACTGCTTTGCCGGCGCAGGGCGGCAGTGGCGCAGCCGGATGTTCTCACCGGCCTATGGCGTGGTCGAGGATGCCGCCACCGGCTCTGCGGCCGGGCCCTTGGCAATTCACCTGGCACGCCACGGCCAGATCGAGTTCGGCCAGCAGATCGAGATTCTGCAGGGCGTGGAAATCGGCCGGCCGTCGCTGATGTTCGCCAGGGCTGAGGGCCGGGCCGATCAACTGACGCGGGTTGAAGTATCGGGCAATGGCGTCACGTTCGGCCGGGGGACCATCGTGCTATGAACCCTTCACTACAAGGCAAGCCCCTGCTGGGCAAAGGTATGTCGGAGTCTCTCACCGGCACGCTGGATGCGCCGTTTCCCGAGTACCAGACGCTGCCCGCCGATCCCATGGTCGTGCTGGCCAACTGGTTGGAGCGTGCACGCCGCGTGGGCATCCGCGAACCTCGGGCGCTGGCGCTGGCCACCGCCGACAGCCAGGGCCGGCCATCGACACGCATCATCGTGATCAGCGAAATCAGTACGCGTGGCCTGGTGTTCGCCACCCATGCCGGCAGCCAGAAAGGGCGCGAACTACTGGAGAATCCCTGGGCCTCGGGGGTGCTGTATTGGCGTGAAACCAGTCAGCAGATCATTTTCAATGGTATCGCCGAGCAGCTTTCGTCGGAGCGCGCCGACGCACAGTGGCAGAGTCGGCCCTATGCAACCCACCCCATGTCGGTGGCCTCGCGCCAGAGTGAAGAACTCATCGATATTGAGTCGTTGCGCGCGCAAGCCCAGCGTCTGGCACTAGTCGGCGGCCCGCTGCCACGCCCACCCGGATATTGCCTGTTCGAGTTGTGCCTTGAGTCAATTGAGTTCTGGGCCAACGGCAGCGGGCGGATGCATGAGCGGCTGCGCTATGACCGCTGCGCCGAAGGCTGGAAACATCGCCGGCTACAGCCGTAGGACAGTGCAATAAACACGCTTTGAAAAACCGGGTTGCTGCAACTTCGAACACATTGCACGAACTTCAATATTCATGACACCCGGTCAACAAGACAAGAGTCCGGGTGGGAAACAACGCGTACTCGAAATGCCAAACAGAGAATCCGGATCGCCAAAGTCTGTAACGACATTAATTCCCATCTGAATCTTATAGTGGCGCTAGAACGTTGTCCTTGATCCAGCGCTAGACAGCGGGCCAGAGCCTACGCAAACAACGTTGAACATTACTGAGGTTGCTACCATGCCAGATCTGCAAAACAAGCGTAAATATCTGAAAAGTGCAGAATCCTTCAAAGCTTCACTGCGTGATGACCGCACTGTTATTTATCAAGGCCAAGTTGTTGAAGATGTGACTACACACTTCTCTACGGCTGGCGGCATATCGCAAGTTGCAGAAATCTACGAGGAACAGTTCAGCGGTAAACACGACGACATTCTGACGTACGTACGCCCCGACGGTTACCTGGCCTCTTCTGCCTATATGCCCCCCAGAAACAAAGCAGACTTGGCGTCGCGACGCCGCGCAATCATGTACGTTGCGCAAAAAACCTGGGGCACCCACTGCCGTAGCCTGGACATGATCGCCAGCTTCGCCGTCGGCATGATGGGACACCTGCCGACATTCAGGAAAAAATGCCCCGAGTACGCAGAAAACATCACCGATTACCATGACTACGCCGAGCGCAACAGCCTGTATTTGTCCGAGGCCATTGTTGACCCTCAAGGCTATCGGGCACGGACCCACGGCACCGACCTCAACCTGACGCCGCCCGATCGTGCGGTGATGCGGATCAACAAGCAAAACGCCGAGGGCATCTGGATCAGCGGCGTCAAAGGCGTGGGCACGGTAGCACCGCAATCCAATGAAATATTTGTCGGCAGTTTGCACCCCGCGGCGCCCGACGAGTCATTCTGGGCCTACGTCCCTGCCGATGCGCCGGGGGTGAAGATTTTCTGCCGGGAGATTGTCTCCCAGCCCCACGCCAGCGCCTACGACCACCCGCTCACGTCCAAAGGCGAAGAAGCCGAGGCGATGGTGGTATTCGATAACGTGTTCATTCCACGCTGGCGAATCATGGCGGCAAACGTCCCAGAACTGGCCAACGCCGGTTTCTTCAACCTGTGGACCTCATACAGCCATTGGTACACGCTGGTGCGTCTGGAAACCAAGGCGGACCTGTACGCCGGACTGGCCAAGGTGATCATGGAAGTCCTGGGCCTTGAGGGTATTGCGGTGGTTCGCCAGCGGGTCAGCGAAATAGTGCAGTTTTCAGAAATACTCAAAGGCATGTGCATCGCGTCCATCGAAACGGCCGAGATGTCCGACGGCGACATACTGCTGCCTGGCCCCAACGCACTGGCCGCCGGACGGGTATTTGCCATGGAAAAACTGCCCCGGGTGCTGCATCTGCTCAGAGAGCTGTGCGGACAAGGCCTGATCCTCAGGTTCAACGAGAAAGACTTGGCCGCCGACGCCGCCTTTGGCCAGAAGTTCTCCTGGTTTCTTGACACGCAAAGCGTGGGCGCCAGAGAGAAGAACCTGCTGATGAATCTGGTGTGGGACGTGGCCGCCAGTGAGCACTCCACACGGGCGTTGGTGTTTGAAGAGCAGCACGCACTCAGCGAGCCCCTGCTGCGCGATCGCCTGGTGCTGGACTACGACTACCACCAAAGCACCAGCCTGATACGCCGCATGGTGGGGCTCAACGCCAAATAGACCAACTGCCGCGCAGGCGCCGCGCAATGAGCCCGGCGCTCGATCAGCGTTGCCCGCCTTGCGGCCTCTGGCATCTCGTAGTTTCCAACCCTCAACGGCTACACCGCCCCAGGAACCTCCAAATGAATACAGCAGGAGCCCGTTCATGACGGAACAAACACTCAAAGCGCGCGAGGTCAAACTACTCGGTTACAACTCACGCGCACTCAAGGCCGAACATTTTGCAGTGGTCGAAACCGCGCTTGCAGCACCCGGCCCCGGGCAAGTACTGGTGCGCAACCGCTGGTTTCGTGTCTCTATCTCTACCCGCTTGATGGCCGAAGCGGGTGCCGAGGAGGTAAAGGGCATTCCCTTTCCACCACTCAAGCCTGGCGACACGCTCGCCGATGGCGCCATTGGCGAGGTGGTACAGGTCGGCGCCGGCGTTGATCTGAGCATCGGCAGCCTGGTCATGCATCCTTTGGGGTGGCGCGATTATGCAATGGTACCGGTCGCACAATGCACGTACATCGACAGCCCGGTCGTTGACCCCGCCGCGTGGCTCGGGCATGGCTGGACCGCCTTTGCCGCGCTGGTCAAGGGCGTGCAAGTGCGTCCGGGCGATACGGTCTTTGTCACCAGCGGTGCAGGCGCGATTGGCTCAATGGCCGGGCAAATCGCCCGACTGCTGGGTGCTACGCGAGTCATCGGCACGACCAGCAACCAGGAGAAAGCCCGCTGGATGCAGGCGCAGTTGGGTTATGACGCGGTGGTCACACGCGAAGGCGAGCCAATCCGCGAGCAACTGGCCCGCGTTGCTCCAGAGGGTATTGACGTTATCGTCGACATGGTCGGCGGCGAACAACTGGCGGCCGCGCTGGAGATCGCCCGGCACGGTGCACGTTGTGTATTGCTCGGTGCAGTGTCAGCGGAACTGAACCCCCACAGCGCAACCCTGAAGGCACCGGTGGAGCTCGACACCTTCCAGCTGATTCTCAAGGGCGTGACGATACGCGGTTTCAGTGCCGACGAAGAGGCACCAGAAATGTTTGACGCCTGGATCCGGCAACTGGCGCTGTGGCAGCGCGGCAGCGGTATTCGGATTGCCCACACATTGGTCAAAGGCCTGGACCAGGCACCGCTGGCGTTGCAAGAAGCCTGCGCGGGCCACCTCAAGAGCCTGGTCCTGGTGGAGTTGGAACAGTGATGGACACCTCAACCGTTTCACCTCAAGTCAATACCACCGCGGCGCAATCATGGCTGCTGTGGGTGGGTTTTATCCTGGTGTCGCTGAACCTGCGGCTGATCTTCACAACAGTTGGCCCATTGTTGGAGAACCTGCAACTTGGCTTTACCTCCACCTTGCTGGTGACGACCTTACCTCTGGCACTGCTGGGTCTGTTCTCCATGGCCGGCGTAAGGTTGCGACACTGGCTGGGAGAGGAGCGTGCGCTGTTTTTCGCGCTGATCCTGCTAAGCATCGGTTGCAGCGTTCGCGGGCTGGGTGAGTCCGGGCTGATCGTGGGCACCGTAGTGGGCAGTGTGGGTATTGCCGTGATGAACGTGATCATGCCCGTGCTCGCACGAAAACGCTTCGGTCCGCAACGCATGGGTATGGTGATGGGGATCTATGCATTGATGCTTGGAGCCGGTGCGGTACTGGGTGCCAGCGTATCGCTGCCGCTGTTCCAATGGCTGGGGGCTGATCGCGCCTCGGCGTTCCATGCCCTCGGGCTCTGGGCCGTCCCGGCCTTGCTGGCCTTGTTACTGTGGTTGCCACAGTTGCGGCACGCCGCGCACCATGGGTTGGGCAGCGGTCATAGCGGGCCGAGCGTTAACGTTTATCGCAACCCCACGGCCTGGGCAATCACGCTGTTTTTCGGACTGCAAGTGCTGAACCTGTTCGTGTTTCTGCCGTGGATGCCCACCCTACTCAGGGACCGTGGCACCGATGTGGCTACTGCGGCGCTGATTTTCTCGGTCTCGCAACTGAGCCTGATGGTCGCCAGTTTTTTCACGCCTTTGCTGGCTGCACGCACCCAGGACCACCGCCCGCACATCACTTCAGTCATCCTGTTGTGCCTGGCCGGAACACTGGGGTTGATGTATGCGCCTTTGCCCAGCGCCATCGTGTGGGCCGGTGTGCTCGGCTTCGGGCAAGGTGCCGGGCTTTCTCTGGGGACGTTCCTGTTCGTTGCCAAGGCCGCCAGCATCGACACCGCCACGCGTATTTCGGCCATGGCGCAAACGGTGGGTTATCTGATTGCCGTCGCGGGGCCCCTGGTAGTCGGGGCACTCTATCAACACAGTGGAGACTGGAACCTGCCGGTGTTGTTGCTGGTGGGGATTTTGCTGATTGAATTGATCGTGGCGCTGCCGGCGGGGCGTAACGTCAAGGTGTGAGCCTTCGGAGCGGGATTTTGCGCAGATCTCGCTCCAACCGGGGCGCTGCTTGAAATATTGCCCGTCCGAAGTCGGGCTAACGCTTGGGCAGGGTAATGCGGTTCGGTGCGGGTGGCCTCGGCCACAGCCAAGAGCCATTGCGCGCTGAAAGGAAAGGAGCTCGCCTTGCAGGTGAACACTTGGGTCGGCACTTTATGATCGACCACTTTCCCCCGCCAATGCGGTCTGCTCACAGGCACCCACCTGCGGTACCAGTTGGATATCCACACGCCGATTAACGGTACGTCCGGCCTCGGTCGCATTGCTGGCGATAGGCTGTTTGGCCGCCAAGCCCTGCACCGCGAAACAACTGTCGGCGATGTCGCCCATCTGCTGCATCCAGTCGCGCACGGCTGAGGCGCGGGCGTGGGACAGGGCCAGGTTTTGTTCCACAGGTCCGGTCGCATCGGTATGCCCTGCGATCACGATCAGCCAGCCCGGTTGGGCTTTGATACCGACCAGGGCATTGATCAGTACTTTGGTCGAGCCTGGCTTCAGGATTGCGCTGCCGGCATCGAACAGCGACAGGCTGTCCAATCGCACGGGTTCGGGCATGAGGGGTGGACGGTCTTGATTTGTCAGCCATGTCTGCCAACCAAGTCCCGCGAGCAAGGCGATAATCAGCATCCCGGCAAACAGCAACAAGGCCAGACGTCGCCTGCGTGGCTCCACGTCAGGGGGAGGCATGATCACCACAGGTTTCACCAATGTCGGTGTCATCACTCTAACGGGATCCAGCACTATTTCGCCCGATGCATAGCGCTGTTCAAGGCGCTGGATAAGGCTGCCCACCTGGTAGCGCAGAGCCTGTAATGCTTGCAGAGGATTCGCCGCCTGAGAAAGTAAACGCGCATGCAAACGTGCCAGCTCGGTGTCCAGTTGAACCAACGCGGACACACTGTGGGCGGTCATCGCCATGCTGCGCATCAGCGGTTGCAACTGATCGAACAACCACCCCAGCAGGTCCGGACGCACCGACGCCATCGGCGGCCACAGGCGTGCCCACTCGCGACTCAGGGCTTCCAGCAACACCACGCCCTGGGTGATGCCCTCCAGCCCATGACGTTGACCGCGTGCCAAGGTGTAAAAACACGCTGTTTGTAGGTCGGCACCATTTTGTTGGAACAACGCCAGGCAGCTTTGCTCCACCTTGGCCCAGTCCACATCCGGGCAAGCAGGATGGCTGAGCTTGGCCAATTCCTCACGCAATACCGTAAATTCACTGAAGCCGCGTGGATCACCGCCGACTCGAATACGCATCTCAAACAACGCCGTCATTGGGCTTCCCTTCCGTTCTAGGTTCAAGGCTTGGTCAGGTAGTGCTGTCGTTTCAAGTGACGCACCAGCACTTTGCCCCCGGGCGCCAGGGTGGTGCCGAAGCTCATGTGCTGCCCATCTTTGAGTTGCGCGTCCAGGGCATACTCCAGATGCCCCGGCAGCGTCTGGGGCTGCAGTTCGATGGAGACCGCTGCCAGACGCGGTTCGTACTTGAGCAGGGTGGCGGTCATGGTGCCGATCAAGCCATGGGCCGTGGCGGGCAATCCCTGCAGGATCAGGCCCATGTCCGGCAGCCCGTAATCGGGCAGATGGCTGAGCGCACCGGCGCGGCTGTTGAGGATCCGCTGCAGGTTGTCCAGCACCGAGAGGGCGTGCTGGTCTTCCTCACTGACCTGATGCAGATCCAACTCACCGTCGAAATTTTGCAGCAGCATTTCGTACAGCGAGGGGTTGTACTCGGTCATGGTTCAGTCCTTTGCCAAGGGCCGCAGGGTCAAGCGATTATCCCCCAGCTCGATGACCCGAGCCCGATCCGGGTCCAGGTCATCACGGGTCAACGTCAGGCGCCAGGTGTTCAACTGGGTATCAGGGCTGCGAAACAACGCCACCACCGTGACGAACTGCGCGTCCTTGTCCATCGGCACATTCAACTGCGCGCCTTCCTCGGGCTTCACCACCACCGAGCGTTTGTCCAACAACGCGCTCGCCAGCAGTTGATTGTCATCGCCCAGCAGCCCGTCGTAGGTGGCCTGCTCTACCGCCTTGCTGTCGCGCAATTGATACACCCGCACCAGGGTCGGCACCGACAAGGCGCTCATGTCCGTGGCAGAGGTGTTCAACGCCGCGCGTGCACTGAAATCCAGATGCAGGGTTTTCACCTGCTTGTAGAAGATCGCCTTGGTAGTGGATGCCGTGCCATCCGCAACGGTCTGGGCCAGACCACACCCGCCGAGAGCCGCGAATATCACCAGACTAAAAACGGTACGCAACATGCTGTGTTTCCCTATTGTGGGGATTAATCGAAAGGCCTTGGTAGCGGCCCAGGTTGATCGTGAGAGTGTCGTGTTCGGCCACCTGCCAAGCATCGCTTCCCAAGCCCAGCACCCCGGTCATGCCCAACCGAATAGGGGCTTGCCCCAGCACCGGTGCGGGCAGGCTGTGCACTGGCAATGACAACTGCAGTTTCGCCGTGCAGCGCCACCCGAGGTACACGCGCAGCAGCACCAGCAGATCGCTGTACAACTCACCACAGGGCAACCAGCCGATGGCTTCCTGCGTGTCTTCTGTGTAGAGCGTCAGCCGCAGTTGGCTGTTGGCATCAAGGCCAACGCTGCCCAACGGCGTCCCCTGGGACAAGCTCACTGGACGTTGGCGGGAAAGGTTGGCCGGATGTTCCAACGCAATTTTTTGTGGCCAATGCGGGGTCACCTGCGCCTGGGTGTTGGGCGCCAGTAACTTGACCAGCGCGGTGATGCCCTCGGCATTACGTGTGGGCAGGCGCATCACACTGAGCAGGGCCAGAAAACGCGAGACCGGCGTGGCGATCTGCTGGGCGGTGCCAGGAATCCCTAAGCCGATCAGCCCCAACAGGCATTGCGAGGTGGCATCGGTGCCGCCTGCTTCGAAAGTCGCCGGGTAGGAATACTTGCGCCAGATCCGGTAGAACTGGGTGAAGATCCGGTGGTTGAAAATATCCAGGAAGGCTTCCAACGCTTCATGCCCTTCCCGGCGCTGCGCGATGTCATCCAAAAACACCGTCGGCATCGGCGAGTCGACGCCGTACAACCCGAGCAGACGAGTGCGTACTGTCGCCGGCCGTTCCGGATGAGCTACATCGGTTTCAATCGACTTCAACTCGCTGGCTGGAAAGCCCATACCCGGATCAGGCCGAAAGCGCACCGCATCATCAGCCGGGTGCGCGGTACTGCCCAAAGGCGGATGACCGGGCAGAGCCTGCTCCAGCAACTGGCAAAAGCGGTACAGGTTAGCCTCGGCTACTTGGTCCTGCAGGGCGTCGAGCAGGCCGCCGGCTTTCAGCCGGGAATACGCTGACTGTGGTTCTCGTTCCATCGCAGGCACTTTCCAGTAGGTTGCAGGATCAGCGTGAGCTGGGTGTACAGATGAATGTCGGCATACAAGGAGAAGAAGCGGTTGAGCATCTCGCCGAACAGGCTGATGTCGCCCTCCCCCGAAAAGCCATTGGCATCCAGGGTGATTTCGATATCCACCCCACGCAGCAGAAAGCCTTTCTCGAAACGCTGCACCAGGTGATGTTTGACCTCGCCGATCGCCGCCAAACGACGGCGATTCAGCTCACTGCCCGTCCAGTCATACAGCGCCAACGTCCCGCGCAGCACCTCGGCATTGTCGAGCATCGGCAGGAAGTTCGATCCCAGGTGACTGAGCACCCGCCAGTGAAAGCGGTCGCGGTTCGGCGGATAACACGGCAAGGTCGGCGCACACAGATTGCGCACGCGCAAACCGGCCTGGGTGGACTGCACCACCGTATCGAGCAAGGTGCTTTGCAGTGCCTTGCGCGGCAACTGGCCGTGGGTGCCGGTCAAGCGCAATGACAGGCTTTCACGCTCGCGCAGGCGGTCCTTGTCAAAACCCTCGCCGCCGAGGATCAACCAGGTGTCATGCAAACCATTCGCTGCGCGCTTCAGGCGCGTATGGAAGTAGCGTTCTGGGGCATCAAAGCGCAGCATGCCGCCCTTGTGACGAAAGCTGGTGAACGGCACGTAGTCCTGGCGCTCGGCGTTCCTCGACGCGGTGACCCGGTCCACCGAATAGATCTCCGTATGACCGTCCTGCAATCGCATCGGGCGTAGCAAGTAGTCGGTTTGCAAGGGCGCCAGGGTCAGCGGGTCGGCCTCTAGCGCAAACAGATTGATCACCGGTACCGCGTGCAGGCGGATGTGCTCGCTGCTCAAGTCGAAGTTGGCCGGCCAGGGTTCACGCAACACCACTTCAATTTCGAACCAGGTCGTGCCAGGCGCAATCTTCAACTGCTCCAGGCCGCACAAGGTCACAAACATGAATTTTTCACGGAAACTGAAATATTCCAACAGCAACTGGTAACCGCTGAAGGCGCTGTCGCCCTTGGGCCACAGCCGGTCTTCATCGGCAAAGCCCTTGGGCGCAAAATGCGCGGTCAGTGGCTGGCGCTCGGTCTGGCCGGGCCAGCGCACATACATCGCTTGTGCATTCAGGGTCAGCGCCTGATGCAACGCGCTGGCCAGCGGCGTATCGGCATTCAGGTATAGCGGCAAACGGCTGAGGTCGATCAGGCTCCAGTCGGTCAACGCCCCACAGGCAAAACGCAGGCGCAACACTGAGCGACCATCCATTTCATGACCGCGCCCCACCGATTCCAACGCCAGCGGCCGCAGGGTCAAGTCCTGGGTGGTGGTGTAACGGCAACGGGTGCGTTGCGGGCCGATCGGTTGCGACAGCACCTCAAACCCCTGAGTGATCAACTCGCTACGTTTCATCTGCGTCAGTTCAGGCACCAGTTCAACCACCGACAGCGATGGAATGGTGCGCAGGTAATGCGGCCACAGCAGGCTGACCAGGCCTTCGGTCAGTTCCGGCAGGTCGTCGTCGAGTTTTTCGCGCAAGCGGCCCATCAAGAATGCGAAGCCCTCGAACAGGCGCTCCACATAGGGATCCTGCGCTCCCGGTTTGTCCAGATTGAGCTGCGCCGCCCGATCCGGGAACGCGTCCGCGAACTCCTTGCCGGCCTCGCGCAGGTAGCGCATTTCGGCATCGAAGTAGCGCAGTGTCAGATTGTCCATGTTCACAGAAAGAATCCTGATGTAGGAGGGTTAGCCGCAAAGCACTGCGGCGCGTACCGGATCGATGGCTACCAACGCCGCCAGCAAAGCTTCCATGCGCCGCGCCAGGTTGGGTTTGTCGGCGTCATTGCGCTGGGCTTTCACCCGCAGCAGTTTGAGCAGCCGCGCTTTGACCTCGAAATTCAGCTCGGGCTCCCACTCGGCCAAGGCGTGACGTTGCGCCGTGGCGTCCAGTTCGGCCAACAGATGGATGGCCAGGTCGCTCTTGCTGTACTGCTCGGCCACCCGCGCCATCAACAGGCGCAGCAACCAGCGTTGGCGCCCGGTGTGGATACCGGGGCGTGCGGCCAGCCAGGCCAGCGCCTGATCCACGCCGTCGCTGTCAGCCTGGGCCACGGCCTCGCGTTCCAGAGACAGGATGTCGGTATCGCCAGTGGTCGGTGCCGCCGAGGGTACGGGCAACCATTGCTGGGGCTGGTTGCCGCTGACGTGCTGGGCGATCCACTCGCGGGTGGTCTCATCGGCGAAGGGGCTACCGTCGCTCCAGCACAGCACCTCCAGACCCGGCAGGCGCTCAAGGAACATGCCCAGGTCACGCTTGGCGATATCGGCCCAGCGATCCTGCGGCGCGGGTTGTTTGCTCAGGGCCTGATACAAGAACCACTGCAGGTCCAGCCAGAAATGGTTCACGCCCTCGGCATAGATCCGCTCGACCTGCTCGATCAACTCCGACCAGTTCTGTTGCAGGTACAAACGTTTGAGCTGTGCCCGGTATTCACCGCGCGGCGGCGCCAAACGCGTGTTGCCGTTAGCCTCCTGAGGGGGTGTCTGATGCACGGTGTCCCAACGCAAGCTCTTCATCAACCGATGAGCCGCCAGCCAACCCAGAGGCTGCTCACGCAGGTAGCCCGCCAATGCCCGACCGCTGTCCAATAGATCACGCCCGGACTTGATCTGCGGCGCTGGCGCATGCGCGGTTGACTCATGGCTGGCGGTGTTCTGCGGCACCAGCGCGTCCATGCCGCCGGACTGCGCCAGCCTCGCGGACAAGGCGGCATACAATGGCGCCAAATCAGGGCGCTGCTCCTGCGGCCACAGATTCAGTCCGCGCTCCAGCCAGGCCAGTGCTGCGGCAGTACGTTCGGCCTCGGCCTTGACCACTTCCGGGTACAGCGACAGCGTGTCGAGCACCTTGCCACCGGCCAACCATTCCAGGGCCATCTTGCGGCTGTTGGGGCGGATGGGCAGCACCGCGTCGGCAAAGCGTTCTACCAACGCCGCCAGCAGACTGAGACCATCGGCCAAGCCGACTTCGCCGTCCTTGTGCAAGCGTGCCCACAGGTAATAGGTGGCAACGCGCAGGTCCTTGCAGCTGTGGGTCAACAGCTTCTGCGCCAGTTGGGCGACCTGCTCGGCATCGGCGCCCGAGAGCTTGTTGACCTCTTCGCGCATGCGCTGGAAGTCATCGTCGTAGCCGGGGTCTTCGCCGACGGGGGAGTCGGTGCTGATGGGCTGCAACCAGGGTTGCCATTGGGTGGCCTGTTCGCGGGCGACGGACAACGCGTCGCGCTCGCCGAGGCAGCGGGCGATTAAGGTGCGTAGGCTCATGGGAAACTCCCGTTTTGCGCATAAGGCGTTTCGGCGGCGTTCTCGCTGAGAAATATCTGCCGGGGCAACTTGAAGCCCCTTAATTTGAGCAGGGCCAGCGGCCCGGCATCCAGCTCAGTGCGCAGGTGCCAGATCAGGTTCAAACCATCGGGCGCTTTGAGTACCATGCGGTAGCGACTGTCACCGTCGTCCAACGGCGTGACCTTGGCTTTTTCCAACAAGCGGATCAGGCCCCAGGTGCCGGGGTAATCGCCGAACAACCGCTCGCCGGCCAGCAGACTGGTCCAGCTCAGGCTGACGCCGGGATAGTCACTACGCCCCGGCCAGTTGAACCGTTGCCAACTCTCCTTCTGGTTGAAATACTGGTGCTTGTCGCCGTTTAGGATGAAGGTGGTTTGCACCACATCGCGCACGGGCTTGCCTTGCAGTTCAAAGCTCAGCCCCATGCCCCCATCGGTGTAGAGCACATCGGCCAGGTCGCTGAGCTGGTTGATGGCGGTCAGAAATTGCGGGTTGAAGCGCAGCCCTTGGCTATGGCGCGGATCAGCCACCCACCGGCTACCCTCCTTGCGCAACACGCCGCTCAATTGCCGCTGCAAAAACTGCTCGATGCGGCCGGAGTCTGCGCGGATCATCTGGCCCAGCATCGGTAAGGACGCATCGCTGGCAGTGGCTGTAAACGGGTAGCGGCTGGCGAAAGCATCGTCCCAATGGCTGACGATCGAGCGTTGCCACTGGCTGTTGATCCCTGCCGCCGACGGTTGCAGGACGCGTTGCCAGGCATGCTCCAGCGGCTGCACGAATAGCGTTTGCGCCGCCCCGCCCCACTCTGCCCCCAGGCTGGCGGCCATCAGGCTGCCGTAGGATTGGGTGTCGGTCAGGTCGATGCTTTTACCTTGAAACACGGTTTGCGCCAGTGCCTGGGTCATTTCCAGCGGATCGGCCGCCGTGCTGACTTGCTGCAACTTGAGGCGTACCCGTGTTACCCGCGTGAGGAATGCCTGGAGGCTCAAGCCATCCGTGCTGTTCTTGCCTTCGGGGCCTTTGCCCAACAGCGCCAGCAATGGGCCAAAGGTTGCGTCCAAGGGACTGCTGGGTAGGTGGGCCAGTTGGTCAATCAGCGGCGCCTTGTCCTGCCCAATCAGCTTTTGCGCGGACTTCATGAGCGAGTCGGCCAGCGCCTGGGTTCGGGTGCCGGCCTGACCGTGATAGGCCACGGTATTCATCAGCGCAATCAGTGGGGATTGGCGCACGTCGCTCATCAGCGTCAAGTGGTCAATCACTTCGACGAGGCTCCCGGCCTGCTGCCAACGCAGGCTATTGAGCAGATCCAGCCAGGCACTGGCGTAGTCCTGGAAGTACCGTTCGGTGAGCCGCTCACGGAGCTGGTCCGGGCTCAAGCGGGTGTCGATGTCGGTGGGTTTGTCGCTGAGTACCCAGTCGATTTCCTCGCGGCGGGCCTCGGCGATCTCGTCGATGGCTTGGCGCACCTGGCCCTCCCAGGCCTGGCGGGTGAATACACCCGGCACGCTGGCATCGGTGGAGAACAGGGCCAGGCTATCGGTGTCACCCACCAGTTGGTGAAGGCCCAGGCCCGGGTAGTGATTGGCGGCATCATCGAGCAGTTGTTGGTACAGGCTGGCCTCGGCATTGCGTTGGCCTAATTGGCCGAGCAGTACCTGCCGGACTTGCGCGACCAGCCTGGGGTCGGCCTGGATGCGCCAGCCAGGGTTCGCGGCCAGGTGTTCGCCATAGAACCGCCACAGGTTGGGCGCCAGGCTTTGCCAAAGCCCTGGTGATATGCCTGTGCGTGTAGGCTCAACGTCGCTCAGGGTTGTGACCAGGAGGCTGGCATCGGCTTTTTCCGGGCGCGCCATCATCAAATAGGCTTTGAGCTGGGCGTAGGCATCGCGGGCACGTTCAGCACGTTCAGGGCTGTCCGGGGCCAGCCTGACCAGCGCGTTGAGCTGTTGGCGCAACGTAGCGGCGGCCGGGTCGCGGATCAGGCGGTTGTTGGCCTCCACATAACGTGGCCACAGCGTTTCAAGCAGTGCTTGATTTTGGTTCAAGCCAAAGCGTTGGTACCACGGAGCGCCGCCCTGGACGCGATCATCCAGGCGTGCCAGCTCGCGGACCAGTTCGTTGAGGGCCTGGAGTTGTTCGTCACCTGGCGAGGAGTGTTGCAGGGCAGTCAGTGAGCTGTGTATCTGGGCGATCTGCGCGCGGTTGCTGACGAAAGACAGCAGCAGACCCGCTCCCCACAGCACGGCCAATCCCAAGGCCAGCGCATAGGTGATCCGGTGTGCGCTCCAGCCCAATCGACGGCCACTGGCCGCTTTATCGTTGAGAACGCCTTGCCAGGCCGTATTCACCGGCCAAAAGTGTTCAAGCGTGCTCTCAACAGGCGGCACCGGCAGACTGAACCATAGGCCGCGTAACGGTACACCGCGGGAAAACGCGCCCATTAGCGGCGTTAGTACCTGGCGCCATCGGGCAATGCCCTCGGCCTGTAAATCGCGGGACAGCCGCAGGAGGAAGTCATGGGTCACGGCATCGTGCATTTGCGCAAGGCCCGCACGGCGCAAGGGGTCGAGCAAACTATCCAGACTGTTTTCTAAAACCAAGGGAGTGACACGTGATGGCAGCAGGCAGCCCACGGGCTGGCTATCGCGCTCCTCCTGAGACCATGCACTGTCGCCGATCTGCCACAGGTGCAGCGGCAACTGCCAACGCAACGCACGGGCCAGGGTTTGCAGGCGACGGGCACCGGCGCTCATCGCGGCGGCATCGGTGCATTGGTCTTTGCTCAATGCCCAGACCACCCCATTGAGCGCACGCCTGCGGCACAGGCCGCGCCACTGCAAAAGCAACGCGTCTTGCGGTTTACCTTGGATGCTACCGGCCCACAGCAGCACGGTGTTTTGCCCTTCCAGCCAACGCTGCTCGCTCAACCCTGGGGCAATCGCCTCAATCTGCTCAGGCTCACCGACCACCAATAAGAGTCGAACTTTGCGCCGCCAGAAGAAGCCATAGCGTTCTCGAAGATAAGCACCATTGGGAACGGCACTTTGCGCAACCTGAGCAACGTGAGATTTAGGACGGGCCGCTTGCGGCTGGAGGTTCTTTGCGTCCTGCTTGCGATACGCCGAACGCCCCAGCTCACGGCCCAGCAAGTGGTAACCCAGCAGAAACAGCACCACTATCAACGTGGTTGCAGCGATCGCCAGCAGCCAAAAGGACTGGCGTTCGCTGCCAGGCTGAATACCCAACCAGTCCGGGTAGCGCCATACCATCACCCCCAGCAGCGTGCCAGCCAACAACAGCATGCCAGCCAGCACCCAGAAGCCTACAATGCGTCGAAACTGCATTCGAGATCCCTATTTCGAAAGCGGCAGCACAGGCGTCATCGCTGTGCTCCAGAGCCCTGCATCAGTGCAGCCGCTCCCGCTGAAAATAAACTGCGGCCCAGCGCCGCCCTGCATGGTTTGTGTTGCAGCGGCAATGGCCAGCCACGGTGCGGCTTTGCCTGAGTAGCCCAGCGATATGTCCAAGTCGTGGATTCCTTGGTCACGCGTCACCGACATGGGCACCTCACTCAGTACGGTGTTTATCGCCGCGTGACGTTGTGCCTCTATTCCTGCCCGCCAAACATGGCGCACCGATGTCGCATCCACCGGTCCCCAGTTCAAGGCTTGCGTCACGGCGTAGTGCAACGCTTCAGTCGATGGTTGCTGTTCAAGCTCCGGTCGATGCAGAACAGCCACAGGAGGCAAAGTCGTTTGCGTCAAACGGTTGCCAAGCAGCAACCCCACTACCACCTCACCTGTTGCCTCGGGCTGCTTCGGTGCGAAGTGCACTGCAATCACCAGCAGCAGTGCCTGATCGTCGTTACACTCATCGAGCCACTGGTCCAGCGCGGGCAAACCACACCCCTCCAAGACGACGAGCGTTTGACGGATACCCGACTTACGCAAAGCCTGTTGCCATACACGGTCCCATGCGCGATCCAGCAAGCCGCTCTCGACCTCCAGCAACACTGCCAGCGGCGTTTCATCAGGCAACTGCTTCAATGACGGCGCCAGTTCGATAAACAACTGCCCCAGCGTGCGCAGCAATGCAGGCTCGGGGTCTTCATTTACATCGCCAGCCAAACGGCTATGACGTAGCGTTACGCTATCCCGTCGGGCGGGTTGCGCCTTTAGGGCTTTGATACTCCCGAGCAACGCATCCATCTGTGCTGCAGGGCTTTCGTCCGGTTTGCGCAAGGCTGTATGCAGGCTTGCGCTCAATACCTCCAGTGAGCGCCGCCCTTGGCGAACTCTCTGCACCAAATCATGCTCACGGGCCTCATTCCAACCATCTGCCGCGTGTTGCTGGCCGAGATACAAGAGCACCCTTGCGGAACTCAGCACACACCAGCCCATAAACGGGATGCCCAAGGCCAATCCCCAGAACATAGGCGGCTGCTGGCTTACCGGTGCAGTACTGAACAGCAGCGCCCCCCCTCCCCCCGACAACAGGAAGAGCACCAACAGACCAAGCCACCGCCACATACGAGGACGGGCCGGCCGAAGCGCCAGGGCCGGTACCTGGTCCATCCTGACTGGCATAGTTAGCTGGCACCTGCAACGGGCAGCGATGAAATCAACGTACAGCCACAGGCACAGGCGTGCCCTTCAAAGGCAATCGGGATGCCGTTGTCACGAAAGACCGGGTGGCCCTCGGAGATTTCAGTACGGCCATGGCCTGGGATCGGGCAGTCCACGGGGTCGCCTTCGCGGGCGACGCCGATACCGCCGAATTTCATGGTGGTGGAGCCGGAGAGAACTTCACCTTCACCAGTTGTTTTGTCGCCTATGCGGATGATGCCTTTCATGCAATACACCTCTTTTAAAAGACCAATAAAATAAGTAAGTTGGAACGCAAACTTTAGACCCAACAAACCCACAAAGTTAAAAATCAAACTTCCACTTAGCACACCCTTCCCACGAATTTATACACCCGTACGCTTAAATACAAAATCACTTAGTTACACACCCCAAAGCATCGTCGACATCACACTCCAAGTGGGAAATAACTTTCTCAAGATCGTCTACATATATTTTCCCACATGACACTTGCGCAGCCGAATTTTTAGATGTATCAAAAACCACTACTCCTGCACTTCTCGCACCACCTCCAACACCTTCACCATCGTAGTTACTATAAAGACCATACACATAAGAGCCGATGTTAAATTTAATTAATTTGTAGTCAGCCTGATAGCGAACAAAGTGGTTCGACTTGAAAGCATCAAAAACAAAACCCTCCTCAGGAAAAGCAAGCTCTATATTTTTTTCTCGACCAAAGCGATACTGAACTCCAGACAACGCCCCATCAATATAGTTTGGACAGAGTGCAAGGTCTCTTCCTCCGCCAACTTGACACTGAAATAACGCGGCCCCGCCATCACAAATTTTTTCCGGCATTGCCCATACTGGGCCAGTCCAGAGCATTGAATAAAAACAGAATAAGGCCTTAACAAATAAATCATAAGCCTTTAAGCGCATTATAGTTATCCCTCATCTTTCGATCATACCCTTTTTGAGCAGGGCCATTATATTTAAGAGCAAATCTTAACCAATCTTTTCTTACAATCGCCGAAGACAGTACTGCATCAAATTTTATAAAACTTACGAATGCCTTTAAGTGATTTTTCTCAGAACAATTAAGGTCTCGTACAAATTCTTCAACAGAGGAATATCCAGCGTTGGAAAAATATCTCCCCATAATTTGAAAACGCCCCCATGACGCGGATTTCAAAGCCTCACTAGCACTCAATCGATAGGCCCTAACCATCTTCCCATATTGTGCTGAGTGGAGGCCATAACCACCACTAACAGGGGATGATATATCCGGATCCGAATGATCAAACCGACCACCTGTTAACTGATGAAAGTAGTGCCGCTCAAACAATATAGTTGCAACCTTATCGTCCTCCGCCTTCGTAAAATAACTTCCTAAAGAGCCTGTCTCTGTAATTGCGACAGCCTTTATTGCTTCGACTTCACAACCAAGCGTAGCCGCCGCCAAAACAAAATCACTTTCTTCAATCACCGAGCCGTCATACAACTCCAAGAACCTCAGTTCCGTTTTAATGCCATTTATAAAAATTTCCGGGTGCTTCTTTACGTTACTAAACCATCCCGCCAGCCCCACCGGATGAAAGTGATAGACCTTCCCATCCACCGGCAAACCAACCTTATCCGCCACTTCTCCCCACCAACTAAGCTGTTTGATCCGCTCCTTCTCCGCCAACCAGTTAATATGCGGAGTCGAGCCACCATGACCAAAAATCTCATCTAATCCATCCCACTTTTGCGGTTTGTAATACCACTCGCTCTCGCAACAGATAATTAACCGCGAGATCGACTGGGCGTGCGCAGGTATTCGAATTGCCGCTTGTATTTCCTCCGCGGTCATTTTCTTATTGCCATCACGATCAATGATGTGGCATAGCCGCTCCTTTATCGGCCCTGAGTCCCCCGCATCAGCTAACGCGCCATAGCGTTGGAGTTGCTGATCCGTGAAACGCTTAAGTGATCGAAGGAACGCCGCCATAAAGGCAGGTGCAGAGGTATAGTCCGTGATGACAGCATAGTCTTGCCATTCCCATGGACTGACCCATGGAGTAACGCCCACTTCCTCGCGCACCCAGCCATTCAATAGCTTGTTGTCGGTATCGTTGAGAAGCTGATTAAGGCGATACCAGTTGTAAGCCTTGCGCCCTGCCATTGCAGGCACCGTGATTTTCTCTGCGGCAGGCAAACTATCAAGCAAGCTTTTGGGAACCAACAAATCGGTACCGCTTACCGCATCAGCCGTACTGAAGGTAGGTAGTTGTTTGGCATTGAAATGGTCTTGATGGGCCACAACGGCAGTACCCTTGGCAAGCTTCAGCCAAGGCTTACTCGTAGTGGGCAAACTCAACGCCCACTTGCGGCAGTCTTCGATGAATTTTCCCACATCATCTTCACTGAACACCTCAAGGTGCAGCTTCTGTTCCGGCCTGTCAGCGGCATAGTCCTGGTACCATCCGATGTGGCCGATCATCTCTCCAGCCTTGATGGGCAGCGGTTCACTTAGCACATGTACGCCGTCATACTGGGGGACACGCAGACTTTGTAGCGACTTGATATAGACGTATTGAGTGATGTGCTCCAACTTTCGAAATTTGCCCTCACCATTGACCTTGACTTGGGTTCCGGTCGGCAGCTTTTGGCCAATGGTTTTACTTTGAACCGTCGGATCGACATGAACGTTCAAATCACCCTTGAGGCGATACTCTCCCTCCCCAATAGATTCTAGGCGGTCGAAATCAACGTACCCAAGCAACGAGCCGTCTTCGTTCTGCAGATAACTTGGCCCCGTGGAGCTTTCCAGTTTGCGGAAATCACCTTCGCCGCTGACCGTTACCTGTGCCCCTTTCGGCAGAAGATCGAGTACTTTACCTTGGTGCGCCCGATGACGAACATTCAGTCCGTACTGTTTGGGAGTCCCGGCACTTACATCTTTCGCGGTCTCCGGAACGAAACAAATTTTACTCTCCGGCCAAAAGGAAGGTCGGTCAATGGTTAAATCACTTTCGTAGGTCGCCCCGTCCTGCAAGTGCATGTACAAACTGTAGAAAAATAGACTGCGAGGAGGAGACTCCGTCTCTCCCTCAATCGCAGGTGGCTCAAGTCGGTGACGGACGAGTACAAAGTTACGAGAGTAAGGCTTCATCAAATGCAGTTTATTGACGACATAAACTGTTTTTGCTGAGTTCCGATCAATACAGTAGGCCACCACCTCACCGTCGGCGATACAGTGCACACTGGCTTTATCTAAACTGCTCAACGTACCGCTGTCAAAATGCACACCGCCATGCCAAAGACCGCCCACTCCCAGCGGGTATGAACCCGACGCTGCATTGGCCAGCTGCGTTAGTTGCTCTAGCGGATTGCTCTTTTCCTTGAACGGGTGGCTCCAATTTTTTATTGCCTCAGGTCGCAACTTGGCAGTCACTGGCCCCATATTTCGGAGCCGCTTTCCATCCGGCGTCAAATAGAGCGGCTCCTGCGAACCCTCCGATGTATGCGTCCGGGCATCACGCCTTGCGTGATTAAACCGGCTGCCACTTATGCGGAAGCAACTGATCGATTTCACTCGCCCGCTGCGTCGGCAGGCGCGTGAGGACGTCCTTCAAATAAGCATATGG
>NZ_JCBCUR010000040.1:0-4758 GCF_059862305.1 Pseudomonas sp. MF09156
TACGAGTCGTAAGTGCGCACTTGCTGCTTTCGCTTCGCTCTTTTGCTGCGTGTTATCGTAGCATACCGAACCAATGGAGACCGACAAATGGCCCAGACGATAGAGCAGAAGATTGCAGAGGCAGAAGCCAAACTAGCCCGACTTCGCCAGCAAAGCAGAGCACTGGAGAACGGACAAAAGATCATCCTCGGCGGGATGCTGCTCGCGGAGGCCCGCAAGGAACCGAGAATCCGGCAGTGGTTGATCGACAAGGCTGGGGAGTTGGTTACTCGCGACGTGGACAGAAAGCGCCTAGAACCCCTGCTAGCCGAATTGGCCGCCCTACCCCCTTCGACCTGATTACCCGCGAGCGAAGCGCGCAGGCCGAAGGCTGCGGCGTGAAGGAGCGAAGCAGCCGCACGCAAGTCTTGAGCCATGCGCTGCTGCTGGACGGCGCACAGCGACTGGAAGGCCGCTGGATCTCGACCTAGATCGCGGTGCCTGATCCACCGCCCTAACGCGCTTCGCTTGTTCGGCGTCCCCCAGCACATCGCCCGCTTCGCGGTCACTGCACTGGTGGCCACCTTGATCTAGCTAAAGCACCCGATTCTTTGAATCCCAGGGGCAAGATCAAGGGCACTGCAAAGGCCAGATCAAGAGCGCGTAGTAACAGAGTGAGAAGGGGAATGGCTGGAGGCCACGGAATACGGGGGGGGTTACCCGCACTTATGCAGGGGGCCACCCGCACTTATGCAGGGATGTACCCGCAAAAAATGACTTGATTTTGCGGGTACTGGCGCAATACGATGACGGCCCTACCCTCAGTTTAAGTGGTTTTTTTGAAGATGGAATCAGCAAAAAAAAGCCCTTCGTTGCGAGAACTCAACCGCCAGTACTCGCCCGACTACAACCCACTCATTGACCCGTCCACCGTAGAAACCAAGAAACGCTACGTGCGTGCGGGCCGTGGCAAGGATCTGGTAGACCCACTGACTGGGGAGGTGACCGCTGTCAGCACAATCCACACGGTGGAGGAGCGCGACGACGCCGAGTTTGTGAAGGTGTTCGCCGAGGGGGTGAGGGCGATGTACGACCTGTCCAAGACCGGTATGCGCGTGTTTCAGGCGATTCTGAGCGAGTACCAGAGCACCCGCATGACTGGGGGCTTCGCCGATTCGATCTACCTGCACTGGTTCGACAGCAACCTCAATGGCCGGGACCTCGGGATGAGCGAAGCCACGTTCCACCGCGGCTTCAAAGAGCTGCTGCTCAACCGCTTCCTTTGCCCGCGCGGCCCCAGCATGTACTGGGTCAATCCCGCCCTATTCTTCAAGGGAGACCGCGTGGCATTCATCAAGGAATACCGCCGCAAGTCCTCTCACGCGCCGGTGACCCGCGACCCAAACACTCGCGACTGGGTGAACGGTGCGGCAGATTCGGAGGGGAGGCCGCAGAATTCGGAAAAAATCGTACGCTAAGGGGGAGGTATGCATAGGAAAAATTAGGACATTGGCGTCGCAACCGTCCTTCAGCTGGCGGATAATCCTGAAACTTTGATTACACTGGAGCGGGTTTGGGTCGAGTCGACGTCTTTGGCTTCTTAAGAAGGTGAAAAAGTGTACGTTAACTGGGAAGGCCTGTTACCGATTCGGGGCGGAATCATCATTGTCGAAGACGATCCGACGCTCCGTGAACTGATGGTGAATATCGTCGAGGAGGTAGGGGCTAAGGCATTAGCATTTGAAACTGCTGATGATGCGTTGACCTATCTTTTGCAGGCGCATGACGAATGCAGGCTAGTGATTGCCGATCACGGTGTCCCTGGACAAATTCAAGGTACAGAATTCATTGAAATGGTGAGAGGAAAATGGCCTACCATTGCGTCGATTCTGACCTCAGGGTATCTGATAGATCCTGCATCAGTCCCGCCTTCTACCATCTACTTACACAAGCCCTGGTCTCTGGATGATCTGATCGGTGCGATGGCTTCCCTGCTCCAGCCGGGTTTCCCTATCCAGAAAGCGCAAAAATAGAGCCATTTTTGATCTATCTCGTTAACACCAACGAGCCTGTAGCTTGGTTCGCTGCCATTTCAGAGCGAAGCTCGCCAATCAAATTTGCAATGGCTCGGCTCGACGTCAATTCGCTGGTCGTGACCGCAGTGACCAAGAGATCGACCCGCCCAGAAGCGGAATCGAACACCTTGATCATCAATGATCCATCCGGATTGACTGAGCAGGTGCAAGCGAAAGGCTGGAATCCACATTCAATAATGTGGCGAAGCTCAAGTGTGGATAGCATGACTTGTCTCCATAGCGTCAGGTGAATGTGATCTAGCGTATTCATTTTAGCGACTGATCTTCAATGCGGGAGGCTGAATCACATTTCGTTGTATCTCTCCCCATGCAATTACTCACCGCGAACGTCCAGTTGAGGTACACATCAACTGGACGTCATGCCGTCAGCTCGAACCGCGTCAGACTGGTGTCATTTGCGGCATTCCTGACGTTCCCCTGCAAACCTCTATGACCTCAACCTGACGCGCCACGGGTTGCTTGGTTGTCAACGGGTTTCTCAAAACTTGAAAAAGTGGCGAACTGCCGCTATTAGTAAAAGCTCACTCAACACAAGGACGCGAAAACGATGATCCAGAGATTCGTTGTTGTTCCTGCCATCCCCACCAAAACAGGATCGGTTTGCAATGGAACTCGCTTTCACTCCACAACAGTTCCGACAGGTTTTGATATCTATGACAATCAAGACAAGCAGCGATTGCAGTTCACCTACCCGACACGGATAGAAGCAGATGTTGAATGCGAAAGACGGAACGTAGAGTGCTTTCAATCCACCGTGACAACACCTTTCCGCATCAGCTCACCATGATCTGTACGAAATGCAATTTGCTGGTCAGTGCCCATTCCAATAGGTAGGGCAAGTCGATGCAATTGTCCCCTTAGCGTACGATTTTCTCCGTTTTCTCTATTCGCCCCTCGGAGAAGTGACGCTGCCGCTCTAGCGCTCCACCCCTCGATCCTGCCGCCGAACCTGCCGCGCCTGCTCTAGCGCCTTTGGGTTGTCCCGGAAGTGCTGGAGCATGACCGCCCGAATTCCCGCCAAATGCTCGGCCTGCTGGGGCTTGCCCATGGCGTTGAACCGCTCGATATTCGCCCGTTGCACGTCCGGCAGCGCCTGCCACTGCTTGCCGCTATCGCCGTAGCCATGCGCCTTGCAGGCGCGCTTGATCGCCGTGCTTTTGAACTCCGAGACGAAACGGTCTGCCGCCCTTTCTAGCCGCAGCTCGGCCTGCTCCTGGTGCAACTTCTCGGCCCGTAGTTTCTCCAACTGCGCCACCTGCTCCAGGGCGGGGACCTGCTCCCGTTCGACCCGCGCCCAAGTGCTCGCCTGCACCTGCTTGGCGTGCTCGTCGGCCCGCACCATCTCCGGCCCCGCGCTGTGCCATTGCGCCCGGTTCTTGGCCTCTGTCGCCGCCAGCTTCTCCAGCGGCTCCCATTTCCAGCCCATGTCCCTCAGCTTCGCCCGCAGCGGGTGGGCCTCTCGCCATTCGCCTGCCCGCTCCTTCGCCAGTTCCTCCACCCGCTTTGCCTCGGCAAAGCGTTCGCGCAGCACGGCGGCGTCTCGATTAGCCCGCTGCACCTCCGGGTCACGATCTACCGCGTCACGCACGCTAGGAGGCCGTATACGGCTGATTTCACCCGAAAGCTGACCTGAGGTCATGCCGCCCCACAAAAGCGCTTGCGCACGCTCCTGCGCAGCCTCCTTGCTCATCTTTTCCCTTCGCTCACGCTCAGCAGCCAAATCGACCACCTGAGCGCTCAGAGAGGCTCTCGCGGCGTTGTTGGCCTGCGCCTGCCGGTTTCCGTCGCCTCGATCGCTGATCCGTCCGCGCCGTTCCATCTCGGAGGCCACCGGCCCGAGGTGGGTGGTGGCTTCACGGTCAAGGCCTTGATCCTTGAGGCTTCTGGCGTCGATCCGTTCGCCGCTGCCCGCTCGCTCCAGGGCGCGATTGGCGGTCTGCTCCCACAACTGCCGAATGGCCTTCACCTCGTCGGCGGCTGGGCCTAACCCCAGCTCCCGGCGTTTCTTGTCGGCCAGCTCGATGCTGGCCTTGTCGCCCATGACCAGCTCACCCGCTGCGCCTCGGCTCACGCGCCGGGTGGTGGTGAGGATGTGCGCGTGGTGATTGCGGTTGTCTCCCTCGCGGTCGGGTTCGTGGATCGCCACGTCTACGGCCACGCCGTACCGGCTCGCCAGTTGGGCACCAAAGGAAACGGCCAACTCCCGGCGCTGGCCAGCATCCAGCTCGGCAGGCAAGGCCACGATCCATTCGCGGGCCGTCCGCGAATCCTTCCGGTTCTCGGCAGATTCAGCGGCGTTCCACAGCGTCGAGCGGTCGGCGCTGCCGCCGTCCGGCGCGATGATTTCGGCGGATACAACGCCACCTTTTTTGGTGTAGTCGTGAACAAGGCCGGTGCGCTCATCAACCAACTCGGAACCAGAGCGATAGGCAGCAGCGGCGACGGCTGACCGTCCCGCACTGCGCGCTATCGGCTTCGTGGTTGCGTGGTAGATGGCGATGGCCTTTTCTCCTGATTCTGGTTTTTGATTTTGCCCCGCAGGGCGCGCTGACTCGGTACGAGTCGTAAGTGCGCACTTGCTGCTTTCGCTTCGCTCTTTTGCTGCGTGTTATCGTAGCATACCGAACCAATGGAGACCGACAAATGGCCCAGACGATAGAGCAGAAGATTGCAGAGGCAGAAG
>NZ_JCBCUR010000041.1:0-3222 GCF_059862305.1 Pseudomonas sp. MF09156
GATGGTGAATGTTGATTTCTAGTCTTTGACTAGTTCGTTCTTTAAAAATTTGGGTATGTGATAGAAAGATAGACTGAACGTTACTTTCACTGGTAACGGATCAGGCTAAGGTAAAATTTGTGAGTTACTCAAATTGAGTATTATCGAATTTTCGGCGAATGTCGTCTTCACAGTATAACCAGATTGCTTGGGGTTATATGGTCAAGTGAAGAAGCGCATACGGTGGATGCCTTGGCAGTCAGAGGCGATGAAAGACGTGGTAGCCTGCGAAAAGCTTCGGGGAGTCGGCAAACAGACTTTGATCCGGAGATGTCTGAATGGGGGAACCCAGCCATCATAAGATGGTTATCTTAAGCTGAATACATAGGCTTAAGAGGCGAACCAGGGGAACTGAAACATCTAAGTACCCTGAGGAAAAGAAATCAACCGAGATTCCCTTAGTAGTGGCGAGCGAACGGGGACTAGCCCTTAAGTGGCTTTGAGATTAGCGGAACGCTCTGGAAAGTGCGGCCATAGTGGGTGATAGCCCTGTACGCGAAAATCTCTTAGTCATGAAATCGAGTAGGACGGAGCACGAGAAACTTTGTCTGAATATGGGGGGACCATCCTCCAAGGCTAAATACTACTGACTGACCGATAGTGAACTAGTACCGTGAGGGAAAGGCGAAAAGAACCCCGGAGAGGGGAGTGAAATAGATCCTGAAACCGTATGCGTACAAGCAGTGGGAGCCCACTTTGTTGGGTGACTGCGTACCTTTTGTATAATGGGTCAGCGACTTATTTTCAGTGGCGAGCTTAACCGAATAGGGGAGGCGTAGCGAAAGCGAGTCTTAATAGGGCGTCTAGTCGCTGGGAATAGACCCGAAACCGGGCGATCTATCCATGGGCAGGTTGAAGGTTGGGTAACACTAACTGGAGGACCGAACCGACTACCGTTGAAAAGTTAGCGGATGACCTGTGGATCGGAGTGAAAGGCTAATCAAGCTCGGAGATAGCTGGTTCTCCTCGAAAGCTATTTAGGTAGCGCCTCATGTATCACTGTAGGGGGTAGAGCACTGTTTCGGCTAGGGGGTCATCCCGACTTACCAAACCGATGCAAACTCCGAATACCTACAAGTGCCGAGCATGGGAGACACACGGCGGGTGCTAACGTCCGTCGTGAAAAGGGAAACAACCCAGACCGTCAGCTAAGGTCCCAAAGTTATGGTTAAGTGGGAAACGATGTGGGAAGGCTTAGACAGCTAGGAGGTTGGCTTAGAAGCAGCCACCCTTTAAAGAAAGCGTAATAGCTCACTAGTCGAGTCGGCCTGCGCGGAAGATGTAACGGGGCTCAAACCATACACCGAAGCTACGGGTATCACCTTCGGGTGATGCGGTAGAGGAGCGTTCTGTAAGCCTGTGAAGGTGAGTTGAGAAGCTTGCTGGAGGTATCAGAAGTGCGAATGCTGACATGAGTAACGACAATGGGTGTGAAAAACACCCACGCCGAAAGACCAAGGTTTCCTGCGCAACGTTAATCGACGCAGGGTTAGTCGGTCCCTAAGGCGAGGCTGAAAAGCGTAGTCGATGGAAAACAGGTTAATATTCCTGTACTTCTGGTTATTGCGATGGAGGGACGGAGAAGGCTAGGCCAGCTTGGCGTTGGTTGTCCAAGTTTAAGGTGGTAGGCTGGAATCTTAGGTAAATCCGGGATTCTAAGGCCGAGAGCTGATGACGAGTTACCCTCTGGGTGACGAAGTGGTTGATGCCATGCTTCCAAGAAAAGCTTCTAAGCTTCAGGTAACCAGGAACCGTACCCCAAACCGACACAGGTGGTTGGGTAGAGAATACCAAGGCGCTTGAGAGAACTCGGGTGAAGGAACTAGGCAAAATGGCACCGTAACTTCGGGAGAAGGTGCGCCGGTGAGGGTGAAGGACTTGCTCCGTAAGCTCATGCCGGTCGAAGATACCAGGCCGCTGCGACTGTTTATTAAAAACACAGCACTCTGCAAACACGAAAGTGGACGTATAGGGTGTGACGCCTGCCCGGTGCCGGAAGGTTAATTGATGGGGTTAGCTAACGCGAAGCTCTTGATCGAAGCCCCGGTAAACGGCGGCCGTAACTATAACGGTCCTAAGGTAGCGAAATTCCTTGTCGGGTAAGTTCCGACCTGCACGAATGGCGTAACGATGGCGGCGCTGTCTCCACCCGAGACTCAGTGAAATTGAAATCGCTGTGAAGATGCAGTGTATCCGCGGCTAGACGGAAAGACCCCGTGAACCTTTACTATAGCTTTGCACTGGACTTTGAATTTGCTTGTGTAGGATAGGTGGGAGGCTTTGAAGCGTGGACGCCAGTTCGCGTGGAGCCAACCTTGAAATACCACCCTGGCAACTTTGAGGTTCTAACTCAGGTCCGTTATCCGGATCGAGGACAGTGTATGGTGGGTAGTTTGACTGGGGCGGTCTCCTCCTAAAGAGTAACGGAGGAGTACGAAGGTGCGCTCAGACCGGTCGGAAATCGGTCGTAGAGTATAAAGGCAAAAGCGCGCTTGACTGCGAGACAGACACGTCGAGCAGGTACGAAAGTAGGTCTTAGTGATCCGGTGGTTCTGTATGGAAGGGCCATCGCTCAACGGATAAAAGGTACTCCGGGGATAACAGGCTGATACCGCCCAAGAGTTCATATCGACGGCGGTGTTTGGCACCTCGATGTCGGCTCATCACATCCTGGGGCTGAAGCCGGTCCCAAGGGTATGGCTGTTCGCCATTTAAAGTGGTACGCGAGCTGGGTTTAGAACGTCGTGAGACAGTTCGGTCCCTATCTGCCGTGGACGTTTGAGATTTGAGAGGGGCTGCTCCTAGTACGAGAGGACCGGAGTGGACGAACCTCTGGTGTTCCGGTTGTCACGCCAGTGGCATTGCCGGGTAGCTATGTTCGGAATAGATAACCGCTGAAAGCATCTAAGCGGGAAACTAGCCTCAAGATGAGATCTCACTGGAACCTTGAGTTCCCTGAAGGGCCGTCGAAGACTACGACGTTGATAGGTTGGGTGTGTAAGCGCTGTGAGGCGTTGAGCTAACCAATACTAATTGCCCGTGAGGCTTGACCATATAACACCCAAGCAATTTGTTTCTCGAAAGAGCATCAGATTGCGGTGTGTGAAGACGAAATGAACCGAAAGTTCGAATCTCACAAAACACCGAAAGCTGTCACATACCCAATTTGCTGAAGCGAGGCAC
>NZ_JCBCUR010000042.1:0-2775 GCF_059862305.1 Pseudomonas sp. MF09156
AGCGCTTCGACTTCAAATGCCCAATCGAAGTTATGGGCGAGGTGATGCAGAAGGCCATGGCTATGCGGCATGATGCTCCAGCTTCAATTCAATGACCGTGTTGCACTCAGCTCCTGCAACCGCCCTGATTTATGGATTTTTGATTGCTGCCAGAGAATTACACACTCATCCAAAAAACACCAAAGTAGAATATGTAAGGTCTGAGATATCAAAAAACTCAAACTCTGCGTTAACTATAAACATGATCATTTATGAAAGTGCGGAAGAACATGCTCTCCCAAAAGATCAAGAGTACGCATATGTTGTTCGTGACTCATCGCATCAACGGTCAAAATCACCTCATCCACACCGCGGGATTCAAGCGCTCTGAGTGCGACTATAATATCATCAGGTGTACCAACCATGATCGATGGGCTGAGCTCTATGAGTTTGTCAAGGTTTCGCTTATATTCTACAATACGTTGAATACCGGCAAAGTACTCATACGTAGGTTCCTTAGCCAATGGCAAATAAATATCCAAAATGAACTGAACATAAGCAAAGGCTCGCATTCTTACCTCAGCCAATGCAGTTGCTCGATCAGCTGCACAATGAAAAATTGGAACATAATAACCATATGAATTATTCACACGATCATTAACTGGAGTTGCGCTTCCTATTGTATCGCGGTAAGCGCTAATACACTCATCTATGTAGTCCCATCCAAAAAAATTATCGAAGGTAAGTATTCCAACGCCGTACTCAGCTGCCAGTTTGTGAGAGTCAGGCCCTGAGCTCACAGAAAACAAATGGGGCGATGGTTTCTGCAATGGCCTAGGATTGACCTTAACTTCTTCAAAAGGCCAGTACTTTCCGTTGGGATTAGAGACCACACCTTTGGTCAGCGTCTCCCCAATTACCGTTATCGCCTCCTTCCACCGATCTTTGGTCTCGGCTGGCTTTACACCGAAGGCCTGCATGACTAATTTATTGTTGCCACGAGCCGTACAGAGTTCTGCCCGCCCATTAGATAAAATATCGAGGGTAGCTAAACGCTCTGCAACCGTAATTGGATTATGGAACGGGATCGTAACGGCCATGTAGCGAATAATTATATTTTTAGTAAGCGCCGCGACAGCACCATAGAGCGCGTCAGGGGCTGAAATAGTCGGACCATCAATAAAGTGGGCCTCAGATGTACCCCAGCAATAGAAACCGAGCTCGTCTGCACGCACAGCCTCGCGGATCATGTCGTGCATTTTCCTTTGTGGCGGTGTGCCAGCCAACGCACCGTCGGAGATTATGCCGATTTTCATTTACGTTCCTCGTGTTTTAGGTGTAGGCCGACATGACCCAACTTTACTAAATACGGTTGCTCATGCATTCGGACAACCGCCAATCAACTGGCGCGCCAAATTGCACTGAACTACTGCCCGACTGACCCGCTTGGGATCGTCACCGCGATCATCGAGCCACGTTGCAAAACAACTGTTATGTATCCTTGCACAGCGGTTTTTTTTACGCAACACCTGTTTTGTAAAAAACCACAAGCCTATAATCACGACATGCAGGACCAACTCGATGCCTGATAAAAGGTGGCGCTGAGTAGCTGTGGAGTGGTCCAGCGCGATAGCGTCTAGTCCGGGGGATGCAGTATGCTGGCACGGCGACGATCAGCCTCACAGCAAGACCATATTTGGTAACCCGTTGATTGGGCTTATGCTTCAACGCATACCCATTTTGCTTTACAAACCGGTCGAATCATTTTTTTTGCGCGCAGCGTTTCTTTTTGTAATACGCGTTCTAAGAACGCTAAATTGGAGTAGTTATGCCACGGGTAATAGATCACGAGGAGCGTCGCAACGAGGTGCTAGCAGCGACCTGGAAAGTCGTAGCGACTGAGGGACTAGAAGCAGCGACAATCCGAAGAATTGCAATTGAAGTAGGATGTACAGCGGGGCTTGTGACGCATCATTTCGCCAATAAAGATGAAATTCTTGTAGCGGCTTTGCGTCAGGTACACGTTGCCGCGGCCAGGAGGATGGCATCGCACCTGTCTAGCGGATCGCCGCTCAAAACGCTATACGCGGTTCTCCTTGAGGTTCTGCCGCTCGACGATGACCGTAAGCTTGAGTGGCGTGTATGGATAGCGTTCTGGGGACAATCGCTTGGTAAGCCTTACCTGGCGCAAGAACTCCATAACCGCTATTCTGAATGGCGAAATGCCATAAGCGGGCTCATGCGGGCCGCTCAGCGTAGCCAAGAGGTCTCTCCACAACTTGATGTGCGCCTCTGGACAGATATCACGATCAGTCTTATTGACGGATTAGGGCTACAGGCTGTACTGGAGCCACAATACTTTAGTACCCAACGGCTCAAAAAAGTTGTGGCCTCACACATGGAAAAACTCCTGCAAGACGTAAATCTAATTGAAACTTCTTGAGGTCACTAGATAAATAGCCAGGATTTCGTTGCAATTTAATTCAGCAACACAAGCCCCTTCGATAGACTTTTTTACCGATATTATTAGCAGCATCTTACGCCCCTCACTGATTAATTATAATTAGTGAGATGCTGCCCGACACTTTAATGGCAAGCCATAAACCCTATCGCAAAGCAACACCCCCATAATTAATTAACCATGTCATACGTGGTTAAGTTTTAAGGAGGGGCGGCGGCAAAAACTGAGTGCAACACCTGACCTTTCCGGTACGGTGCTGCCCCTATGTCTTATACCGAACTCAGCGTTGAAGAGCGCGCCACCATTCAAATCAGTCATGCCCAAGGCTTCAGCCT
>NZ_JCBCUR010000043.1:0-2427 GCF_059862305.1 Pseudomonas sp. MF09156
GTATGCGTCCGGGCATCACGCCTTGCGTGATTAAACCGGCTGCCACTTATGCGGAAGCAACTGATCGATTTCACTCGCCCGCTGCGTCGGCAGGCGCGTGAGGACGTCCTTCAAATAAGCATATGGATCATGCCCGTTGAGCCGCGCCGACTGGATCAAGCTCATGATCGCCGCCGCCCGTTTACCGCTGCGCAGCGAACCTGCAAAGAGCCAGTTTTTGCGACCCAACGCCCACGGTCGGATTTGGTTCTCGCACCAGTTATTGTCAATGGGTACGGCCCCGTCATCGAGGTAGCGCGACAGCGCCGTCCAGCGTTTGAGGCTGTAATCCAGAGCTTTGCTTATCGCCGAGCCGTCGTGCACGATCTGGCGCTGGGCGATCATCCAGGCATGCAGAGCATCCATCACCGGTACAGCTTTTTCTTGCCGTATTCGGCGGCGTAAATCTGGTTCAAGGGCGCGTGCTTCGCTCTCGATTTCGTAAAGCAACTGGATGTAGCGCAAGGCCTGTTCGGCGAGCTGGCTCTTGTTGGTGGCGTGCAGCTCGAAGAACTTGCGCCGTGCATGGGCCATGCAGCCGATCTCCGTGACGCCGAGTTCAAAGCTGGCCTTGTAGCCGCCAAAATCATCACAGACCAGCTTGCCTTTCCAGTCTTGCAGGAAGTTGCGTGCATGCTCTCCGGCGCGGCTCGGGCTGAAGTCGTAAACAACCGCCGCCAAGTCCGAGAACTGGCTGGTGGCGTAGGCCCAGACATACGCGCGATGGGTTTTCTTTGCGCCCGGCGTAAGCATCTGCACCGGCGTTTCATCGGCATGGATTACGCTATGTTCGAGAACAGCATCGCGCAGGGCATCGACCAGCGGCTGCAACTGCACACCACAGCTGCCGACCCATTGCGCCAAGGTCGAGCGGGCGATGGCCAGACCTGCCCGACCAAAAATCGACTCCTGACGATAGAGCGGTAAATGGTCGGCGAACTTTGCGATCATCACGTGGGCTAGCAGGCCGGCGGTCGGGATGCCCTTGTCGATGACCTGCGCCGGAACCGGTGCCTGGATCAGCGTTTCGCACTGGCCGCAGACCCACTTGCCGCGGATATGACGCTCGACGGTGAACACGCCTGGCGTGTAGTCGAGTTTCTCGCTGACATCCTCGCCGATACGCTTGAGGGCGCAGCCGCACTGGCAGTGGCTGTTGTCAGGTTCGTGGTGGATCAGGGTGCGTGGAAACTGCGGCGGCAAGGCGGTACGCTTGGGTTTTTGCCGAGCGTCGGTCGAAACGGGAGCGGGTTGCAACGCTTCAAGTTCGGCTTCGATGGCTGCGATGTCAGTGTCGATCAGGTCGTCAAGCAGGCTGGCCTGATCCGGGCTCAGTTGCTCGCTGCGCTTGGCAAACTTGAAGCGCTTGAGCTGCGCGATCTCGTGGGCCAGTTTCTCGTTGACCGTTTTGTGATGGTGGATTTGCTTACCCATAGTCTCGACTTTCTGATCGAGATTCTCGACACGCCGCATCAACTGCGCCGCCAGAGCGCGCAGTTGTTCAGGGTTTAGTTGGTCGAGGTTTGGAAGCGAAGTCATGCCGCCGATTTTGCCAGAGCAAGGCTACACCGGCGATAGACTCATCGGACAATTGCACGGCCAGGCTGGCCATGGCGGGCGTCAAACGATGGAAATCGCGCCGCTTGGCCCAACTCTTTGCCAAGGCAAACCCAGCACCAGAGCATGCAGTTGTTCAGCACCTAATTCCATCTGAGAGCCGTGTCGAGAACCCGGCCAGAAGAACTTGCCTTGATGCAGGCGGCGCGCCGCCAGCCAAATACCCAACCCGTCGTGCACCAGCACTTTCATGCGATTGGCGCGGCGGTTGGCAAACAAATAAGCACAGTGCGGCTGCGCCGCACCGAACACGGCGACTACACGCGCCAGAGCGGTTTCGGTTCCCGCGCGCATGTCCATGGGCTCGGTGGCGAGCCAGATGGAGTCGATGCGGATCATCGCAACAGGTCTCGAAGAAAGGTCGCACAGGCAGCCGCGCTTTCGGTCGGCCAGTTCACTTTGACGGTGCCGCGTGGGTGTGGGATTTCGAGGCAGATCATGGCCGGGGTGATATCCGATCGTGACGCTGGCGACGGTAATGCCACCGGGATAAAGGCAGGTTGCAGGGCGACACTTTTCTGCGACTGTAGCCGAATCCACTTATGGACGAGGTTCGCGTTGAGACTGTGGCTCAGCGCGACGCTGGCAGTCGAAGCGCCGGACTGGGCACACTCTTGAATGACCTGGGCCTTGAAGGATTTGGAGTAAGAACGGCGTTGTGGCTGCATGAAATACCCGCTTAAAAGGCTAGAACTGGTGCCCACTTAAATTTAAGTGCACACCATGTCTTGGCTTTGCGGGGCTGGGTAGATGACTTGGCCGGACGCATAC
>NZ_JCBCUR010000044.1:0-2310 GCF_059862305.1 Pseudomonas sp. MF09156
AAGCGCTTCGACTTCAAATGCCCAATCGAAGTTATGGGCGAGGTGATGCAGAAGGCCATGGCTATGCGGCATGATGCTCCAGCTTCAATTCAATGACCGTGTTGCACTCAGCTCCTGCAACCGCCAAGACTAATTGATGCTATAAGAAATGAATTTATCGAATATCAACCTTAGACTGTATTTCTAGACCCGCCTCTAGCACAGCGGGCTTTCGTGCTAAATCAAGAGACCTTAGGCCTTATAAGCCTCACCTGTCCGCACCAGAGACTAGCAAGGCATCCTTATTTTGCGGCTGAGATAACTCGGCGAATTTGTCCTGTTGGCCAAGAAGTTGCAGATTGGGAATGCGAGAGCAAGACTAATGTTCCCCGATTTTCCTGAGTACGTCAGGATGAAGTTAAGCGTGCGCAATGAGCTGCTCGCCGCCTTAGCGTCAGATATCGTGACCATGGTTACGACATCCGTGTCGCATACGTTCAGTCATGAGCGGCTGCTTTTGGCCCAGAGTGTGTAAAAACACCTTCGCGACCCTTGCTATGATTTCTGAGGATTTCATCGCAGGGATCGCCCATGAAGCGCTTTATCCAAGGTGAACATCGAGGCCAAGGCACCTTACTTCCCGAGAGCCTCGACGACTACGTCAGCGATACCAATCCGGTGCGCGTAGTCGACGTTTTTGTCGACGAACTCAACCTGGTTTCCTTGGGTTTTGACGGTGCTATTCCGGCTGACACAGGCCGTCCCGTTTACCACCCCGCGATCCTGCTGAATATCTACATCTACGGCTATCTCAACCGCATCCAGTCGAGCCGACGTTTGGAGCGAGAAGCCCAGCGCAACGTCGAGCTGATGTGGTTGACCGGGCGTTTGATGCCGGACTTTAAGACCATTGCCAACTTCCGAAAAGACAACAGCAAGGCCATCCGAGGCGTTTGTCGCCAGTTCGTCGTGCTCTGTCAGCAGTTGGGATTGTTTGGAGAAAATCTTGTTGCCATCGATGGCAGTAAATTCAAGGCTGTCAACAATCGCGACCGCAATTTCACCAGCGCCAAACTAAAGCGGCGCATGGAAGAGATTGAATCGAGTATCAACCGTTACCTGGCGGCACTCGATGCTGCCGATCGGCAACAACCAACAGCTTCCGAGCCCAGTGCCGGGCGGCTGGAAGAGAAAATCGCCAAGCTCAAAACTCAAATGAAGGAGCTTCAAGCGATCGAAATCCAGCTCAATGAATCGCCGGATAAACAGGTCTCACTGACCTATCCAGACGCCCGTTCCATGATGACGCGCGGCACGGGAATCGTCGGCTACAACGTGCAGACAGCGGTCGATACTCAGCACCATTTGATCGTTGCACATGAGGTGACCAACGTCGGTTCCGACCGCGATCAACTCAGCTCAATGGCCAAGCAGGCCCGCGAGGCGATGGCGTCAGATACGTTGTCGGTAGTGGCTGACCGAGGTTACTTCAAAAGCGAACAAATCCTGGCTTGTCACGATGCAGGTATCACCGCCTATGTGCTCAAGCCGATGACCTCTGGAGCCAAGGCAGACGGGCGTTTCAATAACGATGCCTTCATGTATGACGCGGCCAAAAACGAATACGTTTGCCCGGCCGGAGAGGCGCTAATCTGGCGCTATACCAACGTTGAAAAAGGCCTGACGTTGCACCGTTACTGGAGTTCGAAATGCCAGGGCTGCGCGTTGAAATTGCAGTGCACACCGAGCACGGAACGACGAGTTCGACGCTGGGAGCATGAGGACGTATTGGAGGAGATGCAGCTTCGGCTGAGCAAAGCTCCAGAGATGATGCGAGTCCGAAAACGGACGGTTGAGCATCCCTTCGGGACGCTCAAACAATGGATGGGGGCGACGCACTTCCTGACGCGAAAGCTGGCCGGGGTGAGTACGGAGATGAGCTTGAATGTGCTCGCCTACAACTTGAAACGGGTCATGAAAATCATTGGTGCCAATGGTTTGATGAAAGCGCTGTCAGCCTAAAAAAGGCCGGTTTTGACCCGGCCAGAGGCTGTAAAACAGCGTTGGCGTGCTCCAGGTCGTTACTGATGCAAGCCTTGACGCTGACTATGCGATAACTCAGCCGACAAACGTTGATACTCCAAGACCGATGAGCAATCAGCGTTTTTACACACTCTGGGCCAGTAGCAGTCAACCTATACCCCGGCGGTTGCAGGAGCTGAGTGCAACACGGTCATTGAATTGAAGCTGGAGCATCATGCCGCATAGCCATGGCCTTCTGCATCACCTCGCCCATAACTTCGATTGGGCATTTGAAGTCGAAGCGCTTAC
>NZ_JCBCUR010000045.1:0-1959 GCF_059862305.1 Pseudomonas sp. MF09156
CTGCCGATCGGTAGAGTCGGGATGTGGCGCGGTGGCTTGCGCTCCGTTTCCACACCCCGCTCGTCAAACCGGACGTGCGCTATTAACGCATCCGGCTTTCGTCCAAGATCGATAGGTCTTCGCGCTCGACACATCGGCCATTCGCGTCGGCAGTTGATAGAGGCCTAGCTTTCCGTACAGAAACGCATCGGGGTATAGACGGTACCCCGAGCGACCTCGCTGCTTATGCTTGTTGACCAACCAGCGTCGGATACGGCGCTCCGTGTAGGTTTGCAGGATTTGGTAGCTCTTGAGCACCGGGCCTTGATCGAAGTAACCGGCCCAGCCCCGAATGATCGAGTTGAGTTCAGCTATCCGATTTTCCGCCGAGTCCCACGTCATGCTGATCGCCGTTTCGTCGTGGATTTTACCAATGATCGCCTTCATCGCCCGCTTCGCAGGCTTGGTGCCGATATAGGGTTTTCCATGACGGTTGTATTGCGTGCCGAGGCTATACCCGAGAAAGTCGAAAGACTGCTGCGGGAGTTTCACCAGCGCGGTTTTCTCTTCATTGACGCTTAACCCCAGACGCCCCATCAAGGCTTGCATGTGCGCCATCGCCTGCTCTCCACTGCCAGGCCGGCAGCAGATCACCATGTCATCTGCATAGTTCACGATATGTGCATGCAAACGCTTGGCGTGACCAAACCTCTCCCAAGCCAGGATGAAGCGCCTGAAGTAGAGATTGGCCAGCAGCGGCGACACCACCGATCCTTGTGCGCTACCACGATGCGTCCGTCTGGCTTCATTGGCGCGCCGAGGTTTCCCGTCCACGATTTCGATTACCGCCACTTCAAGCCACTGCTTGATCAGCTGCAACACCCTGCCATCCGAGATACGCCGGGCCAGGCATTTCATTAAAGGCCCATGCGGAATCGTATTGAAATAGTCGCGCAAGTCCGTATCCACGACATCTCTTAGCCCGATTTTCGCGGTGTAGTAATGAACCTGCCTCACTGCTGCCTTGGCATCACGGCGCGGCCTGAAACCATATTGCGATGGCTGCATATCCGCTTCGAATACCGGTTGTAGCAGGAGGTTGACGGCCATTTGCACAACGCGATCGCGGATGCAGGGAATGCCCAAGGGGCGGAGTTTACCGTTCCTCTTGGGAATCCATACCCGCCGTAGGGGCTGCGGTCGGTATCCGTCCGACTTCAGCTCCTCACGTAGCTGAGCCAGCCACTCCATAACTCCTGCGTTTTCAATGTCCGCGAAACGCTGGCCGTCGACGCCGTGACTGCCGCGATTAGCTCGGCAGCGTTGATAGGCGATGACCAGTACATCAATTCGGTAGACCTTGTCCCGCAGGCTGTAGAAGCGGAAATCCGGCTCTGTCTTAGCTTTCACATACAGGGCACGCTGCAGCGTCCGAACGCGATTTCTCACCTGGGTTAATAGGCCGGGGGCCAATCCCATCGTTCTTGCCACTTTGTACTCCTCTCTTGGACCAGGGCTCCTTTCCTACTCCGGCATTACCCGGCCTCAACGGTACTACGAGCCCATCCGCCACCTGTCCGAGCCAGCGCCGTCCCTCACGGGCGCCCTGTTTGCATGACAGTGTCTGGCTGTCATTTCACCCTGGCAGGCTTCCCCTGTTTCGCATGAGTCCTCTTCTGTACATGCCATCACCACTACCCCGGCGGCAGCGCTGGATTCGCTTGACGCTCAATCCTCCAGCGCTATCAACCTTCCCCGTTATTATGGCGGGTCGGCTACCGCAAGACCTTTTCGGGGCCTGCTCGGTGTTCGCTGCACGCTACGGCCTGCACAGTCACTGACTTCCTAACGAAGCCTTTTCTTCAGATACTTCAGCCCATTCGTTGCCTCCTGAACTGCTCCGAAGTGCTTCCGGCCGGAGCGACAGTGGCCGGGTGGGATTCGCACCCACTGAACTCATACGCCTTGTCAGGGCGTACA
>NZ_JCBCUR010000046.1:0-1591 GCF_059862305.1 Pseudomonas sp. MF09156
CCCTTCATCGCGAATTGCACCGCCCAAGACGATCTGCACTGAAATCAATACTTTCTGATGCCTCTTGATTAGAGATGCCAGCCATAATCATCTCATCGCCAACGCATACGGCGTTCGGCAGCCAACACACTCTCACTCACTACTGGAAGCTCAGACATGAAAACCATAGGCATTGAAAACTCGAAGTCCAGCGTACAGGCCCACTTAACGCTTGGAACCAAAACTATGGGGCTAGGTATCTATGGCGCGTACTTGGCTCTCGCTATTATTTACTTCTGGTTCGGCGGCATGAAATTTACCCACTACGAGGCCGAGGGCCTGGTTCCACTGGTGAGCAACAGCCCGCTTTTGGGATGGGTGTATAGCATTTTTTCGGTCGACATGTTCTCCAGCCTGCTCGGCATACTAGAGATTTCGATCGGCACTCTGATCGCAGGCCGCATGCTGTCGCCCAAACTATCCGTGGTAGGAGGCGCTCTGTCTGCAGGCCTGTTCTTCACAACCCTTAGCTTTATGTTTTCCACTCCGGGCGTCATTGAGCCTAGTTTAGGGTTTCCGGCGATTTCCGTTGCGCCAGGTCAGTTTCTGCTTAAAGACTTAGGGTTGCTTGCTGTTTCGATATTTGTGGCAGGCCATTCGCTGGTTGAACTGGAAAAACGTAAAATTAATGCATAATTTTTTCAATGGCTTAAGGCAGTAATGCCTTAGGCCTTTTTGCCATCATTTTCCCCCGCCAGATCTTTCAACCAGTCACGAGGGCTCAACCCCGTCTTGCGTCTAAATGCGCGAGACAGCGCCGAAGGACTTTCGTAGCCGACTTGAGCTGCAATCAGCGTAATCGAGCGCCCTTCTCGCATCAGCTTCTGAGCCAGGCTAACTCGCCAACTCAACAAATAATCAGCAGGCGTCTGTCCGATGACACTCTTGAAATGCACGGCATACGCAGCGCGTGACATATTTGACTCACTGGCCAGCTCTGCTATTGACCAGGCATGTTCCGGGGAGTTGTGCATCTGTAAAAGCGATCGGGCAAGCCGCATGTCGGCCAGTCCAGCCATCATTCCGGTGCGCAACTGGTGATGATCGAGCAGGTAACGGAGCAACAGAATGATTAGGAGCTCAAATAAGCGCTCAAGCGCGGCTTCCCTTCCACAATGCACATTTGCCGCCTCGGCAAACATCCACTCCAACGTGTCTGCCAGCATGGGCAGATCATCGAGTGCGAGCACCAAACAGTCCGGTAATGAAGCCGACAAAGGATTATCAATTCCGCCCTCAAACTCCATGGAAGCACACAACAACTTTGCGCCATCGGACTCACCCGCAAACAATTGATGCTTGGCGGGGCGTGGCATAAAAATCAAGCTAGGGCGAGTGAGCTGCAAATCCTTGCGATCGGGACCAAGCAACGTCACGCTGCCGGCCTGAAGCAGATGGATATAACCTCGCCGCTCGGCGCCATCGTAAGATGCAGAGCCGCATAGGTCGCCGTCATAGAACAGATTGGCCCGCACGCCGAACCGCGAGAGCAAATTAGACAAACGATCCATTGGCCGATCCTTGACGAGTCAGAACGCACAGACCATACCAT
>NZ_JCBCUR010000048.1:0-1231 GCF_059862305.1 Pseudomonas sp. MF09156
TGAATCGCCCCGGGTTTTCTAGACACTCTCAAGGCTCGCTGCGTAACGCTTTTCAAACTCTACCGGTGACAGCTGATTGTTGAAACTGTGGCGTCGTTTTGGGTTGTAAAACATCTCGATGTAATCGAACACATCATCTCGAGCATCCTGGCGTGTAGTGTAGATTTTACGCTTGATCCGTTCCCGCTTCAGCAACTGGAAAAAGCTCTCCGCCACAGCGTTGTCGTGGCAATTACCTCGACGACTCATGCTGGCTACCAGGTTGTTAGCTTTCAAGAAGCTTCGCCAGTCTGAGCTGCTGTACTGACTGCCTTGATCCGAGTGGATCATCACCTCTTGCTTCGGCTTACGTCTCCAAACCGCCATCAGCAGTGCATCAATGGCTACGTCGCTGGTCATCTGCGACTTCATTGACCAACCAATGATCTGGCGTGAAAACAGATCGAGCACCACGGCCAAATACAGCCAGCCTTCATATGTTCGGATGTAGGTAATGTCTGTGACCCAAACTTTGTTGGGTTCTCTGACATCGAATTGGCGCTTCAGTAAGTTCGGTGAGGCAACGGCTGGCTTACCACCGTATTTTCCAGGCCTCCGTCGATACCCAGTCTGAGAACGTAAACCTTCAAGGCGCATCAACCTAGCCACCCGGTGACGGCCACAGCTCTCACCAACCTCTCGCAGGTCATCATGGATCTTTCGATAGCCATAAACGCCACCGCTTTCCAGCCAGGAGTGTTTGATCAATCCAAGCAGTCGCTGATCGTCCTTGGCTCGCGCAGATTTTGGTTCTGACAGCCACGCGTAGTAGCCGCTGGGATGAACCTTGAGCGTCAGGCAAAGCCGTCGAATCGCGTAATGACCCGCTTGCTGCTTAATAAAGGCGTACTTCAGCCGCACTCCTTGGCAAAGTACGCGGCGGCCTTTTTTAAGATGTCTCGCTCCTCCGTCACCCGTTTCAGCTCGGCACGTAGACGACGAACCTCAGCGCTCTGATCATCCTCCTCAACGCGCTGTTCCTGGGGCTTGGTGTAGCGCTTAACCCAGGCATAGAGGCTGTGCACAGACACACCCAATCGTGCAGCCACCTCCGAGACAGGAAGCTGCTTTTCGGTCACTTGCTTGACCGCCTGGATTTTGAATTCTTCGGGATAACGCTGGTTGCTCATGGCACCTCCTAATGGGCCTCATTTTAAGGCTTGGAGGTGTCTACGAAACTAGGGGCGATTCA
>NZ_JCBCUR010000049.1:0-1192 GCF_059862305.1 Pseudomonas sp. MF09156
GGAAACTCTGAAAAAGACTTCCAAATCTGGTGAGATACGGCTGTCCCACGAACTGAACGGTTGAGCCCCGATGAAGCAAATGTCTTTCGCTGATGCCGAGTACGCAGGCAAACGTAAGCAGACCCGCCGTGAGCGTTTCCTGATTGAGATGGATCAGGTCGTGCCCTGGAAAGGCCTGATTGCGTTGATCGAGCCGCATTATCCGAAGGGTGAAGGCGGTCGTCCGGCGTATCCGTTGATGGCCATGCTGCGGGTTCATCTGATGCAAAACTGGTTCGGCTACAGCGATCCGGCGATGGAAGAGTCCCTCTACGAAACCACGATTCTGCGCCAGTTTGCCGGGCTGCATTTGGATCGGATTCCGGATGAAACCACGATCCTCAACTTCCGCCGGCTGTTGGAAAAACATGAGCTGGCCGGTGGGATTTTGCAGGTCATCAACGGCTATTTGGGCGACCGAGGTTTGCTGCTGCGTCAGGGAACTGTGGTCGATGCGACGATCATTCATGCGCCCAGTTCGACCAAGAACAAGGACGGTAAACGCGACCCCGAAATGCACCAGACAAAGAAAGGAAATCAGTACTATTTCGGGATGAAATCGCACATCGGTGTCGATGTTGAATCCGGTCTGGTACATAGCGTGGTGGGCACGGCGGCGAATGTGGCGGACGTGACTCAGGTCGATCAGTTGCTGCATGGCGAGGAAACTTACGTCTCTGGCGATGCCGGTTACACCGGCGTGGAGAAGCGTGCGGAGCATCAACATCGCCAGATGATCTGGTCGATCGCAGCGCGCCCCAGCAGCTATAAGAAGCATGCAAAAAAGAGCCTGATCGGTCGCATGCGCCGCAAAATCGAATACGCGAAAGCTCAAGTCCGGGCCAAGGTTGAGCATCCATTCAGGGTGATCAAGCGCCAGTTTGGTTATACGAAAGTCCGCTTCCGAGGCTTGGTGAAAAACACCGCGCAGCAGACCACACTGTTTGCCTTATCGAACCTGTGGATGATGCGAAAACGACTGTTGAATGCAGGCGAGGTGCGCCTGTGATGTGGACAATGAGCCCTGAAAAGGTGCTATTCCGCAAAAAACAGTGAACTGACAGGAGGAAAGGTCTGATTTTCGATTAAGTCGGTGTTTTTTGAACCTCAGACAGCGAGGCCGTTAAAAACGGCTGCTTACTTCAGACCTTCC